>NZ_JAHZPZ010000018.1 GCF_019929665.1 Streptococcus infantis | reverse complement strand
GTTACCGTCCCATTTTTTGCCCCCAGGTCATCAATGATTAGAAAATCTACATCAACTAACTTTTTAACCGCCTCATACTCTGTTAAGTTTGCATTTCTTCCATAAGCCCAGCCTTCTTTTATCTGCTTGATAATCTCGGTTAAGCTAACAAACAATACACTCTTAGGCTCGTTCTTCTCCCTGAAACTCTCATTGATTTCTTTAGCAAGTGCAAGAGATAAATGACTTTTCCCTATTCCTGTGCTACCGCTGATTAAAGTATTTCCTGTCATACCTGCAAGATACTTCTGGGCTTGTCTCTTTACAAACTCCAACATCTGGCGCTCCTCTGCCGTCTTAACAAAGAAATTATCAAACGTCGCTCCTTTCAACTCTTTAGGGATCGTACTATCACGCATTAAGACATCATAAGTTTTAAAGTAGGCTTGTCTGTCCTCGAACTGCTGTAATAGTTCTTTCTCTTTTTGTTTAATCTCTCCCTTTACACACTCCGGGCAAAATGCTTGTACTTTTCTTTCTGAACTCCCTAACACTGGTACAGAAATTTCCCAATAATTTACTTGGTGAATATCGCAAACTGTATCCGATATTTTTCTGTTATTAAATTCTTTAAATTGTTCCTTCATCTGTACAACTCCTAAAATGGTAGGTCTGGGAAGTTATCTTCGGACTTCCCTTTTATGGTTTTAGGCTTTTGATTCAAATAACCGTCAAACTTGGATCCGAAAAGTGTTTCTGGTCTCAGATATTTAGAAAATTCAGGACTATCCTTCCATTCTGCCGTTTTAATGTCTATCACTTGTTTAAAATCTTCAAGTGTATAGCCTTCCTTGAATCGTGCTAGTAAAAGCCTTTTTGTCTTATCAACAAACTTATACCTCTTATTAGCTACTTGATTCAGATAAACAATAGG
>NZ_JAHZPZ010000017.1 GCF_019929665.1 Streptococcus infantis | reverse complement strand
CGAGAGGACTTTGAAAGCTTCGGAAAGGTGCAATTTAAAATTTCACCTTCAGAGAGTGGGCAAAATGTACGGGATTATATTTTGAACGAGCAACAAGCAACATTGCTGATCATTTACTTACGAAATACAGAACCCGTAAAAGAGTTTAAGAAGAACCTGGTCAAAGCCTTTTTTGAAATGCGTGATGAACTTTCTAAACGTTATCTTCAGAGAGAACTGGAAAAGCCAAAGCGCAAGACCTTAACCGAAGCTATCCAAGCATGGGAGAAAGCACCTAAGCATGCCTATAGTACCCTTACAAACCTACTACTAAAGGGAGTGACAGGGAAGAATAAAGCGCAACTCATGAAGGAGCGAGAAAGTAAGAACGGCATTGAGGGCTTGACAAGTGCAGAACTGACAAGCTATCAGCGCTTGGAAGATATGGCAATAGCTATGATTAATTTGAATAGGGGGTATTCAGAAATTAAAGAACTAATTTTTAAAGTATAGGAGTATAGAAAATGGAAAATGATTTTAAGACAGTTACAAATGCCAAGGGGTTAGAAATTCCCAAGTATTCCAAGGATTTTAAAAAGCTAGTTGAGAAAGACAGACAACTAGCCGAATATCTTTGTATGAACTACGAGAACCTGGAGAGTGAAGACCTGGGCGCATTTCTTGAAACGGTTGAGCAGGGATTCAGTTGGATTCTAGATCTTATCGAAAGCAAAGACTTGCTTTATAAACCAAAGTCAGGTAGTAATCATGCAAAAAGAAAATAAAAAAATCACTTGCTCAAATTTTAGACGAGGCGAGCAAGCGACAAGATTAAGGATATAGAAATTTTTTCCATGCTCTGATTATAGCAAAAAATATCTATTCTATCAAATATATAAAGAAAAACCGAAGAGCAGGCAAGCAATTAGAAAAGGTTTTGAAATCAAGAGCTGACAGGGTGATTCTAAGGCCTTGTTTAGCTGAAAGATGGGTAATTACTCATGAAACACCGCTACAAGCGTTCGCCAACTTGGGGCAACT
>NZ_JAHZPZ010000016.1 GCF_019929665.1 Streptococcus infantis | reverse complement strand
AACAGTTGTTATGAAACGTAAATTTACTAAATAATATTAGATAAGTTTCTTTAGAGAGGAGAGAGCATTGCTCTCTCTTTTTATACTTTTTATATACTAATATTGCATATATATTTTCGATATCGATATTAAAAAAATCTATTCTTAAAAATAAATTTATACGATTATATGACATAAAAAACATATTTAATATCTAAAAGTAATCTTGATAAATTTTTTTTGTTTATTTGAGTTATAAAAGTAGACATAGGATGTAAATATTGGTATACTGTACTAGTTTTAATAAACTAATAAATTAAAGGAGAAATGAAAATGAATAAGAAAAAACTATCGTTTATCTTTTTCATTATTTGTATATTAACTGTATTTGTTTCACTAAGCTTAACAAATGCTGCTGCTGAAACATCGGCTACTACGTCTAATAGTAAGACTGTTGATACTATTACCTCACTAAGTATTACAAATAAATCAGGAGATAGTCTTGATGGTGATTTGAAGCAATGGGTTACGTTTAGACTTAATGCAAATTATGATTTAAAAAATAAAAATGTTAAAGCTGGCGATACAACTACAGTTGATTTATCAGATTTTCTATATATAGAATCCCAAAACTTTGAAATTCGTGATGAGAAAACAAATGAAGTTATCGCAAATGGTCAGATTGATGAAACAAAAAAACATATCGTCTTAACCTATACTGATTATGTTGAAAAACACTCTGATACCAAAGGATCTTTCTATGTCTATACTCGAGTAGATTTCCAAAAACACCCTGAAGAAGGAGAAATCCCTGTCGAAGTAACTATTAATGGGAAAACACAAGTAGTTGGAAAAGTTAACTTCACCGGTGTTGGAGATGGAAACCCTGAATTATTTTCTAAAACAGGATGGGTAAGTAGTGAAGATCAAAAGACACTCTCTTACACCATTTCAATCAATCGTACTAAAGAAAGTCTTCAAGATGCTACAGTAGAAGACACATTGAAGTTTTCGAATGCATCTTATATTAAAGATAGTATTCGTGTCATCAAAGGTAAATTTGACTATGTTAAAGGTCTTTGGGAATTTACAGATACAACGGATGTAACTGCTCAACATACTGTTACCGTCAGCGAGGATGGACAATCATTTGTCGTAAAACTTGGTGATATCACAGAATCAGATCAGTATCGTATTGAATATAAAGTTCAAACCAATTATTCACCGGCAGACGGAGAGGTATTAAATAATGATGCTGTGTTAAAAGGCAAAGGAAAGGCTGTTAAACATGTTGAGCAATCCACTGTCGTTCAAGTAGCAGGTGGTTCTGGTATTGGTTATGTCTTTACAATTAACATTAAAAAAGTTGATGAAGCAAATCAACCATTACCAGGTGCGAAATTTAAAGTAGTTCGCCCAGCAAATAATCAAGTCATTGGTGAATATGTAACTGATGCTGACGGGAAAATCACTGTAAAAGGTCTTCTAAAAGACAAATATATCCTGACGGAAACAGAAGTACCAAAAGGCTATGTCATTGATTCTGAAGATACAGAAGTAGATGTTACGGACTTTGGAGAAGACCAGTCAGTTACAAAGACTATTGTGAATTCAAAAGAACAAACGACAACAACAGAAGCTCCAACAACAACTGAGGCTCCAACAACGACTGAAGCTCCAACAACAACAGAAGCTCCAACAACAACTGAGGCTCCAACAACGACTGAAGCTCCAACAACGACTGAAGCTCCAACAACAACAGAAGCTCCAACAACAACTGAGGCTCCAACAACGACTGAAGCTCCAACAACGACTGAAGCTCCAACAAC
>NZ_JAHZPZ010000015.1 GCF_019929665.1 Streptococcus infantis | reverse complement strand
CTAAGGCCTTGTTTAGCTGAAAGATGGGTAATTACTCATGAAACACCGCTACAAGCGTTCGCCAACTTGGGGCAACTACCCAGCGTTTGGAGTGGTGAAATAATCCAATATAGGAAAAAGGGAAAACAGACTATGACAGAAACAACATACGATATTATCGCTAAAAGCTTGGATAGAATTAGTATGGAATTACACCAAGCAGACGAAAACAATGATTTTTCGAGAATAGGACTCTTATCAGGACAATTAAAAGCTATCAAAGAAAATTTACACCGCTTACTTTGGATTGAACTTCCTGAATTGAATGAAAGTCATAAAATCGAGGCAGTCTCTAAAAGCACTACGGGAATGTTTTTCAGTCCTGGTATTTTTGAAATGGACGCTATGCGACAAGCCTTCTTTAAACGCCAAGCCAAGCACTTTTTTGACAACGAAGCAGAGCAACAGGCGTATATAGAACATGCTGAAAAGGAGTATTTAGAGGCTACTATAACCTTGAAAGATATTCTTTTTAATTCTAAAAATGCTAATCGGAAAGTAAGTAAAGATCATCTTATAGAGAAGTTTGAGGAGGCAATGCAATGACACTAGACCTAGACAACATGACACAAGCAGAATTTGATAAACAAATGGCTGAAATTAAGGAGAAACGCCCAAACCTCTTCCAGTTTATCTCTGATTTTGTAGATAGAAAAGTAAGCACCGAAGAGGTGGACGACTTCCTGAAGATGGGACGAAGCAACCAAGTGGACTATATCAAAAACTATCAAGCGAGGGCATAGCATGAATGAATTAGATTTAAGCAACACACAGGCGATTATCTTTTCCGTGGTATTGATTGGCCTACTGCTTTATCTAAACCACCGAGACCGCAAAAAAGCACCCAATTTGAGCGAGAAAGCAAACAGACGATAGAAACACCTAGCGAGAGTTTAACCCCCGATTATGGGCGTTATATTCAGCTTGCAGGGGTTAAGCCATGGGGGTGCTAAGATGTTTGAAAAAATGATTGAAGATTTAAAGTCTAAGATTTTGGAAGCAGTGGAACGGTATTTAAAAAGTCATGAGAAAGTACCTCAAAAAAGATTAGATTTAATCAGTAAGGTGGAACTAAAGGAAGAACTGGGCATAGGAGATAAAACCTTGACAAAATGGGAATGTGCAGGACTACCACAGTATATACCGCCTATTGAAGATACTAGAAAAGCGTATTATAAAATCTCAGATGTTTTAAAGTTTTTGGGGGTAGATGATGGCAAAGACTAAAATATATTTTTGGTTAAAAGTTGATAAGAAGTTTTTTGATAATCTTTTTATTAAGCGACTTAAAAATATGCCTGGTGGCTACACTATGACAGTGATTTATATCCGTCTTATGTTGGAAAGTTTAGAAGATGATTGTATTTTGTACTATGAAGGATATTTTGATAGTTTGGTACAGGAATTAGCTTTAAAACTGGATGTTTCTGAAGATGATATCAATATGACGGTTGCATATTTTACAAAATGTGGACTGATTCAGATAGACGATGATGGACATGCTACATTATCGCAAGCAAAAGCCATGGTTGAGAGTGAAACAAACTGGGCAAAATACAAGCGAGAACAAAGAAAAAATAGTCAAGATTTACCAAAATTGGAGAATGTCCAAAATAAAAAGACTATTTCCAATTTATGTCCAACAGAGATAGAGAAAGAGAATAGAGTTAATAGTAAGAGTAATAATTTATATTTAGATAATATATTGTCGGGAAATCCCGACTTCACTTTTCCTACTTGGCTTGAAGAAACAGCTATAAAAGATTTAGAGAAAACAAAATATAAAGAACTTTGGATCCCTATTGTTTATCTGAATCAAGTAGCTAATAAGAGGTATAAGTTTGTTGATAAGACAAAAAGGCTTTTACTAGCACG
>NZ_JAHZPZ010000014.1 GCF_019929665.1 Streptococcus infantis | reverse complement strand
CTAAGGCCTTGTTTAGCTGAAAGATGGGTAATTACTCATGAAACACCGCTACAAGCGTTCGCCAACTTGGGGCAACTGCCCAGCGTTTGGAGTGGTGGGAAATCTGTATAGGAAACAACCATTAAAAGCCCATCAAGGCAATCACACAAACAAAGAAACAGAGGTAAAAAACATGTTAGCGGATAAATTAGAAGCTATTTCAACAGAATTAGAAGAAATACAAGGAAGTCTTACAGGAGTTAGAAATATCATAGCTAAAAGAGCAATCAGTAGGGTATTGAATGACTTGGATGATGTTTATAATGAACTAACTAGCACAGAATACCATGAACAACAGCAAACGCTAAAGGAACAAACAGAGAAGATGAAACAGAGGGTGATTGCTGAGGTAATAGGTGAACTAGAAGAACGAGAAGAGTCTTATTACAGAAATTTTTGGGGTGATACTAAGTTTATAAAGCTACTTTCCCACTTTGATGGATTTCTTTTCTTAAACACTTACCTAGCTGAGATAACTAAAGAAAATACCCACCCAATGGAACAAAGCCAATTATTGAATTATGTATGGGAAGTCATAGCGGTTGATATCGCAAAGAAAAAACGAGGGAAAAAGAACGTTTTGGATTCATGGACAGACTCATCCTTATATACTCGTGGAATGATGATTGATTAGGAGCAATAAAATGACACTAGACTTAGACAACATGACACAAGCAGAATTTGACGAACTGATAGTAGAGATTAAGGAGAAGTACCCAAAACTTTTTCAATTTCTATCTGATTTTGTTGATAGAAAAGTGACCTATGAAGAAGTAGACGGTTTCTTGAAAATGGAACAAGTAGACCGTGTGGAATTTATCAATAATTATCAAGCGAGGAACTAATATGAATGAATTAGATTTAACCAATACACAGGCAGTTATCTTGCTTTTAGTTGTAGGTCTATTATTCCTTTATCTACATCATTTAGAGAAGTATAAAAACCCTTACAATAAACAAGCAGAAGAAACACCAAGGGGCGAATTAAATCCTTGCTATGGGCGTTATATTCAACTTGGAGCAGTATGTAAAGGGGATTAAGTATGTTTAGTTTGAGTAAAGAAAGCGAAAATGATTTAACCAATAGAATCAGCACAGTAGTAGAAAACTATCTAGCAGTCCGAGAAAGACCTAAACCACGACTAACTGGTTTAATATCAGCACAAGAAGCTATGGACGAGTTAGATATAAAATATAAAACCTTGCAAAAGTGGGAAGGTGCAGGACTAAGACGCTACCAACCACCACTAGAAGATACTAGAAAAGTCTATTACAAAGTTACGGATATTTTGAAGTTCCTGGGGGTAGATGATGGCAAAGACTAAAGTATATTTTTGGTTGAAAATTGATAAGAAATTTTTTGACAACCTATTTATTAAGCGTCTAAAAAGTATGCCTGGTGGCTATACCATGACAGTGATCTATATGCGCATGATGTTAGAAAGTCTTGAAAGTGATTGTATTCTGTATTACGAAGGGTACTTTGAAACCTTAAAAGAAGAACTGGCCTTGAAATTAGATGTTTCTGAAGATGATATATCTATGACTATAGCTTATTTTACGCAATGTGGCCTGATTCAGATTGATGAAGATAAAAATGCCGAGTTAACACAAGCAAAAGCTTTGGTACAACAAGAAACAAACCACGCTGCATATATGAGAAGCTACCGCAAAGAGCAACAAGAGAAAGAAAATAATCTTACATTGTTATCTAATAATTTTACAACGTTATCTACATGTAAGACAGAGAAAGAGATAGATAAAGAGTTAGAGCAAGATTTAAAGTTAGATATAAATAAAGAATATATAGTCGAGGGAACCTCGCCTAATGAGCAAAGCTCATCTTTCACTTTTCCTACTTGGCTTGAAGAAACAGCTATAAAAGATTTAGAGAAAACAAAACATAAAGAACTTTGGATTCCTATTGTTTATCTGAATCAAGTAGCTAATAAGAGGTATAAGTTTGTTGATAAGACAAAAAGGCTTTTACTAGCACG
>NZ_JAHZPZ010000013.1 GCF_019929665.1 Streptococcus infantis | reverse complement strand
GATGGAAAAGCTAAAGCACTTGTGAAGACAGTGACTGACGCTCCAGACAAAGAGTTCAATAACACTGTGACTCCTCCAGAAACTCCTGAGTTTAACCCAGAGAAATACATTCTTAACGAAGAGAAATTTGACATTACTGGAACTAAACTTTTGGATGATGATAAAGAGTTGACTGATAAAGTAGCTGATACCAACAAAGATCCATATGCGGACAAAGTTGATAATAATGAAGCGCAAAATATCAATACTCAAACACTCCATAAAGGTGATAAGGTTGTTTACCAAGTATGGTTGGATACAACTAAATTTACAGAAGCTCACAATATTCAATCTGTTGGAATTACAGATAAATATGACAGTGAAAACTTGGATGTTAATGTAGCTGATATTAAAGCTTACGATTCAGTAACTGGTGAAGATGTAACCGCTAAATTTGATATCTCAATTGTGGATGGTGTCATTACTGCTACGTCTAAGGCTGAATTGACTAAGTCACTTGGAGATGCAGAGAATACACAAGTAATCGACACTGCTAAATTAGCATTTGGACGTTACTACAAGTTTGATATTCTTGCACGAATCAAGGATACTGCTAAGGAAGGTGTAGATATTGAAAATACAGCTTCTCAAATCGTTCACCAATACGATCCAACTAAGAAATCAGTTGAAAAACCAGAAAAACCAACTGAAAAACGTGTTGTAAATATTCCAGTTAAAGTTGAATTCAACTTCACTAAGAAATTGGAAGGCCGTGCACTGAAGGCTGGCGAGTTTACTTTTGTACTCAAAGACAAGGATGGAAATGTGATTGAAACTGTAAGCAATGATGCTGAAGGTAAGATCAAGTTCTCAGCTCTTGAATTCAAACGTGGTCAAGAAGGTACTTATATTTATCATGTAGAAGAAGTGAAAGGTACAGAGGCTGGAGTTGAGTACGATAAGATGGTAGCGACTGTTGGAGTTACTGTAACTAAGGATGGTAAAGTGTTGACTCTTACTTCACAAGTGCCTGAAGATACTGAGTTTAACAACAAGGTAACACCGCCAACACCACCAACACCACCAGTAACGCCACCAACTCCAGAAAAACCTAAGGGTCGTGAGTTGCCAAATACTGGTGAACAATCTAAAGCTGGAGTAGTTGCTCTAGGTGCAGTGCTTGGTCTAGTAGGACTTGGTTTAATTGCAAAACCAAAAAGACGTGAAGACTAAGATTGAGATAACATCAATATTTTGGTGTTGACATAACAATTTTAGCTCTAAAATGAAGAGGCTTTGCTCGTAAGAGCAAGGCCTTTTTATCATTTTTGGATGAACTATTTATTAATAATCATTGCCGGATACTGCTTCAGTTGAACAATCATTCTTGACATATTTAGCACTTGTAGGTTTAACTACTGCAGGTTATGCTTTGTCAAGAAAGAAAAGAGAAGACTAATTCAGTCTGAAAGTTTAAAAAGAGAAGACTAGTTAAGTCTTCTTTTTTTCTTAACTTTATCCTATAAAATTTAAAATATTAAACCGTTTACACTTGACAAAAATTGGTCTATACCATATAATGAAATAAAGAAATACGGAGGAACAATTATGAAAGTTATACAAGTAAAAAATCCTGAAGAAGGTGGAAAAGTAGCTTTTGAAATTTTAAAAGAAAAGCTAGCAAACGGTGCTCAAACATTAGGACTTGCGACAGGTAGCAGTCCGCTTGAATTTTATGGAGAAATCGTTAAGAGTGATCTTGATTTTTCAAATCTTACTAGTGTTAACTTGGACGAATATGTAGGACTTGATGGAGAGAATCCTCAATCTTATCGTTACTTTATGCAAGAAAATCTATTCAATAAAAAGCCATTCAAAGAAAGCTTTTTACCTCGTGGTGTCAAAGATAATGCAGAGGAAGAAGTAGAACGCTATAATCAAATTCTTGCTGACCATCCAGTTGATTTGCAAATTCTTGGAATTGGTCGAAACGGTCACATTGGCTTTAATGAACCGGGAACTCCATTTGATAGTCAAACGCATCTTGTAGATCTTGATCAGTCCACTATTGAAGCAAATGCTCGCTTCTTTGATAAGATTGAAGATGTACCAACACAAGCTATCTCAATGGGTATTAAAAATATTCTTGATGCTAAATCAATTTTGCTTTTTGCTTATGGTGAATCTAAGGCAAAAGCTATCGCAGGTACTGTTGAAGGTCCAGTAACTGAAAACCTTCCAGCAAGTAGCTTGCAAAACCATCCAGATGTAACTATTATTGCGGATGCTGGAGCACTTAGTTTATTAAAGAAATAGTTATCATAAAAATGAAAACCATTCGAAAATTTTCGAATGGTTTTTGTAACTTTATGAAAATCAATGTATATGAAAAAATAAAATTATAATAAAAACGTATATTATGACTCTAAAACTTATAATTGTTAAGAAATAAAATAATTATATTTGTAATTTATTAAAAATATGGGCTTCTGAGCCTCGATTTCATTGACTTTTAAGTTGAAATTTAGTACTATTATCTTGGATTATTTAATAATTCAAGATATTTTAAAAAAATAGGGAAAGAAGGAAATATTTAATGGTGAAAAAGATTAAGAAAAAGCCGTTTATAATATTTTTTGTATCAGTTCTGACCTTCCTGAGTGCATTGTTCTTATCGACCAATGTCGCTTATGCGGATGGGAAAGAATTAACGGGTGTAGTAACTGATATAAGTGTCCTAAATATGTCGGATTCCAAATTGGAACCGAATAGTGACGGTACTTATCAGATTATTACCAATCGTTCAAATCAGTTCTTTGTTCAATTTGACCTCAAGCAATATGATGGTAAATTGGCCAATGGCGATTACTTTGATGTAGATATTCCTACACCGGTAACTGTCTACAATGGGACGACTGAATTGTTCGATAAGGAAACAAAAGTTAATATCGGTACAGTAGTTGTTACTGCTAATGGTGATAACCAAGGTGGTAAAGCACGTGTTACTTTGAAGAACCTTGATGAGTTCCAAGCTAAAACAGGCGGGGATACCGTTAAAGGCGTGAAAGGAAATTATGCAATTACTTTCTTGTTCAAGAGTGACCAAACAGCAACACCACTAACTTTTGAAAACAAGGGTGTTGGTAAAACAATCACACATACCTTTACATCTAAGACAGTTGACAGCAAGCAAGAAGGCTTCGAAAACTTTGCTAAGGTTGGTAACGATGTAGTAAGTAAAGAATGGACTTCAGCAAAGTTAGCAGCAATTGGTTCAGTAGGTAAAGGTGACGTATACTCTCCATGGAGAATTCGTGTCAATACTGGAAGACAAGACTATGGTAAAAACTTAGTTTTGAATGACTTCCTTCCAAATACATCTGAATTTGCTCCTATCCAGTATATCCCAGAGTCATTGGTAGTTTATTCTTCTGCTACATTGAACGATGGTAGTTCTCAAGTTCCGGATGATGCTAAGAAGATGGTAGAAGGTACTGACTATACTGTAGCTTGGAATGAGAACTATACTCAGTTCAAGCTTATCTTTGCAGATGGATCTAAATCATACTGGGTTGAATACCATACCACAACACCAGGTGATGGTAGAAAAGTTCAAAACGTTATCCAGTTGACTACAGCAGATGGAACTGCACTTCCTTTCCGCAGTAATCGCACAAACTTAGATTTTAAAGCTGAACGTGTATCTCTTGTAAAAGGACAAATCGAAGCTTCTACAGCCTTCAAGATTAAGATCAACAAGACAAATGCCTTCACATTGGTTCCAGTTGCAGGCGCTGTTTATACAGTGAAGTCAGAAGATGGAACTATCTCTACAGAATTGACTACAAATGAAAAAGGTGTGGCAATCTCTGATGAGTTTGATCAGAAATATGTCGGTAAGACATTCATCATCAAAGAAAAGACAGCTCCTGCTGGATATACTCTTGATGAAAAAGAATACAAGGTAACTCTTGGAGCTGAAGGTTCTAAGATCAACCTTCAAGACGAACCAATCGCAGCAGATTTTTCAATTACTGCTAAGAAAGTCATTGCTGGAAATCGTCCAGTAGCCTTGAAAGATGGTGAGTTCAAGTTTGATTTGTACAATGCAAATAACTTGACTACTCCAATTGCTTCAACAACAAACAAAGCAGATGGAAGCATCACATTTGAAGGTTTGAAAGCTAAAGGTCCTGGTACCTACAACTATGTCATCAAAGAAAATACTGAAACAAAAGTTCCTGGTATCACATTTGATGAAAACTCATACGAAGTAACAGTCGTTGTTAAAGCTGAAGGTGGAACACTTAAAGCTGAGGTTACAACTCAAACACCTACTTTAACAAACACATATGAGCCATCACCAGCTCGTGCTACATTCAAAGCAACTAAAGAATTGGTTGGTAAAGAACTTGCTAAAGAACAATTTGAGTTTGAATTGAGCGAAGGTGGAAAAGTCATTGCAACATCATCAAACGGTAAAGAAGTTGAAGGTGTTGAAGTTGCAACAAACGAAGTAGCCTTCAAACTTTCATACACTGAAGCAGGAAACCACGAATATGTCTTGACAGAAAAAGCTGGTTCAGTAGCAGGAGTTACATACTCAACTGAAAGTTATACAATCCAAGTTTCAGTAGTAGATAATGGCGAAGGTAAACTAGTTGCAACTGTTAAAGAAGCTGATAAAGTTCGTAAGTTCACAAACACTTACACTACAACAACAGAGGCTCCAACAACAACTGAAGCTCCAACAACAACTGAAGCTCCAACAACAACTGAAGCTCCAACAACGACTGAAGCTCC
>NZ_JAHZPZ010000012.1 GCF_019929665.1 Streptococcus infantis | reverse complement strand
GGTATAATAGAAAGAGTTGAAAAAGCTCAGGTCCGTTGGTCAAGGGGTTAAGACACCGCCTTTTCACGGCGGTAACACGGGTTCGAATCCCGTACGGACTATGGGTGTATCGCGGTTGATGGAAATGGGATTTAAAAAAAGTTAAAAAAACCTGTTGACAGAGAAAAGTGACTGTGATATACTAATATAGTTGTCGTAAGCGCGACAAAGACCTTTGAAAACTGAACAAGACGAACCAATGTGCAGGGCACTACAACATTAAGTTGTAGTACTGAACAATGAAAAAAACAATAAATCTGTCAGTGACAGAAATGAGTGAGAACTCAAACTTTTAATGAGAGTTTGATCCTGGCTCAGGACGAACGCTGGCGGCGTGCCTAATACATGCAAGTAGAACGCTGAAGGAAGGAGCTTGCTCTTTCCGGATGAGTTGCGAACGGGTGAGTAACGCGTAGGTAACCTGCCTGGTAGCGGGGGATAACTATTGGAAACGATAGCTAATACCGCATAACAGTAGATATCGCATGATAGCTGCTTAAAAGGTGCAATTGCACCACTACCAGATGGACCTGCGTTGTATTAGCTAGTTGGTGAGGTAACGGCTCACCAAGGCAACGATACATAGCCGACCTGAGAGGGTGATCGGCCACACTGGGACTGAGACACGGCCCAGACTCCTACGGGAGGCAGCAGTAGGGAATCTTCGGCAATGGACGGAAGTCTGACCGAGCAACGCCGCGTGAGTGAAGAAGGTTTTCGGATCGTAAAGCTCTGTTGTAAGAGAAGAACGAGTGTGAGAGTGGAAAGTTCACACTGTGACGGTATCTTACCAGAAAGGGACGGCTAACTACGTGCCAGCAGCCGCGGTAATACGTAGGTCCCGAGCGTTGTCCGGATTTATTGGGCGTAAAGCGAGCGCAGGCGGTTAGATAAGTCTGAAGTTAAAGGCTGTGGCTTAACCATAGTACGCTTTGGAAACTGTTTAACTTGAGTGCAAGAGGGGAGAGTGGAATTCCATGTGTAGCGGTGAAATGCGTAGATATATGGAGGAACACCGGTGGCGAAAGCGGCTCTCTGGCTTGTAACTGACGCTGAGGCTCGAAAGCGTGGGGAGCAAACAGGATTAGATACCCTGGTAGTCCACGCCGTAAACGATGAGTGCTAGGTGTTAGACCCTTTCCGGGGTTTAGTGCCGTAGCTAACGCATTAAGCACTCCGCCTGGGGAGTACGACCGCAAGGTTGAAACTCAAAGGAATTGACGGGGGCCCGCACAAGCGGTGGAGCATGTGGTTTAATTCGAAGCAACGCGAAGAACCTTACCAGGTCTTGACATCCCTCTGACCGCTCTAGAGATAGAGTTTTCCTTCGGGACAGAGGTGACAGGTGGTGCATGGTTGTCGTCAGCTCGTGTCGTGAGATGTTGGGTTAAGTCCCGCAACGAGCGCAACCCCTATTGTTAGTTGCCATCATTCAGTTGGGCACTCTAGCGAGACTGCCGGTAATAAACCGGAGGAAGGTGGGGATGACGTCAAATCATCATGCCCCTTATGACCTGGGCTACACACGTGCTACAATGGTTGGTACAACGAGTCGCAAGCCGGTGACGGCAAGCTAATCTCTTAAAGCCAATCTCAGTTCGGATTGTAGGCTGCAACTCGCCTACATGAAGTCGGAATCGCTAGTAATCGCGGATCAGCACGCCGCGGTGAATACGTTCCCGGGCCTTGTACACACCGCCCGTCACACCACGAGAGTTTGTAACACCCGAAGTCGGTGAGGTAACCTTTTAGGAGCCAGCCGCCTAAGGTGGGATAGATGATTGGGGTGAAGTCGTAACAAGGTAGCCGTATCGGAAGGTGCGGCTGGATCACCTCCTTTCTAAGGATAAGGAATGCACATTGGTCTTGTTTAGTCTTGAGAGGTCTTGTGGGGCCTTAGCTCAGCTGGGAGAGCGCCTGCTTTGCACGCAGGAGGTCAGCGGTTCGATCCCGCTAGGCTCCATTGGTGAGAGATCACCAAGTAATGCACATTGAAAATTGAATATCTATATCAAATAGTAACAAGAAAATAAACCGAAAACGCTGTAGTATTAATAAGAGTTTATGACTGAAAGGTCAAAAAAATAAGGTTAAGTTAATAAGGGCGCACGGTGGATGCCTTGGCACTAGGAGCCGAAGAAGGACGTGACAAACGACGATATGCCTTGGGTAGCTGTAAGTAAGCGATGATCCAGGGATTTCCGAATGGGGGAACCCAACAGGTACTACCTGTTACCCATATCTGTTAAGGATATGAGGAGGAAGACGCAGTGAACTGAAACATCTAAGTAGCTGCAGGAAGAGAAAGCAAAAGCGATTGCCTTAGTAGCGGCGAGCGAAACGGCAGGAGGGCAAACCGAAGAGTTTACTCTTCGGGGTTGTAGGACTGCAATGTGGACTCAAAGACTATAGAAGAATGACATGGGAAGGTCAGCCAAAGAGAGTGAGAGCCTCGTATTTAAAATAGTCTTTGTACCTAGCAGTATCCTGAGTACGGCGAGACACGTGAAATCTCGTCGGAATCTGGGAGGACCATCTCCCAACCCTAAATACTCCCTAGTGACCGATAGTGAACCAGTACCGTGAGGGAAAGGTGAAAAGCACCCCGGGAGGGGAGTGAAATAGAACCTGAAACCGTGTGCCTACAACAAGTTCGAGCCCGTTAATGGGTGAGAGCGTGCCTTTTGTAGAATGAACCGGCGAGTTACGATATGATGCGAGGTTAAGTTGAAGAGACGGAGCCGTAGGGAAACCGAGTCTGAATAGGGCGCTTTAGTATTATGTCGTAGACCCGAAACCATGTGACCTACCCATGAGCAGGTTGAAGGTGCGGTAAGACGCACTGGAGGACCGAACCAGGGCACGTTGAAAAGTGCTTGGATGACTTGTGGGTAGCGGAGAAATTCCAAACGAACTTGGAGATAGCTGGTTCTCTCCGAAATAGCTTTAGGGCTAGCGTCGACATCAAGATTCTTGGAGGTAGAGCACTGTTTGGGTGAGGGGTCCATCCCGGATTACCAATCTCAGATAAACTCCGAATGCCAATGAATTATGGTCGGCAGTCAGACTGCGAGTGCTA
The DNA here is from genome assembly GCF_019929665.1 of Streptococcus infantis. Taxonomy (GTDB): domain Bacteria; phylum Bacillota; class Bacilli; order Lactobacillales; family Streptococcaceae; genus Streptococcus; species Streptococcus infantis_H. Next base: position 1,832 of record NZ_JAHZPZ010000012.1, on the reverse strand, counting down.
AGATCCGTAGTCGAAAGGGAAACAGCCCAGACCACCAGCTAAGGTCCCAAAATAATTGTTAAGTGGAAAAGGATGTGGGGTTGCACAGACAACTAGGATGTTAGCTTAGAAGCAGCTATTCATTCAAAGAGTGCGTAATAGCTCACTAGTCGAGTGACCCTGCGCCGAAAATGTACCGGGGCTAAAACAATTTACCGAAGCTGTGGATACCTTTATAGGTATGGTAGGAGAGCGTTCTATGTGTGGAGAAGGTGTACCGTGAGGAGCGCTGGAACGCATAGAAGTGAGAATGCCGGTATGAGTAGCGAAAGACAGGTGAGAATCCTGTCCACCGTAAGACTAAGGTTTCCAGGGGAAGGCTCGTCCGCCCTGGGTTAGTCGGGACCTAAGGAGAGACCGAAAGGTGTATCCGATGGACAACAGGTTGATATTCCTGTACTAGAGTATGTAGTGATGGAGGGACGCAGTAGGCTAACTAAAGCAGACGATTGGAAGTGTCTGTCTAAGCAGTGAGGTGTGAATTGAGTTAAATGCTTAATTCTATAACATTGAGCTGTGATGGGGAGCGAAGTTTAGTAGCGAAGTTAGTGACGTCACACTGCCAAGAAAAGCTTCTAGCGTTTAAACATACTCTACCCGTACCGCAAACCGACACAGGTAGTCGAGGCGAGTAGCCTCAGGTGAGCGAGAGAACTCTCGTTAAGGAACTCGGCAAAATGACCCCGTAACTTCGGGAGAAGGGGTGCTGACTTTACGTCAGCCGCAGTGAATAGGCCCAAGCAACTGTTTATCAAAAACACAGCTCTCTGCTAAATCGTAAGATGATGTATAGGGGGTGACGCCTGCCCGGTGCTGGAAGGTTAAGAGGAGTGCTTAGGAGTAATCCGAAGGTATGAATTGAAGCCCCAGTAAACGGCGGCCGTAACTATAACGGTCCTAAGGTAGCGAAATTCCTTGTCGGGTAAGTTCCGACCCGCACGAAAGGCGTAATGATTTGGGCACTGTCTCAACGAGAGACTCGGTGAAATTTTAGTACCTGTGAAGATGCAGGTTACCCGCGACAGGACGGAAAGACCCCATGGAGCTTTACTGCAGTTTGATATTGAGTGTCTGTACCACATGTACAGGATAGGTAGGAGTCTATGAGATCGGGACGCCAGTTTCGAAGGAGACGTTGTTGGGATACTACCCTTGTGTTATGGCCACTCTAACCCGGATAGGTGATCCCTATCGGAGACAGTGTCTGACGGGCAGTTTGACTGGGGCGGTCGCCTCCTAAAAGGTAACGGAGGCGCCCAAAGGTTCCCTCAGAATGGTTGGAAATCATTCGCAGAGTGTAAAGGTATAAGGGAGCTTGACTGCGAGAGCTACAACTCGAGCAGGGACGAAAGTCGGGCTTAGTGATCCGGTGGTTCCGTATGGAAGGGCCATCGCTCAACGGATAAAAGCTACCCTGGGGATAACAGGCTTATCTCCCCCAAGAGTTCACATCGACGGGGAGGTTTGGCACCTCGATGTCGGCTCGTCGCATCCTGGGGCTGTAGTCGGTCCCAAGGGTTGGGCTGTTCGCCCATTAAAGCGGCACGCGAGCTGGGTTCAGAACGTCGTGAGACAGTTCGGTCCCTATCCGTCGCGGGCGTAGGAAATTTGAGAGGATCTGCTCCTAGTACGAGAGGACCAGAGTGGACTTACCGCTGGTGTACCAGTTGTCTTGCCAAAGGCATCGCTGGGTAGCTATGTAGGGAAGGGATAAACGCTGAAAGCATCTAAGTGTGAAACCCACCTCAAGATGAGATTTCCCATGATTTTATATCAGTAAGAGCCCTGAGAGA
>NZ_JAHZPZ010000011.1 GCF_019929665.1 Streptococcus infantis | reverse complement strand
GTTACCGCCGTGAAAAGGCGGTGTCTTAACCCCTTGACCAACGGACCTGAGCTTTTTCAACTCTTTCTATTATACCCACTTTTAGAATCTTGTCAAGAACTTGAGATAAATTTTTCTTATTTTTTATTTTTTACAAAGCAAAAAGCCCACTGTTGTAGGCTTTCTGTAAGATATTTCTTAAAATTAAAGCATCTTGTTGTATCGCTTTTTTAAGTGTTTAGCAAGTAGCTTTATCACTTCTTAGCGCTTGATAATAGGGCGTTTGTGAGTTTTCGCTTTTCGTTTGAATGTTTTGGAGTTTCTTCCTTACTCCACAAATCACTGAACATTTAACTTCATTATTTATGAGTTCAGCAGGCAAGAAACTAGCATGTTTTAAACGTGCTTTTTTTCATGTCTATATAATAGGAAAAAATTAACCATTTTTAAACTATTTTTTTAACCTATTCATATTCAATTGTTTCATCTATATAATTTTCATAAGAATCACTTTCAAAAGCAATCATATAGTTAGAATCAAATGAAGGTACAGTATCGTATTCAAAACCTTTTAGCTTTATTTTTCGACAGACAATATTTCCATTAAGTCCCTTGTCTAATTCTGGATCTAAGTACAGAATCAAATAGTTTCCTAATCTATTTTGGTTAACTATTTTATTAGTTTTCATGACATACTTTACTTTTTATCTTTTTATACAATATACTTAAAATAACGTTTTATTGCTTTACCTATTCTAAAAATCCTAGTTTTTTGAATTCTCAAAAAACACAATTTATTAGGGATTATTATAAATCATTATAAATCATTAAAAACTCTTAAAATCTTCACAAAAAGCCCTAAAAAAGGGCTTATCATTTATGAGTTTAGTAGTTAAGAAACTAGCGCTCTAAAACGTGCTTTTAAACTATATAACAAAGACAGATATTAGTTAATGCCTATCTTTTTACAAATAATCAATCAAATCCAATATAGGTAATCAAATCATTTTCCTTAATTGTCTCTGCAAAATTCATTACAGGAAGTGTATATGAAGGAAATTGATTTGAAAGATTTGTTAAAGTGGAAATATATGTTCGCACATACGGATATAGTATAGCTACAGCATTCCCTCCTAGAACATTTTTCAATTCCTCTTCGTTTTCAAAGTCAGAAGAAGAATAACTATATAGCCCCCTAATAGATACTTCACATGTAAATGGAATATTAGGTATCTCCTCAGGATTTGTTGATTGACCTAAATTTACGTTAATAATAACATAGGATTTCTCTTGAGTCTTATCAACTCCAATTTCAGCAGAAAATTTGATTGGAACTACTAAACGTCCATCTTCTCTACTATTTTCAAAATCTAGATTAGTTTCATAAACCGACTTATCAACTACATAATCTTCAAATTTAATAATTGCCATTATGCTGCCATATCCTTCGCTTGCACCTTATAGGCGCTTTTATTACTATTATAACTATCTGTGTACCCAACAAAGTCACGGAACTCCGCTTTTACATTTTTTACCGAACTTTCCGTAAAATATGGTAGATTGCATTCAAATAAGCTCTTTAACTCTAATTTTTCTTGATATAAAATAGCTTGAACAACTTGGTCTATAGCTTCTTTAGGCAACCATGAATCTATATCAAGAATTGATTCATCTAGAATAATTTCTTTAATAGCCATTATATTTCTCCTTTGTAACCGTCCAATCAATTAACGTAAGTGTTCGTAAACAAATCTCTTTCCCATTAGGGACAGGCGAAATTGGTTTATCTGGAGTTGGTGGAGTGTATGTTTTACACGTTACGACATCCACCTCAGTATAGGATTTATTGTAACGCAATAAATGTTCTAAAAACACTCCATCAAGATTATACCTGTGAAAGGAATTGTTACGTTTAAAACCACCTAATGAATTTTTTAACTTTTGATAATATTTATCTTTGTATTCATTAAAATTTTTAGTCGTTGTAGGATTATTCAAATCTAAAATAGTTAAGTTGTCACTTTTTATTTTAAACTTTATAACACCTATTTTTTTATTACTATTCCTATATACTCGAGCGTACTTTTTTGCATTTTCTAAACCTTGATACCCATTTGGTGGATCATCAACAAACATGTACAACCCCACTCCAAGATCATTAGGTAAACTTTGACCACTTTTAATCACCCAGTCGCCTGTTATTTCAAATGAAGTACACTCAAAATGTTGTTGTCCCAAAATAGCATTAACTGATTCAGGCTTCGTCCCATGGTACCCCTCCATAGAATGCCTCCCATGTGAGCAATATGATACACTATGTATATAACGTATCATACATATGATATTACATTTAGAAACACATGTCAATTATATGTTCGCATTTTTCGCTATTTATTTGAAATTTTTATTTTTTAAAATTAATTAATAAGATACAATTATTTCTTATATTCTTTTCAAGTTAAAGTTAGACTTAAAAAAACATATTTTATATCAAATTCAGTCAATATCAAAAAGTGAACGACTATTTTGTTAACCAACAATTTTTACCCCCTTTTTGTTTGGAAGGCTCCGACTTGGAAAAAGTTCCCTTCACCGGTACCCAACTGGCCAAAATGATTTTTTAAAAGGCGGGGGGGACTCAATATCCTTTCAGTTCTACAAATCTTTTAGCAATTACCTTTCTTCGACCATATACATAACGAGCAGGTTTATTTAATTCCTCTGCAACTTCTTCCCAGGTCACACCAGCTTTTAAAAATCTCATTTTAAAAATTATTAGATCACTCTCAATCAAATTTTCCATCAAAGTTTCTACTACTAGTTTAAAGCCTTCTAAATATCTAAGTGTTTGGTCTTCTTCAATTCTAATGATTGTAGCTTCAGTAGGACTTGACACTTTCTTTCCTTGACCTCTGATATACTCAGCGTCGCTATACTTCTTATTATGTATCAACTCCTGTCTTCTAAGATATATCTTATTATCAAGCGTTCTATATCGTTCTAATTCAATATCGATACCGTCCAGGTCTCTCTTACTTAGCTCATACATAACTAAGTCCCTCCACTCAAAATTTATATTTTTCTTAACTTGCAATTCTACAATTAAAAGGGATTCCCCTTTAATTTATACCCTAGTTTCTCATATCTTACATTCTGTGAAACTCACTCCATTCTGTAAACCCCTGATATACCTTGCTTTCAAGCTATTACTTCTTTTCAGTTTATGCTTACTTTGTTATGTGAAACTTAGTAAAGCATAAAAGTAGGACTAGCGATATTTCTTTTGTTTGAGCCATATATCACTAGCCTTACTTAATTTGTAATCTATTTTTCTAAATACACTTTGATGTCCCGATATTCCTTCGAAAAATCCATCCATCCGCTAGAATCAGGGGTTAAGAATGGTAGGACAGTAAGCGGACTTACTTCTGTTCGATACGTCGATAGAGAATGTCTCTGACTTATTTCTCTGACTACACCTGTATGGATTTCTTCTACATCCTTCTTCAGTTCTTGAATTTCATCATATGCGTCCAGAATTCGTCTAAGCTTCTTTCGGTATTGTTTATAGATCTTCTTAGTTTCCATCCGTTGCTTAGTTTCTTTAAAAATGTATTCAAAGATGACTGCTTTAGCTTCAGAAAACTCACTATTATATTTTTCCTGAAGAGAATTAATAGCTTTTTCCATCTTTTCAAGCTGTTCCAAAGACTCTAAGTTGTTAGATAAAAAATTATCTATATTCTCAAATGAAACTGTTTGATTGCCTAAAAGACTCTTCCTTTTTTCGCTTAACTGTTCTCGTGCTGAATTAATCTTACTTTTTTTATTATCTAGATCATCCAGTGTTTCAAATACTTGATTAATATCCATTTCTTTCTCCTAGTTCCATTGAATAAAGTAACCACAATTTTCTTCAACTTTTTTTACATCAAATCGGGTATGTAAAATCAACCGTTTTCCAAAATAGTCATTCGCATTCACCCAACTAAGTGTATCTTTCTTGCGATCAAACAAAGTAACAAAGTTTTCTAGATCTCCGATAAAGCCTTTTTTGTCACCTTTATTCCCTAATGTTGTATCATCTACAATTAAAAAGTTATCTACAAAGAATGTTTCACTTGTCCCTGTCTCTTTATCAACTTTAAGAAGATAACTTCCTGAAGTGTCTTTCATTTTTTCTAAGACACTAAATAGTGATTGACTAACAACCATAGATACATTGCGCTCTGGATTGATTAAAGAAACAATAGATTTCAAGTCGTCCATACTTGTAGCAGTCTGTACTTTCGCAGTTTGGAGAATTTTTCCAATCTCTCTATTTCGTGTTCTACGTTTTAATTTAATAATCTTCTTACCAAGAAAATCCGTTAAATTATATTGGCCATCGTCTAATTGCTCCTGTGAAAAATCAAGTTTCCCACTGAATAATTTAACTAAGTAATCAACGCTGATAGTTTTCTTTTTATCTGCTTCTGTTCTCTCAACCGAATTTTCGCTAACTTCTTGCAATGAATCAGATTCAAAGTCAGTTACTTCATACTTCCCACCACGGGTACGAGTCTCAATAACATTTACTAGATCAACCAGTTCTTTACGTTGATGTTCATTTTCGTAACTATCAAGGATTGGTTTTTCAATGAGTACATGATTATTTTCTACGTTCATCCCTCTAGTGTTATAACCCGTACTTCGGATATAAGCTTCTAGATTTTCTTTTTGTTTAGCTAAGTTAGTTGTCATTTTTTTGCTCCTTCATCTTTTAATATCTGATTTTTGTTTATAATTTTTTCTAAAATTCTTTGCTTTTAGCTTTTCTTTTAGAACTCTCCGAGCCTTTAGAATCATTTTTTCTAGATTTTGATTTGTCTTGTTTGTTAGCATATTTTTCTAGTATTTCTTGTTTCCGTTGTTTTAAGCTTTCATCTTCTTTTTTACACTGAGAAAAGATTTTCTGTCTTTTATCTGGATCCATAGAAAACTTATTGGCTACTACATACCCTAAAGAAGTATCTCCTGACATCACCCTCACCCCCTTTCTATGCAAACAAAAAGGGACATACCACTAGCATTAAATGCTTACGGTATGTCCCTGAGTTGTTCTCAATAGACTTATTTTTTAGTTTCTTTTTTGACTAGATGAGTAAATTTCCCATCTGAGTAGAATAAAGTTATCTCTCCAAACTTTGGAACTTTTTCTATCTCTATTATACCACACTTTTCGTAGACAACAAAGCCTTTTTCTGTTGCAAATCGCATTTTATCATCATTCATTGATATTCTCCCCTCACTGTGTTTATAGTGTATCTCTTATCTTTAATCGTAAAAGCCTTGAAAGTGTTCCCTTCTAAACCTTTCAAAATTCTACTTGAATTTCTAGCATTGTAAACAGTCCGCAGTTCGCTACTATCTAGGTTAGTGTTGAAAATCGTAGTTTCTCGATTGTTGATAATATCAAACAAGAAATCCTGTTCCCAGTCACTCTTAGGTGTTACCGTCCCATTTTTTGCCCCCAGGTCATCAATGATTAGAAAATCTACATCAACTAACTTTTTAACCGCCTCATA
>NZ_JAHZPZ010000010.1 GCF_019929665.1 Streptococcus infantis | reverse complement strand
AAATAGTCAATAATGGGGTACAAAATAGTCAATAATGGGGTACAAAATAGTCAATAATGGGGTACAAAATAGTCAATTATTTATCTGCAAACCCTTGATATTACTGAGTTTCTAAGGTCGACAAAGTATTATAAAGTAATATAAAGTAAATTAGAAAGTAAATTAGAAAGTATCTTCTTAAGAAAAAAATCTATATTTTATTTTTAAAAAATAAAAAAATCTTTCACTCAGTTCACTATTTTCTATCTAACCACTTACAAATATATTAGACTAAAATCTAAACTTCAATATCAAATAGGAAGTCAAATACATTTCGCTTCCTATTTTTCTATAGTTTTACATAAGACCCTCTGCATATATGATCGCATCATGAGAAAAACTGAGTTTTTAACGTTTTTTGTACCATCCCATATTTAAGACATCATCAGAAGCCATATTTTGGCCGTTAACAGCATCCTTGAGTATTTACAGTAGTTTTTCCTTTGCTAAACTTATAAAACGCAGTATAGGGCTAAAAATGCATGTTAAAAGAATTTAATCTTTATCATGTGCTCACTGCTAAAGATATACTAAAGAAATTTAGTCAAAAAACTCAGTTTTTCTTGTATTATGGTGTATTATTAAATAATACTGTGTGGTATAATATGTATTATATTAGCTAACGGGGTGAAAGTTTTGACTGAAAAAATGACTGTCCTAAATATCAGGATGAGCGTTGAAGAAAAAGAAGAATTAAAGGAAAGAGCTGCAGAACTTGGAGATTCGATCAGTTCATATGCTAGAAAAGTACTCTTCAAAGAGGATAATACAAGCGACTACGTAGATAATACAAATGTATTACAAGAGAAAGATGAGCGTATATCAGACCTTAAAACTCAAATAGACGACTACAAGAAGCAAATTGAGCAACTGCATACGATTATTTTGGCAACTCAGAAAGATAATCAGTTGCTGATTGAACAGAAAGCGAAGAGATGGTGGAAGTTTTGGGAATAGCTTTGAACATCTCATCTTTTTTAACTTTATATACATAAAAAAGTCCTCGAACAAACAGCTCAAGGACACACTAAATCCCTAGAAGACAACAGTCCTCTAGGGATTTTTACGCTCTTTTTTTGATTAACGAGTATTTTGAGGCTAAATGCCGATTATCCTCGTCGTCCAACTATTCACAAATGAAATATGCTAATACATTTGCCATAACGCTGAAGAAGAGGTCAAATAAGTTGCTCACGACTCTCACTTTCTATCCTGCTCGGTAGGTTGTGATCAATTATCTTAGCTCATTTGCTTTCAATTTCTTTAGGGGGATAGTGGACGTTTTTTCTTTTATATAGATTGGCTAAAATAAATTCATCTGTTTCTTATACGTTTTTCAGAAATTGTATAAATTTCGTTATCACTTCTCTTACCAATAGCAATGACTTCAATAATTTCAATTGCATTGACAGTTTCGTGAAAAACAATTCTCAGGCCCAATTTTTTGTGTTTTAACTTCCTGTAACCTGCTAAATTACCGTGAAGAGCCTCTCCGGCAAGCATCCCTTGATTTTCTAACTTGATAAGTGACTTTTTAACATGAAGACGTTGACTATTATCTAATTTATAAAAATCATCTTGTGCTTCAGGTATCAATTCAACCTTATAACTCAATCCCAACCATCCTCTACATTTTCCAAACCTTCACGCCAATTTGAACCAAGAAATTCATCGACAGTTAAATTTTTTCGTGCTTCAAGTTCAAATGGAATTTTACGATCACGTCTGATTTTATTGAAATATAAATTGATTGCTGTAGTATAGTCAAGCCCAATCTCGTTTAAGACCTCACCGACTTCCTGTTTTAATTCAGAGTCAATACTTAGATTCAATCTTGCTTTTGTCGTTGTAATAGCCATTTAAATCACCTCATCTTTTTGTGTATATTATACACAAAAAAACAGATTTCTTCAAACTATTTTTTTCTCGTTGATAATTTTTCTGTATAAATTGTCAAAAAATGATGCTGAGATAGTCATTCTGAGCTATTTTCAGATTAAAGCACGGACAATCTACCGCTTCAAATCCCTACAGCGCCAATGGTTTGCGCTGTTTTTTAGTTCATTGAACAACTTTCGGGAAAAGACCAATTTTTCGGAAAGTTGTTTTTTTGAAAAGTTCATCTCAAAATTCACCTTATTGTTTAAGAGACTTTAGGGCAAACCCATCTTGAGTAATAAGCAGTATCTCTTCTAGTACCTTTTATGATGGGACATCTTTGATGTTACAGCGAAGTAGTCAATCTTCATGTTGTTTTTTCATGCTTAGTCACCGACAACTTTAAGATCGCTAGCGACTACTTTTACTCCGCCCCAGGTACTACGTGCTATGTTCCACATGACGGATATAGGGATTAATCAGTTCAACCGTCATTATACGTATCATGGGTTTAGCCATACTTTCGTGTATGTTCGTACCCCCTATCAGTGGTGGGGATTTGTAGGAAAGACACCATTTATTGACTTTTTGCACGGGTGGCTTTAAGATGTTGCTGGACGCCTTTCTTGATAATCACTCAGAGTCGCCAGAGTGTCTGGCCCGAGATATGGCAAGGATATACCGCTGCCTGCACCAGTCCTTCGACGCTGACAAATTGCGACATATCATGTAAATTGTCGCATAAAAGTAGTTTCAAAAAAAGAAAACTGTGTTATAATGTATGTGTAATTTTTAGAAAAGAGGTACTAACTATGGAAAACCTAGTAGTTTCAATCTTTAACACTGAAAGCGAAGCTTATCAGTCCTTTGCGGATTTGAAGGCTTTCCGCCAAACTCAGACGACCAAGGTTGCTCAAATCGCCTTGGTCAAAAATGAAAACGGTCATATCGTTGAAAAAGAACGCTATGACTTTGAAGATTCAACGACGGATGCAGCCCTAAAAGGTGGCTTGCTCGGTGCAGTTATCGGGCTTTTGGGTGGTCCTATCGGCGTCTTGTTTGGTTATGGTATGGGTAGCCTCTATGGTTTGGCTACTGGTGATACCATTGATACGGCAGAAACTGGCCTGATTGACGTTGTTTCTCAGAAATTGACTAACGGTGAAACAGCCGTTGTTGCCTTGGTGCAAGAAGACAACGAAGCAGTCATCGATGCTTACTTCACCAAGTACGACACCCAAATCATGCGTTGGGATGTAGCAACCGTCGTAGCCGAAATCGAAGCAGCTCTGCAAGTCCAAGAAGACCTCTACAACCAGGCACGTGCACAAATGAAGGCTGAACGTAAAACCGAACGCAAGGCTAAACTTGAAGAATTCAAGGCGAATGTCAAAGCAAAATTTGACAAATTGAAAGCGTAAGCACTCAAGCATCTCATAAAAAATAGGCTTTCTACTTCTGGAAGATAGCCTATTTTTTAAAAAAACTAGATTTTAGAAAAAGGAAGTGACGGAAGGATTACGTTTTTTAGAGGAGCTCATTTTGGACGATGACCCCCGAACCCTCTATATCCAGACTTGGGGCGGGACCAATACAACTGCCAGAGCCCTCAAGTCTATTCAGGAGCGCTACGAGGGGACGGCAGAATGGCCTCCCTACATTCCGAAGAGGTGGACCCGCATTATGTCTTCGATATAACAGAAGAGGGCGCAAGTCTCACGGTTCATATCCCTGACGATGCAAAGTCAGGCGATACCTTCCATATCATTACTGAGGTGCAAAATGTGACCGAGACTCCATTCAAAACCTATGTGCGTCGTATTCTCACGGTCAAATAATTTAGATGAGCTAGATTATTGCTCTTAAAAATGCTCATTGTCAACTGTAGTGGGTGGACATATAACTAAGCCCTAGAGAGAACCATCTTGGTTCTCTTTTTTGTGAAGTTCAAAGCGAGGTAAATCCGTTTTTTAAAGTTTTCAAAGTTCCGAAAACCAAAGGCATTGCGTTTGATGTCTTTGAGAACCAATCGCCAGCAGTATTTTAAGGCACGATAGTCAATGGATTTCTTGTCAAATTACTTCATGAGTTGAATACGAGTTTGATTGAGAGTACGGCTGAGGTGTTGGACGATATGAGTAAGTGCTTGATGATTGATGAGTTTCTAGGCAATTTTTTCGGTGCGTTATTCGCGCCGATTTTTTTTCGAGTCCACTTTTGTGGGCCGAAAAAGCAGTGAATTTTTTGAACCGTGAGGGTCAAAAAAGGGGTGCAACCCATAGCCCTCGGCAGAGCGTTTTAGTTTTGTACGTTGCGCAGCAATGTCAAAACTACAAAAACGTTACTCTTTGACAAAGAGTAACAGAAACTCTGCTTGATCCGAGAAAGATATTTTTATTTTCAACTGATTACATATCGACAATAGTTGGCGTGGAATAGCGATAGCCCCACGCCGTAGCCCAACATTTTGGGCTAAATGTTTCTCTTTAAGCTGCTGAAACTATATAGAAATCCATAGATTTAAAAATCATGGACTTATATAGTAGTCCATGATTTCTGAAAAGATGGATTTTATAGTGTTCCATAAATTTTGAAAAGATGGACTTATATAGTGTTCCATAAATTCTAAAAAAATGGGCTTATATAGTAATCCATAAATTCTGAAAAGATGGACTTATATAGTAGTCCATAAATTCTAAAAAGATGGATTTATATAGTAGTCCATAAATTCTAAAAACGTGGACTTATATAGTAATCCATAAATTCTAAAAACGTGGACTTATATAGTAATCCATAAATTCTGAAAAGATGGGCTTGTATAGTGTTCTATAAATTCTAAAAAGATGGTCACTATATAAGACCATCTTTTTTAAAAACAAATGCTCAAATAAATTTGTTAATCACGTTTTTAACGGAAATTTTAAAAAATTTTTATTATCTTTTGTTTTTTGTGGCATACTACTATCACAATAGTAAGAGAGGAAACAGAATAATGAATCAAATGACCATTTCTTTTAAAACAAAAACTGGCATGACAAATATACGTCATAATAACAGAGATCTGAGCGAAGAAGAATTTAAGAGTAATGAACACAGGCATATAAATCGTGCATTGTCCCACGAAAATATAACGATTATTAAACGTGACATAAGAGAAGTCTATCACGATGAATTTGACGATGCTTTAAATACTTATAATTCAAAACAACGGAGGAAGGATAGAAAAATTGAAGACTACTACAAACACGTTAAAAAATCAAAAACATTGGATCTGCAACGTGAATTTGTAGTCTCAGTAGGTAATAAATCCGACTGGGAAAAGATGGATTTCAATAAAAAAAGAGAGGTAGGAGAGGCCCTAGCAAGCTACGTAAGAGATTTTAATGAACGCCACGATCATTTAGTCATCTATAATGCAGTTGTCCATTTAGACGAAGATGGAGCTCCTCACGCTCATTTTAACGTTGTTCCTATTGCTGATGGATATAAAAATGGTCTTTCGAAACAACCATCTTTTTCAAAAGCTCTTCTCCAGGAAGGATTTAAAGAAAAAGGCCGTGGCCAACTGAAACAATTTCGTGATCATGAAATTGATAGGATTCAATACTTTATGAAAAACCTTAATATTGAACGCAAGTTAGGTCGGACGAATGATATTAAGGATATGCGAGAATATAAAGAAACTATGCGACAAATTGAATTACAGAAGCAGCAAGAAGAGAGGGAGCTGCAGCACTTGAAGAATGAGGTCGCAAACATGTCCGAAGAGTTGGATAAAGCAAAATTAGAAGATCAAACTATCAATGCTATGTTACGTCTAAAAATGATCAGTGAAACAGAAGTAGATAAAAGTCAATTTGAAATCAAAGAGCGAGGGCTATTTAATAATCGTGAACGTGTTGTGATTGTTCCTGAAGATGAGTTTGATAGAATAGCCATGAAGGCGAACTATAGCCCATTGTCGAATTTGTTGAACGATTTTAAAGAGTCTATTCTTCAAATAGGGTTCATTAAAAAGTTACATTCTACAATTTCATCTTTAAAGAATGTGATCAAAGAACTGAAAGCAGAATTCCAAAAAGAGAAAACTAAATTGGAAAAAGAGAATCGAAATGCTTGGGATAAGTATTTTGAAGCTAAGAAAGAAGCTGATACTTATAAACGTTTTAAATCAGAGTTTGAAAGATATTTATCTGAAGAGGAAAAAAATGAGATCTCAGATAAAATCTATGAACGTCAAGAAGCTGAAATTGAAGGAGGTTTGTGGCAAGATTTTGATTTAGATCGTTAGATAAATTAGGGGATATTCTTTTCTCCTCCTAGAAAAGGACTTGCATATGCAAGTCCTAATTATTAATACATGTTCAAATTACAAAAAATCATAGATATCTGTCTGATGTGATGCTTTCTCTGCCTCTATGATTACCTCTGCAGTGGTTGGCATCCGTCTATCCCTAATTACCATCTCATACCCGATAACTTTTCGTCCTTTTTTTACAGTTGTTAAATCTATATCAGCGTTGAATTTCATTTCTAGTTCTTCACATGCCACCATGAGAGCATTCCTCTTAAACAAACCTGCAGGCCATGACTTTTCTTCACCCAAGAACCAATCTTGCCATTCCTCTAAACTTCCCTTAATGGTTGTATATTCTCGATTTCCTAAGCGATATGCTTCCCAAAGTTTCATCAAGATCAAAGAATACTTTGATTTCACATTTCCTAACTCATCCAAATGGAAAGAGTAGTAGTTTCTTTTCAACTCAAAAACTAAAGGTCCAGCATCTTCAGAGAATTTAAACTCTACAAGGCCATCCTCAATAAATCTTATTCTGCTGAAAAGTTGAGTCATGATTATTGAACGTCTACCGTCAGGCAATGTTTCAGGGATATATAGGGCTGTATTCTCGTTAAGTCTCGAAAAAGCTTCTGCAATCCGTCTATAATTCTGACCGTTTTTAGTTAAGCCAAAGTGCTTCATAATGTCAAGGCTATGAACCGTAAAGACATCACCAACTCTACTATCTTTCGTTACAGATGAAAAACAGTAGTCTAAAACCTTGTGTTCAAAAGCTTTTAAATTACCAAATGCTTTGGCCAAGTCATTCGCCTGGACAACTAAATAATTTTGACGAGAAGCTAGTTCTTCATAGATTTTACTGGATTTTCTATTTGATACCATCTTGTTTACCTTTTACTATATTTCCTATTATGCTATATTCTATCAATTTTTAATTTTATAGTCAATAATGGGGTACAAAATAGTCAATAATGGGGTACAAAATAGTCAATAATGGGGTACAAAATAGTCAATAA
>NZ_JAHZPZ010000001.1 GCF_019929665.1 Streptococcus infantis | reverse complement strand
GAAGCTCCAACAACAACTGAAGCTCCAACAACAACTGAAGCTCCAACAACGACTGAAGCTCCAACAACAACTGAAGCTCCAACAACGACTGAAGCTCCAACAACAACTGAAGCTCCAAAAACGACTGAGACTCCAACAACAACTGAAAACAAACCAGGACTTCCAAATACTGGTGAGGCTACAAGCCTAGTACTTGTATTGGCTGGTGTGGTAATCATGTCAGGAACAGTTGTTATGAAACGTAAATTTACTAAATAATAATTTTTAGAAAATCTACACTATCTTAAAGAGAGCCGAAAGGCTCTCTTTTCAATTTAATGAGTGTATATAAAACTTCCTACTTAATTAATTTTTTTTTATAAAAAAGTGATAACAGCAAGTTTGAAATTAATAGTGAAAATTCATGGAATAAAGCATTTTAGTCTTGACAAATAGCTCTTATCCATGTAAAATAGAATAGATCTTGAACTTGAAGGGAGTGAAAAAAATGTCTAAAACAGTAGTACGTAAGAATGAATCTCTTGACGATGCACTTCGTCGTTTCAAACGTGCGGTTACTAAAGCTGGTACTCTTCAAGAAACACGCAAACGTGAATTCTATGAAAAACCTTCTGTAAAACGTAAACGTAAATCAGAAGCAGCTCGTAAACGTAAAAAATTCTAATTGAAATGAAAGGCTAGACTTGTCTAGTCTTTTTTTGCACACTGTTTAGAGATATGAGGAACTTATGAAAGAGTATATAAAAGAATATCAAAAGATGCGCGAAGAACGTTTTAAGGATTGGGGTTATTATTCAACTCCTATAAACTGGCAGGAATTTGAAGAGTCTAATCAGAGGATTTTTCAAAAGTATTTGAAGGATTCGAAAGTATTGTCCGATAATGTTTTAAGGACAAAATTGTACAGTAGTTTATTACTAGATGATATTAAATATTTTGCATACTATACAGCTTTTCTAGACGGAGATTACAAACAATTAAATAATGCTCTGTGGCAAACAGGAAGAGAAGAATTGATTAGAGGAGGTTTGCTTGCAAGTGGAACAATCTATACAGATGGTATTTTGAGGGGCTTATTTACCTCTTTTGCATGTAACGATTTTTCAGTCATTTCATCTTATATACCAAAAGATTTGCCTTTACTGAAAGGAACCTATTATCCACAAAATGTCATCAATCTTTTGTACGCTCTTTATTATCAGGATGAAGACAGATTATCAGAGTCTCTTATATTGGCACAACAGTTTCTAGAGAAGAAAAAACGAACAGGTATGGAAGAATTTTCCGTTCGTTACTTTATAAACTTGGCAAGAAAAGACGTAGCTGGGATAAGCCAAAACTTACAAAACTTATGTCTAGCTTATCAGAGACGGGGTTATCCCTTGGAGAAGATAGATAAATGCTTCGCTGATGAAGTTCATGGTCTTTATCGCTTGGTGAAATATTTTGATGATTCCATGTTTGAAGAGGTTCGTATGCCGTCTCATAAGACTTTTCTGCAGGAATTTGAAAAATGGCAAGTTCAAAATCAGTTTCCACAAGGACAACAGTTCTATATCTATCCACAAGATATGGCTGTCGCAAACAGAATGTTAACACAAGACCTTCCAAGAATTTATGTAGAAAAATCTGGAAGGGATTTGGTGATAGACGTTGACCGGTTTGCCGTTGATTTGTCTCAACTGATTTGAGAAAGTACGAGAAGACTCACATGCTAAATCATTTTTAAGGCAACTTTAAATAAATACTGTAAATCTTGCAAAAAAAGGAAACTTCCAGCTACAATCTGATATAATAGTAAGAGAACTCGATTTAAGGAGAAATATATGTCGGTTTCAGTAAAAGAAGTAATTGAGAAGCTTAGATTAGACATTGTCTATGGGGAGCTTGAATTACTTGAAAAGGAAATTAATACTGCGGATATTACGCGACCTGGTCTTGAAATGACAGGCTATTTTGATTACTATACTCCAGAGCGTATTCAATTGTTGGGGATGAAGGAATGGTCCTATCTGATCAGTATGACTTCTCACAACCGTTATACTGTTTTGAAAAAAATGTTCCTACCAGAAACACCAGCAGTTATTGTTGCGCGTGGTCTAGTTGTTCCTGAGGAAATGTTAAAGGCCGCTAGAGAATGTAAAATCGCAATTTTAACAAGTCGCACAGCTACAAGTCGTCTTTCTGGAGAACTGTCTAGTTATTTGGACTCCCGCTTAGCGGAACGTACAAGTGTACATGGGGTCCTAATGGATATCTATGGTATGGGTGTTTTGATTCAAGGTGATAGTGGAATCGGTAAGAGTGAGACAGGTTTAGAACTAGTTAAACGTGGTCACCGTTTGGTAGCAGACGATCGGGTAGATATCTATTCTAAGGATGAAATGACTCTCTGGGGTGAACCTGCTGAAATCTTGAAACATCTGATCGAAATTCGTGGAGTAGGGATCATCGATGTCATGAGTCTATACGGTGCCAGTGCAGTTAAGGATTCTTCACAAGTTCAGCTAGCTGTTTATTTGGAAAATTATGATACAAATAAGACCTTTGATCGCTTGGGGAACAATGCTGAAGAGTTGGAAATTTCAGGTGTTTCTATTCCGCGTATTCGGATTCCTGTAAAAACAGGTCGCAATATTTCTGTGGTCATCGAAGCTGCTGCCATGAACTATCGTGCTAAGGAAATGGGCTTTGATGCGACACGTCTCTTTGAAGAAAGATTGACGAAATTAATTGAAAAGAACGAGGTGCAAAATGATTGATCCAGTTGCTTTTCAAATAGGTCCCTTTGCTGTTCGCTGGTATGCTATCTGCATTGTATCTGGATTAATACTAGCAGTTCTTCTTGCAATGAGAGAAGCACCCAAAAAGAAAATTTTATCTGATGATATTATTGACTTTATCCTAGTAGCCTTTCCTCTGTCCATTATTGGTGCAAGACTCTACTATGTCATCTTTAAGTTTGACTATTATAGTCAACATATTGGAGAAATCTTTGCTATATGGAATGGTGGTCTTGCGATTTACGGCGGTCTAATTACCGGAGCGATTGTACTCTATATTTTCGCAGACCGTAAATTAATCAATACCTGGGATTTCTTGGATATTGCAGCTCCGAGCGTTATGATTGCGCAGAGTCTAGGACGTTGGGGGAACTTCTTTAACCAAGAAGCTTACGGAGCAGTTGTAGAAAACCTTGATTATTTACCTGGTTTTATTAAGAATCAGATGTATATTGATGGCTCATATCGACAACCAACCTTCCTGTACGAATCTATCTGGAACCTGATTGGTTTTGCTTTAATTATTATTTTTAGACGCCGATTAAATGGCATTCGTCGTGGTCATATCACAGCCTTTTACTTAATTTGGTATGGTTTTGGACGTATGATTATTGAGGGTATGCGTACAGATAGTCTCATGTTCTTTGGACTTCGAGTATCTCAGTGGTTGTCTGTTCTATTAATTGGACTTGGTATTTATATTATTGTTTATCAAAATCGGAAAAAAGCACCATTTTATAATGTAAAAAAGGAGAATTAAAATGTTAGAAGTTGCTTATATTTTTGTGGCTATTGCCTTGATTGTATTTATTGTTTATTTGATTATTACCCTTCAAAAAGTTGGACGTGTAATCGATGAAACTGAAAATACTGTTAAAACGCTAACTTCAGATGTAAATGTTACTCTACATCACACAAACGAACTTCTTGCCAAGGTCAATGTTCTTGCTGATGATATCAATATCAAAGTTGCAACCATTGATCCACTCTTTACAGCAGTTGCAGACCTTTCTGTTTCTGTTTCTGATTTAAATGAGCAGGCTCGTGTCTTGAGTAAAAAAGCATCATCTGCAGGTTCAAAAACATTAAAGACTAGTGCAGGATTATCTGCCGTTCGTATTGCAAGTAAATTTTTTAAAAAATAAAAAGGAGATAACTCATGGGTAAATTATCATCAATCCTTTTAGGAACTGTTTCAGGTGTGGCTGTTGCCTTGTTTCTAACAAGTGAAAAAGGAAAACGAGTTACGAGTCAGGCACAAGACTTTATTGAAGATCTGAGAGAAGATCCAGAATATGCTAAGGAACAAGCTCTTGAAAAATTGACAGAAGTCAAAGAACAAACCAGAGATTTTGTTCTAAAGACAAAAGAACAAGTAGAATCAGGCGAAATTACCTTGGATTCAGTTCTTGAGAAATCTAAATCTTTGGCTCAACAAGCGACTGAAGCTTCAAAAGAGACCTTAAACAATCTCAAGGAACAATTGGAAGAAAAAGTAGTTGTTGAAGATCCAGAAAACGGTCAAGAAATCATCATCGAAATCGAAGAAGATTAAAATAGAAATCACCATTTTTGATTCCCTTAGAGTCGGAGATGGTGATTTTTTTCTTGAGTGAAGTCTTTGTGGTATAATAAATACTATGCAGAAGAAACCAACATCAGCTTACGTGCACATTCCATTTTGCACACAAATCTGTTATTATTGTGACTTTTCTAAGGTCTTTATTAAAAATCAACCAGTAGACAGCTATCTAGAACATCTACTGCAAGAATTTCATTCTTATGACATTCAGAAGTTGCGTACTCTCTATATTGGGGGAGGAACACCGACAGCCTTGTCTGCGCCACAGTTAGAGGTGCTTCTGGAAGGATTGACTAAAAACTTAGATTTGTCAGTCATAGAAGAATTAACCATTGAGGCTAATCCTGGTGATTTGGATGAGGATAAGATTGCAGTTTTGAAAAATTCAGCAGTCAACCGTGTCTCATTGGGTGTCCAAACCTTTGATGACAAAATGCTTAAAAAAATTGGTCGAAGTCACTTGGAGAAGGATATCTATGAAAACATTGATCGTCTCAAGTTAGCAGGATTTGATAATATTTCCATTGACCTGATTTACGCTCTTCCTGGTCAGACTATGGACCAGGTCAAGGACAATGTTGCCAAGGCCATCGCTTTGGATATTCCCCACATGAGTCTCTATAGCTTGATTTTAGAAAACCATACAGTCTTTATGAATCGTATGCGTCGTGGGAAATTACCACTTCCTAAAGAAGAAGTAGAAGCTGAAATGTTCGAATATATCATTGCTGAATTAGAGCGTGCTGGTTTTGAGCATTATGAAATTTCAAATTTTTCAAAACCTGGCTTTGAAAGTCGTCACAATCTTATGTACTGGGATAATGCTGAGTATTATGGTATAGGTGCAGGTGCGTCTGGCTATGTAAACGGTGTTCGCTATAAAAACCATGGGCCTATCCGCCATTATCTAAAGGCAGTAGAAGAAGGCAATGCTCGCATCAATGAGGAACACCTGAGTCCAAGGGAACAAATGGAAGAAGAGATGTTCCTTGGCCTTCGTAAGAAGTCAGGTGTTTCCATGAAACGATTTGAAGAGAAATTTGGCACATCTTTTGACAATTTATATGGTCAAGTTGTAAGAGATTTGTGTCATCAAGGTCTTTTACAAGTAGAAGGTCAACAAATACGAATGACAAAAAAAGGTCTCTTTTTAGGAGATACAGTAGCAGAACGATTTATATTGGAGTAGAATTATGGGCTTAACTTATCAAATGAAGATGAAAATTCCTTTTGATATGGCTGATATGAATGGCCATATCAAACTACCAGACGTTATCTTGTTGTCCCTGCAAGTATCAGGGATGCAGTCAATTGAGCTAGGAGTGAGTGACAAGGATGTTTTAGAACAGTATAATCTAGTTTGGATTATCACTGATTATGATATCGATGTGATTAGACTTCCTCGTTTTGCTGAGGAAATCACAATTGAAACGGAAGCCTTGACTTACAATCGTCTATTTTGCTACCGCCGTTTTACTATTTATGATGAAGCTGGTCAAGAAATCATTCGCATGGTAGCTACCTTTGTCCTTATGGATCGTGATAGTCGGAAGGTCCACCCTGTAGAACCAGAAATTGTCGCCCCTTATCAATCTGAGTTTTCTAAGAAACTCCTTCGCGGGCCAAAATACGCAGAGCTGGAAGAAGCGATTAGCAAAGATTACCACGTTCGTTTTTATGACTTGGATATGAATGGCCACGTCAATAACAGCAAATATCTAGACTGGATTTTTGAGGTCATGGGGGCAGATTTCCTAACCAATCATATTCCTAAAAAAATCAACCTCAAGTATGTCAAGGAAGTTCGACCAGGTGGTATGATTACTTCTAGTTACGAATTGAATCAACTAGAAAGCAACCACCAAGTCACAAGTGATGGCGATATCAATGCTCAAGCAAAGATAATTTGGCAAGAAATTAACACAGATTAGAAAGTAATATATGACTTATAAAGGCTATTTAATTGATTTAGACGGTACAATTTATAAAGGAAAAGATAGAATTCCAGCGGGAGAAGCTTTTGTACATGAGTTGCAGAAAAGGGAAATTCCTTATCTTTTTGTAACAAACAACACTACTCGTACACCTGAAAGTGTTCAAGAGATGTTGGCCAATCAGTTTAATATTGACACGCCTGTATCGACAATCTATACTGCAACATTAGCGACTATTGATTACATGAATGATTTAGGTCTTGAAAAGACTGTTTATGTGATTGGAGAAGCAGGGCTCAAGGAAGCTATTCAAGCAGCTGGTTATGTTGAAGATAAAGAAAATCCAGCCTATGTGGTTGTAGGTTTGGACTGGCAAGTTGACTATGAAAAATTTGCTACTGCAACTCTAGCTATCCATAAAGGTGCTCATTTTATCGGCACCAATCCAGATTTAAATATTCCAACAGAACGTGGACTTTTACCTGGTGCTGGTTCACTGATTACTCTTCTTGAAGCAGCAACTCGCGTAAAACCAGTTTATATTGGAAAACCAAACGCGATTATTATGGATAAGGCTGTTGAACACCTAGGACTTGAACGCCAAGAAATTGTCATGGTGGGTGATAATTATCTTACTGATATTCGAGCAGGTATTGACAATGGTATTCCAAGTCTTTTGGTGACGACAGGATTTACAAAACCTGAAGAAGTAGCGGATTTACCAATCGCCCCAACCCATGTCCTCTCAAGTCTAGCGGAGTGGAATTTCGATGAAAACTAAATTTACTTTTGTAGGAAGTCTTCTCTTTCTCCTCTCGCTTGCTATTTTATTGACCATCTACCTGTCTTGGTTGGTTTACCCTCTGGAGATTTCTTGGTTAAATCTGACAAGACGTGTTCATGTTCAACCTCAGACCATCCAACATAACTTTAATGTTTTGATGAATTATTTGACCAATCCATTGAGTCAAGTATTAGAAATGCCAAATTTTCCTTCGTCTGCCTCTGGAATTCACCACTTTGTGGTTGTAAAGGGACTCTTTCACCTAGCGCAAGGAGTAGCAATTGTAACTCTACCGATTTTCTACCTTTTTTGGAAGCAAGTCATTCAGAAAGGTTTTCTGTCTCTATATCGCAGAGGTCTCTTGATTATGCTGTCTTTACCTTTGGTTCTTGGTTTAGTTGGCGTCTTCATTGGTTTTGAACAATTCTTTACCTTGTTTCATCAGATTCTATTTGTAGGTGATGATACCTGGCTTTTTGATCCCGCTAAAGATCCGGTCATTCTTATTCTACCAGAGGATTTTTTCCTGCATGCCTTTCTCCTATTTTTCTGCTTGTATGAACTGCTTTTTGGCTTTATTTATCTACTAAGTTGGAAAAAATTACCAAAAATAACATAAATGCATAAAAATGTTTTAAAAATTGTACGAAAAACCTATTTTTCTTTAAAAAGTAGGTTTTTTTACGGAAATAACTAGTCAAGCGCTTTATTTTTTTGTATAATAGAGTAAGAAAAGTATGCAAAGAAGAGAATAGCATGATTACACTATTTTTATCACCGAGTTGTACATCATGTCGTAAGGCAAAGGCCTGGCTTGATAATCATAAAGTGCCTTTCCAAGAGCACAACATTATGACCAGTCCTTTATCAAGAAAAGAATTGCAACACATTCTTTCCTTGACCGAAAACGGTACCGATGACATCATTTCAACTCGTTCAAAAATTTTCCAAAAGTTAAATATCGATGTGGAAAGTATCTCGGTGACAGAGTTGCTTAATTTAATTGAGCAATATCCTAGTCTTTTGCGTCGTCCTATCATCATTGATGATAAACGTATGCAGATTGGCTTTAATGAAGATGAGATTCGTGCATTTCTTCCTCGTAGTTACCGTAAGCAAGAATTGAAAGAAGCTACATTAAGAGCTGGTATTAATTAGATGAATAAACAGTATAGTTACCCACTAGATTTGTCGTGGAGCACTGAAGAACTTGCTTCAGTGCTTTCTTTTTTTAATGATGTTGAAGCTGCCTATGAGACACAGGTAGATGCTAAGAAACTATTAGAATCCTACAAGGTATTCAAGTCAGTTGTGCCTAGCAAGAGCGAAGAAAAACGTTTGGGACGTGAGTTTGAATCAGTTAGTGGATACTCTTTCTACCGTGCAGTCCAGTTGGCCAAAGAAAAAGGAGAAGGGAAGATTTCACTTGGAAAATAAATTTACATTTGCCAAAGAAATTGTCAGGGAAGCTGGGAAATACATTCTCCAGCATATGAAAGAAGATCTCCATGTTGAGAGAAAGTCTTCCCCTACAGATTTGGTAACTAAGTTAGATAAAGAAGTTCAAGACTTACTTATTAAAAAAATCCGTTCTCGCTATCCAGATGATCTATTTTGTGCAGAAGAAGGCTGCATGCGTGCAGCAGTAGGACAAGGTTCGGTATGGATTATTGATCCTATTGATGGAACCAACAACTTCGTAGCACAAGGTGAAGATTTTGCCGTTATGCTGGCCTATTTTGAGGAAGGTGTTGGTAAGTTTGGTATTATTTATGATGTCATGAAAGGTGATTGTTACCATGGTGGAGGAGACTTCCCATCCTGTCGCAATGACGAACCTTTGCCACTCTTTAAAAAGAGACCCTTGAGAGAATTTTTGGTAGCTGGTAATTCTGGAATGTTAGCGACTAACGAATGGGGCTTAGCTGATTTGGGAAACGCTGCACTTGGGACACGAGTTTATGGCAGTGCCGCTATTAGTTTTGCCAAGGTGCTATCAGGTCGACTTTTAACCTATATCACTTATTTACAACCTTGGGATTATGCGGCTGCAAGTATCCTAGGTAAGAGTTTGGGTTATAAGGTTTTTACGATTGCTGGTGAGGAAGTCGATTTTCAAACACGACAGGCCGTTATGATGGTGCCAGTCGAGATGAAAGATGAGATTCAATCCTATATCTATGAAAGGAAATAAACCTACATGCAATTTCCAGATGGATTTGTAAAAAAATACGAAACAATATTGGGAGATGAGGCAAGAGCTTTTCTTGCCTCTTTTGATGATGAAGCTGTTTCTGCCTTTCGTATCAATCCTTTAAAAGAAAAACAGCTTTCTTTTTCAGATGCTATTCCCAATACACCCTGGGGCTACTATGGGAAGGTTTCAGGGAAATCACCAGAACATGTAACTGGTTTGGTCTATTCACAAGAACCTGCCGCACAAATGGTCGCTCAAGTAGCTCAGCCAAAGCCAGGTATGAAGGTCTTAGACTTGGCAGCGGCTCCTGGTGGGAAATCCACTCAACTGGCCTCCTATCTTGCAGGAGATGGTCTTCTTGTTTCAAATGAGATTTCAAGCAAACGGTCAAAGATTTTAGTTGAAAATATGGAACGCTTTGGTGCGACTAATGTCGTTGTGACCAATGAATCTGCAGAACGTTTAGCCAAGGTCTTTAAAGGATATTTTGACCTGATTGTTCTAGATGCACCTTGCTCAGGAGAAGGGATGTTTCGTAAACAACCTGACGCTATGGATTATTGGAGTGTCGATTATCCTAGTCAGTGCGCTAGTTTACAACGTGAGATTTTAGCAGATGCTGTTACCATGCTGGCTGATGGTGGTCGACTAGTCTATTCAACCTGTACCTGGGCGCCAGAAGAAAACGAAGAAATCGTCCAATGGTTACTGGATAGCTATCATTTTGAATTGATTCCAATCCAACACATCAATGGAATGGTACCTGGGATTGATTTAGCTGAAACAGCTAGAATGTACCCTCATCACTTTAAGGGAGAAGGTCAGTTCGTGGCCCATCTTCAGTTTAAAGGTCAAAACAAGGCTGGGAAGTTCAAACCTTCTAAATCCAACCTATCTCGTGAACAGATTTCCTTATGGCAGGATTTTGAGAAAAAACACCTTAAAGAAAAACTGACCGGTGTCTTACAAGTTTTTGGAGACCAGCTTTATCTCTTGCCAGAAGTCCTACCCGATATAGGAAAACTCAAGATAGCTCGTAATGGTCTTCATCTTGGAACTTTTAAGAAAAAACGTTTTGAACCAAGTTTTGCTCTTGGCTTAGCTTTAAAACCAAGCCAAGTCAAGCAAGGAATCGAAATTCATCAAGAAGACTTTGTCAAATATGTGGCTGGTGAAACGGTCCAATTAGCTGAAACTCTTCCAAATGGTTGGTACCAAGTTTTGGTTGGTGGAAATGGTCTAGGTTTTGCAAAAGTAACCGGAAATACCTTGAAGAATTATTTTCCCAAGGGCTTGAGGTTTCAGGTGAAAAACTAGTCAAAAACTGTATTCTATGTTATAGTGGAAGTATGGATTTTCCCTGAAAACAATAGAAAATAAGGGCAAAAATTCAAGCTATTCATCATTATTTTCAAGGAGACAAATAGTGAAAAAATTTAAAAAACTCACCATCTCTCTTGCAACTCTTTTACTTGCTGGTTCGCTAGTAGGATGTGCAAGTTGGATTGATCGTGGGGAGTCTATGACGGCTGTCGGTTCAACTGCCCTTCAACCTTTAGTCGAGGCGGCAGCAGATGAATTTGCGTCCGCACACGTTGGTAAAACAGTCAATGTTCAAGGTGGTGGATCTGGTACTGGACTATCTCAAGTTCAGTCAGGTGCAGTTGATGTTGGAAACTCTGATGTGTTCGCTGAAGAGAAAGATGGTATCGATGCGTCCGCGCTAGTTGACCATAAGGTTGCTGTTGCTGGATTAGCTGTCATTATTAATAAAGAAGTAGACGTCGATAATCTTACGACAGAACAACTTAGCAAAATTTTTACAGGTGAAATTACCAACTGGAAAGAAGTTGGTGGTAAGGATTTAGCTGTTTCTATTATCAACCGTGCTGCAAGCTCAGGTTCTCGTGCTACCTTTGACAGTGTGATTATGGATGGAAAATCAGCAATACAAAGTCAAGAGCAAGATTCAAACGGTATGGTGAAGTCCATCGTTTCCCAAACACCTGGAGCTATCTCATACCTAGCTTTCGCCTATGTTGATGACTCGGTTGGGACTATCAAACTCAATGGTTATGAGCCAACCTCAGAAAATGTTACAACTAACAATTGGCCTTTGTGGTCTTATGAACACATGTATACCCTTGGTGAGCCAAATGAATTGGTTGCCGAATTCCTAAACTTTGTCCTTTCAGATGAAGCTCAAAATGGCATTGTAAAAGGAATGGGCTATATTTCTGTCAAGGAAATGAAGGTTGAAAAAGATGCTGCAGGTACTGTAACAGCGCTAGAAGGGAGCCAATAATGAATCAAGAAGAATTATCTAAAAAATTGCTCTCTCCTTCAAAAAACTCTCGTCTTGAGAAATTAGGGAAAAGTCTGACTTTTGCCTGCCTATCTTTGATTGTTATCATTGTGGCTATGATTTTAATCTTTGTAGCCCAAAAAGGTTTGTCGACCTTCTTTGTCAATGGTGTGAATATCTTTGATTTCCTCTTTGGTGCAACTTGGAATCCATCAGGTAAGCAATTTGGTGCTCTTCCAATGATTTTAGGTTCCTTTATTGTTACCATCCTATCAGCTTTGATTGCTACACCATTTGCCATTGGGGCAGCAGTCTTTATGACAGAAGTATCACCAAAAGGAGCTAAGATTTTACAACCAGCTATCGAGCTCCTAGTTGGGATTCCTTCAGTAGTTTATGGATTTATCGGTTTGCAGGTCGTGGTACCTTTTGTACGTACTGTCTTTGGTGGTACTGGTTTTGGTATTTTATCAGGAATTTTCGTTCTCTTTGTTATGATTTTGCCGACTGTAACCTTCATGACAACAGATAGCTTACGTGCGGTTCCTCGTCACTACCGTGAAGCAAGTTTAGCCATGGGAGCGACTCGTTGGCAAACCATCTGGCGTGTAACCTTGAAGGCTGCTCGTTCAGGTATTTTTACGGCAGTAGTCTTCGGAATGGCGCGTGCCTTTGGTGAAGCCCTTGCGATTCAGATGGTTGTCGGTAACTCAGCAGTTGTTCCAACTTCATTGACGACACCAGCAGCGACTCTGACATCTGTTTTGACCATGGGAATCGGAAATACCGTTATGGGAACTGTTGATAATAATGTTCTTTGGTCACTGGCCTTAGTATTGCTCTTGATGAGTTTGGCCTTTAACAGTGTCATTAAATTGATTACGAAAGAAAGAGGAAAGAAAAACTATGCACGCTAAGAAATTAGATAAACTTGCAACAGCTGTCCTCTATACCATCGCAGGAATCATCGTGACCATTCTAGCTTCCTTGATTCTTTATATCTTGGTTCGAGGCTTGCCGCATGTTTCTTGGTCATTCTTGACTGGAAAATCATCCTCTTATCAAGCAGGTGGTGGTATTGGAATTCAACTTTATAATTCCTTCTTCCTTTTGGTCATTACCTTATTCATCTCAGTGCCTCTATCAATGGGAGCTGGAATTTTCCTAGCAGAGTATGCTAAAAAAGGTCGGATTACAAATTTTGTCCGTACCTGTATTGAAATCTTGTCTTCTCTACCATCCGTTGTTGTAGGTCTCTTTGGTTACCTCATCTTTGTAGTCCAGTTTGAGTATGGATTTTCTATTATTTCAGGTGCCTTAGCTTTAACAGTCTTTAATCTTCCACAGATGACTCGTAACGTTGAAGACAGTTTGAAACACGTTCACCATACGCAACGTGAAGCTGGTTTGGCGCTGGGACTTTCTCGTTGGGAAACAGTCCTTCATGTCGTGATTCCTGAAGCTCTTCCTGGAATTGTAACGGGGATCGTGCTTGCATCAGGTCGTATCTTTGGTGAAGCTGCAGCCCTTATCTACACAGCAGGTCAATCTGCGCCAGCTCTTGACTGGTCTAACTGGAATGTTCTAAGTGTATCTAGTCCAATCTCAATCTTCCGTCAAGCAGAAACCTTGGCTGTTCATATCTGGAAAGTCAATAGTGAAGGAACTATTCCTGATGGAACTTTGGTTTCAGCAGGTTCTGCTGCGGTGCTCCTTATCTTTATCTTAATCTTTAACTTTGGAGCACGTAAACTCGGAAGCTATCTACATAAGAAATTAACCGCTGCCTAAAGGAGAAGCCATGTCAAAATATAATTGGGATGAAAGGCATATCATTACTTTTCCAGAAGAAAAAGTGGCCCTCTCTACTAAGGATTTACACGTTTACTACGGTAAAAATGAATCCATCAAGGGCGTGGATATGCAATTCGAAAAAAATAAAATTACGGCCTTGATTGGACCGTCAGGTTCTGGGAAATCAACCTACCTACGCAGTCTCAACCGTATGAATGATACCATTGATATTGCAAAAGTTACAGGACAAATTCTCTATCAGGGAATTGACGTTAATCGTCCTGAAATCAATGTTTATGAAATGCGTAAACACATCGGAATGGTGTTCCAACGTCCAAATCCATTTGCTAAATCAATCTACCGCAACATCACATTTGCACATGAACGTGCAGGTATTAAGGACAAGAAAATCCTTGATGAAATTGTAGAAACCTCACTTCGCCAGGCTGCCCTCTGGGATCAGGTCAAAGATGACCTCCATAAGTCAGCCTTGATGCTTTCAGGTGGTCAGCAGCAACGTCTCTGTATCGCACGTGCTATTTCTGTAAAACCAGACATCCTCTTGATGGATGAGCCGGCATCAGCCTTGGATCCGATTGCGACAGCTCAGCTTGAGGAGACCATGTTGGAGTTGAAGAAGGATTTTACCATCATTATCGTGACCCACAGTATGCAACAGGCTGCGCGTGCAAGTGACTACACTGGATTTTTCTACTTGGGAGATTTGATTGAGTACGATAAAACGTCAAACATTTTCCAAAATGCCAAGCTACAGTCTACCAATGACTATGTAACTGGACACTTTGGTTAGAAAGGAAACAGTATGACAGAACCGATTTTACAGGTCAAAGACCTATCTGTTTATTACAACAAAAAGAAGGCCTTGAATAGTGTTTCCTTATCTTTCCAACCCAAGGAAATTACCGCCCTTATCGGTCCCTCTGGATCTGGGAAATCAACCCTGCTCAAGGCTATTAACCGAATGGGTGACCTTAATCCTGAAGTGACAACAACTGGATCAGTGGTTTATAATGGACACAATATCTATAGCCCTCGTACTGATACCGTTGAGTTACGTAAGGAAATTGGAATGGTTTTCCAACAACCCAATCCATTTCCAATGTCCATCTATGAAAATGTCGTCTATGGTCTCCGCATTAATGGGGAGAAAGATAAGCAAGTCTTGGACGAAGCTGTAGAGAAAGCCTTACAGCGTGCTTCAATCTGGGATGAGGTCAAGGATCGCTTGCATGATTCAGCAATTGGTCTATCAGGTGGACAACAACAACGTGTTTGTGTAGCCCGTGTATTGGCGACTAGTCCAAAGATTATCCTCTTGGATGAGCCGACCTCAGCCTTAGATCCTATCTCGGCTGGAAAAATCGAAGAAACCCTATATAGTCTTAAGGACAAGTACACCATGCTATTGGTTACTCGTTCCATGCAGCAAGCATCTCGAATCTCTGATAAAACAGGCTTTTTCCTCAATGGAGATTTGATTGAATTTAACGATACCAAGGAAATGTTCCTCTATCCACAACATAAGGAAACAGAAGATTACATTTCAGGTAAATTTGGATAAGGAGAAAAAGATGTTACGATCTCAATTTGAAGAAGATTTAGAGAAATTGCACAACCAATTCTACGCTATGGGACAAGAAGTTCTTTCCCAAATCAATCGTACTGTACGAGCTTTTGTCACTCATGACCGTGACTTGGCTAAAGAAGTCATCGAGCAAGACGCAGAAGTTAATGAATACGAATTGAAACTTGAAAAGAAATCATTTGAAATTATTGCCCTTCAACAGCCGGTATCACAAGATTTACGTACAGTTCTAACAGTTCTAAAGGCTGTTTCAGACTTGGAACGTATGGGAGACCATGCTGTATCCATTGCTGAGGCAACCATTCGTATGAAGGGTGAACAACGCATCCCAGAAGTTGAAGAAGAAATCAAAAAGATGGGACGTGATGTTAAAGATTTCGTGGAAACAACCCTTGAACTTTACCTAAACGGATCAGTTGACAAGGCCTACGAAGTTGCAACCATGGATGAAAAAATTAACCATTACTTTGAAAATATTCGTGATTTGGCAACTGAAGAAATCAGAAAGAAACCAGATGCTATCGTCACAGGTCGCGATTACTTCCAAGTGATTTCATACTTGGAGCGCATCGGTGACTATGCAAAAAATATCTGTGAATGGGTTGTTTACTTTGAAACAGGTAAGATTGTCGAATTGTAAAATATTTAGAAGATAAAAATTATTGTGAAAGCTTACTTTTTAATATAGTAAGCTTTCATTGTATCGATAGTTTACTTTGTCAGAGGTGAATAATGAACTATATACAGAGTATAAGAAAAAAAGTTGGAAAAGATAAAATTATTTTAAATTTTACTTGTGGAATTTTAAGTCAATCAGGAAAAATATTATTACAAAAACGAGCAGACAAAGGAACTTGGGGTTTACCAGGTGGTGCTATTGAATTAGGTGAATCGGCTGTAGAAGCATTAGTGAGAGAGTTTTATGAAGAAACTGGAGTGAAAGTAACAGTGAAAAAACTCTTAAATGTTTATACAAAATATTCAGATAGTTATCCAAATGGTGATGAGGCACAAGTTATTACAATGTTGTATTTAGTTACATCTGAAACTTCGATCTCTACAAATGTTTTTACGAGTGACGAAACTTTAGAATTAGGGTTGTTTGATCACAGAGATATGCAAAATATCACAATTGTAAACCAGCAACATCAAGATATGATAAATGATTTTTTTGAAAATTGTTTCCCAATAGATAGATAAACCAATCATTGAATTTGTATTTTTTATAAATATATTTTATGTAAAATGCAAGAAAATGTTGACAATTATTTTCAATTAAGTTATAATTATACAAAATCGATAGAGAGGTTGTTTATTTATGAAATTAAAAAAATGGATATTTGTCTTATGTAGTTTTCTTGCAAGTTTCTTTTTAGTTGCTTGCCAATCATCTAGCTCAAGCTCACAGTCTGCAGTAGAGGCAATCAAACAAAAAGGTAAATTAGTTGTCGCAACTAGCCCAGACTATGTACCATTTGAATTTCAAGCACTTGTAGATGGTAAGAACCAAGTCGTAGGTGCTGATATTGATATGGCCCAAGCAATCGCTGATGAACTTGGAGTGAAATTGGAAGTTTCAAGCATGAGTTTTGATAACGTCTTGACCAGTCTTCAAACAGGAAAAGCAGACTTGGCTATTGCGGGAATCAGTGCAACTGAAGAAAGAAAAGAAGTCTTTGATTTCTCAATTCCTTACTATGAAAACAAGATTAGCTTCCTAATCAGAAAAACTGATCTTGAAAAATACAAAGATTTGGACTCTCTAGCAAGTGCAAATATTGCAGCTCAAAAAGGAACTGTCCCTGAATCTATGGTCAAAGAGCAACTTCCTAAAGCGCAGTTGACTTCATTGACAAATATGGGTGAAGCTGTTAATGAACTTCAATCAGGTAAGGTTGATGCTGTTCATATGGACGAGCCAGTAGCCCTCAGCTATGCAACAAAAAATGCTGACTTGGCTGTCGCAACAGTAAGCTTAACTATGAAAGAAGGCGAAGAAAATGCAGTTGCTATCAAGAAAGGCAACTCAGATTTGAAGGAAGTAGTTGATAAGGTTATTCAAAAACTGAAAGATGACGGTACTTATCAAACATATCTTGAAAAAGCTGCCAAGCTAACAGAAGTAGAGCAATAAAAAATAACAGAGGCTGGGACAAAAGTCCTAGCCTCTCAATTGTCATTGGATTATCAAGCAAGACGCAGTGGTTGAGTGGGCTCTACTACGCTGATTTCATCAGCTTTTACAGCCTTACTCAACTGTGCGGAGGTGGGACGATGAAATCGAATTCTAACGAATTACCGATTTCTGTCCCACTCTCTGTTTTTAAGTAATTTAATGTTGTTTCAAGACTTTCTAAAGGAACCTTAGCAAATTGATAGGGGCAAGTCTCAATGTAGGACGATTCGAAAAAGTCTAGATTTAAAGAGCTGTGTTTGAGGCTTGCAATCTTAGGATAGTTTCTGAGATCAAGCAAAAGTCCATCATGGAGAGGATAGTTTGGCAGGGAAAGGGGATAAGATTTTAATAGCTTATGAATGAAGCCTTGACTTTTCTCTTGCAGTGCCAATCTTGCTACTCTATTTTTTTCAAAGAGTTGACTATCAATGTAGAGTGATAAAGCCTTTTGCATAATAAGGTTGTTATCATAGTCCAGAATGTTTTTATAGGCCACAAAAGGACCTTTAATAGGATTTGGAAGTATGAGAGCAGTGATTCGAAGTGCAGGGAAAATACTTGTAGAAAAAGACTTGATGTAGATGACCAAATCATTTTGGTCCAAATAATGAAAGGTTTGTCCCATTTTAGGATCTAGATCTCCCAGATAATCATCTTCAACGATATAAATTTGATATTTGGCTGCTAAATCAAGGATAGCGCGTTTCTCCTCTTCAGAATATGAATGACCTAGCGGATAGTGGAATCGAGGAATGGTGTAGAAAAATTTAATGTTACCACTTTGAAAATGTTTCTCAAGTTCTTTCAGGTCAATGCCATCCACGCGACGTTCAATGGTTCGATAGGGGATATTTTGAGCCAGCAGAAGTTGGTTCATTCGGTGATAGGTTGGTTGTTCGACCAGTATTTCTTGGCCCTTACCTGGAAAGTCAATTTGAGAAAGAATAAACAGTGCTTGCTGGGTTCCAGTTGTCATGACTAATTGATCGGGTTTACTATAGATAGCTTGGTCAAACAGTAGTTTATGAACAGACTTTCGTAATTCTTCTAAACCCTCTTGGTGTTCATAGTAGTTGTAGAGATAATTTTCTCGACCGATCAAGCTTTCATTGACACAAAGACGAAAATCATCATAGGCAGCAGCATGTTCGTCATTGACCGAGATAACGAGGTCTTCGTGGCTAGCTTGTTGTTCTAAAACATAATAGCCACTTTGAGGTTTGGAGTAAATGTATTTCTCGTATCGGAGTTCCAAAAGTGCACGCTGCACAGTATCTTTACTGCAGTGGAAGTCTTGACTGAGTTTTCGGATAGAAGGTAGACGACTTCCTGTTTGAAGTTTTCCTGATTCAATCTCTTCTTTTAGATAGTGAACAACTTGTTCGTACTTACTTTCTTGCTTCATTCCAGACCTCTCTTGATTTTGTTACATTGTACCCTTTTTTTAGTTGTTTGGCAATGTTATACTCTTCGAAAATCTCTTCAAACCACGTCAACGTCGCCTTGCCGTATGTATGTATGTTACTGACTTCGTCAGTTCTATCCACAACCTCAAAGCAGTGCTTTGAGCTGACTACGTCAGTTCCATCTACAACCTCAAAACAGTGTTTTGAGCAACCTTCGGCTAGTTTCCTAGTTTGCTCTTTGATTTTCATTGAGTATTAAAAGGCAGTCTAGCATTCAATTCTAATCAGAATTGTGATATACTTAGTAAGTAAATTTTCAAAGAAGAGTGAGATGATAAAGGTGCAAGAACCAGTTAAATTATTCCAATATAATACTTTGGGAGCCTTGATGGCAGGACTTTACGGCGGGACCATGACAGTTGGTGAGTTACTTGAACATGGAGATTTAGGGCTAGGAACCTTGGACTCTATTGATGGGGAGTTAATTGTCTTAGATGGAAAGGCTTATCAAGCTAAGGGGTCAGGTGATAAACCTGAAATCGTGGAAGTTTCACCAGATGCACTGATTCCCTATGCAGCAGTTGTACCCCACCAGGCAGAAGTTATTTTCCGCCAGCGTTTTGAAATGACTGATAAGGAACTAGAAAAACGTATTGAGTCCTACTATGATGGAGAAAATCTTTTCCGTTCGATTAAGATTCATGGTGATTTTAAACACATGCATGTTCGCATGATTCCAAAATCGACAAGCGAAACAAAATTTGCTGAGGTTGCGACTCATCAGCCTGAATATAGTTGCGAAAATGTCTCTGGGACTATCGTTGGATTCTGGACACCTGAAATTTTCCATGGTGTCAGTGTCGCAGGCTATCATTTGCACTTTATTTCAGATGACCTAACCTTTGGTGGTCACGTCATGGACTTTGTCATCAAGGAAGGAATCGTAGAGGTTGGAGCAGTCGATCAGTTGGATCAACGTTTCCCTGTTCAGGATCGTCAGTACCTCTTTGCTAAGTTCAATGTTGATGAGATGAAAAAAGATATCGATCAGGCTGAATAAAAGGAGAAAAGTATGAAAAATCATGTAATAATTACTATGATAGCTTTAGTTGTATTTCTTATAGCAGCCATTTGGTATGCAAAAAAGAAATACAAGATTAACCTTTCGGTACTAGGTCTTGGGGCAGTGGCATTCTTTGTTTCTTCTCAAGTCTTGGAGAAAATCGTTCACCTTTTGGTGCTTCATCCACAAAAAGATGGAACCATTTCGCTCATGCAGGAGCATCCTTTTTTATATGTCCTTTATGGAATTGCTATGGCAGCTATCTTTGAAGAAACGGCTCGCCTTGTCTTCTTTAAATGGTTAGAGAAGAAGAGAAGCTTAGAAGATTCAGATGCCTTAGCTTATGGGTTGGGGCATGGAGGTTTGGAGTTGCTCTACCTCGGAATGGGAAGTTTGATTAGTCTTTTGATCCTCCTTTCATTATTAGAGTCTCCAAATCCCGATGTAGCAAATCTCCTTCCCAAAACTACACTTGAAGCAGTTCAGTCCCTATCTGTATGGCAAGTTTATTTACTAGGTGTTGAGCGTGTGCTTTCTCTGGTGATGCAAATCGGACTCTCTTTCTGGGTTTATCAAGCAGTCCGTCGAAAGAATTGGATTTACCTAGTAGCTGCTTATGGTTTGCACGCCTTATTCGATCTAGCTCCTAGTCTTTCACAGGTTGGTTGGATTTCAAATCCGCTTCTTGTTGAAGGATTGTTAGCAGTGGAAGTTGTTTTATTTGTATACTTTACAAAAACTATCTTGTATAAAAAACAATAAACTAAAAGAGGCCTAGCCTCTTTTTCATTTGTATCTATAAAAAAGCTTTTCAAATCGTCGAAAAAAATCGCTAAAAATGGTATAATGGAATGAATTTTATAAAAGGATAAGAAAGATGACTGTATTAGAAAAATTAAAAGAAACATTAGAAGGAATTGATATTCGATTCGATGAGCCATTGAAAACTTATACCTATACCAAAGTCGGAGGGAAGGCAGATTACTTAGCTTTTCCTCGTAATCATTATGAGATGGCCCGTGTGGTTAAGTTCGCTAATCAAGAAAATATCCCATGGATGGTTCTTGGAAATGCCAGTAATATTATCGTCCGTGAAGGTGGCGTTCGTGGTTTTGTCATCATGTGTGACAAATTGAATAATGTCACAGTTGATGGTTATACGATTGAGGCAGAAGCTGGAGCTAACTTGATTGAAACCACTCGTATAGCTCTGCGTCATAGTTTGACGGGTTTTGAGTTTGCTTGTGGAATTCCAGGAAGCGTCGGTGGTGCTGTCTTTATGAACGCTGGTGCCTATGGTGGTGAGATTGCTCATATCTTGCAATCGTGTCAGGTTTTAACAAAAGATGGTGAAATCGAGACTTTATCTGCCAAAGACTTAGCCTTTGGTTATCGTCATTCAGCCATTCAAGAATCTGGAGCAGTCGTCTTATCAGCTAAATTCGCACTATCTCCAGGAAATTATGAGACTATCAAACAAGAAATGGAACGCTTGACCCACCTTCGTGAACTCAAACAACCATTGGAATATCCTTCTTGTGGTTCTGTCTTTAAACGTCCGGTTGGGCATTTTGCAGGGCAATTGATTTCAGAAGCTGGTTTGAAGGGCTACCGTATCGGTGGTGTCGAAGTCTCAGAAAAGCATGCAGGCTTTATGATAAATGTAGCTGATGGAACTGCTAGAGATTATGAAGACTTAATTGAGTCTGTCATTGAAAAAGTTAAAGAACATTCAGGCGTTACCCTCGAGCGAGAAGTTCGTATCCTGGGAGAACACGAATAACATTATTTTTGCACATCATTCAAAGATTGGGATTTTATCGCTAGATGAGATTTAGGCCATTTCATGTCCTAAGCTTGTTTCTAGCATTTAAAAAGGTCCCAATCTGTTAATTTACGAAGAAAAAGGAATTTAGAGGAATTGAAAAAACCAATTATCGAATTCAGAAACGTTTCTAAAGTTTTTGAAGATAGCGACACCAAGGTTCTCAAGGATATTAACTTTGAGTTGGAAGAAGGAAAATTTTACACATTGCTAGGAGCGTCTGGTTCAGGGAAATCAACTATTCTTAATATCATCGCAGGTTTGCTGGATGCAACGACTGGTGATATTTTGTTGGATGGTGTGCGAATCAATGATATCCCGACCAATAAGCGTGATGTTCATACGGTCTTTCAGTCTTATGCCTTGTTCCCACATATGAATGTTTTTGAAAATGTTGCCTTTCCATTGCGTTTGCGTAAGGTCGATAAGAAAGAAATCGAACGACGTGTAGTAGAAGTACTTAAGATGGTACAGTTGGAAGGTTTTGAAAAACGTTCTATTCGTAAGCTTTCTGGAGGACAACGTCAGCGTGTAGCTATTGCTCGTGCGATTATCAACCAGCCACGTGTGGTACTCTTGGATGAGCCCTTGTCAGCCCTTGACTTGAAGTTGCGGACAGACATGCAGTACGAACTACGTGAACTGCAACAACGCTTGGGGATTACCTTTGTCTTTGTTACTCACGATCAGGAAGAAGCTCTGGCCATGAGTGACTGGATTTTTGTCATGAATGACGGTGAGATTGTTCAGTCTGGTACACCAGTTGATATCTATGATGAGCCCATTAACCACTTTGTTGCCACCTTTATCGGTGAATCAAATATCTTGCCAGGGACTATGATTGAGGACTACTTGGTCGAGTTCAATGGCAAACGATTTGAAGCGGTTGACGGTGGGATGAAGCCAAATGAACCAGTCGAAGTCGTCATTCGTCCAGAGGACTTGCGTATTACTCTGCCAGAAGAAGGAAAACTTCAAGTGAAGGTCGATACTCAGCTCTTCCGTGGAGTGCACTATGAGATTATCGCCTATGATGAACTTGGGAATGAATGGATGATTCACTCAACTCGTAAGGCCATCGTTGGTGAGGAAATTGGTCTGGACTTTGAACCAGAAGACATCCACATCATGCGTCTCAATGAAACAGAAGAAGAGTTCGATGCTCGTATCGAAGAATATGTAGAAATCGAAGAGCATGAAGCAGGTTTGATTAACGCTATTGAGGAGGAAAGAGATGAAGAAAACAACCTCTAAACTCTTTGTAGTGCCCTACATGCTTTGGATTGCACTCTTTGTATTGGCACCCTTGGTCTTGATTTTTGGACAATCATTTTTCAACATCGAAGGTCAGTTTAGTTTAGAAAACTATAAATCCTATTTTGCGTCGCAAAACTTAACCTATCTCAAAATGAGCTTCAATTCTGTTCTCTATGCAGGAATTGTAACTCTAGTGACGCTTCTTATCAGTTATCCAACAGCCCTCTTTTTGACTCGTCTCAAACACCGTCAACTCTGGCTCATGCTAATCATTTTACCAACCTGGATCAACCTTCTCCTTAAGGCTTATGCCTTTATCGGGATTTTTGGTCAAAATGGCTCTATTAACCAATTCCTAGAATTTATCGGAATTGGTTCTCAGCAGTTGCTATTTACAGATTTCTCATTTATCTTTGTAGCAAGCTACATCGAGCTTCCATTTATGATTTTGCCCATCTTCAATGTTTTGGATGATATGGATAACAATCTCATCAATGCCAGCTATGACCTTGGTGCAACCAAGTGGGAAACCTTCCGACATGTCATCTTCCCTCTGTCTATGAACGGGGTGCGAAGCGGAGTTCAATCTGTCTTTATCCCAAGTTTGAGTCTCTTCATGTTGACCCGTTTGATTGGGGGGAACCGAGTGATTACTTTGGGGACTGCCATCGAGCAGAACTTCTTGACCAACGACAACTACGGTATGGGTTCAACAATCGGTGTTGTTCTTATCCTGACTATGTTTATCACTATGTGGGTGACTAAGGAAAGGAGAGAACGATGAAAAAATTATCAAATCTTTACCTAGCCTTTGTCTTTATCGTCCTTTATTTGCCAATCTTTTATTTGATTGGATATGCCTTCAATGCCGGGGATGATATGAATAGCTTTACAGGCTTTAGTTTGTCTCACTTTGAAACCATGTTTGGTGATGGAAGGCTCATGCTTATCTTGGTTCAAACCTTTTTACTAGCTTTTCTATCAGCCTTGATTGCGACAGTGATTGGTACCTTTGGTGCTATCTACATCTATCAATCACGTAAAAAGTACCAAGAAGCCTTTCTATCTCTCAATAACATTTTGATGGTTGCGCCCGACGTTATGATTGGTGCCAGCTTCTTGATTCTCTTTACCCAACTCAAGTTT
The DNA here is from genome assembly GCF_019929665.1 of Streptococcus infantis. GTDB lineage: Bacteria > Bacillota > Bacilli > Lactobacillales > Streptococcaceae > Streptococcus > Streptococcus infantis_H. The sequence continues at coordinate 679,288 of NZ_JAHZPZ010000001.1, read as the reverse complement.
TCACTTGGTTTTCTGACAGTCTTGTCCAGTCATGTGGCCTTCTCGATTCCTATCGTAGTGCTCATGGTCTTGCCACGATTGAAAGAGATGAATGGAGATATGATTCATGCGGCTTATGACCTTGGTGCTAGTCAGTTCCAAATGTTCAAGGAAATCATGCTTCCTTACCTAACGCCGTCTATCATCGCAGGCTACTTTATGGCTTTCACTTATTCACTAGATGACTTTGCCGTGACCTTCTTTGTAACGGGGAATGGTTTTTCAACCCTCTCAGTCGAGATTTACTCTCGGGCTCGTAAGGGAATTTCGCTAGAAATCAATGCTCTTTCAGCCTTGGTCTTTCTCTTTAGTATTATCCTGGTTGTAGGGTATTACTTCATTTCACGCGAGAAGGAGGAGAAAGCATGAAACGACTCTATTCATTTTTAGCAGGAATTTTAGCCATTATCCTTGTCTTATGGGGAATTTCCTATCATCTTGATAGTAAAATCAATAGTCGAGATAGCCAAAAACTAGTTATCTACAACTGGGGAGATTATATCGATCCTGAACTTTTGGAGAAATTTACAGAAGAAACAGGAATCCAAGTCCAGTACGAAACCTTTGACTCTAACGAAGCCATGTACACGAAAATCAAGCAGGGTGGGACAACCTATGATATTGCTATCCCAAGTGAGTACATGATTAACAAAATGAAGGATGAAGACCTCTTAGTTCCACTGGATTATAGTAAAATTGAGGGAATTGAGAATATTGGTCCAGAATTTCTCAATCAGTCTTTTGATCCAAATAACCAGTACTCTATCCCATACTTCTGGGGAACTTTGGGAATTGTCTACAATGAAACCATGGTGGAAGAAGCGCCTGAACATTGGGACGACCTCTGGAAACCAGAATACAAGGATTCGATCATGCTCTTTGATGGGGCGCGTGAAGTGCTTGGTTTAGGTCTTAACTCACTAGGCTATAGCCTCAACTCAAAAGATCCTCAACAACTATCACAAACGGTTGATAAACTGTATGAGCTAACTCCTAATATTAAGGCAATTGTGGCGGATGAGATGAAGGGTTACATGATTCAGAACAATGCTGCTATCGGTGTGACCTTCTCAGGGGAAGCTAGCCAGATGTTGGAAAAGAATCCTAACCTCAAATATGTCGTGCCGACAGAAGCAAGTAACCTCTGGTTTGATAACATGGTTATTCCTAAAACTGTCAAGAACCAAGATGCAGCTTATGCCTTTATCAACTTCATGTTGAAGCCTGAAAATGCTCTTAAGAATGCAGAGTATGTGGGCTATTCAACACCAAACAATGCTGCTAAGGAAATGCTCCCTGAAGAGACAAAAGAGGACAAGTCCTTCTATCCAGATGCAGATACAATGAAACACCTAGAAGTTTATGAAAAATTTGACCATAAATGGACAGGAATCTATAGCGACCTCTTCCTACAATTTAAGATGTATAGGAAGTAGGAGATTATCTGCTATCGGAAATAATTTCAATTAAATTAGAATAAAACCTGGCTATTAGTAACTAGTAAAGTTTCTATAGCTAGGTTTTATTATTGTTCCAAGTGCTAAGTAGTAATAATTTGTGAATCGTGTTATAATTTTTCTAATCATAAGGAATTTATCTTTTCATAAAAAAGTGATTTGGAAAGTATTTGTAGGAGTATTATGTCTATTTCGTTTACTTATTGTGGAGTTGCATGTGGAGTCATTTCCGTAGATGACAAATTTTATATCGGAATCGATCCAGATTTATCGCCAAAAGGTACTTTGGTCCAGTTCAAAGGTTTTCTATCTGAGAAAAAGACCGATGTTTATCATGATATGACTCTTTTTAACAAAGTTGATTTATGGTTAATAACTCATGGTCATAAAGATCATTTAGATGATGTAGGAAAGGGATACCTAAGGGATAAAACTGTAATTACTCCTAACAGAAAAATCACAGAAGGATTATCATGCTTAAATAATATAGTTTTAAATTGGGGAGAAGAGCAGTTGTTTTCAGTTGATGAATATCAAATTGCTATAAAAGCTGTACCAGCTTATCATGCGAGTAATTATATAATGCAAAAAATAGTTGGTAAGGTTAATGGATATCAAATAACAATCACAGCTCCTTTGCAAACTAAAATAATCTACTTTACAGGTGACACGATTTTATATCCAAGGGTAACAGATTTTGTTTCCCGAAAAATTGATGCTATTTTTGCAAACCTTGGAGCTGTTAAATCAGATTCATTTGGTGGTCCATTCACAATGAATTTAAAGATGTTACAGCAATTAGAATCTACACTTCAACCAAAAAATATTTATCCAATTCATATTGAGGATTATAGTCATTACCAGACGACAAAAAAAGAAGTAATAGATGCTAATTATAAAACTCTTTCTGTAGGAGAGACGATTAGTATCTAAGTTTCAGAATTTATTATTTGATGCAGTATCTTTAAGAGGATAAACCTTGACGAACTTCTCTAAAAACGATATAATACTAGAGTTGAGAATTGATTTTCTCTCCATCTTAGTTCAGAGAATTGGCGGTGCTGCGAGCCATCTAAGATAGAAAATCATGCTACTCAATCACACAATTGCATAAGAATAAGAGAATGACAAGTTCATTGAATGAAGGTGGTACCGCGGTTTTTCGCCCTTCGTGATATGGATTTGTCTTTTATTTTTGGAGGTGTTTATGAGAACATTTCATGTCAAACAAAAATTCCGCATAGGTGGTGAACGTTTTGATATCAAGGATGATAGGGGAGAAATCGCCTATCAGGTAGAAGGTTCTTTTTTTAATATTCCCAAAACATTTACTATCTATGATGCAGATAACCAAAAGGTCAGTGAGATTCGAAAAGAAGTCATGACCTTCTTGCCCCGTTTTGAAATTCAACTGAGTAACGGAGATAGCTTTTACATCCGCAAGTAATTTACTTTCTTTAGAGATAAGTATGAATTTGACAACCTGGGTCTTCGCATTGAAGGAGATATTTGGGATTGGGATTTCAAACTTTTGGATGACCGAGATCAAGTGATTGCAGAAATCTCGAAAGAATTCATTCGTCTGACCTCTACATACAATCTTACCGTTTATGAAGATTCTTATGCTGATCTAGTTGTTTCTCTCTGTGTCACTATCGACTACGTAGAGATGCTAGAAAGTCAATCAAACAATGATACAATAAGGAGATATCTATGAAACAATTATCTAGTGCACAAGTCCGCCAAATGTGGCTTGATTTCTGGGCTACAAAAGGCCACTCAGTAGAACCATCCGTTAGCTTGGTTCCAGTAAACGACCCAACCCTTTTGTGGATCAACTCAGGGGTTGCCACTCTTAAAAAATACTTCGATGGAACTATCAAACCTGAAAATCCACGTATTACCAATGCTCAAAAAGCCATCCGTACCAACGATATCGAAAACGTAGGGAAGACTGCCCGTCACCATACCATGTTTGAAATGTTGGGAAACTTCTCCATCGGGGATTACTTCCGTGACGAAGCAATTACATGGGCATATGAGCTTTTGACAAGTCCTGAGTGGTTTGACTTCCCTAAAGACAAACTCTACATGACTTACTATCCAGATGATAAAGATTCATACAATCGCTGGATCGAAGTGGGCGTGGATCCAAGTCACTTGATCCCAATCGAAGACAACTTCTGGGAAATCGGTGCTGGACCTTCTGGACCTGATACAGAAATTTTCTTTGACCGTGGGGAAGCCTTTGACCCAGAAAATATTGGTATTCGTCTTCTTGCAGAAGATATCGAAAACGATCGTTATATCGAAATCTGGAATATTGTCTTGTCACAATTTAACGCTGACCCAGCTGTCCCTCGTAGCGAGTACAAGGAATTGCCACACAAAAACATTGATACGGGCGCCGGTTTGGAACGTTTGGTAGCGGTGATTCAAGGGGCTAAGACTAACTTTGAAACAGATCTCTTCATGCCAATTATCCGTGAAGTTGAGAAATTGTCTGGTAAAGTTTACGACCAAGATGGAGACAACATGAGCTTCAAGGTTATTGCCGACCATATCCGTTCTCTTTCATTCGCTATCGGTGATGGTGCCCTTCCAGGAAATGAAGGTCGTGGTTATGTCCTTCGTCGTCTCCTCCGTCGTGCTTCAATGCACGGTCAAAAATTGGGTATCAACGAGCCTTTCCTTTTCAAACTGGTTCCAACTGTTGGAAAAATCATGGAAAGCTACTACCCAGAAGTTCTTGAAAAACGTGACTTTATTGAAAAGATCGTTAAGAGCGAGGAAGAGTCATTTGCCCGTACTCTTCACTCAGGTCAGCACTTTGCCCAGGGTATCGTAGCAGACTTGAAAGAAAAAGGCCAAACGGTTATCGCTGGACAAGATGTCTTCAAACTCTACGATACTTATGGATTCCCAGTAGAGTTGACAGAAGAAATCGCTGAAGAAGCAGGAATGACTGTAGACCGTGAAGGCTTTGAAGCAGCCATGAAAGAGCAGCAAGAACGTGCGCGTGCCTCTGCTGTCAAAGGCGGATCTATGGGGATGCAAAATGAAACCCTTCAAAACATTACTGTAGAAAGTGTCTTCAACTACAATGCTAGCCAATTGCCTTCTAAGTTGGTGGCTATCGTTGCTGATAATGCAGAAGTAGAAGCTGTATCTGAAGGAACTGTATCTCTTATCTTTGCAGAAACACCTTTCTACGCTGAAATGGGTGGACAGGTTGCGGACCATGGTCAAATCTTGGATGCTGCAGGTAACGTCGTAGCTACAGTGACAGACGTTCAAAAAGCACCGAATGGACAAGCTCTTCATACTGTTGAAGTTCTTGCACCGCTTGCTTTGAACCAAGAATACACGTTGGCCATCGATAGCAATCGTCGTCACCGTGTCATGAAGAACCACACATCGACTCACTTGCTCCATGCGGCCCTTCACAATATCCTTGGCCACCATGCAACTCAAGCAGGTTCACTTAATGAAGTAGAATTCCTTCGCTTTGACTTCACCCATTTCCAAGCCGTAACTCCTGAAGAATTACGCGCTATTGAGCAACAAGTCAATGAGAAGATCTGGGAAGCCATTGCAGTCAAGACTGTTGAGACTGATATTGATACAGCCAAAGAAATGGGAGCTATGGCCCTCTTTGGTGAGAAATACGGTAAGGAAGTCCGTGTTGTAACGATTGGTGACTACTCAGTTGAACTTTGTGGTGGTACTCACGTTGGTAACACTTCTGAAATCGGTCTCTTCAAGATTGTCAAAGAAGAAGGGATCGGATCAGGAACTCGTCGTATCTTGGCAGTGACTGGTAAGGAAGCCTTTGAAGTTTATCGTGATCAAGAAGATGCACTGAAAGCCGTCGCAACAACCTTGAAAGCTCCTCAACTCAAAGAAGTACCTCACAAGGTTGAAGGACTTCAAGAACAACTTCGTCAATTACAAAAAGAAAATGCAGAATTGAAGGAAAAAGCTGCAGCAGCAGCGGCAGGTGATGTCTTCAAGAATGTTCAAGAAGCAAACGGCCACCGTTACATTGCTAGTCAAGTTTCTGTATCAGATGCAGGTGCCCTTCGTACCTTTGCGGATAACTGGAAACAAAAAGACTATTCGGATGTGCTTGTTCTTGTCGCAGCCATCGGTGACAAGGTCAACCTTCTTGTAGCCAGCAAGACAAAAGATGTGCACGCAGGTAATGTCATCAAAGAATTGGCTCCAATCGTCTATGGACGTGGTGGTGGTAAACCAGACATGGCCATGGCAGGAGGAAGCAACCAAGCGAAAATCCAAGAATTATTGGATGCAGTAGCAGGTAAATTGTAATCAAGCAAATACCTATCCATTTGGATAGGTATTTTTTGCATCAGAAAAACTCCCCACGAATAGTGAGGAGCGCATTTTTAGAATTAAACAATACCTTGGGCAATCATAGCGTTTGCTACATTTTCAAAGGCTGCAATATTTGCACCTGCAAGGTAGTCAGTACCAAGACCGTATGTTTCTGCAGTTGTTTTAGCTGTGTTGAAGATGTTAGTCATGATGTCTTTGAGACGTCCGTCAACTTCTTCACGTGTCCATGAAAGGCGAAGGCTGTTTTGGCTCATTTCAAGAGCAGATACAGCTACCCCACCAGCATTGGCAGCTTTGGCAGGTCCATAAAGGATTCCGTTTTCCTTGTAGACTTTGATAGCTTCAAGGTCGCTAGGCATGTTAGCTCCTTCAGAGACACAGATAACGCCTTGAGCAACCAAGCGTTTCGCAGCTTCCCCGTTGATCTCGTTTTGAGTCGCACATGGAAGAGCGATATCGTAGTTACCAGTGTAAGTCCATACAGAACCTTCATAGTAAGTAGCAGTAGGTTTTTCTGCAGCGTACTCAGTTAAACGAGCACGACGTTTGTTTTTCACATCTGTAAGAAGGTCGAAGTCGATACCATTTTCATCAATGACATAACCATTTGAGTCAGATACAGAAATAACTGTAGCACCAAGTTCAGTTGCTTTTTGAAGGGCAAACTGAGCAACGTTACCAGAACCAGAAATAACCACTTTCTTACCTGCAAAACTGTTTCCATTAGCTTTGAGCATTTCTTCAGTGTAGTAAACCAAACCGTAACCAGTCGCTTCTGGACGAATCAGGCTACCACCAAATCCAAGAGGTTTACCAGTCAAGACACCAGCATCAAATTGGTTGAGGCGTTTGTATTGTCCGTAAAGGTAACCAATTTCACGTCCACCGACACCGATATCACCAGCGGGTACGTCAAGAGAAGGTCCGATGTATTTTTGCAATTCAGTCATGAAGCTTTGGCAGAAGCGCATCACTTCAGCATCAGTTTTGCCTTTAGGATCGAAGTCTGATCCACCTTTACCTCCACCGATTGGAAGCCCAGTCAAAACGTTTTTAAAGATTTGTTCGAAGCCGAGGAATTTCAAGATCCCTTGGTTTACAGTTGGGTGGAAACGAAGTCCGCCTTTATATGGTCCAACAGCAGAGTTAAATTGAACACGGTAACCACGGTTAACTTGAACTTTTCCATCACGGTCAACCCAAGGAACACGGAAAGAAATTACGCGCTCAGGTTCAGTGATACGTGCCAAGATATTTTCTTCAATATACTCAGGGTGTTTTTCAAAGACAGGTTCCAAAGTACTGAAGAATTCTTCGACCGCCTGGAGAAATTCAGCCTCATGCCCGTTACGAGCTTTTACAGTTTCAAACACGCTTTGGATATATTCTTTAGCAGATGTCATATCGTTCTCCTTTTTTTGTTGTCATATTTTATTACATGAGACATTATAGCAGAAAAAATTTTCAGTGTAAAGAAAAAGACATAAATTTTCTAAAAATTCTTTCAATTTGAATAAGCTAGTTTTATTAGTTGAATTAGAAAGCTTTTTATAGGGTTAGTTTTATTAAAAGGCTCCTGCCAAAGTATGGTATAATAGTAAAGAAATAATGGTTTTTGGAGGAATAGAATCATGGTATCAACGAAAACACAGATTGCTGGTTTTGAGTTCGATAATTGCTTGATGAATGCAGCAGGTGTTGCTTGTATGACAATTGAGGAATTGGAAGGTGTCAAAAATTCAGCAGCAGGAACCTTTGTCACTAAGACTGCAACCTTGGAATTTCGTCAGGGAAATCCTGAACCACGCTATCAAGATGTTCCACTTGGTTCTATTAACTCTATGGGACTCCCAAATAATGGTTTAGACTATTACTTGAACTACCTTTTGGAATTGCAAGAAAAGGAACCAAATCGTACCTTCTTTCTATCTTTAGTTGGAATGTCTCCAGAGGAGACTCATACCATCTTAAAAAAGGTGCAAGAAAGTGATTTCCGTGGTTTAACTGAACTCAATCTCTCATGCCCAAATGTTCCAGGTAAGCCTCAGATTGCCTATGATTTTGAAACAACAGATCGTATCTTGTCAGAAGTTTTTGATTATTTTACAAAACCTCTTGGAATTAAGCTTCCACCTTATTTTGATATTGTTCACTTTGACCAAGCAGCAGATATTTTTAACAAGTATCCACTCAAATTCGTCAACTGTGTCAACTCTATTGGAAATGGTCTTTATATTGAGGATGAAACAGTGGTTATTCGCCCTAAGAATGGCTTTGGTGGAATTGGTGGAGAATACATTAAACCAACTGCTCTTGCCAACGTCCATGCTTTTTATCAACGCTTAAATCCTCAAATTCAAATCATCGGAACTGGTGGAGTATTAACGGGGCGTGATGCCTTTGAACATATCCTATGTGGTGCCAGCATGGTACAAGTAGGAACTACTCTTCATAAAGAAGGTGTAGGTGCTTTTGAGCGAATCACAAAGGAACTCAAAGAGATTATGACGGAAAAAGGATACCAAAGCCTAGAGGATTTCCGTGGAAAATTGAATTATATGGATTAAACAGAAGCTAAATTAAAAAGAAAGGAGAATAAATGCTAGCCATAGAAGAAAGTCGAAAGCTATCCTTAGCGAACCTTCCTAGTTTGACCCTATTTACAGGGGCTGATCAAGGACAGTATGACGTCATGAAAGCACAAGTTCTAAAGCAAATCGGATATGATCCTGCAGATTTGAATTTTGCTTATTTTGACATGAAAGAAGTAGACTATAAAAGCTTGGAGCTAGAGTTGGTCAGTCTTCCTTTCTTTGCGGATGAAAAAATTGTGATTCTAGATCACTTTTTGGATATTACAACTGCTAAAAAACGCTATCTAACTGATGATGAGCTAAAGGCCTTTGAAGACTATCTGGAAAATCCTGTACCCTCAAGTAAATTAGTAATCTTTGCTGAAGGCAAGTTAGATAGCAAGAGACGTATGGTCAAATTACTTAAGCGTGATGCGACAGTATTTGAGGCTCTTGAACCTAAAGAGCAAGAGTTGCGAGCCTATTTTCAAAAGTGGACTCAGGAACAAGGACTTACTTTTGATGGAAATTCCTTTGAACAGTTGCTTATCAAATCTAGTTTTCAATTCAGTGAAATTCAGAAAAACCTGCTCTTCTTACTGTCTTATAAGGATAGTGGTCTGATAACAGAAGAAGATATTGTTGAAGCAATTCCAAAGACTTTGCAGGATAATATTTTTGATTTGACCCAATTAATATTAACTAAGAAAATTGATCAAGCACGAGATTTAGTTAAAGATTTGACCCTACAGGGTGAAGATGAGATTAAACTGATTGCCATTATGCTGGGGCAGTTTAGACTCTATACCCAGGTAAAAATATTGCAAGAGTCTGGTCAGACAGAATCTCAGATGGTCAGCAGTTTAGGTCACTATCTTGGTCGCAATCCGAACCCCTATCAAATCAAATTTGCCCTTCGTGACACGCGAGGATTGTCCCTGAATTTCCTACAAGATTCTATTCGTTATCTTATTCAGGCAGATTATCAAATTAAGACTGGTGTTTACGAAAAAGGGTACTTGTTTGAGAAGGCTTTATTGCAGATTGCGAGCCAGTCAAATTGAGCAAATAACTTGAAAAAAAAGGTTGTTTGCGTTATCATTTTTATATAGAAAGAAAAAGAGGTATTACAGATGGCTATTATCTTACCAGATCTTCCATACGCTTACGACGCCTTGGAACCATATATTGATGCTGAAACAATGCATTTACACCATGACAAACATCACCAAGCATATGTAAATAACGCAAATGCAGCTCTTGAAAAACACCCTGAAATCGGTGAAGATCTTGAAGCTTTGCTTGCAGATGTTGAATCTATCCCTGCAGATATTCGTCAAGCTCTTATCAATAATGGTGGTGGCCACTTGAACCATGCTCTTTTCTGGGAATTGATGACTCCTGAAAAGACAGCTCCTTCAGCAGAACTTGCAGCAGCAATTGATGCAACATTTGGTTCATTCGAAGAATTCCAAGCAGCATTTACTGTAGCAGCAACTACTCGTTTCGGTTCTGGATGGGCATGGTTGGTTGTTAACAAAGAAGGTAAACTTGAAGTGACTTCAACAGCAAACCAAGATACACCAATCTCAGAAGGTAAAAAACCAATCTTGGGCTTGGACGTTTGGGAACATGCCTACTACGTGAAATACCGCAACGTTCGTCCTGACTACATCAAAGCTTTCTTCTCAGTGATCAACTGGAACAAAGTAGACGAGCTTTACGCAGCAGCTAAATAATCGCATTTGATAACACCCCTTTTTAGTTGGATTTTGGGTCTAGCTTTAAAGGTGTTTTTTTGTTTCCTTTTTTAGAAGTAACTGTCTCATGATTTTCCTTTGTTGGATTGGCTTTATTTATGGTATAATGATAAGATAGAAAACGAAGGAGAAATCATGAATATTCAACAATTACGCTACGTTGTTGCTATTGCAAATAGTGGTACTTTTCGTGAAGCGGCTGAGAAAATGTACGTTAGCCAACCCAGTCTATCTATTTCTGTAAGAGATCTGGAGAAAGAGCTAGGATTCAAGATTTTCCGCAGAACTAGTTCGGGTACCTTTCTTACTCGTCGTGGAATGGAATTTTATGAAAAAGCCCAAGAGTTGGTTAAAGGATTTGATATTTTCCAGAACCAGTATGCCAATCCTGAAGAGGAAAAGGATGAGTTTTCAATAGCCAGCCAGCACTATGATTTCTTGCCACCAACTATCACAACTTTTTCTCAAAGGTATCCAGACTATAAAAATTTCCGTATTTTTGAATCTACAACTGTTCAGATTTTGGATGAAGTAGCCCAAGGTCATAGTGAGATTGGGATTATTTACCTCAACAATCAAAACCAAAAGGGTATCATGCAACGGGTTGAAAAGTTAGGGCTTGAAGTAATTGAGTTGATATCTTTCCAAACGCATATCTATCTGCGTGAAGGACATCCTTTAGCCAAGAAAAAAGAGTTGGTTATGGAGGATTTGGCAGATTTGCCAACAGTTCGTTTCACACAAGAAAAGGATGAATATCTCTATTACTCAGAAAACTTTGTGGATACAAGTGCCAGCTCTCAAATGTTTAACGTAACAGACCGCGCTACTTTAAATGGAATTCTTGAAAGAACAAATGCTTATGCGACTGGTTCTGGATTCTTAGATAGCGATAGTGTGAACGGAATTACCGTTATTCCATTAAATGATAATCTCAATAATCGTATGGTTTATGTCAAACGTGAAGAAGTAGAATTGAGCCAAGCAGGAACTTTATTTGTAGATGTCATGCAAGAGTATTTTGATCAGAAGAGGAAGGCATGAAAAAAAGAGGAATAGTAGCAGGAATCATAGCAGCCTTAATCGTGTTAGATCAATTGGTAAAAGCTTATGTCGTTCAGAATATTGCTCTAGGTGAAGTTAAATCATGGATCCCAAATCTAGTTAGTTTAACCTATCTGCAAAATAGAGGGGCTGCCTTTTCCATGCTTCAAGATCAACAGTGGTTTTTTGCAGTGATTACTCTAGTAGTTATGGCAGGGGCTATCTGGTATTTGCACAAGCATATAGAGGATTCCATCTGGACAGTCTTTGGATTGGTTCTGATTATTGCAGGTGGTCTGGGAAACTTCATTGATCGCGTTAGTCAAGGATTTGTCGTGGATATGTTCCACTTGGACTTTGTCAATTTTGCTATTTTCAACGTAGCCGATAGTTATCTGACAGTCGGTGTTATCGTACTGATGATTGCAATGCTAAAAGAGGAAATGAATGGAAATTAGAATTGAAACAGGTGGACTACGTTTAGATAAGGCTTTGTCAGATTTGACAGAATTGTCTCGTAGTCTTGCCAACGAACAAATCAAGTCAGGTCAAGTCTTGGTCAACGGCCAGGTCAAGAAAGCCAAGTATACTGTCCAAGAAGGAGATATGATCACTTATCAAGTTCCCGAACCAGAGGTTTTGGAGTATGTAGCTGAAGACATTCCTTTAGAAATTATTTATCAAGATGAGGATGTAGCAGTAGTCAATAAACCTCAAGGGATGGTCGTTCATCCAAGTGCTGGTCATACCAGTGGTACCTTGGTGAATGCCCTTATGTATCATATTAAGGACTTATCAGGAATTAATGGTGTGCTGCGCCCAGGGATTGTCCATCGTATCGATAAGGACACATCTGGGCTTCTCATGGTTGCTAAAAATGATGAAGCGCATTTAGCACTTGCTCAAGAATTGAAAGACAAGAAATCTCTTCGAAAATATTGGGCTATTGTTCATGGTAATCTTCCAAATGACCGAGGCGTTATTGAGGCACCGATTGGTCGAAGTGAAAAAGACCGTAAGAAACAAGCTGTCACTGCTAAAGGAAAACCAGCAGTGACACGTTTCCAAGTCTTAGAACGCTTTGGTGACTATTCTTTATTAGAGTTGCAACTGGAAACAGGACGGACCCATCAAATCCGTGTACACATGGCTTATATCGGTCATCCTGTAGCTGGTGATGAGGTTTATGGACCTCGTAAAACCCTAAAGGGACATGGACAATTTCTCCATGCCAAGACTCTTGGATTTACCCATCCAAGAACGGGTGAAACGCTGGAATTTACTGCTGATATTCCAGAAATATTCAAGCAAACCTTGGAGAAACTAAGAAATGAACAATAAAAAAGGACACAATTGAGTCCTTTTTATTTGCGTTTTTTCTTAGCTTTTTTCATTTTGTTAGCCATGCGTTTCATGGATTGCTTCATAGCAAATTCACCGATTTTACCTTTGAGACCTCCACCGAGCATCTGGCTCATATCAGGCATTCCGGCTCCTCCAAGAGCAGACATATCCGGCATACCACCTTGTCCCATCATACCTTCAAGGGCTGACATATCCATGCCACCAGGCATGTTTTTAGGAAGGTTGTTAGGGTTGATGCCCATTTGCTTCATCATCTTGTTCATGTCACCAGACATGACACCTTGCATGAGTTGTTTGGCTTGGTTAAAGTCTTTGATGAACTTGTTGACATCGATAAAGGTATTACCAGAACCAGCTGCGATACGACGACGACGGCTTGGAGTCAACAAATCTGGATTTTCACGTTCTTCAGGAGTCATAGATGAGACGATGGCACGTTTGCGAGCGATTTGTTTTTCATCTACCTTCATATTTTGAAGGGCAGGATTGTTAGCCATACCAGGAATCATCTTGAGCAAATCTTCCATTGGCCCCATATTTTGCACCTGATCCAACTGATCGATGAAATCATTGAAATCAAAGGTGTTTTCTCGCATCTTTTCAGCCATTTCAAGGGCTTTTTGCTCATCGTATTCTTGGGAAGCTTTCTCAATCAGAGTCAGCATATCTCCCATACCGAGAATACGGCTGGCCATACGGTCAGGGTGGAAGGTTTCAATATCAGTAATCTTTTCACCAGTACCGGTAAACTTGATTGGTTTTCCTGTGATATGACGAACAGAAAGGGCCGCACCACCACGAGTATCCCCGTCAATCTTGGTAAGGATGACACCGGTAACTTCTAATTGATCGTTAAATTCTCGCGCAACGTTAGCAGCTTCTTGACCGATCATAGCATCGATGACAAGAAGAATTTCATTTGGTTGAGCAAGAGCTTTAACATCACGGAGCTCGTTCATGAGAAGCTCGTCAATTTGTAAACGACCAGCAGTATCAATCAAAACATAGTCATTATGGTTGGCTTTAGCTTGCTCCAAACCTTGGCGGACAATCTCCACTGCAGGAACTTCAGTTCCAAGAGCAAAGACAGGAACATCAATTTGTTGTCCTAGTGTTTTAAGCTGGTCAATAGCTGCAGGACGATAGATGTCGGCCGCAATCATCAGAGGACGAGCATCCTCTTCCTTTTTGAGTTTGTTAGCAAGTTTTCCAGCGAAGGTTGTTTTACCAGCCCCTTGCAAACCGACCATCATGATAATGGTTGGGATTTTTGGAGACTTGATAATCTCAGCTGTATCAGAACCAAGAACTTCCGTCAACTCTTCATTAACAATCTTGATGATTTGTTGAGCTGGGTTGAGGGTATCAATGACTTCGTGCCCAATGGCACGTTCACGAACTTTCTTGATAAAGTCCTTAACCACTGGCAAAGCAACGTCGGCTTCTAAAAGAGCCAGACGAATTTCCTTGGTTGCTTCTTGGATATCGCTCTCGGTAATTTTTCCTTTTTTACGTAGATTTTTAAAGACGTTCTGCAAACGTTCTGTTAAATTTTCAAATGCCATATTTATTCCTCTTATTCTCTATTATCAATACTTGTTAAAATCTCAACTTGCTCTTGTAGAAAAGTATCCTCTGGATAGCGCTCAATGATCTGGTCAAAAATCTGACTGCGGACAATGTAATCAGAGTACATATGGAGTTTCATCTCATAATCTTCCAGAATTTTTTCCGTTCGTTTGATATTATCATAAACAGCCTGACGACTAACGCCGAACTCTTCTGCAATTTCAGCTAAACTATAGTCGTCTGCATAGTAGAGCTCGATATAGTTCATCTGCTTATCAGTCAAAAGGGCTGCATAAAATTCAAACAGAGCATTCATTCGATTGGTTTTTTCAATTTCCATAAGATTTATTATACCAAAAAATAGCCTGAACTGCTAGTAATGGATTGATTTTAAACACAAGTCAGAAAAAGGACTTTTAACGGTTATTTTCTGACTAAGAAACCTTTTTTTGGTATAATGGAGTGTATTATAATGTTTTAGAAAGAGGTTCTTATGAGAGAATTAGAATCAGTGTTAGAGCAACGTTTTGGGCTTGTTTTTTCAGATAAACAATTACTTGAAACAGCTTTTACTCACACTAGTTATGCCAATGAGCACCGCCTCTTAAAAATTTCACACAACGAACGCTTGGAATTTTTAGGAGACGCTGTTCTGCAATTATTAATTTCAGAATATCTGTACAAAAAATATCCTAAAAAACCAGAAGGTGACCTGTCTAAACTCCGTGCAATGATTGTACGTGAAGAGAGTTTGGCTGGTTTTGCCCGTGACTGCCAGTTTGACCAGTTTATCAAGCTAGGAAAGGGAGAGGAAAAATCTGGAGGCCGTAATCGAGATACCATCTTGGGAGATGCTTTCGAAGCCTTTTTGGGTGCCCTGCTTTTAGATAAGGATCTACTTACAGTAAAAGAGTTTATCTACCAGGTCATGATACCGAAGGTTGAGGCTGGTGATTTTGAGATGATTAAAGACTACAAGACTCACCTCCAAGAATTACTTCAAGTCAATGGTGATGTTGATATTCGTTATCAAGTGATTTCAGAAATCGGACCTGCCCATGATAAGATGTTTGAGGTTGAAGTCCTTGTCGAGGGTCAAAGTTTAGGTAGGGGTCAAGGACGATCTAAAAAATTGGCCGAACAAGAAGCCGCTAAAAATGCAGTTGAGGAAGGACTGGATTCATGTATTTAAAAGAAATTGAGATTCAGGGGTTTAAGTCCTTTGCTGATAAGACCAAGGTTGTTTTTGACCAGGGAGTTACAGCAGTTGTAGGACCTAATGGTTCTGGAAAATCTAACATCACAGAAAGTTTACGCTGGGCTCTTGGGGAATCAAGTGTCAAAAGTCTTCGTGGTGGGAAGATGCCTGATGTTATCTTTGCAGGAACAGAAAGTAGAAAACCATTAAACTATGCTTCTGTAGTTGTTACTCTAGATAACCAGGATGGTTTCATCAAGGATGCAGGCCAGGAAATCAAGGTGGAGCGTCATATCTATCGTACTGGGGATAGTGAATACAAGATTGATGGGAAAAAAGTCCGTCTTCGTGATATTCATGATCTTTTCTTAGATACCGGACTTGGACGTGATTCCTTCTCCATTATTTCCCAAGGGAAGGTCGAAGAAATCTTTAACTCCAAACCTGAGGAACGCCGCGCTATCTTTGAAGAAGCAGCTGGAGTTTTGAAATATAAAACTCGTCGCAAAGAGACGGAAAGTAAACTGCAACAAACTCAAGATAATTTAGACCGCTTGGAAGATATCATCTATGAGTTAGACAATCAAATCAAGCCCTTAGAGAAGCAAGCAGCAACAGCTCGTAAATTTATAGATTTGGACAGTCAGCGTAAAGGCATCTACTTAGATGTTTTAGTTGCACAAATTCAAGCCAATAAGACTGAATTGGATCTAACAGAAGAAGAATTAAACCAAGTCCAAGAACTGTTGACTAGTTATTATCAAAAACGCGAGTCACTAGAACTTGAAAATCAATCTCTTAAGAAGCAGAGACAAGATTTACAAGCAGAGATGTCTAAAGATCAAACTAGTTTGATGGATTTGACTGCTCTAATCAGTGATTTAGAACGGAAATTGGCCTTGTCTAAACTGGAGACAGAGCAGGTTGCTCTCAATCAACAAGAGGCTCAAGCTCGTTTAGCTAGTTTGGATGAAAAGAGAAATGCTCTTATTCAAGAGAAGGAAGAAAAAGAAGCAAATCTCAGTCAGTTAAAAGCAAATCTAGCAGTCAATATCAAGGAGCTCAATCGTTTAGAAGCTGATTTAGTAGCATTTTCTGATGATCCAGATCAGATGATTGAGCAACTGCGTGAGCGCTTTGTTGCTTTCTTGCAGGAAGAAGCGGATGTCTCTAACCATTTGACACGAATTGAAAATGATCTTGAAAATAGTCGCCAACAGACTCAAAAGCAAGAAGAACAATTGGAGTCCTTGAAGGAACAATTAGCTTCTGCTAAATCTAAGGCTAGTGAGCAAGAAAGTGCTCTTAAATCAGCAAAAGAAAAAGTACAGACCTTGCTTGCTGACTATCAGACGCATGCTAAACAGGAAGAGGAACAAAAGCAGGCTTATCAAATTCAGCAAAATCAACTTTTTGACCGTTTGGATAGTCTGAAAAACAAGCAGGCCAAGGCGCAAAGTCTGGAAAACATTCTTAAAAACCATAGTAATTTCTATGCGGGTGTTAAGAGTGTTCTACAAGAAAAAGATCGCCTGGGCGGTATTGTCGGAGCGGTCAGTGAACATTTAACTTTTGATGTTCGTTATCAAACAGCTCTTGAAATTGCCCTCGGGGCAAGTAGCCAACATATCATCGTTGAAGATGAACAGGCAGCTACCAAAGCTATTGATTTCCTTAAGCGAAACCGAGCTGGTCGTGCGACTTTTCTACCTGTGACAACGATTAAGGCTCGTAGCATTTCTAGTCAGAACCAAGATGTGATTGCCTCAAGTCCAGGTTTTCTTGGAATGGCAGATGAACTGGTTACCTTTGATGCCAAGCATGAAGCTATATTTAAAAACTTGCTAGCTACAACAGCAATCTTTGATACGGTAGAGCATGCGCGTGATGCGGCTTGCAAGGTGCGCTATCAAGTTCGGATGGTAACTCTTGATGGTACAGAATTGCGAACAGGTGGTTCTTATGCTGGTGGTGCCAATCGTCAAAATAACAGTATTTTCATCAAGCCTGAATTGGAGCAATTGCAAAAAGAGATTGCTCAAGAAGAAAATCTTCTGCGTCAAGAGGAAGATAATCTGAAGTCAGTTCAGGAAGCCTTGACTGCCCTCAGTCAAACTTTGGAAACTATTAAGTCTCAAGGGGAGCAAGCTCGAATAGAGGAGCAAGGCTTATATCTGGCTTATCAACAAACTTGCCAACAAGTCGAAGAACTCGAAACACTTTTAGAACTTCAGGAAAAAGAATTAAACAATCTCAGAGGTGGAGATTGGCAAGCTGAAAAAGAAAAATGCCAAGAACGTCTTGCAGTTATTTCAACTGAAAAGCAAAAGCTGGAGTCTGAGATTGAAGAAATTAAGTCCAATAAAAATGCGATTCAGGAACGCTACCAAAACTTGCAGGAAAAACTTTCTCGAGAGCGGCTTCGCAAGACAGAAATGTTAGGGCAAAAGCGTTATGAAGTTGCAGATATTGAACGGATTAACAAAGAGCTTGAATACCTTGATATGGAGCAAGATGAAATCGAACGCCTTCTCCAAGAAAAGGTAGACAATCTTGAAAAGGTTGATACGGAACTTTTGGCCAAGCAGGAAGCAGAAGCCAAGAGTCAGAAGGAAGAAATTCAACAAGGACTCATTCGTAAGCAGTTTGAACTGGATGATATTGAAGGCCAACTGGATGATATTGCCAGTCATTTGGATCAAGCTCGTCAGCAAAATGAAGAATGGATTCGTAAGCAAACACGTGCAGAAGCGACCAAAGAGAAGATTACGGACCGCCTTCGCTATCTTCAAGGTCAACTGACTGAAGAATACCAGATTAGTTATACAGAAGCTTTAGAACAAGCCAATCCAATAGAAGATTTGGCTGTCGCTGAACAAGAGGTCAAGGATCTAGAAAAAGCCATTCGTTCACTTGGTCCAGTCAATTTGGATGCTATTGAACAGTTTGACGAAGTTCACGAACGCTTGGAATTCTTGAATAGTCAACGTGATGACATTCTTTCTGCCAAAAATCTTCTTCTTGAAACCATTACAGAGATGAACGATGAAGTGAAGGAACGATTCAAATCAACCTTTGAAGCGATTCGTGAATCCTTCAAAGTGACCTTCAAGCAGATGTTTGGTGGTGGTCAAGCGGACCTAATTCTAACAGAAGGTGATTTATTGACAGCAGGTGTTGAAATCTCTGTTCAACCGCCTGGTAAGAAAATCCAATCTCTCAACCTCATGAGTGGTGGAGAGAAGGCATTGTCAGCTCTTGCTTTGCTTTTCTCAATTATTCGTGTCAAGACCATTCCATTTGTTATTTTGGATGAAGTAGAGGCTGCACTCGATGAAGCTAACGTTAAACGCTTTGGGGATTATCTCAATCGATTTGACAAGGATAGCCAGTTTATCGTTGTTACCCACCGTAAGGGAACCATGGCAGCCGCAGACTCTATTTATGGGGTAACCATGCAAGAATCTGGTGTTTCTAAGATTGTCTCTGTTAAACTAAAAGATTTAGAAAATATGGATGCTTAGTTTGTTTTCAATATAACATTTCAAGCTAGAGCAGGTAGAATGACCTTCAAGAAGTCGGAAAGGTTACAAAAATAAATTGAGGAGCTTACATGGATTTTGACCTATTCCTAATGATTTGTAATTATATTGGGACTATAGCCTTTGCGGCGTCAGGAGCCATCAAAGGATTTGGTAAACGTTTAGATATTTTTGGCATTAGTTTATTGGCAATTGTAACGGCAGTAGGCGGAGGTATTTTAAGAGATTCTATTATCAGTCGTTTTCCCTCCGCTCTCGCAGATCCTGGGCCGATTTATGTCTCTATCCTTGTAGCTGTTATTATGTATGCCTTTGTGACATCAAAACAAGCCAATGCTAGTCAAGAAAAAAAATTCTATAAGTGGCTGAGAGAAGCTTATCTTATCTTTGATTCAATTGGCTTAATCATCTTTTCCTTGATTGGAGCTACCGCCTTAGCTGATAGTAAATTGAACTTGATGTCTGCTGGGATTTTGGCCTGTTTAACAGGTGCTGGTGGTGGTATTATCCGAGATCTCTTGATTAATGAAGTTCCAAGTGTTCTAAAAGAGGACATCTATGCCCTTCTATCTTTTGTAATTGGCGTTATTTATTACTGGTTGGCCTTTGTCCTTCACTTTCCAAGAATCACTGCTTTTATCATTCTCTCAATTGTCGGTTTTGTGATTCGACTCTGTATTATTAAGTTTAAGCTCTCTTTGCCAAATATGGATAAAAAGACTTGGAATTGAATGATGGTAGGAGAGTTCAATCTCTCGATTGATAAATATTTTATAAATTACAAGTTTAATCGGGCGTCTAATCTCATATGGATTAGGCGCTATTTACTTTTTCTATGGTATAATAGAAGATAGATTTACAACTGGAGAATAGAAGGATTTATGATTAAACTAGTCGCAACTGATATGGACGGGACTTTTTTGGATGAAGCTGGCCAATTTGATATGGAGCGGTTAAAAGCTCTTCTCTCATCCTACAAAGAGAGAGGAATCTATTTTGCTGTAGCTTCTGGCCGCGGTCTTTTGTCGCTTGAAAAGCATTTTGCGGATGTCAAAGATGAGATTATTTTTATCGCCGAAAATGGGAGTCTGGTTCGTTTTCATGGACAAGACCTCTATGAAGCAACCATGCCTAGAGATTTTTACCTATCAACATTTGAAAAGCTAAAGACTTCACCTTATTTTGATGAAAAGAAGATGCTCTTGACAGGTAAGAAAGCTTGTTATGTTTTAGATACTGTTGATGAAACCTATCTCATGTTTAGTCATCATTACAATGAGAATATTCAAAAAGTAGCTAGTCTAGAAGATATTACCGATGAGATTTTTAAATTCACAACCAACTTTACAGAAGAGACAGTAGAAGCTGGCGAAACTTGGGTTAATGAACATGTTCCTGGTGTTAAGGCAATGACGACAGGTTTTGAATCCATTGATATTGTTCTTGATTATGTGGACAAGGGAGTTGCGATTGTCGAATTGGCTAAGAAGTTAAATCTGGATATGGATCAAGTGATGGCCTTCGGTGACAATCTCAATGACCTTCACATGATGCAAGTTGTAGGGCACCCAGTCGCACCTGAAAATGCTCGCCCAGAGATTTTGGAACTTGCCGAAACAGTTATCGGTCACCATAAGGACCAATCAGTTATCGCCTATATGGAGGGATTATAATGGCAGATATTAAATTAATTGCCCTAGACTTGGATGGAACCTTGCTGACGACAGACAAGAAATTAACTGATCGTACCAAGGCAACTTTAAAGGCTGCGCGTGAACAAGGGGTCAAGGTAGTCCTAACAACTGGACGTCCCCTCAAGGCTATGGATTTCTTCCTTAAAGAGCTTGGAACAGACGGCCATGATGACGAATATACTATCACATTCAACGGTGGATTGGTTCAGAAAAATACAGGTGAGATTCTTGATAAGACAGTCTTTTCAATTGATGATGTGACACGTATTTATGAAGAAACTGAAAAATTAGGAATCCCCTTAGATGCAATTTCAGAAGGAACAGTATACCAGATTCAGTCTGACCAAGAAAGTTTATATGCTCAGTTTAACCCGGCTCTAACTTTTGTTCCAACTGCTTTTGAAGATTTGTCTAGTCAGGTAACGTACAATAAATGTGTGTCTGCCTTTCCTCAGGAACCTTTGGATGCGGCTATTCAAAAGATTTCACCAGAATTATACGACCAGTATGAGATTTTTAAATCACGTGAACTCTTGCTAGAATGGTCACCAAAGAATGTTCATAAGGCGACAGGATTATCTAAACTGATTGAACACCTGGGAATTGACCGAAGTCAAGTTATGGCTTGCGGAGATGAGGCTAATGACCTTTCGATGATTGAGTGGGCAGGTCTCGGTGTCGCTATGCAAAATGCTGTGCCGGCAGTTAAGGCAGTGGCAAATGTGGTAACACCAATGACTAATGACGAAGAAGCTGTCGCCTGGGCAATTGAAAAATATGTACTGAAGGAGAACTAAAGAATGGGATTATTTGACCGTTTATTTGGAAAAATAGAAGAACCTAAAATTGAAGATGTTGTCAAAGAAGCTCTAGAAAACATTGATTTATCGGATGATAGCCAGCAAACTGAGACGCTAGAATCTGAAAATATCGAAGTCAAAGAGCAAGATGGGACTGTCGTAGCGGAAGAAAATGATGAAGACTTATTTGAAGCAGAGGATGACGAAGAAACTATTGTCGAATCAGTTGACGAAGTTGAGGTTTCTCGAGAAGAGTTAAATCAAGTCCAAGAGGCAGATAGTCCTCAAGAGGAAGCGACTCATGTTGAAGAAGAGGCAGTAAACCAAGCAATCGAAGAAACTCCTCAAGTCCAAGAGACTGAACAAGAAAAATATGACCGTAGTCTTAAGAAAACGCGTACTGGATTTGGTGCCCGTTTAAATGCTTTCTTTGCAAACTTCCGATCAGTTGATGAAGATTTTTTTGAAGAACTTGAAGAACTACTCATCATGAGTGACGTTGGTGTCCAGGTGGCCTCAAATCTTACGGAAGAATTGCGTTATGAAGCCAAGCTTGAGAATGCTAAGAAACCTGATGCCCTTCGTCGTGTTATCATTGAAAAATTGGTGGAGTTGTATGAGAAGGATGGCATTTATAATGAAACCATTAACTTCCAAGATGGTTTGACAGTCATGCTTTTTGTTGGAGTTAATGGGGTCGGGAAAACAACTTCAATTGGTAAATTAGCTAATCGATACAAACAAGCTGGTAAAAAGGTTATGCTTGTTGCTGCTGATACCTTCCGTGCGGGTGCGGTTGCTCAGTTAGCAGAATGGGGACGTCGTGTGGATGTTCCTGTCGTTACTGGTCCTGAGAAAGCAGATCCAGCTAGTGTTGTCTTTGATGGGATGGAACGAGCAGTAGCAGAAGGTATTGATATTCTCATGATTGATACAGCTGGCCGTCTGCAAAACAAAGAAAACTTAATGGCAGAATTGGAAAAGATTGGTCGTATCATCAAACGCGTTGTGCCAGAAGCACCTCATGAAACCTTCCTAGCCCTTGATGCCTCAACTGGGCAAAATGCTCTTGTACAAGCTAAAGAATTCTCAAAAATTACTCCTGTTACAGGGATTGTCTTAACCAAGATTGATGGAACTGCTCGAGGTGGGGTTGTTCTTGCTATCCGTGAGGAACTCAATATCCCTGTTAAGCTAATTGGTTTTGGTGAAAAAATCGATGATATCGGTGAGTTTAACTCTGAAAACTTTATGAAGGGCCTTCTAGAAGGTTTGATATAAAAGAAAATCCTGCAAGAATTCTTGCAGGATTGTTTTTTGATTATTCTAAACGACCATCCTCACGATAGGCGATATCTGGTTGCCATGTCCATTTGGCACCGTATTTTTCAAGGAGATCAAAGCTAGCTTGAGGGCCCATGCTACCAGCCTTGTAGTCATGAAGTGGAGCACCGTTTTCAGCCCAAAGCTTCTCGATACGGTCAATCAATTTCCATGATGCACTCACTTCATCCCAGTGGCTAAAGTTAGTTGAATCGTTATTCAATACATCGTAGATTAGCTTTTCATAAGGATCTGGTGAAGCACCTGTTGCAGTCGCATCTGTTCGATAGTCAAGCGAGTTATGTGCAAGTTTGAACTCTTCTCCAACTTCTTTACCGTTAAGGCTGAGAGAGAAACCTTCTGTTGGTTGGATATAGATGGTCAAAATATTTGGTGCTAGAGGCTCTCCAAAAATTGAATCCATTTGCTTAAAGACAATGTTTACGTGTGTTCCTTTTTCAGTTAGGCGTTTACCTGTACGGAAGAAGAAAGGTACGTCACGGAAGCGATCAGTATCTACAAAGAAGGCACCTGAAGCAAAGGTTTCTGTCATTGATTCTGGGTTGACATTTGGTTCGCTACGGTATGAAATATATTTCATGCCATCAACTTTACCAGAACGATATTGACCACGGATGAAGTGCTCTTTAAGTTCCTCATCTGTAGGGTGGTAAAGGTTCTTGAAGACCTTGATTTTCTCTGCGCGAATGTCATCCTTTGTAAAGCTTGCAGGCTTGTCCATAGCAAGGAGTGACAGAAGCTGAAGTGTGTGGTTTTGAACCATATCACGAAGGGCACCAGACTCATCATAGTAGCCACCACGCTCTTCAACACCTAGACGTTCTGCAAAGGTAATTTGCACATTATCAATATGTTCTCGATTCCAAACATTTTCAAAGATCATATTGGCAAAACGAATGGCAAAGATACTCTGAATCATCTCTTTACCAAGATAATGGTCGATACGATAGATTTGCTCTTCGTTAAAAGTAGCTAGAAGCTCTTCGTTTAGTTTGCTTGCGGTTTCATAATCCGTACCGAAAGGCTTCTCAACAATCAAACGTTCAAAGCCTTTACCGTCAACGATTTGCTCAGACTTGAGGTGTTTGGCGATGGTACCGAAGAATTGTGGTGCCATTGAGAGGAAGAAGAGCTTGTTGTGTTCAGTTTGATACTTTTCATTTAACTCAGCCTGAAGCTTACGTAATTCGATATAGTGTTCGGTATCATTAACATCGTGGCTTTGATAGTAAAA
The DNA here is from genome assembly GCF_019929665.1 of Streptococcus infantis. Lineage (GTDB taxonomy): Bacteria > Bacillota > Bacilli > Lactobacillales > Streptococcaceae > Streptococcus > Streptococcus infantis_H. The sequence goes on along the minus strand of NZ_JAHZPZ010000001.1, from coordinate 655,310 downwards.
ATGACTAGCAAAAGCTTGAGCCTCTTCTGCGCTATCTGCCAAGTCTAAAATAGATTCGACAACAACAGATTCGAAATATTCCTTACTCCAAGGTCTACGAGCAGTTCCAATAACAGCAAAATGATCAGATAAATTACCTGATTTGTAAAGTCTAAAAAGTGAAGGGTAGAGCTTGCGTTTAGCCAAATCTCCACTAGCACCAAAAATTGTAACAATAACTTTAGATGACATCCAGCTACCTAATTTCTATTTACTTTCCTAGATATCCTAGGCATGAGGAATCCCCATTTTCATACCCTTTATTTTATCATAATTTTCTAAAAAATCCAAAATTCCAATACAAGTGAGAAAAAAACTGCAAGGTAAACCTTGCAGTTTTTTAAGCATTGAGAACCTTGTCCAAAAATTCTTTTAGACGAGGGTGTTGTGGGTTGTCAAAGATTTGATCAGGTGTACCATCTTCTATGAATTCACCGTCTGCTGTAAAGATAACTCGATTGGCAACCTTACGAGCAAATCCCATTTCGTGGGTTACGATAATCATGGTCATGCCTTGTTCAGCCAACTCTTTCATAACGTTTAGAACATCACCAACCATCTCAGGGTCAAGGGCAGAAGTTGGCTCGTCAAAGAGCATAATATCAGGGTTCATTGCTAAACCGCGGGCAATAGCCACACGTTGTTTTTGACCACCGGATAGACTTTCAGGATTGGCATTGACCTTGTCAGCAAGCCCAACTTTTTCAAGAAGTTCCATTCCTAATTTTTCAGCTTCAGCCTTGGTCATTAACTTGTGCTCTACAGGAGCGAAAGTGATATTTTCCAATACGGTCATATGTGGAAAGAGATTGAAGTGCTGGAACACCATTCCGATATTTTCACGAACGTGGTCTACATTGGTCGCTTTATCCGTCAAATCATAGCCGTTAACTGTGATGCTTCCTTTTGTTCCTTCTTCGAGGAGATTTAAGCTACGCAAGAAAGTTGACTTACCTGAACCAGAAGGTCCAATGATACAAACAACATCTCCTTCATAGAATTTCGCTGAAATTCCTTTAAGGACTTTGTTTTTACCATATTGTTTATGTAAGTTATGAACGTCAATTTTTAATTTTGCCATTATTGAATCCTCTTTTCTAAGCGTTTCGCTAATCTAGTTAGAAGAGTGATAATCACAAGGTAAAAGACTGCGAGAATTGCATACATTTTGAAACTTTGGTAGTTACGAGCAATGATAATCTTACCAGTTTGGAAGAGTTCTACCAGACCGATTGCAGATACGATTGTTGTATCTTTAAGAGCGATAACAAATTGGTTGACGAAGTTTGGAAGCATGAGCTTGGTTGCTTGTGGCAAGACAATCTTACGCATGGTTTTTCCATATGAAATACCTAGGCTTCGACTGGCTTCCATTTGTCCAACAGGCACGGCCTTGATACCACCACGAACAATCTCAGCGATGTAGGCAGCTGAGTTTAGGGAAAGTGCGATAGTACCAGCGACAAAGTCGTTGATTGGACTTTGTTGACCTGTAAGAGATTCGATAAAGTTAGGAATGCCCCAGAAAATAAATGCTGCGAGAATCATGAGTGGAATACCACGGATAACGTCAACGAAAATCTCTGAAATCAAACGGAGTGATTTATAAAGGCTGACACTAAAAATACCGAAGATAATTCCGATGAAAATCGCAATTACAAATGAAATAAGTGCTAATGAGAGGGTAATTCCAAGTCCGCTGAGAAGTTGTTTGTAGTTGTTTTTCAACAATCCCCAAATAGTTGTTTCATCAGCTGATGAACTTGTAGTAGTAGAATCGCTAGCTAGATACTTATCAAGGATTTTTTGGAATTCTCCATTTGCCTTAAGGTTTGCAAGCCCTTTGTTGAATTTCTCTAGCAATTCTGGATTGCTTCCTTTTTTAACAGCAAAGGCAGTTTCACCGATTGGTGTACCTGCGATTGGTGTTTTTAACTTTTGTCCTTGACTAATAGAGTATTTAATAACAGGTTCGTCATCCATAACGGCATCAATTGAACCAGTGTTTAAGCTATCATACATAGATGCAGCATCTGAAAAAGTTTTGATCTTGTAACCGTACTTACTTTGATTTTCTGTTAGGAAGGTTTGTGAAGCAGTACCATTTTTCACACCTACAGTCTTACCGTTCAAATCTTCATAAGAAGAAATGGTACTTGATTCTTTAACACCAAGAATAGTATTTGCTGTATAGTAAGAATCAGAGAAATCAAAGGTTTCTTTACGAGCATCAGTAACTGACATACCTGCAATGATACCGTCTGCTTGTCCAGATTGGACTGCGTTAATAGCAGCATCAAAACCTGGATTAGTAATCTCGATTTCAAAACCTTGGTCTTCAGCGATTGCCTTGATTAGATCCATATCGATACCAGTGTATTGATTGCTTGAGTCCTGGAAAACAAATGGTGCAAAAGATGAGTCACTGGCGATAACATACTTCGTTTTTTCTGTGTCAGCTTTTGCTATTCCTAGTGAAAGAATAGGAAATAAAATTAGCAAACAAGCTAGAATTTTCTTCTTCATGTGATGTCTCCTTTCAAGATATTTTTAAATTATATCAAAAAAGTTGAAGAACGGCAAACATTTTATATTTTGATGGCAGAAGATATAACATAGAACAAGGTAGGGTAGTCTGTTGAGAAACAGAAACTCTTTCCTTTTTATGGTAAAATAGAAGGATAGAAAATGTGTATGAGGCTATTATGATAAATCGAATAACAGACAACAAATTTAAACTTGTATCCAAATACCAACCGTCTGGGGATCAACCGCAGGCCATCGAGCAGTTAGTGGATAATATTGAGGGTGGAGAAAAGGCTCAAATCTTGATGGGGGCGACTGGTACAGGAAAGACCTACACTATGAGTCAAGTCATTGCCCAGGTCAATAAACCAACTCTTGTCATTGCCCACAATAAAACCCTAGCGGGACAGCTCTATGGGGAGTTCAAGGAATTTTTCCCTGAAAATGCTGTTGAGTATTTCGTATCTTACTATGATTATTACCAGCCAGAAGCCTATGTACCTTCAAGCGATACTTATATAGAAAAAGACAGTTCAGTCAATGATGAAATTGATAAGCTTCGTCACTCTGCGACTTCAGCACTCTTGGAGCGTAATGATGTGATCATTGTTGCATCTGTGTCTTGTATCTATGGTTTGGGATCTCCTAAAGAATACGCTGATAGCGTGGTTAGTTTGCGTCCAGGTCTTGAAATCTCTCGAGATAAACTGCTCAATGATTTGGTGGACATTCAGTTTGAGCGCAATGACATTGACTTCCAACGGGGAAGATTTCGTGTACGTGGGGATGTGGTGGAAATTTTCCCAGCCTCTCGTGATGAGCATGCCTTTCGTGTTGAGTTTTTCGGGGATGAGATTGACCGTATCCGTGAAGTTGAAGCTCTAACTGGTCAAGTTCTGGGTGAAGTGGATCATTTGGCGATTTTCCCAGCCACTCACTTTGTGACCAATGATGACCATATGGAAGTAGCTATTGCTAAGATCGAGGCTGAGTTGGAGGAGCAGTTAGCTGTCTTTGAGAAGGAAGGTAAACTCCTCGAAGCGCAACGCTTGAAACAACGAACAGAATACGATATCGAGATGCTTCGTGAGATGGGCTATACAAACGGGGTTGAAAACTACTCCCGCCACATGGATGGACGAAGCGAAGGAGAGCCACCGTACACCCTTCTTGATTTCTTCCCTGATGATTTTTTGATTATGATTGATGAGAGCCACATGACCATGGGACAGATCAAGGGCATGTATAATGGAGACCGTTCACGTAAGGAAATGTTGGTTAATTACGGTTTCCGTTTGCCATCTGCCTTGGATAATCGTCCCCTTCGTCGTGAAGAGTTTGAAAGTCATGTTCACCAGATCGTCTATGTTTCAGCGACACCTGGTGATTATGAACACGAGCAGACTGCCACCGTTATTGAGCAAATCATTCGTCCGACTGGTCTTTTGGATCCAGAAGTGGAAGTACGTCCGACTATGGGACAAATTGATGACCTCTTAGGTGAAATCAATGCCCGTGTTGAAAAGAACGAACGGACCTTTATTACAACCTTGACCAAGAAAATGGCTGAAGACTTGACCGATTATTTCAAAGAAATGGGGATTAAGGTCAAGTACATGCACTCGGATATCAAAACTTTAGAACGAACAGAGATTATCCGTGACCTGCGTTTGGGTGTTTTTGATGTCTTGGTCGGAATTAACCTCCTTCGTGAAGGGATTGATGTTCCAGAAGTAAGTTTAGTTGCTATTCTCGATGCCGACAAGGAAGGTTTCCTTCGTAATGAGCGTGGACTCATTCAGACCATCGGTCGTTCTGCCCGAAATAGTGAGGGGCATGTTATCATGTATGCTGACACTATGACTCAGTCTATGCAACGTGCCATTGATGAAACGGCCCGTCGTCGTAAAATCCAGATGGCCTATAATGAAGAGCACGGCATTGTCCCACAAACTATTAAGAAGGAAATCCGTGACCTGATTTCTGTAACCAAGGTAGTTGCTAAGGAAGAGGACAAGGAAGTCGATATCAATAGCCTTAACAAACAAGAACGTAAAGAACTGGTAAAGAAACTGGAAAAACAAATGCAAGAAGCCGTCGAAGTGCTTGACTTTGAACTAGCAGCTCAGATTCGTGATATGATGCTGGAAGTCAAGGCCTTGGATTAGATAGGAGAGAACTTTTGAAAATTCTAGTCATCAATGGACACCCTGATAAGGAAAGTTACTGTCAGGCTATTTTTCAAACCATTGTAGAAAATATTGACTCAGCTCGTCATGAACTTGAAGTCATCAACCTTAATGAAGAGGACTTTGATCCTGTTTTACGTTATGGCTATCGAAAACGTATGGACGAAGATTCTTTTATCCTTCGTTCCCAAGAATTAATCCAGTGGGCGGATCACCTGATCTTTGTTTATCCCATCTGGTGGAGTAGTATGCCTAGCCTTATGAAGGGCTGGATCGATCGGGTCTTTACACCGGGGATTGCCTACTCGGCCAATGATCAAGGAAGCTTCATCTGGAATTACCTTAGAGGCAAGCAGTTTAAAAAGTTATTAAAAGGGAAAACAGCCAGTATTTACGCAACCTCCATGGCGCCTACTTGGTGGTACAAGATCTTTTCGGGCCCTCTCAACATTCCTGATAGTTATGGTATCTCTGTTTTGAAGAATGCCGTCTTGAACCATTGTGGAATCAAAACCAAGCGCGTGTGTATCTTAGGAGAAGTCGGCCGGGATGTGAATACCGCTAGTATGCGGGAACAGCATCTCAAAAAGGTCGCAGCAGAAGTGAAGAAAATATCATGAAACAAGAAAATAAGAGTCAGAAAAAATCAAAAAAGTCCCATAAGCCACATCAAAAAATGAGCTGGCTAGATAAAGTAAAATTGTGGTTGTTACAACATTCAAAAATAGCTTTTCTATTAGATAGTAGTATATTTTTTTTATCAGCTTTTGGGGTATTCTATTTGTTGTTTGGAACAACTCTTATTCCAAAACCCTATCAAAACTTCAATTATGTCTTTCCGCTCTTTCTGAATCTTATATTCTTAGTGAACATCCTTTATCAAGGTGTTTTTAGAGATAATTTCGGTGGAATGCTGACAATACAAGATTTTGCAGATCCATTCTTGTACCTAAATGGAGTAGGTTTGTTGTTTCACTCATTTTTCGGAATAATGGGTAGAAATAGAAAGTCTATTCCTCCCTTGCTAACCTTAGATCACCGCTACATCTGGTTTCCAATTCTTACTTATATAACTTTCTTCTTAGTGGCTGCTTTGATCATTTTAATTTCCAAGTATATTGAAAAGAAAAAGGGAAAAGAAGAAAATAAGGAAATCCACTCAAATGAGAAAGAATAAAAGAAATTCAAATACAAAAAAGAATCTCTCAATGAAAGAAAGTTTTCATCTTTGGCTAGATTCTCATAAATTTTTAGGATTCTTCTTGATCCTCGGTCTTATCCTAGCAATAGGACTAAGTTTGAATCTAATTTTTGAATGTCTCCCTATTCCTTCGCCATACAGAGATATCAACTATAGTTTTCCGATATATATAAATCTTTTTTGTCTGGTATATCGATTATTTGACTATTGGTTCTTAGACTTGTCTGGGGCAAGGATGACAATAAAAAGATTTGCAGATTTATTTATCTATCTTAATAGTATCGGTTTAATAGTCCATCTCTTTATTGGGATTGGTGGGAAAAATAGTAAAGGAATTTTACCTTCTCTCTTATCCCTAGATCACCGCTATATTTGGTTCCCTATAGCAACCTATCTGGTCTTTTTTACTGTAGCTGCTTTAATGATTCTATTTATGAGATATATTGAAAAGAAAAGGAGTTAATCATGAGAAAACATCTAACAATATTTAGGATTCTTTACCTACTGTTCTTGGTATTTGCCTTAATTCATTTTGTCCTAGGTTTATTTGGTTTAGCTTTTACCCCAGTTTTGTGGAATGTCTGGTTTTTTGGTCTCTGCTTAACCCTATTTATCCATCCATGGACAATCTTTTATAAAAAGAGAATCTTTCAATGGCATCATTTGATTTTTCAAGCTCTCAGCGGATTCTTTGCTCTCATAATCTGGTTCGTAATATTTTTCTTTTTCTCCATGGTTCCAGATTCATCTATGCCTATCAATATAGATTATCAGGTGAATAGTAAAGATAAGGAAATTAGAATCATCAGAGGTTCCTTACTCCATGAAATTCATGAATATCATGACTTAGTTAATCCTTTGATTATGAAATCTAAAGTTAAGTATAAGATAGAAAATTAAAGATTAGAAAGTGAGTCCTATGTCTCGAGCACAATTAACCATTCTTACCAATATTTGTATGATTGAAGATCTAGAAAAGCAGCGCGTGGTTATGCAGTATCGTTCACCCGAAAGCAATCGCTGGTCTGGCTATGCCTTTCCAGGAGGTCATGTCGAAGACGGAGAGGCTTTTGCAGAGTCAGTTATTCGCGAAATATACGAGGAAACAGGTCTGACGATTCAAAATCCTCAACTTGTCGGCATAAAAAATTGGCCCTTAGATACAGGTGAGCGTTATATTGTCTTTTGTTACAAGGCGACTGAGTTTACTGGTACTCTACAATCATCTGAAGAAGGAGAAGTGTCCTGGGTACAAAAAGACCAGATTCCAAATTTGGATCTGGCTTATGATATGTTACCTTTGATGGAGATGATGGAAGCTCCAGACAAGTCTGAATTTTTCTACCGTCACCGTACAGAGGACGGGTGGGAAAAGAAAATCTTTTAATCTTTTACTAAATAACCAAGCTGGTCCAAGGCCTTCTCAATATAGAGGAGGTCTTGTTCGTTTTCAGCTTCGACTAGGTGATAATGGACGCCATCTGTTAATTCAGAAAGTGGTCTAAAGTCAGACCGTTCGACTTGCTCTAAAAAATGCTGAACGTCACGGCGACAAGAGAGTTTAAGCAAGGTTTCAATTTCCCCGTAGACAGGATGATCAATTAAGGTATTCTGAACACGCCCCCCATTATCGACGATAGCTAGAAGTTCTTGACCGATTTCTTCCATCTCGTGCTTTACTTTAAACAGCTTGTGAACATACGGGTTGGTTTTGCTTTCTTTATAAATATAGCCACGATTGGTTGATAAGATAGGAGCACCGTCTGCACGAAGAACTGCAATGTCCTGAACGATAATCTGGCGAGTGACATGAAAATGTTCTGCTAAGCTTTTTCCGTTTTGAGGTTTTTGAGCTTCTTTTAAGAGTTGTAGAAGTGCTTCTTTTCGATTTTTTGTCATATTCTTCTTTCTTAACGCTTAACGACGTTTTTTCAATGCTTTATAAACAGCTAATGCTAAGTAATAGTCTACCATACTATGAATAATTGTACCAATACCAACCAGTACAAATAAGACATAGAACATATTCTCTACATTTGTTCCAGTTCCTGCATAAAAGATAATACAAGCAAAGACTTCGGCAATAGCGTGTACTAAACCAAGTACAAAGTTAAAAATCAAAGAAGATTTTGGATTATCTAAGGTTTGAGGATGTTTTTGCAGATAGAAGGCGCCCAAAGTGCCAAAAAAGATATGGGAGAAAGCTCGAAGTACAATGACAATTGGATAACCAGCCATGAGGAATCCTAGGCTAGAAGCTATAATGACAAAGATTGCCATCCAAGGAGAAAGAAACATAGCGATAAAGATTGCAACGTGGCTTCCTAGAGTGTAAGAAGCGGGCGGAATAACAATCTTGAAGGGCATCGCCAAGGGAATCAAAATAGCGATAGCAGTTAGCAATGCGGTTACAGTCATGAATTGGGTTTTCTTTTGTGTATTCATAATAACTCCTTTTTGTGTGTATATACAGTTGTATAGTACACTAAATAATATTATCCGTCAAGATAGAAATTGAATTTTGAAGGAAAAATAGTTAAAATAAAGTAAAGTAAAGTATCTTAGTAAGAATAGAGAGTCAAGATGGTAGATATTCTTTATCCAATTTTTATCATTCATTACATATCTAAGCAGAAAAAATTAGGATTCCAAGTATCTAAATTTACTACATTTACAGCCTATAGTTTCTTAATGATTTCGATAATAAGAATCGCATTTGGTTCCTTAGCTCTGATTGTTTTCTCGATACCCATTTTCGGTTTCCTCTATTTCAGTATCATAGGGCTCATTCTTTATCACCTTAGCATTATTTATGGCATAATCCTACTTTTCTTGTCATTAACTTTTTTCTTAGACAGTCAAAAATCTAATCAGGACATTCAGGTCACGGGAAATACTCCATTCATATTTCATGTGTTAATGTTGTTCTTTCATGCGCTCTTAATCTATAATACCTTGATACCAGTATTTTCCATTTACTGAGAAAATATTTAAATATTCTTCTCTAAGTGGCAGTAGGATTGAGAAAAAACTCAATTTTTTTTAAAAAATACTTGCTTTGATAGAATTCTTGTGATATACTTATAAACGGTTTGAAAAAACTGCCTAAGACAGTAGGGGAGCGAGACTCATAAATATCCTACCGAGGACAAAACGTATCATGTAAAAAGAAGCGTATTGTACTTTCGTGTCTAGGTTTGGGCGCGTTTTTCTTTTGGAAAAATTCCCCAAGCAAAATAATTACGGAGGTGAACACACTAATGAGTGAAGCAATTATTGCTAAGAAAGCGGAACTAGTTGACGTAGTAGCTGAGAAAATGAAAGCTGCTGCATCAATCGTCGTTGTAGACGCTCGTGGTTTGACAGTTGAACAAGATACAGTTCTTCGTCGTGAGCTTCGTGGAAGCGAAGTTGAGTATAAAGTTATCAAAAACTCAATCTTACGTCGTGCAGCTGAAAAAGCTGGTCTTGAAGATCTTGCATCTGTTTTTGTTGGACCATCTGCAGTAGCATTTTCTAACGAAGATGTTATCGCACCAGCGAAAATCTTGAACGACTTTGCTAAAAACGCTGAAGCACTTGAAATCAAAGGTGGTGCAATCGAAGGCGCTGTCGCATCAAAAGAAGAAATCGTTGCTCTTGCAACTCTTCCAAGTCGCGAAGGACTTCTTTCTATGCTCCTTTCTGTACTTCAAGCGCCAGTGCGCAACGTTGCTCTTGCAGTCAAAGCGGTTGCAGACAACAAAGAAGACGCAGCTTAATCATAAGCTACGCAGCGTAGCCTAGCTACAAAAAAATAACAAAATTAAATTTAAACTTATTTGGAGGAAATAACAATGGCATTGAACATTGAAAACATTATTGCTGAAATTAAAGAAGCTTCAATCCTTGAATTGAACGACCTTGTAAAAGCTATCGAAGAAGAATTTGGTGTAACTGCAGCTGCTCCTGTAGCTGTTGCTGCAGCTGGTGCTGCTGACGCTGGTGCTGCTAAAGACTCATTTGACGTTGAATTGACAGCTGCTGGTGACAAAAAAGTTGGCGTTATCAAAGTTGTACGTGAAATCACTGGTCTTGGACTTAAAGAAGCTAAAGAACTTGTTGATGGTGCACCAGGTGTCATCAAAGAAGGCGTTCCAACTGCAGAAGCTGAAGAAATCAAAGCTAAATTGGAAGAAGCTGGAGCTTCAGTTACTCTTAAATAATAGAGCGACTACATTTGTAGCTTAAAAACATGATTAAACCGCTATTCTTAGGAGTAGTGGTTTTTCTTTTTGTTCAAAAAGGGGCAAGAAAGAGAATGGCGTTAAATTAGTATTTCTATTTTAGGTGAATTATTGGAGATTCCTTATGAAAATAATTTTACTTTTTAATTGCATTTTGTTATAATAGACGCAAGAAAGAATATCTTATCGGTAAATCCTAAGCGAGCCTGAGATAGTGGGAGTCAGGTGGTTAAGAGATAAGTGTGGCGCTTTTGGTATTTTAATAAAAAATAATGAAGTAATAAATTAGGGTGGAACCGCGTTTTTGACGCCCCTAGGTCACTTGACTTAGGAGCAAAGACACGGTTCTTTTTGTATCCAAAGTCGTTAGAATTTAAAAAAGGAGTTAATAATGTCTAAAAAACTAACCTTCCAAGAGATTATCTTGACTTTGCAACAATACTGGAATGACCAGGGTTGTATGCTGATGCAGGCTTATGATAACGAAAAAGGTGCGGGAACCATGAGTCCTTACACTTTCCTTCGTGCCATTGGTCCTGAGCCATGGAATGCGGCTTATGTAGAACCATCTCGTCGTCCTGCTGACGGTCGTTACGGAGAAAACCCAAATCGTCTCTACCAACACCACCAATTCCAAGTAGTTATGAAACCATCTCCATCAAATATCCAAGAACTCTACCTTGAGTCTTTGGAAAAATTGGGAATCAACCCATTGGAACACGATATTCGTTTCGTTGAAGATAACTGGGAAAATCCATCAACTGGTTCAGCTGGTCTTGGATGGGAAGTGTGGCTTGATGGTATGGAAATCACCCAGTTCACTTACTTCCAACAAGTCGGTGGTTTAGCAACAGGTCCTGTTACCGCCGAGGTCACTTATGGATTGGAACGCTTAGCTTCTTATATCCAAGAAGTAGACTCAGTTTACGATATTGAGTGGGCTCCAGGTGTTAAATATGGAGAAATCTTCCTTCAGCCAGAATATGAGCATTCAAAATACAGCTTTGAAGTTTCTGACCAAGATATGCTTCTTGAAAACTTTGAAAAGTTTGAAAAAGAAGCTGGACGTGCTTTGGAATTAGGCCTTGTGCACCCAGCCTATGACTACGTTTTGAAATGTTCACATACCTTCAACTTGCTTGACGCTCGTGGAGCGGTATCAGTTACAGAACGTGCCGGTTACATTGCCCGCATCCGTAACTTGGCCCGTGTCGTTGCTAAAACCTTCGTCGCAGAACGTAAGAAACTCGGTTACCCACTGCTAGACGAAGCCACCCGCGCAAAACTCCTAGCAGAAGAGGAAGAATAGACAGAATTACAGGAATAAATGACTGAAAGTCGACCGTAGGTCGCTAAATAAAACAAGACCTCTGTAGTGAAAGTCGGATAAGAAGTTTCTTATCCGACTGGGGAACTGACGAGACTTAAGGCTTGACAGTTAGCAATGAAACTGAAGGTTTGCTTGCGTCCCCCACTACTAAAGGTCTTGTTGAAGAAAATTAATTGATTGTGTAAAGGAAAAAACATGACAAAAAACTTATTAGTAGAACTAGGACTCGAAGAGTTACCAGCCTACGTTGTCACACCAAGTGAAAAACAACTCGGCGAAAAAATGGCAGCCTTCTTGGATGACAACCGCCTTTCATATGAAGGGATTCAAACATTTTCAACTCCACGTCGTTTAGCTGTTCGTGTACTTGGTTTAGCAGACCAACAAACAGATTTGACTGAAGATTTTAAAGGACCTTCTAAGAAAATTGCTTTGGATGCAGAAGGAAATTTCTCTAAAGCAGCACAAGGGTTTGTCCGTGGAAAAGGCTTGACTGTAGATGACATTGAATTCCGTGAAATCAAAGGTGAAGAATACGTCTATGTAACTAAGCATGAAGCTGGAAAACCAGCGGAAGAAGTTCTGACTGGAATTCCAGAAGTCTTGGCTAGCTTAAATTTCCCTGTTAGCATGCGTTGGGCAAACAATACTTTTGAATATATCCGTCCAGTCCACACTTTGACAGTGCTTTTGGATGATGAAGCTCTTGACCTAGATTTCTTAGATATTCATTCAGGCAGAGTCAGCCGCGGACATCGCTTCCTTGGACATGAAGTTGAAATCCGTCATGCTGATAGTTACGAAGAAGACTTACGCAAAGTCTATGTCATTGCTGATAGCATTGAACGTGAAAATATGATTCGTGAACAAATTAAGGAAATTGAAGCAGAACATGGCGTTCAAGTACAGATTGATGAAGGACTTTTAAACGAAGTCTTAAACTTGGTTGAATATCCAACCGCTTTTATGGGTAATTTTGAGCCTAAATACCTAGAAGTTCCAGAAGAAGTTTTGGTTACTTCAATGGAAACTCATCAACGTTATTTTGTTGTCCGTGATCTTGATGGAAACCTAAGACCAAACTTCATTTCAGTTCGTAACGGAAATGCTGAACACTTGGAAAATGTCATTCGAGGAAATGAGAAAGTTTTGGTTGCTCGTTTGGAAGATGGAGAATTCTTCTGGCGTGAAGACCAAAAACTCAAGATTGAAGATTTAGTTGCTAAACTTTCACACGTTACCTTCCATGAAAAGATTGGATCACTTCGTGAACACATGATTCGTACAGGGCAAATTGCTATCCTGCTAGCAGAAAAAGCTGGTCTATCAGTTGATGAATCTATTGATCTTGCTCGTGCTGCAGCCATTTATAAATTTGACCTCTTAACCGGTATGGTTGGTGAATTTGATGAGCTTCAAGGGATCATGGGTGAGAAGTATGCGATTCTTGCAGGTGAAAATGCTGCAGTGGCACAAGCAATCCGTGAACACTACCTTCCAGACTCAGCAGACGGAGCTCTTCCTGAATCTAAAGTTGGAGCAATACTTGCACTAGCCGATAAATTAGATACTCTCTTATCTTTCTTCTCTGTTGGTTTGATTCCATCTGGTTCTAACGACCCTTATGCCCTTCGTCGTGCAACACAAGGGATTGTTCGAATCTTAGAAGACTTTGGATGGAATATTCCGATGGACGAGTTGATTGCCAGTCTTTATGCTTTATCGTTTGATAGTTTAACTTACGATAACCAAGAAGAAGTGCTTAACTTCATCAAAGCTCGTGTTGATAAGATGATGGATTCTACAGCAAAAGATATTAAAGAAGCTGTTCTAGCAAGCTCAAACTTTGTTGTCTCTGATATGATTGAAGCGGCAGAAGCTCTTTCAGAAGCTGCTAAAACTGAAGATTACAAATCATCAGTTGAGTCATTATCTCGTGCCTTTAACCTAGCAGAAAAGGCAGAAGGTTCAGTCAAAGTTGATGCAAATCTCTTTGAAAATGAGCAGGAAAAAGAACTAGCTCAAGCTGTAGAAAGCTTAGAATTGAAAGGTTCAGCTAGTGATAAATTAGAGCAATTATTTGCTCTTAGTCCAGTTATTGATGCATTCTTTGACAATACCATGGTTATGGCAGAGGATATTGATGTTAAGAATAATCGTTTGGCTATTCTAGCTGAACTTGTCAATAAAGCAAAAACAGTGGCTGCTTTTAACCTTCTTAATACAAAATAGTAATTGAAAAATAGATTGGAGGTCCAAATATGACACCAGAAAAAATCGCTCGTATTAATGAACTTGCTAAAAAGAAAAAAACAGAAGGCTTGACTGCGGAAGAAAAAGTAGAACAAGCCAAACTTCGTGAGGAATATATCGAAGGCTATCGTCGTTCAGTACGTCATCACGTTGAAGGAATCAAAATCGTCGATGAAGATGGTAATGATGTGACTCCTGAAAAACTTCGTCAAGTGCAACGAGAAAAAGGTTTACACGGCCGTAGTCTTGATGATCCGAATTCATAAATAAAAAAATTCTCGGTTTGTGTGTGCGAACCGAGATTTCTATTATAAAAAAGGAACCATTTTGGGTTCCTTTTTGTTAGTTATTAGTTACTTGCACCAGAAGTAGCATCAGCAGCTCCGTGGGCACCATCACCATGTCCTCCAGCATCAGATGCACCAGAAGTAGCATCGGCATCTCCGTGACCTCCAGCAGCAGGAGCAAAAGGTCCGCTACCGCCTACCAAACGTTGACCAGTTTCTTTCAAGTACCAGTCAAGCCATGGTTGGAAGTTAAAGACAATTTCATTGATACCAGCATATGATCCATCAGGATAGTACATAGCTTGGTAGTTGTGAGTATTGATAACACCTGCAGGTGAACCAGGAACAATTGTACGTACGTATTCTTGGTTGCCATTGCGAAGCGTACCAATAACCCACTCAACATTTTTCATACGTGCAGGTGGAAGTGATCCGTGAACTGTTGACATACGGCTACCAGATTGAGGTGGCACACGTTTCGCAAACATTGTTTCTGGATCTTGATGAGCGTTGTTGTAGTATAGGAATTGGTTGTTGTCATCAGCATATGTCAATTCAAAAGGCATAGCTTTCAAGAACATATCGATTTGGTTAACTGTAAGGATACCATGGTCAAGTTTAACGTATGTATCACCTGAAACAGCACCTGTGATTTCTGCAACTTTTTCTACCCATTCTGGATCATCAGGGTCAACTTCTGTAATAGTTGTGGCAATTGGTTTTCCACAATCCAAGTCTTCTGGTTCAATTGGTTTTGGTTTTTTCAAATTAGAAACGACTCCTACGTATTTGACAAAGTTATCTAAGCAAGTTTCAAGGAATTTAACAGTTCCTTCGTTAATAATATTTCCTTTTGCATCAAAAGCTTCTTTGGCTTTTCCAAGAAGGAACTCATTACCTGGTAATGTGTAGGCATTTACTCCTGGCGCATCAAGAATTTTACGAAGGTGAACTTGAGCACGTGAAGTTCCTTGATCGTAGTATGAAGCACCCACAATCATAACTGGTTTGTTTTCAAATGGATGAACTTCGTATGAAAGCCATTCAAGGACTGACTTAAGTGAAGCAGAAATAGTGTGGTTGTGCTCTGGAGTAGCAATAATCACACCATCAGCTCGAGTGATTTTGTTATAAAGAAGGCGCAACTGGAAGCTCTCGTCCCATTTTTCGTCTTGGTTAAACATTGGAACTTCATCGATTTCCAAAACTTCTAGTTCAAATTTAAATTTAAACTGACGGCGGATGAACTCCAAGAGTTTGCGGTTATATGATTGATCGTAGTTTGATCCAACAAGTCCAACAAATTTCATTCTTTCGATCTCCTATCTTACAAATTTTCCCAATCAAAATCTTCAGCATCTTTGCGAAGAAGCTCTTGTGCGTTACGCAATTTCTCAGTAACTTTAACAAAGATACGGAAGTCATCAAAGATGGCATCCAATTTCTTGATGACATCAAGATCTACCAAGTCACCATTTTGATCAAATGCTTGAAGAGAATGTGAAAGCAAGAATTCATCTGGGAGAACATTTGCTTTGATTTCAGGAGCATTAAGAATTTGACGAAGTTGCAATTGAGCACGTGATGAACCGAGTGTACCATATGAAGCACCTGTAATCATGACAGGTTTGTTCAAAAGCGGGAATACACCATATGAAATCCAAGCAAGAGCGCTCATAAGAACAGCTGGGATTGAGTGGTCGTATTCTGGAGTACCGATAATAACTCCATCAGCAGCTTCGATTTTAGCAGCGATTTCCGTAGCTTCAGCTGGGATTTGTTTGTCAGCTGGTTTGTTAAATACAGGTAGATCCTTAATTTCTACCAATTCGATTTCTGCTTTATCAGCAAAGTGTTTCTGCATATATTGAAGCAGTTGGCGGTTTGTGGAACGTTTTGAGTTAGTTCCTACAATAGCAATAAGTTTAAGCATGGGCTTTCCTTTCTCTTTTTGCATTATTAATGATTTATCGTTGGATACCAGATGAACAAGCTAAGCGTCCATCTTTGTCAATGAGGATGGCTTCGATACCATCAATATTTTCGACTTGCCACATAATAGAGGCGCTACGTTCGCCAAATAATCGTGTGGTCCATATCTCGCCGTCAACAGAGCGGTCAGATATAATGGTTAAACTAGCTAAATCCGTTTTAATAGGATAGCCTGTTTCACTATCGAAAATATGGTGATAATCCTTGCCATTGATTTCAAGATGCCGTTCATAAATCCCAGATGTAACCACTGTTTTTCCAGTAATAGACAAGGTCATCAGGTGATTACCGCGTGGATTATTTGGATCTTGAATGCCGATTTGCCACGGACGTCCATCTTTTGCTTGGTTGTTCCCAATTGTGAGGATGTTTCCTCCAAGATTGATAAGAGCAGAAGTGACGCCGTTTTCTTTTAAGAAAGCTGCAACCTTATCTGCACTGTACCCCTTTGCTAAACACCCTAAGTCAATTTTCATTCCCTTTTTTTCTAGGAAAACTGTAGAATTGACTGAATCGAGTTTAATAAAATGAGGGTCTATTAGTGCTAAGGCTGAAGCAATTTCTTCAGGGCTTGCAACCTTTGCATCGGAAAAACCGATACGCCAGGTTTGAACCAAAGGCCCTATACCAATATTGAGATGACTTTTAGGTGCTAGACTGTGTTCTAGACCTAATGAAATCAGCTCAAACAAATCAGGGTGGACTTTAACTGGGGCAATACCTGCCTGATAGTTAATTTCCATTAATTCAGATTCAGTACTGTTAGCATTGAAGCGGAATTCAAGTTTCTTGAGCAAATCAAAAGCTTGACGGAGAAGATTATCGGCTTGTTCATGCACTAAGGAAATAGTAATCATAGTTCCCATTAATCGCTCAGATGATGAACTAAGAGGCAAAGAATCAACTCCCTTCAAATCACTGGGAAATAGCTACAAATCTTAATTTAAAAAGAGATTAAGAATTTATAATTTATTTCCATATAAATAGAATATCATAAAGTCAGCGTTTTCACAAATCATTTTTTACAAAAAGTCAAGAAATATGCTTAAAAAATTAAAAACAGCTCTAAATCAATGAGGACTCTTTGAAAATAAGTTGATATATCTTTCAAAAACTTTCTTAAATAACATCAAACGGGTCAAAAGTCTTGAAAACGTTCACAGATAATGGTATACTTGAGAGGTAAATAAAAAAATAAAGGTAGGATTTATCTTATGAGTAAAATCGTAGTCGTGGGTGCTAACCACGCTGGTACTGCATGTATCAATACTATGTTGGACAATTTTGGAAACGAAAACGAAATCGTTGTATTTGACCAAAACTCAAATATCTCATTCCTTGGATGTGGAATGGCGCTTTGGATCGGGGAACAAATCGACGGAGCTGAAGGCTTGTTCTACTCTGATAAAGAAAAATTGGAAGCTAAGGGTGCAAAAGTTTACATGAACTCACCAGTTCTTTCAATTGACTATGACAATAAAGTTGTTACTGCAGAAGTTGACGGTAAAGAGCACAAAGAATCATATGAAAAATTGATTTTTGCTACTGGTTCAACTCCAATCTTGCCACCAATCGAAGGCGTTGAAATCGTTAAAGGTAACCGTGAGTTCAAAGCAACTCTTGAAAACGTACAATTCGTTAAATTGTACCAAAACGCAGAAGAAGTTATTGAAAAACTTGCTGACAAGAGCAAACACCTTGAGCGTATCGCTGTTGTAGGTGGTGGTTACATCGGTGTTGAACTTGCCGAAGCTTTCGAACGTCTTGGAAAAGAAGTTGTCCTTGTTGATATCGTTGACACTGTATTGAACGGATACTATGACAAAGACTTCACACAAATGATGGCTAAAAACTTGGAAGACCACAACATCCGTTTGGCACTTGGTCAAACTGTTAAAGCTATCGAAGGTGACGGTAAAGTTGAACGCTTGATCACTGACAAAGAAACATTTGATGTGGATATGGTTGTCCTTGCGGTTGGTTTCCGTCCAAACACAGCTCTTGCTGATGGTAAGATTGAACTCTTCCGTAATGGTGCCTTCCTTGTAGACAAGAAACAAGAAACTTCAATCCCAGGTGTATACGCTGTTGGTGACTGTGCGACTGTTTATGACAACGCTCGTAAAGATACTAGCTACATCGCTCTTGCATCAAATGCGGTACGTACTGGTATCGTAGGTGCTTACAACGCTTGTGGACATGAGCTTGAAGGAATTGGTGTTCAAGGATCAAATGGTATCTCAATCTATGGTCTTCACATGGTTTCAACTGGTTTGACACTTGAAAAAGCAAAAGTTGCTGGTTACAACGCAACTGAAACTGGATTCAACGATCTTCAAAAACCAGAATTTATGAAGCATGACAACTATGAAGTAGCTATCAAGATCGTCTTTGATAAAGACAGCCGTGAAATCCTTGGTGCTCAAATGGTATCTCGTGATTCAGCAATTAGCATGGGAATTCACATGTTCTCACTTGCTATTCAAGAACACGTTACCATTGACAAATTAGCATTGACAGACCTATTCTTCTTGCCACACTTCAATAAACCATACAACTACATCACAATGGCTGCACTTACAGCAGAAAAATAATTGATGATATGACAAAAAAAGTAACTTCATCTTTGAAGTTACTTTTTTTATTTTAAGGTTAAGAAACCTCGTCTTTTGCTGGGAAAGTAAACCCTTCTCCAAGGATTTCGTGAGCTTCCGTGATAGTGATAAAGGCCATCGGATCAACTGTATGAATCATTTCTTTCATCTTGACAATTTCATTTCTTGCGACAATACAGTAAATAATCTTTAAGTCCTTTTTGCTATAGTAGCCTTGTCCTGAGATAAAGGTAACACCACGACCGAGTTCTTCATTGATTTTATCAGCTAATTCCATCGGTTTTTGAGTGATAATCATAAATCCTTTTCCAGCATATCCACCCTCACCGATTAAGTCAATAACTCTTGAAACGATGAAGTCAAATAAGAGAGTATAGGTTACAAGACGTAGGTCTTGGAAGATGATTAAAATCAACATTAGAATCAGAAAATCAAGTCCAAAAAGCAATTTTCCAACAGAGATATGGGTGTATTTATTAAGGATACGAGCGACGATATCAGTACCACCAGTTGTTCCACCCGCGTTGAAAATAACACCAAGTCCAACACCTAGGAGGACACCAGCTACTAAAGAAACCACAACGAGATCTCCTTCAAGGTTAAACTGAAGAGGAATCTTCTCAAAGGTAGCTAACCAGACGGAGACGGCAATGGTTCCAAGTAGACTGGAATATAGTGATCTCAGTCCAAATATTTTCCAAGCTAGTAAGAAGAGAGGGATATTAATCAAGATATTCATCAGCGAAATAGGGATGTTAAAGAGATAATAGGTAATCAAGGTTATCCCTGTTGCTCCACCTTCGAACAAGTGATGTGGAACAACAAAATAAGTAAGTCCGAAGGCGAAGATAGCAGCTCCGAATATAATAGTTATAGTTGATTTAATATGCCGAAGCATTGAGCTCCCCTCCTTTATATAAAAGTGTAGTAAGAGTTTCACTACAAATTTTTATCTTATAATTTCATGGATTGAATTTTTTCAGAATCAGGTGTCACACGTAGCGTCTTTTGACCTGTATAAGTCACGAATCCTGGTTTGCCACCAGTTGGTTTATTAAGCTTTTTAACCTCAATCATGTCCACTTGAACGAGATTAGAAAGACGTCCTTTCGAATAGTAGGCTGCGAGTTCTGCAGCATCCGTCTTGACTTCGTCAGAAGGATTGAGGTTTCCTGAGATGACAACGTGGCTTCCTGGGATATCCTTAGCATGGAACCAAAGTTCCTCTTTGCGTGCTATTTTAAAGGTCAACTCTTCATTTTGAAGATTGTTTCGTCCAACGAGAATAATGGTTTTACCATCGCTAGCCAGATATTTTTCTGGCTTTTTACGCTTTTGAATTTTCTCCCGTTGACGTCTTCTGATGAAGCCGGTTTGGATTAATTCCTCACGAATTTCAGCAATTTCATCTAACCCAGCTTGGTTGAGGACTGTTTCGACGCTTTCCAGATAAAGAATGGTTGCCTTGGTTTCTTCAATTAGTTCAGTCAGATATTTGACAGCCTCTTTTAATTTCTGATAACGTTTGAAGTATTTTTGAGCGTTTTGGTTTGGTGTTAAAGCCTTATCTAGTGCAATTGTGATAGGCTGATTGGTGTAATAATTATCTAAGACGACTTGGTCTTGATCATTTGGAACCTGATGAAGGAAAGTTGTTAGCAACTCTCCTTTTTGTCTGAATTCCTCCGCGTTTTCGGTAGCAAGCAGTTCTTTTTCTTGTTTCTTCAGTTTTTGGCGATTTTTTTGTAGTTCATTTTCAACACGACGAATGAGTTCACTAGCCTGTTGTTTGACACGATCACGTTCTGCCTTATCTTTGTAATAGACATCAAGTAATTGAGAAAGGTTGTCAAAACACTCCGTTGTTTTGCTAGAAAAAGGCACACAAGAGAAAGACTTGTCTGTTAAGCAAGGTTTGGTTTCTTGCTTAAAAAAGCTTCGGAAATTGGAAAGTCTATCATCAGTTAGTAAATTTTCTAATTCAGATGCCGTATCACGGCCTAAACCTTGGAAGAGGCTTTGAATATTTTTAGCTGTCAATTCCTGTGTTTGTAGGATTTCAAAAAGTTTTTCATCCTTAATGGTAAAAGGATTCAGAGCCTTTGTACTCGGAGGAGCTATATAGGTAGCACCAGGTAGGAGTGTACGGTAACTATTTTGTGAAAAGCCAATATGCTTTATAACTTCAAGAATCTTGTGACTACTTTTATCTACAAGGAGGATATTACTATGTTTACCCATAATCTCAATGATGAGGGTGGCTTGGATATTGTCTCCGATCTCATTTTTGTTAGAAACAGTGATTTCAACGATTCGATCGTTTTCAATCTGCTCGATAGACTCGATAACAGCACCCTGTAAATATTTCCTCAAAACCATGATAAAGGTAGAAGGTTGAGCAGGGTTTTCAAAAGTCGTTTCTGTCAACTGGATGCGTCCAAAAACAGGGTGAGCAGAAAGGAGCAGACGATGACTTTGGCGATTGCTACGGATTTGTAAGACCAATTCTTGGTCAAAGGGTTGATTAATTTTTTGAATGCGACCGTTTAGTAGTTCAGCTCGCAATTCCTCAACCATGTGGTGTAAAAAAAATCCATCAAATGACATGGTTCTCTCCTTATGAATGTATTCCATAGTATTATATCAAAAAGGTAGAATAAAATCATAGAAATATGGTATAATAAAGCCAAGTAAAGAGAATCGAGAAGCACATGTATATTGAAATGGTAGATGAAACTGGTCAGGTTTCTGAAGAAATTTTAAAGCAAACACAAGAAATTTTGGAATTTGCTGCTAAAAAAATTGGAAAAGAAGACAAGGAGATGGCAGTCACTTTTGTGACCAATGAACGCAGTCATGAACTCAATTTAGAGTTTCGTGATACTGACCGTCCAACAGACGTTATTAGCCTTGAATACAAACCTGAATTAGAGATTACCTTTGACGAAGAGGATTTGGCAGAAGACCCTGATTTAGCAGAAATGATGTCAGAATTTGATGCTTATATCGGCGAGTTATTCATTTCAATTGATAAAGCGCATGAGCAAGCTGAAGAGTACGGTCATAGTTTTGAACGTGAAATGGGCTTTTTAGCTGTGCACGGTTTTTTACACATAAACGGTTATGATCACTACACTCCGGAAGAAGAAGCGGAGATGTTCGGTTTACAAGAAGAAATTTTAACAGCCTATGGACTCACAAGACAATAAACGAAAATGGAAGAATCGCGACTTGCTTTCAAGTTTAGATTTTGCCCTGACAGGTATTTTTACTGCCATAAAAGAAGAGCGTAATATGAGAAAGCATGCAGTGACTTCTCTCTTGGTTCTACTTGCAGGCATTGTTTTTCAAGTTTCCAGAATTGAATGGCTCTTTCTCCTATTAAGCATTTTTTTAGTAATTGCTTTTGAGATTTTGAATTCTGCTATTGAAAATGTAGTGGATTTGGCTAGCCATTATCACTTCGATATGCTTGCAAAGAAGGCTAAAGACATGGCTGCAGGTGCAGTTCTTGTTGTGTCTTTATTTGCTGCAGTGACTGGACTTATCATTTTCATCCCTAGGATTTGGGATTTACTATTTTAAACATTATAGAGGTAACTATGACATTTAAATCAGGATTTGTAGCCATTTTAGGACGTCCCAACGTTGGGAAGTCAACTTTTTTGAACCACGTCATGGGGCAAAAAATTGCCATCATGAGTGATAAGGCGCAGACAACGCGCAACAAGATTATGGGAATCTACACGACCGATAAGGAACAGATTGTCTTTATCGATACCCCAGGGATTCACAAACCTAAGACAGCTCTTGGAGATTTCATGGTAGAATCAGCCTATAGCACTCTTCGTGAAGTCGACACGGTTCTCTTCATGGTTCCAGCAGACGAGCCACGAGGGAAGGGGGACGATATGATTATCGAACGCCTCAAAGCTGCTAAGGTTCCTGTGATTTTGGTGGTGAATAAAATTGACAAGGTTCACCCTGATCAACTTTTAGCTCAAATCGATGATTTCCGTAATCAGATGGACTTTAAGGAAATTGTTCCGATTTCAGCCCTTCAAGGAAATAATGTTTCCCATTTGATTGATATTTTGAGCGAAAACTTAGAAGAAGGTTTCCAATATTTTCCAGCTGATCAAATTACAGACCACCCAGAGCGTTTCCTAGTATCAGAGATGATTCGTGAAAAAGTGTTACACTTAACTCGCGAAGAAATTCCACACTCAGTTGCAGTAGTGGTTGATTCTATGAAACGAGATGAGGAAACCGATAAAGTTCATATCCGAGCAACTATTATGGTCGAGCGTGACAGCCAAAAAGGAATTATTATCGGTAAAGGTGGTGCTATGCTCAAGAAAATTGGTACCATGGCTCGTAAAGATATCGAACTCATGCTAGGGGACAAGGTCTTCCTAGAAACATGGGTCAAAGTTAAGAAAAATTGGCGCGATAAGAAATTAGATCTTGCCGATTTTGGGTACAACGAAAAGGAATACTAAGAAGAGGTGGGCAGTAGCCTGCTTCTTGTTTTTAGAAAAGGAGGAGCTATGCCTGAATTACCTGAGGTCGAAACGGTTCGGCGTGGACTAGAAAAATTGATTCTGGGGAAGAAGATTTCAAACATTAACATTCGTTACCCCAAAATGATTAAAACTGATTTGCCTGAATTTCAGAAGGAAATGCCTGGTCAAGTCATTCAATCAATGGGACGTCGTGGCAAGTATCTACTTTTCTATTTATCTGATAAAGTCCTTATCTCACATTTGAGAATGGAAGGCAAGTATTTTTATTACCCAGACCAAGTTCCAGAACGTAAACACGCCCATGTTTTGATTCATTTTGAAGATGGTGGTACTTTGGTGTATGAGGATGTTCGTAAGTTTGGGACTATGGAGTTACTTGCTTCTGAGCTTTTAGAGGCTTACTTTGTATCTAAAAAACTTGGACCAGAACCTACTGAACAGGATTTTGACTTAGAGATTTTTAGAGGCGCTTTGAAGAAATCTAAAAAGCCTATAAAATCGCATCTTCTCTACCAGACTTTGGTTACTGGATTAGGAAATATCTACGTAGATGAAGTTCTCTGGAGAGCGAAAGTTCATCCTTCTAGAACTTCTAATAGTTTAAGCACCCAAGAGGCCAGAAAAGTCCATGATGAAATAATTAAGGTTTTAGGAGAGGCTGTTGAAAAGGGTGGTTCAACGATTCGTACCTATACCAATGCTTTTGGAGATGATGGCACCATGCAGGAATTTCATCAAGTCTATGATAAAACTGGACAAGCTTGTTCTCGCTGTGGGGCTATTATCGAAAAAATACAGCTTGGTGGTCGAGGAACTCACTTTTGTCCCAAATGTCAAAGGAGAAAGTGATGGGAAGAATAATTGGAATTACTGGAAGCATTGCATCTGGGAAGTCAACTGTTACAAATTTTCTTAGACACAAAGGGTTTGAAGTCGTTGACGCGGATGCCCTTGTGCACCAACTACAAAAACCAGGTGGACGTCTATATCAGATTTTAGTGGAGCACTTTGGGGAGAAGATCCTTCTTGAGAATGGTGAACTGAATCGCCCCATTCTTGCTAGTCTTATTTTTTCAAATCCTGAAGAGCAGGAATGGTCTAAGAGAACCCAAGGTGAGATTATTCGTGAGGAGTTAGCTGCATTACGAAATCAGTTGACTCGGACTGAAGCACTTTTTTTCATGGATATTCCCCTGCTTTTTGAGCAGGAATATGCTTCATGGTTTGACGAAATTTGGTTAGTCTATGTAAATCGTGATGTCCAATTGGATCGATTAATGAAACGGGACCAAATTTCAAAAGAAGCAGCCGAATCTCGTTTAAACTCTCAATGGCCTTTAGAAAGAAAAATTAGTCTGGCTAGCCACAGTCTAGATAATAATGGAAATCAAGAACAGCTGATAGCTCAGGTAGTTCAGTTGCTTGATGAAATGTGTCTATAAATTAACTTTGTTAGGAAGGAGAATTTTGGTATTGTTTATCCAAATCATCTTAGATTGAAATAGTATCAAATACAAAAAATCTAGTGCGTGTAAAAATTAATCTAAAATGCTCCTCTTGTGGTAGCATGAATTATCTAACCAGTAAGAACTCTAAAACACATCCAGATAAGATTGAAGTCTTAAAGTATTGTCCCAAAGAAAGAAAAGTGACTCTACATCTTGAATCTAAGTAGAAATTATGGTAAAATAATAGGGATTTTAAGGAGTTTGATATGTATAACCTATTATTAACCATTTTATTAGTATTATCTGTTGTGATTGTGATTGCAATTTTTATGCAACCAACTAAAAATCAATCTAGCAATGTATTTGATGCCAGCTCAGGTGATTTGTTTGAACGTAGCAAAGCGCGTGGTTTTGAAGCCGTAATGCAACGTTTGACAGGAATCTTAGTCTTTTTCTGGCTAGCCATTGCCTTAGCATTGACGGTATTATCAAGTAGATAAGAAAATAATGGGCGAGACTAGGTCTTTGCCTATTTTTATTTTTGAAAGAAATAAGGTTTTACGCCAAAAAGAAAAATTTTAATAATCTAGAAAGAAAACATGAAAGATAGAATAAAAGAATATTTAAAAGAAAAGGGACGAGTCACTGTAAATGACTTAGCTCAAGCTCTTGGAATGGATGGTTCCAAGGACTTTCGAGAGCTCATTAAAACCTTGTCGCTGATGGAAAGGAAGCACCAAATTCGCTTTGAAGAAGATGGTAGTCTCACCTTGGACCAAAAGAAGAAACACGAGATTACTCTTAAAGGAACTTTTCATGCCCACAAAAATGGCTTTGGTTTTGTAAGCCTAGAAGGGGAAGAAGATGACCTTTTTGTAGGGAAAAATGATGTTAACTATGCCATTGATGGCGATACTGTTGAAATTGTAATCAAGAAGGTTGCGGATCGCCAAAAAGGAACTGCAGCTGAAGCAAAGATTATCGATATTTTAGAACACAGTTTGACGACGGTAGTTGGTCAAATTGTTCTTGATGAGGAAAAGCCTAAGTATGCGGGTTATATCCGTTCAAAAAATCAAAAGATTAGTCAACCAATCTACGTTAAGAAGCCAGCTATTCAATTAGACGGTACAGAAGTTCTCAAGGTCTTTATTGATAAGTACCCAAGTAAGAAACACGATTTCTTTGTCGCTAGTGTCTTAGATGTTGTCGGACATTCAACGGATGCAGGGATTGATGTCCTTGAAGTTCTTGAGTCTATGGATATTGTATCTGAGTTTCCAGAGGCTGTTCTCAAAGAAGCTGAGAGTGTTCCGGATGCTCCATCAGAGAAAGATATGGAAGGTCGCTTAGATCTGAGGGATGAAATTACATTTACTATAGATGGTGCGGATGCTAAGGACTTAGATGATGCTGTTCACATAAAGCCATTGAAGAATGGTAATTTTGAACTAGGAGTTCATATTGCGGATGTTTCTTACTATGTGATAGAGGGATCTGCTCTAGATAAGGAAGCCTTAAATCGTGCGACTTCTGTTTATGTGACAGACCGTGTAGTTCCAATGCTGCCAGAGCGCCTCTCAAACGGAATCTGTTCTCTTAACCCTCAAGTGGACCGCTTGACTCAATCTGCTATTATGGAAATTGATAAAAATGGTCGTGTTCGTAATTATACGATTACACAGACTGTTATCAAGACAAGTTTCCGTATGACTTATAGTGATGTCAATGACATCCTAGCAGGTGACGAGGAGAAGAGACGAGAGTATAAGAAAATTGTTCCTAGTATCGAACTTATGGCCAAGCTCCATGAAACTTTGGAAAGTATGCGAATTAAGCGTGGAGCCCTCAATTTTGATACCAATGAAGCTAAGATTTTGGTAGATAAAAAAGGTAAGCCAGTTGACATTGTTCTTCGACATCGTGGTGTTGCTGAACGTATGATTGAGTCCTTTATGTTGATTGCTAACGAAACGGTTGCTGAGCACTTTAGCAAGCTGGACCTACCTTTTATCTATCGTATCCATGAGGAACCTAAAGCTGAAAAAGTTCAGAAGTTTATTGATTATGCTTCAAGTTTTGGCTTGAGAGTTTATGGGACTGCCAGTGAAATTAGTCAAGAAGCCCTCCAAGACATCATGAGTGCTGTTGAAGGTGAGCCTTATGCAGATGTGTTATCCATGATGCTTCTGCGTTCCATGCAGCAGGCTCGATATTCTGAGCATAATCATGGGCATTATGGCTTAGCTGCAGACTATTACACTCACTTTACTAGTCCAATCCGCCGTTATCCTGATCTCTTGGTTCACCGTATGATTCGTGACTATGGACGTTCCAAGGAAGTTGCAGAACATTTTGAACAGGTCATTCCAGAGATTGCAACTCAATCATCCAATCGTGAGCGTCGTGCCATCGAGGCAGAGCGCGAAGTCGAGGCTATGAAAAAAGCTGAATACATGGAAGATTATGTTGGTGAAGAGTATGATGCTGTTGTATCCAGTATTGTTAAATTCGGACTCTTTGTTGAATTGCCAAATACAGTCGAAGGTTTAATTCACATTACCAATTTGCCTGAATTCTATCATTTTAACGAACGTGATTTAACCCTTCGTGGGGAGAAATCAGGAATTACTTTCCGAGTGGGTCAGCAGATCCGTATTCGTGTCGAAAGAGCCGATAAGATGACTGGCGAGATTGATTTCTCCTTTATTCCAAGTGAATTTGATGTGATTGAGAAAGGTTTGAAACAGTCTGGCCGTAAGGATAGAGGTCGTCGTTCGGATAAGAAAGAAGACAAGAGAAAATCTGGTCGCTTAGGTGATAAGCGCAAGCATTCTCCAAAAGACAAGAAGAAAAAAAGCAAGAAACCTTTTTACAAAGAAGTAGTAAAGAAAGGAGCCAAGCATGGCAAAGGGCGAGGGAAAGGTCGTCGCGCAAAATAAAAAGGCGCACCACGACTATACAATCGTAGATACGCTAGAAGCAGGAATGGTCCTGACAGGAACAGAAATCAAGAGTGTTCGAGCAGCCCGCATCAATCTGAAAGATGGGTTTGCCCAAGTAAAAAATGGGGAAGTTTGGCTGAGCAACGTGCATATTGCACCCTATGAAGAAGGAAATATCTGGAATCAGGAACCCGAACGTCGTCGTAAACTTCTCCTTCATAAAAAACAAATCCAGAAATTGGAGCAAGAAACCAAAGGAACAGGTATGACCTTGGTTCCTCTTAAAGTTTATATCAAAGATGGCTATGCCAAGTTACTTTTAGGACTTGCGAAAGGGAAACATGATTATGATAAGCGTGAATCGATTAAACGTCGTGAACAAGTTCGTGATATTGCGCGTGTTATGAAAGCTGTTAACCACCGATAGAAAGAGTGAAGAATATGGAAAAACTAGTTGCCTACAAACGCATGCCTGTCTGGAATAAAGACACCATGCCAGAGGCTGTTCAAAGAAAACACAATACTAAGGTCGGAACCTGGGGGAAGATTACCGTATTAAAAGGAGCTCTTAAGTTTATTGAATTGACTGAAGAGGGAGAAGTTATAGCTGTGCACCTCTTTGAAGCAGGTGCTGATAATCCTATGGCACAACCTCAAGCCTGGCACAGAGTAGAAGCAGCCACAGATGATGTGGAATGGTACTTGGAATTCTACTGTAAACTGGAGGATTACTTCCCTAAGAAATACAATAGCAATCCAGTTCATTCGGAAGTCTTAGAAGCTATGGATACAGTAAAACCATGTAAGGCACTAGACCTAGGATGTGGTCAAGGAAGAAATGCACTCTTTCTAGCTCAACATGGCTTTGATGTCACAACTGTAGATCAAAATAAGCTATCTCTTGAAATCTTGCAAAGCATTGTGGAGCAAGAAGACTTAGAAATGCCTGTCGGTATCTACGATATCAATTCAGCTAGCATTGGACAAACTTACGATTTTATCGTATCAACGGTTGTTCTTATGTTTTTACAAGCAGATCGCATTCCAGCTATTATTCAAAACATGCAGGAACAAACCTCAATTGGAGGCTACAATTTGATTGTGTGTGCTATGGATACAGAGGATTATCCTTGCTCAGTGAACTTCCCATTTACCTTTAAAGAGGGTGAGTTGGCAAATTACTACAAGGACTGGGAATTAGTGAAGTACAATGAAAATCCTGGCCATCTCCACCGTCGTGATGAAAACGGAAATCGTATCCAACTACGTTTTGCAACAATGTTGGCTAAAAAAGTAAAATAAATGAATAAAAGGGATAGAGAGCAGTCGTTTTCTATTCCTTATTTGTTACCCTAATAAGAAAGGAAAATCTCAATTTATGCTATACTAGAAGTAGGAGAAGTCGATGAAATTAAACAGAATTGTGATAGTTTTAAAACGATTCTGAACGCCCACTATTCTTTCAGACTTTTTTGTCTAGGAGGTCTTAAGATGACTAGTCTTTTAATTGAACTATACGACCGTCATACCATTGAGAAAAATGTCTACCAGGCTTTTGTCAGTGATTGTGATGAGATTTTATACCTTTCTACAAGAAAAATTGCTGAGGAATATAAGCTATCCTTGAAGCATTTTCTAATGGAACAAGTTCCACACTTAAAACAAGTACATTTTCGACAATTTCACCTAGAAAAAATCTGCCAGGAATTAGACCTGTTTATCAATGATTTTGAGACAGTGACCATCGATGTTTTTGGTGGAGATAATCTATTAGCAATAGTTCTATATCAGTATGGTTTGGAGAAAGGTATTCCCATTATTGCTATGGATGTTGAACAAGGAAAGCAGTATGCCTGGGAAAGGGGTAAGATTTATGATAAAAAGTTAGAGATTCCTAGTTTATCCATTGAACAATTGATAGCTTTACGTGGTGGAAAAGTCCTTAAATCAAGAAGACCTCAGCATTCTAATAAGCAAGTGCTAGCTATAAAAAAATTGGCCAAATATGCTATCGAAAATCCTGAAAAATGGTATCAGATTACCCAATTCTTTGCACTGGCAAAAACAAATGATTTTCACGCTGAAACAGCAAAAGTTTTGGAGAGTAATGGAAAAATTTATTCTTACCCCAGTAGCTTGATTCCTTTGTTCACAAAAGCTAATTTATTGAAAGTAGAAGAGGAAACAACAGATACTGTCACTTATACATTCCCAACACCAGAAGCACATCTGTTATGTCGAACAAAAGGGCATATTTTAGAATTGTATATCTATTTATTAGCCCTTGAGTCGGAGTATTTTGATGAATGTATGATTGGTACTGAAATTGATTGGAATGGGATTTTCCCTGAGGCTGACAATGTTCAAAATGAGATTGATGTTATTCTTCGTAAAGGTCACTCTGTAGTTTTCATTTCTTGTAAAATGACTGATCTAGCAGTTGAAGCTATTAACGAACTTGAAGTTTATGCCAATCATTTTGCAGGTGATAATTGTTTGAAAATAATTGTTTGCTCAGGAAAGATTAACCCCGTTTACAGTCATCGTTGTCAGGAATATGGTGTAATGGTGATAAAGCAGGATCAAATACAGAATCTTATTCCCATGTTACGGAAATATATGAAGAACAAACGTCAATGATATTAGATGTAATAGTGAAGAAGAGTCTGGGATAATAGTTCTAGACTCTCAATTGTCTTTGGATTGTCAAGCAAGACGCAGTGGTTGAGTGGGCTCTACTACGCTGATTTCATCAGCTTTTACAGCCCTACTCAACTGTGCGGAGGTGGGACGACGAAATCGAATTCTAACAAATTACTGATTTCTGTCCCACTCTCTTTTCTTATCCTTTTCGAATAAAGTAGAAAAGGGGGATATATGTTTTTAGCTAGAGATAAAAAAGGTCATTTAATCAACGCGTTAGAGAATGAAGTAAAGAAACAAGCTTATTATTGTCCAGCTTGCGGAACAAGTGTTCGCTTGAAAAAAGGAAAAAATGTAAGAACTCATTTTGCACATGAAAGTTTAAAAAATTGTGATTTTTATTATGAGAACGAAGGACCAGAACATTTAGAGAATAAGCTGGCACTTTTTAATTGGGCTAAGAAAGATGCTGAAGTAGAAATGGAATATCCGATTCCTGAACTTAAGCAAATCGCAGATATCCTCATCAATAAGCAATTAGCACTGGAAGTTCAGTGTAGTCCCATTTCTTGCGAACTTTTACGGGAGAGAAGCAATGGTTATCGAAGTTTGGGAATTCAAGTTCTTTGGCTATTGGGAGAAAAGCTCTGGCTAAAAGAGCGACTAACTAAACTTCAAAGAGATTTTCTTTATTTTAGTAATAATATGGGATTTTATCTTTGGGAGTTAGACCATAAAAAACAAGTTTTGAGGCTCAAGTACCTCCTTCACCAAGATTTGAAAGGAAAACTCCATTATCAGGTCAAGGAATTTTCTTATGGCAAAGGAAATCTTCTAGAAATTTTACGTAGTCCTTATCAGCAACAAACTCTTATTACTTTTTCAGTTGAGCAAGACAGAGATATTTGTCATTACATTCAAAAACAACTCTATTATCAAAACTCCTATTGGATGAAGCAACAAGCCCAAGCTTACTTAAGAGGAGAAAATCTTTTAAATCTAAAAAAACAGGATTGGTATCCCCAAGTAAGGCCGATAGAACATGGTCATTTTTGTCAGATAAGTCAAAATCTATATGATTATTACCGTAACTTTCAGGCTTATTATGAACTGAATCCACAAAATCAGCAACAAAAGCTCTATCCACCTGCCTTTTATCAGCATTATTTTTCGAAAAATATGGTAGAATAGAAAGGATGGAGGAAATTTATGGTATTACAACGAAATGAAATCAATGAAAAAGATACATGGGATCTATCAACGATCTTTGAAACAGACAAAAAATGGGAAGAAGAATTAGCCCTATTAACCGAGGATACAAAAGAAGCAGCTAGACTTGAAGGGCATCTTTTGGATAGCGCAGAAAGCCTTCTTAACATTACAGAGCGTTATTTGGATTTGAGCCGTCGTCTTGAAAAACTCTATGTCTATGCTCATATGAAAAACGACCAGGATACACGAGTTGCTAAATATCAAGAATACTATGCAAAAGCAATGACCCTTTATAGTCAACTCGACCAGGTATTCTCTTTCTATGAGCCAGAATTTATGGTTATAACAGAAGAGCAGTATCAAAACTTTTTAGCAGAAGAACCAAAACTCCAGCCTTATAAACACTTCTTTGATAAACTATTGCAAAATAAGGATCATGTCCTTTCACAACGTGAAGAAGAGTTGTTGGCGGGTGCTGGTGAAATCTTCGGTGCTGCTAGTGAAACCTTTGCTATTTTAGATAATGCAGATATCGTCTTTCCATTTGTTAAAGATGAAGATGGAAACGAGGTACAGTTGTCACACGGCGTTTATATGCGCTTGGTAGAATCTAAAAATCGTGAGGTTCGTCGTGGAGCTTATGAAGCCCTATACTCTACCTATGAGCAATACCAGCACACTTACGCTAAAACACTACAGACCAATGTCAAAGTGCAAAACTATCGCGCTAAGGTTCGTAACTATAAGAGTGCGCGTGAAGCAGCTCTTGCAGCCAATTTTGTACCTGAAAGTGTTTATGACAACTTAGTGTCTGCTGTTCGTAAGCATTTGCCGTTATTGCATCGTTATCTAAATCTACGTTCGAAGATTTTAGGTATTCCGGATCTTAAGATGTACGATGTTTATACTCCCTTATCTTCAGTAGAATACAGCTTTACTTATGAGGAAGCTTTGAAGAAAGCAGAAGAAGCTTTGGCAGTTTTAGGTGACGACTACTTGAGCCGTGTTAAACGTGCCTTCAGTGAGCGTTGGATTGATGTCTATGAAAACCAAGGCAAGCGTTCAGGTGCATACTCTGGTGGTTCCTATGATACTAACGCCTTTATGCTTCTTAACTGGCAGGATAATCTCGATAATCTCTTTACTCTTGTACATGAGACAGGTCATAGTATGCATTCTAGCTACACGCGTGAAACACAACCTTATGTATACGGAGATTACTCAATCTTCTTGGCAGAAATTGCTTCAACAACCAATGAAAATATCTTAACTGAAAAATTATTGCAAGAAGTTCAAGATGACGCAACTCGCTTTGCTATTCTCAATAACTTCTTGGATGGTTTCCGTGGAACAGTGTTCCGCCAAACTCAATTTGCTGAATTTGAACATGCAATTCACCAAGCCGATCAAAATGGTGAAGTCTTGACAAGCGAGTTCTTAAACAATCTCTATGCTGACTTGAACCAAGAATATTATGGCTTGAGCAAGGAAGACAATCCTCAAATTCAGTACGAGTGGGCTCGTATCCCTCATTTCTACTATAATTACTATGTATATCAATATTCAACAGGCTTTGCAGCAGCTTCGGCCTTGGCTGAAAAGATTGTTCACGGTAGTCAAGATGATCGTGACCGTTATATTGATTACCTCAAGGCTGGGAAGTCAGACTATCCTCTAAATATCATGCGAAAAGCTGGTGTTGATATGGAAAAAGAAGACTATCTTAATGATGCCTTTGCAGTCTTTGAACGCCGTTTGGATGAGTTCGAAGCCCTTGTTGAGAAATTAGGATTAGCATAAAATGGTTGAGTCATACAGTAAAAATGCTAACCATAACATGCGACGGCCTGTTGTTAAGGATGAGATTGTGGAATTTATGCGCCACAGACAAGAGCAGGTGACTGGTTCTTTAAAAGAACTAGAAAACTTTGCTCGCAAGGAGAATATTCCTATCATTCCTCATGAAACAGTCGCTTATTTCCGTTTCCTAATGGAAACAATTCAACCGAAAAATATTTTAGAAATTGGAACGGCAATTGGCTTTTCGGCACTTTTGATGGCTCAACATGCCCCAGAGGCTAAAATTACAACCATTGACAGAAATCCTGAAATGATTGGTTTTGCCAAGGAAAATTTCGCCAAGTTTGATAATCGCCAACAAATCACTCTTTTGGAAGGCGATGCGGTAGACGTTTTGTCAACATTGACAGAGACCTATGATTTTGTTTTTATGGATTCTGCAAAATCCAAATACATCGTATTTTTGCCAGAAATCCTAAAACACCTTGAGGTTGGTGGAGTAGTTGTCTTGGATGATATTTTCCAAGGTGGAGACATTGCTAAGGATATTATGGAAGTCCGACGCGGGCAACGAACCATTTATCGTGGTTTGCAAAGACTATTTGACGCAACTCTAAACAATCCGGGATTAACAGCTAGTCTAGTTCCTCTTGGAGATGGCATCTTGATGCTAAGAAAGAATCAAGCAGAAATAGAACTGCCTGATGTTGATTAATTTCAGATATTTTTAAGACAATTTAGTAAAATAGATAAGGTAAACATTTATCTAGTGTATAAAAAGGAGTAAACATGAAGAAAAAATTATTGGCTGGTGCCATCACTTTGTTATCAGTAGCTACTTTGGCTGCTTGTTCAAATAGCTCTCAAGGAGCTGACCTCATCAGTATGAAGGGTGATGTCATCACTGAGCACCAATTTTATGAAGAAGTGAAAAACAACCCAACTGCTCAACAAATTTTGCTCAATATGACAATCCAAAAAGTTTTTGAAAAACAATATGGATCTGAAGTAAGTGACAAAGAAGTAGAAGATGCGGTAGCAGAAGAGCAAAAAAGATATGGTGATAGCTATCAAATCGTTCTTTCTCGTGCTGGTATGACAGCAGAAAGCCGTAAAGCTCAAATTCGTACAAGTAAACTAGTTGAATATGCTGTTAAGAAAGCCGCAGAAGCTGAATTGACAGATGAGAACTACAAAAAAGCTTACGATGAGTACACACCAGAAGTAACTGCTCAAGTGATTAAACTTGACAGTGAAGATAAGGCTAAAGAAGTACTTGCTAAAGCACAAGAATCTGGAGCTGATTTTGCACAATTGGCTAAGGATAATTCAACTGACGAAAAGACAAAAGCAAATGGTGGTGAGATCACTTTTGACTCTGCATCAACAGAATTGCCAGACGTTGTTAAAAAAGCAGCCTTTGCCCTTAATGTTGATGGAATCTCAGATGTGATCACAGCTCCAGGTACACAAGCTTATTCAAACAGTTTCTATATTGTGAAATTGATCAAGAAAACAGAAAAATCTTCTAACTGGGAAGATTATAAAGAAAAATTGAAGACAGTTATCTTGACTCAAAAACAAAATGATGCTACTTTTGTTCAAGGTGTAATTAGTAAAGAGTTGCAGGCGGCAAATATCAAGGTTAAAGATCAAGCCTTCCAAAATATCTTTACTCAGTACATTCAAAGTGATACAACAACTCAAACGACAACTACATCAGCAGCAACTGAAACGACCACAACTGCAGCTGAAACGACAACAACATCTTCAAACTAAAGATGAAAACTCTATCTTTCTACTCTTGAAAGGTAGAGTTTTTTTGAAATTTTCTTAGCTAAAAGTCAAAAATATAAATAAATGTTTGTGAATTCTAAAAGCTTAAATTCTAGGCTTTAACGGATAAGAGTTTTTTTCTAGTCTAAAAAGTGGTATAATAGCATGTAAAACTAGAATTAATAGAAAATTAAAAATTTAGTAGATGGTGAAATATGAAAATTAGTAAAAGGCACCTGTTGAATTACTCTATTTTAGTGCCCTATATTCTCTTATCCGTTCTGGGATTGATAGTGGTATATTCAACAACGAGTGCATCCTTGATTCAGGAGGGTAAGAGCGCTTTTCAATCGGTTCGAAATCAGGGCTTGTTTTGGATCGTTAGTTTGTTGCTTATTGCAGTAATCTATAAGCTGAAACTTGGTTTTCTTCGAAACGAACGTTTGTTATTTATCGTTATGTTTGCTGAGTTAGTGTTACTAGCTTTAGCTCGTTTGATTGGGATTCCCATCAATGGTGCTTACGGTTGGATCAAAGTAGGACCTATTACTGTTCAGCCTGCGGAATACTTGAAAATTATCATCATTTGGTACTTGGCTCAACGTTTTTCAAAACAACAAGAAGAAATTGCCGTTTATGATTTCCAAGTTTTAACTCAAAACCAATGGTTTCCTAGAGCGTTTAACGATTGGCGCTTTGTCCTTCTAGTCATGATTGGTAGTTTGGCTATTTTCCCTGACCTTGGAAATGCTACAATTCTCTTTTTGGTAGCATTGTTGATGTACTCAATTAGTGGGATAGCTCACCGATGGTTTGCAACTATTCTTGGAGTATTGACCAGTTTATCCTTTGTTTCTCTAACAACCATTAAGCTTGTTGGTGTTGATAAGTTTTCTAAGATTCCAGTATTTGGATACGTAGCTAAACGATTCAGTGCTTTCTTTAATCCATTTGATGATGTCGCTGGTGCAGGACACCAGTTGGCAAATTCATACTATGCTATGGTAAATGGAGGATGGTTTGGGCTAGGATTAGGAAACTCCATCGAAAAACGAGGCTATCTACCTGAGGCACACACGGACTTTGTTTTCTCTATTGTGATTGAAGAGTTTGGATTTGTTGGTGCCAGTCTTATTTTAGCTCTATTATTCTTCCTAATTCTTCGTATTATTTTAGTGGGGGTACGAGCAAAAGATCCGTTCAACTCTATGGTAGCAATCGGTATTGGTGGAATGATTTTAATTCAGGTATTCGTTAATATCGGAGGGATTTCAGGATTGATTCCTTCAACAGGTGTAACCTTCCCATTCCTTTCACAAGGGGGGAATAGTCTCCTGGTTCTATCAGTAGCTATCGCCTTTGTGTTAAATATCGATGCTAGTGAAAAACGCGCAAAACTCTACAGCGAATATGAAGCACAACTCTAAGAAAATGTGACAAGGAGAAAAATATGTCTCTTCAAAAACTAGAAAATAACAGAAACAAAACTGTAGTCCAAGAAGAAGTTCAAATCTTGACAGATTTACTTGAAGATATCACGAAAAATATGCTTCCTGCTGAGACTTTTGACAAGATTATGCAGTTGAAGAAGCTATCATCAAATCTAGACTATCAAGGACTAGATAAGGTAGTGAGAAGCCTTTCAAATGATGAAATGGTCTACATCTCTAGATATTTCTCTATTTTACCACTTTTGATTAACATCTCCGAAGACGTAGACTTAGCTTATGAGATTAACCATCTAAACAATATTGATCAAGATTATCTTGGTAAATTGTCAACAACTATTGAAATGGTTGCTGAAAAAGAAAATGCAGCTGAAATTCTTGAACATCTGAACGTGGTGCCGGTATTAACAGCCCATCCAACTCAGGTTCAACGTAAGAGTATGCTGGACTTGACTAATCATATCCATACTCTCTTGCGTAAATACCGTGACGTGAGAATGGGGCTTATTAACAAAGAAAAATGGCACAATGATCTTCGTCGCTACATTGAGATTATCATGCAGACGGATATGATTCGTGAGAAGAAACTAAAAGTAACGAATGAAATCACAAACGTGATGGAATATTACAATAGTTCTTTCCTACAAGCTGTACCAAATCTAATGTTAGAGTATAAGCGTCTTGCAAAAGAGCAGGGAATTGACCTAAAACAAGCAAAACCTATCACCATGGGAATGTGGATTGGTGGAGACCGTGATGGCAATCCATTTGTAACTGCTGAGACACTCATGCGTTCTGCTACCATTCAAAGTGAAGTGATCTTAAACTACTACATCAGTAAGATTTCTAGTCTCTACCGTACTTTCTCTCTTTCTACTAATTTATCTAAGACAAGTAAGGCTGTTGAAGAAATGGCAGCTCAATCTCAAGATACTTCTGTTTTCCGCGAGAAAGAACCTTATCGCCGGGCTTTTCACTTTATTCAATCAAAATTAATTCAAACTCTCATAAATTTGAAAGAGTGGGCTCTCGTCGGCTCATCAGCAGATGAACGCCATCACATTGAACGACTCTTTGGAACTCAAGGACATCAACAAGGAGTGGTTACTGACTATATTAGTAATCGTCTCTCTGGAGCCATTCAAGAATTGGCTGAAGATCGTCCTCCTTACTACGAAACAATTGAAGAATTTAAACAAGACTTAGCTATCATTAAAGATTCATTGCTTGAAAATAAGGCAGAAGCCTTGCTTACCGGAGAGTTTGCCGAGCTTTTGGAGGCTGTTGAAGTCTTTGGTTTCTTCTTGGCATCTATTGATATGCGCCAAGATTCAAGTGTTCATGAAGCCTGTGTTGCTGAATTGTTAGCATCTGCTGGAATTAATGATCATTATAGCGATCTTTCAGAAGATGAGAAGTGCGAGTTGCTTTTACATGAACTATTAGAAGACCCTCGAATCTTGTCAGCTACTCATGCTGAAAAGTCTGAACTTCTTGAAAAAGAATTAGCCATTTTCCAAACTGCACGTGAATTAAAAGATCGTTTGGGAGAAGACGTCATTCGTCAAACGATTATTTCTCATGCAACCAGCGTGTCTGATATGTTAGAATTGGCGATTATGCTGAAAGAAGTCGGTCTTGTGGATGCTGAAAAAGCACGTGTTCAAATCGTGCCTCTCTTTGAAACAATCGAGGACTTGGATCATTCCGAAGAGACTATGAGAAAGTATTTCTCTTTACCGCTTGCTAAGAAGTGGATTGCTTCAAAAGATAATTATCAAGAAATCATGCTAGGTTATTCTGATAGTAATAAGGATGGTGGTTATCTATCATCTTGTTGGACTCTATACAAAGCTCAACAACAATTAACCGCTATCGGTGATGAATTTGGAGTCAAAGTAACCTTCTTCCACGGTCGTGGTGGTACTGTTGGTCGTGGTGGTGGCCCTACTTATGATGCCATTGCTTCTCAACCACTCAAATCAATCAAGGACCGTATTCGATTAACTGAACAAGGTGAAGTTATCGGAAATAAATACGGTAACAAGGATGCAGCCTACTATAACTTGGAAATGTTGGTATCAGCGGCTATCAACCGTATGATTACACAGAAGAAGAGTGATACTAATACGTCAAATCGCTATGAGGCAATCATGGACCAAGTGGTGGAACGCAGTTACGATATCTACCGTGAGCTCGTATTTGGAAATGAACATTTCTATGATTATTTCTTCGAATCTAGTCCAATCAAGAATATCTCAAGCTTTAATATTGGTTCTCGTCCAGCAGCACGTAAAACAATCACTGAAATTGGTGGTCTACGTGCCATTCCTTGGGTATTCTCATGGTCACAAAGTCGTGTCATGTTCCCAGGTTGGTATGGTGTTGGTTCAAGCTTCAAGGAATTTATTGATCAAGATCCAAAAAATATTGAATACCTTCGTGACATGTATCAGAACTGGCCTTTCTTCCAGTCACTCCTATCTAACGTTGATATGGTTCTATCAAAATCAAATATGAATATTGCTTTTGAATATGCTAAACTTTGTGAAAGTGAAGAAGTGCAAGCAATCTACTATACTATTTTGGATGAATGGCAATTGACTAAGAATGTTATTCTGGCTATCGAAGGCTATGATGAACTTTTGGCAGAAAACACTTATTTGAAAGATAGTCTGAATTACCGCATGCCTTATTTCAATGTTCTTAACTATATTCAGTTAGAGTTGATTAAGCGTCAACGTCGTGGTGAGCTTTCTTCAGATGAAGAAAGGTTGATTCATACGACTATTAACGGAATTGCTACAGGATTACGTAATTCAGGTTAATACAAGCAATATTTTCCAAA
Organism: Streptococcus infantis; assembly: GCF_019929665.1. Taxonomy (GTDB): domain Bacteria; phylum Bacillota; class Bacilli; order Lactobacillales; family Streptococcaceae; genus Streptococcus; species Streptococcus infantis_H. The sequence continues at coordinate 616,006 of NZ_JAHZPZ010000001.1, read as the reverse complement.
AACCGTAGGAATTTTCATAATTTTTTAAAATAATTCATGAAAATCCTTGACAAGTTTTAGTAAAATGATATAATTTAAACATTCAGAAAGTAATCATCGAATTTTTTTAGCGAGTCTGTGGTTGGTGGAAACAGATAGAAGAAGATGATGAAATTGGGCTGGATGTTATTAAGAATTTGAAATCATAAGAATTCGGTGAGCACACCTTATAGTGCAACTCGTGAAGCGAGTAAGAGCGATAGGAATAATTCCTATAATTGAGGTGGCACCGCGCATCGACGTCCTCACACAAGTTTTTTGTGTGAGGACTTTTTCTATGGGGAGGAAAAAATGATGGAAATCAAACGATGGCGACGCTTGGTAAAGTTATATTGAAAGTGTAATGAACATTACTAAGTTTTAGTGAAATAAGGAGAAATAAATATGAATAAACGTTTAATTGGTATTATTGCAGCACTAGCACTTGTAGTTGGAGGAAGCTTGGTCTACTCTAACTTAATGAAACAAGATACTAAAACCGAGACAACTAACAAAACAGCTAAGGTTGGTGTTCTACAGTTCGTCAGTCACCCATCACTCGACTTGATTTACCAAGGTATCCAAGATGGACTTGCTGAAGAAGGCTATAAAGGCGACCAAGTTAAAATCGACTTTATGAATTCAGAAGGTGACCAAAGTAAGGTTGCCACAATGAGTAAACAATTGGTGTCAAATGGAAATGATGTTGTTGTCGGAATTGCGACACCTGCAGCTCAGGGTCTAGCAAGTGCAACAAAAGACCTTCCTGTTATCATGGCAGCTATTACAGACCCAGTTGGAGCTAACCTGGTACAAAACTTGGAAAAACCAGGTGGAAACATCACAGGGGTATCTGACCATAACCCTGCTGAACAACAGGTTGAATTGATTAAAACATTGACTCCTGATGTCAAGACAGTTGGAGCTCTTTACTCAAGTAGCGAAGATAACTCAAAATCACAAGTCGAAGAATTCAAAGCTTACGCTGAAAAAGCTGGTTTGAAAGTAGAGACTTTTGCAGTTCCTTCAACTAACGAAATTGCTTCTACAGTAAACGTTATGACTGGTAAAGTAGATGCAATCTGGGTTCCAATTGACAACACAATCGCATCTGCGTTCTCAACTGTAGTATCAAGCAACCAAACAGCTAAAAAACCAATCTACCCAAGTGCGACTGCCATGGTAGAAGCAGGTGGTTTGGCATCAGTCGTTGTGGACCAACACGATCTTGGTGTTGCTACCGGTAAGATGATTGCCAAAGTCTTGAAGGGTGAAAAACCAGCTGATACTCCAGTTAATGTCTTCTCAACTGGTAAATCAGTTATCAATAAAAAAGTGGCTCAAGAACTTGGAATCACTATACCTGAATCAGTTCTTAAAGAAGCTGGTCAAGTAATCGAATAAGAATGTAGGAGGAGTTGGAGACATCTCCTCCAATTTTTAAAAGAAGGAAATGAATGTAACATGATAGTATCGATTATTTCACAAGGATTTGTCTGGGCTATTCTAGGTTTGGGAATCTTTATGACCTTTCGAATCCTCAACTTTCCAGATATGACAACCGAGGGTTCCTTCCCGCTTGGAGGAGCGGTAGCAGTAACTCTAATTACACAAGGTGTCAATCCTTTTCTTGCTACCTTAGTAGCTGTTGGAGCAGGCTGTCTTGCAGGTTTAGCGACTGGTCTTCTTTACACGAAAGGTAAGATTCCAACACTCTTGTCTGGTATTTTAGTGATGACTTCTTGCCATTCTATCATGCTCATGATTATGGGACGGGCAAACCTTGGGCTCTTAGGAACCAAACAAATCCAGGACGTTCTTCCTTTCTCATCTGAGGTTAATCAATTATTTACAGGTTTGATTTTTGTGACTTTGGTTATCCTTCTTATGCTTTTCTTCCTAGATACTAAATTGGGACAAGCTTATATCGCAACAGGAGATAATCCAGATATGGCTCGTAGTTTTGGTATCAATACTGGACGTATGGAGTTGATGGGCTTGGTCTTGTCAAATGGTGTGATCGCACTTGCTGGTGCTCTTATCGCTCAACAAGAAGGATATGCAGATGTTTCTCGTGGTATCGGGGTTATCGTAGTTGGTCTTGCAAGCTTAATTATCGGAGAAGTACTCTTTAAGAGTCTTACATTAGCAGAACGTCTGGTTACTATTGTTGTTGGTTCTATTAGCTACCAATTCTTGGTATGGGGAGTCATTGCTCTTGGCTTTAATACTAGCTACCTCCGTCTATACAGTGCTCTTATCCTAGCAACTTGTCTAGTCATTCCAACCCTTAAGGATAAATACTTGAAAGGAGTCAAGTTAAGCAAATGACAGCGATTGTTGAATTAAGAAATGCCACAAAAATTGTGAAGAATGGATTTGATGAAGAAAAGATTATTCTAAACGATGTTTCGCTTGATATTTATGAACATGACTTCATCACAATCTTAGGTGGAAATGGAGCAGGAAAGTCAACGCTCTTTAATAGCATTGCTGGAACTCTACCTTTAACTAGTGGGACTATCCGTATTATGGGTGAGGATGTGACTCATTTTAGTCCTGAAAAACGCGCTAAGTACCTTTCTCGAGTCTTTCAGGATCCTAAGATGGGAACAGCTCCTCGTATGACGGTTGCAGAAAATCTCTTGATTGCTAAGTTTCGTGGTGAAAAACGTGGACTTTTTCCGAGAAGACTCTCAGCTTACAAAGAAGAATTTCAAGCAACCATTGAGAAAGTCGGAAATGGTCTAGAAAAACACTTGGATACACCGATTGAATTCTTGTCAGGTGGACAAAGACAGGCCTTGAGCCTCTTGATGGCAACCTTGAAACGTCCTGAACTCCTTTTGTTGGATGAACATACGGCAGCCCTTGACCCTAAAACAAGTGTGGCCTTGATGGAATTGACAGATGACTTTGTCAGTAAGGACAAGCTGACTGCGCTTATGATCACCCATCATATGGAAGATGCTCTCAAGTATGGAAATCGTCTCATTGTTATGAAAGAAGGACGAATCATCCAAGATTTAAACAAGGATGAAAAAGCCAAGATGAAGATTTCAGATTACTATCAACTGTTTGAATAAGATTTCTCATTTACAAAAAACTTAGAGATAAAATTTTACCTCTAAGTTTTTTTGTTGAAGCAAATAGAGATTTTTTTATTTATATATTTTTTTCAATTTTAAGTAAATGTGTAATTTCCTAAAATTTTACTTTCGAAAATGCCTATTTTCTATGAAATAGAAGCATGTAAAAGGTATGAAATGGTTTACTTTTTTTCAGAAATAAGCTATACTATATAAAGTAAACTGTGATAAAATGGAGGTATTGTCTATGGTTGACAAGAGAGTCATCGAAGAAATCAAAAACAATACCAATATTGTCGAAATCATAGGAGAAGTGATTTCTTTACAAAAATCTGGACGGAACTTTTTGGGGCTCTGTCCTTTTCATGGTGAAAAGACCCCTTCCTTTAACGTGGTCGAAGATAAGCAATTTTACCATTGTTTTGGTTGTGGTCGTTCTGGAGACGTCTTTAAGTTTATAGAAGAGTATCAACAAGTAACTTTTGCGGATGCGGTAAGGATGTTGGGCGAACGACTCGGAATGCACCTTGAAGCTCCTGCACATAACCCTGTCCCACACACGTCACCCCATCAAAATCTCTACGATATGCATGACAAGGCTGCACGTTTTTATCATGCAATCCTCATGACGACTAAAATGGGTGAGGAGGCGAGAAACTATCTCTATAAACGTGGCTTGACTGATGATGTCATTAAACACTTTATGATTGGTCTAGCTCCAGCAGAACGCTCTTATCTTTATCAGCGTTTAGCAGACGATTATAGTGAGAAGGACTTGCTGGATTCAGGTCTATTTTATCTATCTGAGAGTAACCAATTTTTTGATACTTTCCATAACCGGATTATATTTCCACTCTCAAACGACCAAGGAAAGGTAATTGCTTTCTCTGGACGGATTTGGCAAGAGACAGATTCTCAAACTGCCAAGTATAAAAATAGTCGAGCGACGGCGATTTTTAACAAGAGTTACGAATTATATCATTTGGATAGGGTAAAAAAAGGGTCTGGAAAAGCTCCTGAAATGTATCTGATGGAAGGTTTTATGGATGTTATTGCAGCCTACCGTGCTGGTATTGAAAATGCAGTAGCTTCCATGGGAACGGCCTTGACTGCTAAACACGTCGAACATCTCAAACGCTTTACAAAAAAAGTGATTATCACTTATGACGGTGATAAGGCAGGACAAGCTGCAACCGCTAAAGCTTTGGACGAGCTTAAAGATCTACCTGTACAAGTAGTCCAGATTCCTGATGCAATGGATCCTGATGAGTATTTACAAAAGAATTCTCCAGAGGATTTGGCTTATCTTTTATCCAATACTCGAATCAGTCCAATTGAGTTTTATATCCATCATTACAAACCTAGTAATAGTGAAAATCTCCAAGCACAGATTGAGTTCATTGAGAAAATTGCACCTCTTATCGTCAAAGAACCTTCTATCACAGCCCAGAACACCTATATTCATTTGTTGACGGATCATTTACCATCTTTTGATTATCAACAAGTTGAGCACATCATCAACGAAAGTCGTGTCAGACAAAGACAAGAAAAAGTGAAGCAGGTTGTTAATCCGACACCAATTACTATGTCGGTTTCTAAACAATTGACGGCAGTCATGAGAGCTGAAGCACATATTCTTTATCGTATGATGGAGCACCCCCTTGTGTTGAATGATTATCGTTTGAGAGATGATTTTGTATTTGAAACTCCAGAGTTTCAGACCTTGTATGGACTCTTGATTGATAATGGTTCGATTTCTTCTGAAGACTTGGCAAATCAGACTAGAGAAGTGGAAAATGCTTGGTACCAAGTGTTAGCCTTGGATCTACCTTCTGAAATGTCTCCAGAAGAACTAAAGGAAGTGGAAGAGTCTCGTAATCGTGCTCTTTTGAATCAACAAAACTTGCAAATTAAAAAGAAAGTTCAGGAAGCTAGTCATGTAGGCGACACAGATGCTGCTTTAGAAGAGCTTGAACGCTTAATTGCCCAAAAAAGAAGAATGGAGTAAGAATGGCAAAAAAACAAAAAGAAGTAACAACTTTTGATGTCCAAGTTGCAGAATTTATTCGTAACCATAAAAAAACTGGTACTGCAACAGATGACGAAATTAACAATGTCCTTGTAATACCTTTTGCCCTAGATGTTGAAGGGATTGAAAATCTTTTGCAACGCATTCAAGATGCAGGTATTGCAATCACTGATAACGAAGGAAATCCGAGTGAACGTGTCTTAAGTACAGAGGAAGAACCAGAACTTAGTGATGAAGATTTGATTGGTTCTACCTCTGCCAAGGTTAATGACCCTGTCCGTATGTACTTGAAGGAAATCGGTGTCGTACCTCTTCTTACTAACGAAGAAGAAAAAGAATTGGCTCTTGCTGTTGAAGCAGGAGATGTTGAAGCGAAACAACGTCTAGCAGAGGCTAACCTTCGTTTGGTAGTTTCTATCGCGAAACGCTATGTTGGACGGGGAATGCAATTCCTTGATTTGATCCAAGAAGGAAATATGGGATTGATGAAGGCAGTTGATAAGTTTGACTACTCTAAAGGATTCAAATTCTCAACTTATGCAACTTGGTGGATTCGTCAGGCCATTACGCGTGCCATTGCTGACCAAGCTCGTACCATTCGTATTCCAGTTCACATGGTAGAAACAATCAACAAACTTGTTCGTGAGCAGCGTAACCTTCTTCAAGAGTTGGGACAAGATCCTACTCCTGAACAAATTGCTGAACGTATGGATATGACTCCTGACAAGGTTCGTGAAATTTTAAAGATTGCGCAAGAACCTGTTTCTCTTGAAACACCTATTGGTGAAGAGGACGATAGTCATCTTGGTGACTTTATCGAAGATGAAGTGATTGAAAATCCAGTGGACTACACCACTCGTATCGTCTTGCGTGAGCAGTTGGATGAAGTTCTGGATACTTTGACTGATAGAGAAGAAAATGTATTGCGTCTTCGTTTTGGTCTTGATGATGGTAAAATGCGTACTCTAGAAGACGTTGGTAAAGTCTTCAACGTTACTCGTGAGCGTATTCGTCAGATTGAGGCAAAAGCATTGAGAAAACTTCGTCAGCCTAGTCGTAGTAAACCACTTCGTGACTTTATCGAAGATTAAAATTGGAGGATTACACATGGCTTATACAGAAGAGCAAATTGAAACTATCAAAACGAAAATCTTATCTGCATTAGAAGAAGTTATCGACCCAGAATTAGGAATCGATATCGTCAACCTAGGTCTGATTTATGAGATTCGATTTGATGGTGATACCGGTGATACTGAGATTGATATGACCTTAACGACTATGGGTTGTCCATTAGCAGACCTTTTGACAGATCAAATTTATGATGCTATGACAGATGTACCAGAGGTTACCAATACTGAAGTAAAATTAGTTTGGTATCCAGCTTGGACTGTTGAAAAAATGAGTCGCTATGCTCGTATAGCTTTAGGTATTAAATAGAATGATATAAAAAAAGAAATAGTATAAGTGTTAGGAAATTCCCTAGCTTTTATGCTATCTCTTTTTTAATTTGCTGATTTTCTTTCAATAAAATGATATAATGGATAGTATGGAAAAAGAGAAATTACGCATCAACATGCTAAGTTCGAGTGAAAAGGTAGCAGGACAAGGTGTTTCTGGAGCTTATCGTGAACTTGTGCAACTTTTGAAACGTGATGCGAAAGACCAACTAATTGTAACGGAGAATCTTCCTGTAGAAGCTGATGTTACTCATTTTCATACAATCGACCTTCCTTATTATCTGTCAACTTTTCAAAAGAAGCGTTCAGGTCGTAGGATTGGTTATGTCCACTTCTTGCCTGACACCTTAGAAGGTAGTTTGAAGATTCCATTCTTTCTAAAAGGGATTGTTAAGCGCTATGTGTTTTCTTTTTATGACCGTATGGAACACTTGGTTGTGGTTAATCCTACTTTTATCGAAGATTTGGTTGCAGCTGGTATTCCTCGTGAAAAGGTGACCTATATCCCTAACTTTGTTAACAAAGAAAAATGGCACCCACTTTCTGCAGAAAAAGTAAGTCAACTTCGACAAGATATGGGGTTGAGTGAAAATCAATTTGTAGTAGTAGGAGCTGGGCAGGTTCAGAAGCGCAAGGGAATCGATGATTTCATCACTCTTGCTGAGGAACTACCGGACATCACCTTTATTTGGGCTGGAGGCTTCTCATTTGGTGGGATTACAGATGGTTATGAACGCTATAAAAAAATCATGGATAATCCTCCAGAGAATCTGATTTTCCCTGGAATTGTTGAGCCAGAACGAATGAAAGAACTGTATGCTTTGGCAGATTTGTTCTTACTTCCTAGCTATAATGAGCTCTTTCCGATGACTATTCTAGAAGCTGCGAGTTGTGAAGCTCCCATTATGCTTCGGGACTTAGATCTTTATAAGGTGATTCTAGAAGGCAATTACAGACCAACCACCGATGTGGAAGAGATGAAACAAGCTATTATGGAATATAGACAGCATCCAGAAGCTTTGAAAGAGTTAAAAGAAAAGGCCAAGGCTATTTCAAGAGAATACTCAGAGGAGCATCTCCTTGAAATATGGCTAAAATTCTATCGGGAGCAAGCGGCTTTAGGAAAAAAATGAGGTAGTATATGCGAATTGGATTATTTACAGATACTTATTTCCCACAGGTTTCGGGTGTTGCAACCAGTATTCGAACATTAAAAACAGAACTTGAAAAGCAAGGACATGCAGTTTTTATCTTTACTACTACAGATAAGGATGTTAATCGTTACGAGGATTGGCAGATTATCCGTATACCTAGTCTTCCTTTCTTTGCTTTTAAGGATCGTCGCCTTGCTTTTCGTGGATTTACAAAAGCTTTAGAGATTGCTAAGCAATATCAACTAGATATCATTCATACACAAACAGAATTTTCTTTAGGTTTACTTGGTATTTGGATAGCTCGTGAGCTCAAAATTCCAGTTATTCATACCTATCATACGCAGTATGAAGATTATGTCCACTATATTGCAAAGGGCTTGTTGATACGTCCTAGTATGGTCAAGTATCTTGTCAGAGGATTTCTTCATGACGTTGACGGAGTTATTTGTCCAAGTGAAATTGTCCGTGATCTTTTATCAGACTATAAGGTAAAAGTTGAAAAAAGGGTTATTCCGACTGGTATAGAACTGGCTAAATTTGATAGACCAGAGATAGGTCCTGAGCATTTACGAGACTTACGCCTTAAGCTGGGGATTAAAGAAGATGAAAAAATGCTTTTAAGTCTATCTCGCGTTTCTTATGAAAAAAATATTCAGGCTGTTCTATCTGCTTTTGCCGAAGTTTTAAAAGAGGAACAGAAAGTAAAATTAGTTGTTGCAGGTGATGGGCCATATCTGAAAAATTTAAAAGAACAAGCCCAGGAATTGCAAATTGAAGAATATGTCGTCTTCACTGGGATGATTGCTCCAAGTGAAACAGCTTTGTACTATAAAGCTGCAAACTTCTTTATCTCAGCATCTACAAGTGAAACTCAAGGTTTGACTTATTTAGAAAGCTTAGCAAGCAAGACACCTATAATCGCTCATGGAAATCCATATTTAGATAATCTAATCAATGACAAAATGTTTGGAACTCTCTATTACGAAGAGAATGATCTCTCTGGAGCTATTTTAGAAGCCTTGATTGCTACTCCTAAAATGGATGACGGCCATCTTACTAACAAGCTCTATGAAATTTCAGCTGAAAACTTTGGTAAGAGAGTTCATGAGTTCTACCTAGATGCTATTATTTCGAATAACTTCGAAAAAGAATTGAACCGTGATGAACCAATCACTAAACGTTTTTTAAAGACAGTGTTTTACTTGCCACAACAAGCAGTTATTATGCCTGTAAAGGGCTCTAAACGTATGTTAAAAGCTTCTAAAAAACAATTGAACAGTTTTAGGAACTTTTTGAAAGAATAAATAATTAAAGGATGATACAAAATGAAGAAGCAGTTTATGAGAAGTGGTAGAGACCAAAAAATTGGTGGAGTTTGTGCTGGTGCAGCCCAATATTTTAATATTGATCCAACACTTGTACGTGTTATTTGGGGAGTATTAGCTTTCTGTTATGGAGCAGGGGTTTTAGCCTACTTAATTTTATGGGTAGTAGCTCCAGTTTCAGAAGATTTTTAAAAAATTGAAATTTATTTAAAGAAGGAGAATAATATGGCATTTGGAGATAACGGTCAACGTAAAAAAACTTTTTTTGAAAAATTGACACTTTTCATTGTTATGATCATGTTGTTTGTTACCTTAGCAGGAATCTTTGCCACAGCATTAGGTGTATTGAGCAGATTCTAAAAGCTATATAAGGATTTATAGACTATAGTGGTGCCTGGGTTATCCCAGCCCTTTTTAAAGCGAGAAAAGAATATGAGTATGTTTTTAGATACAGCTAAGATCAAGGTCAAGGCTGGTAATGGTGGCGATGGCATGGTTGCCTTTCGTCGTGAAAAATATGTCCCTAATGGAGGACCATGGGGGGGAGACGGTGGCCGTGGTGGTAACGTTGTTTTTGTCGTAGATGAAGGCTTACGTACTCTAATGGATTTCCGTTATAATCGTCACTTTAAAGCCCAATCTGGAGAAAAAGGGATGACTAAAGGAATGCATGGTAGAGGAGCTGAAGACTTGATTGTCCGTGTGCCTCAAGGAACAACTGTTCGTGATGCGGAAACTGGAAAAGTTATCACAGATTTGATTGAGAATGGTCAAGAGTTTATCGTTGCCCACGGTGGTCGTGGCGGTCGAGGAAATATTCGTTTTGCAACACCTAAAAATCCTGCTCCTGAAATATCTGAAAACGGGGAACCAGGTCAGGAACGTGAATTACAGTTAGAACTAAAAATACTAGCTGACGTTGGTTTAGTTGGCTTTCCTTCTGTTGGAAAATCAACTTTACTAAGTGTCATCACATCTGCAAAACCTAAAATCGGTGCTTACCACTTTACGACAATTGTACCAAACCTTGGAATGGTTCGTACCCAATCAGGCGATTCGTTTGCTGTAGCTGATCTTCCTGGGTTGATTGAGGGAGCTAGTCAAGGCGTCGGCTTGGGAACACAGTTCTTACGTCATATTGAGCGTACACGCGTGATCCTGCATATCATTGATATGTCTGCTAGTGAAGGACGTGATCCTTATGAGGACTATTTAGCAATCAATAAGGAACTTGAATCTTATAACCTTCGTCTTATGGAGCGTCCACAGATTATTGTTGCCAATAAGATGGATATGCCAGAAAGTCAGGAAAACCTTGAAGAGTTCAAGAAAAAATTGGCTGCTAATTATGATGAATTTGAAGAATTACCGCCAATCTTCCCAATTTCAGGTTTGACTAAGCAAGGACTTGCACCTTTATTAGATGCAACAGCTGAGCTTCTTGACAAAACGCCAGAATTCCTTCTTTATGATGAGTCAGAGATGGAAGAAGAGGTTTACTATGGCTTTGATGAGGAAGAAAAACCATTTGAGATTGGTCGTGACGATGATGCAACATGGGTTCTTTCAGGTGAAAAACTCATGAAACTCTTTAACATGACTAACTTTGACCGTGATGAGTCTGTCATGAAATTTGCTCGTCAGTTGCGTGGTATGGGAGTTGATGAAGCTCTTCGTGCTCGTGGTGCTAAGGACGGCGACCTTGTCCGTATTGGAAAATTTGAGTTTGAATTTGTAGACTAGGAGATAGCTATGGGTGATAAACCAATATCTTTCCGAGATGCTGATGGAAATTTTGTTTCTGCTGCAGACGTCTGGAATGAAAAGAAATTAGAAGAACTTTTTAATCGCCTCAATCCCAATCGTTCATTGAGACTTGCGAGAATGAAGAAACAAGCCGAAGAAAAAAAATAAGAATAAAAGAACCCGTGATATTTGTATCACGGGTTTTCTGTTTTACTAACTATTTTTGATCTGGGATTTCAAGACTAGATTGCGCAAGGTCTACAGTTAATTGATAATCAGTATTGTCACGTATAGTAATCTCAAAGTCAGTAGTATAAAGAACGAGACGGAGAGTATCGCCTTCTTTTAGTTTATAAATAGTTGGCTGTAATTCAAATTGGAATTCCATCCATTCATCTGGTTTAACTTCTTCAATTTTTAATAAATCATGACGATTTTGAAGATTGAGGTAGCCTTTGGTAATAACACGTTGGGCATTTGGGCTAAATGGTAGCTCGCAAAGGTTTTCCAGCATGTGGTAACGGCCATTATCTATTGTACGAACTGATACGACTCCTGGATACGGTTGTAGATATTTCTTTTGTCCAAGTTCGAGAAGTTGGGCAGAAAGTAGGCCTTTATTGGCACTAGATTTAAGGCGAAGGTTTAGTTTGACACGACCATTGATATGAAGATCTTCAGTCACTGGAAGATCAATGGTAATCTGATTCACCTTACCTTGATAAAGTTCATTGTTAAAGGTTTGGTAAGTCTTTCCAAATTTTTCGAAGTCAGAATCTTGGTAATGATTTTCAATGACAGCTTCCTCAGTACCTAAAGAGAATGTTTTATGTTCAACTTGATTACCAAAATCTTCAAGTGACATCCAAGTTTGAGGAGCAGTATTATCTTGCCAAACGACTTTTGGAAGTTGGTAGTCAGTGTTTTGACCCAATAATTTCTGCGTCAAAAGTGCATTCATGGATTCACGGAAATCAATAGACTGCCAGTTGTTCATATAAACATGGGCGCCGTTATGGTAAAAAAGGTGTTTCTTAATATTGCTTGGAAGAGCATTGAACATTTGATAGACATGAAGAGGTTTTACATTCCAGTCTTGTGAACCGTGGGTAAAGACAACTTCAGCTTTAACCTTTTTAGTATTAAGAAGGTAGTTTCTGTCATGCCAAAATTGATTATAATCTCCAGTTTTACGGTCTAGATTCTTCTTGAGTTCTTCTATGGATGCTTTATGAGCCTCGTTTCCACGAATAAAGTCACCAGCTAAGAGATTACGAGAATAAGTTAATTCATCTAATGAATCGAAGTCCTCTCCAGGATAGCCGCCTGGGCTTGTCACAAGACCATTTTCACGGTAGTAGTTGTACCAAGAAGAAATACCAGCTTCTGCAATAATAACCTCTAAACCATCGACTCCTGTGCTAGCAAGACCATTAGACATTGTTCCTAGGTAAGAAAGACCTGTAGTTGCCACTTTACCGTTTGACCAATCAGCTTTTACATGACGTTTACGACTATGATCCGTAAAGGCACGACAACGACCATTTAGCCAATCGATAACATTCTTATAAGCTTCAACTTGACGGTAATCTCCATTGGTCATTAAACCTTGTGAATCTTTGGTACCAAGACCTGATACGTAGATATTGGCAAATCCTCTTGGAAGGAAGTAGTCGTTAAGTGTGTAGCTGCTATTGATATGAGTGAGTTTTTCTTCAGCTTCAGAAACAAGTCCAGCATCCCCAACGGGTTCAACCAAGTCCAGGGTTGGATTTTCTAACGTAATTTCATGTGGTTCCTTGACTTCTAGTTCGGCTTCCATCTTATAGAGAGCCTTATCGCTTGCTTTGTCATTGGTTCCTTGATGGTATGGACTTGCTGTCATGACAGCTGGAATCTTTCCATTGTGTGCTGGACGAATGATATTTACCTTGATGAGGTCAGGTAGACCATCTTTATCAGAATCAACACGAGTCTCTACATAAACTACTTCACGAATGACATTATTAATATTGAAGGTTGCTAAACTCTTGCCATTGAAGTAGTGATAGTTATTGTCCTCAAGAATAAGACCATCACTAACTAACTGATCGATAAGGGTGTTCCCTTTTTTAGTGCGTGTGTTTAAAAGCTGGTAGAAATTGTCGATTAAATCTCCGTAAACGATCGGAAACGCTGTTTCTTTGTGAAAAGCAAGACCATCTTCAAAGTCTACTAAGTAACTGAATCCAAGCAATTGAAAGGCAACAGTGTAGAAAATTTCTGCTGTCAATTCACGGTCCGAATTGAAGAAAGTGAGTAAATCTGTTTCTTTATCAACTGCTAAAGTAGTGAGGGGATAATCCGTATTTGTGTAATTAAAAAAACAAGTCCTAACAAAAGCTTCAAACTGTTCTTTTTCTGAAGCTGAAAGATCAAGCTTGAATCCAAGCTCAGATAATTCTTGTAAAGCTTCTTGGTTTGTAACGGGATAATAACTAAATTGATTAAAACGCATGGATATCTCCTTTTAAAGAATCATTCAAGAGTCATTATATCAAAAAATCATAGAAAATAACAGAAAGAGTAGAGTATGTCTGATAGTCAGGCATGATAAGTGAGTAGATAGCAAAACAAGGACAATTTTCATTTTTTGAGTATCCTATAAGGATATGCTATACTAGATATATGTTAGATTTGGAGAAATACGGCGTGACCATGTGGGAAGAGGAGAAAATTCTCTCTTTCCGTCAAAAACTTTTAGCTTGGTATGATGAAAATAAGCGGGACCTACCTTGGAGAAGAAGTAAAAATCCCTACCATATCTGGGTATCTGAAATCATGTTACAACAGACCAGAGTTGATACTGTTATTCCATATTACGAACGTTTTTTAGAATGGTTTCCGACTGTAGAGACTTTAGCTAATGCACCTGAAGAACGCTTATTAAAGGCATGGGAAGGTCTTGGATATTATTCCCGTGTTCGCAATATGCAAACTGCGGCTCAGCAGATTATGAATGAATTTAATGGAGAGTTTCCTTCAACTTACGAAGCTATTTCAAGCTTGAAAGGGATAGGTCCCTATACAGCTGGAGCTATTTCAAGTATTGCATTTAATCTAGCACAGCCTGCAGTTGATGGGAATGTCATGCGTGTTTTGGCTCGTTTATTTGAAGTCAATCACGACATTGGTAATCCAAGTAATCGCAAGATATTTCAAGCCATGATGGAAATTTTGATTGATCCAGAACGTCCAGGTGATTTCAATCAAGCCTTGATGGATTTGGGTTCAGATATTGAGGCACCCGTTAATCCGAGGACAGAAGATAGTCCAGTTAAAGATTTTAGTGCTGCCTATCAAAATGGAACAATGGATCGCTATCCCATTAAAGTGCCAAAGAAAAAGCCAGTTCCCGTCTATCTTAATGCTTTAGTTGTTCAAAATGCTAAAGGACAGTTTTTACTAGAAAAGAATGAAAGTGAAAAGTTACTTGCTGGATTTTGGCATTTTCCCTTGATTGAGGTTGATGAATTTTCTAAGAATGAAGAATTAAATCTCTTTAATCAGGTAGCTGAATCATCTATTCAACTTGGGCCATCACCGCAAGAAAGTTTTGAGCAGGATTATGATTTAGAAGTTGAGTGGCAGGATAGTCATTTCGAAGAAGTCAAACATATTTTTAGCCATCGAAAGTGGCATGTACGAATCCTATCCGGGCAAGTTGTTGATAGTAAAGAATATTGTGATAAAGAGGTAGTATGGTTAACTCCTGAAGAGTTTGACCTCTATCCACTAGCAAAACCTCAGCAAAAAATTTGGCAAGAGTATTCAAAAAAATGCTGATAACACTAGTCTTTCGTGTCTTCTTTGCATTTTTTTGGTATAATTGATATAAGGAAAAAGGTGACTATATGAAAAAAATATTGATTGTAGATGATGAAAAACCAATCTCAGATATTATTAAGTTTAATATGACCAAGGAAGGTTATGAGGTTGTTACAGCCTTTAATGGACGTGAAGCCATCGAATTGTTTGAAGCTGAGAAACCAGATATTATTATCTTGGATTTGATGCTTCCAGAAATTGATGGTCTTGAAGTTGCTAAAACAATTCGCAAGACAAGTAGTGTTCCAATCATCATGCTTTCAGCAAAAGATAGTGAGTTTGACAAGGTTATTGGTCTTGAACTTGGTGCGGATGATTATGTGACTAAGCCATTTTCAAACCGTGAGCTACAAGCGCGTGTGAAGGCTCTTCTTCGTCGTACGGAGTTAGTTGCAGTTGACAACCAAGAGGAAGATACTAAATTGCAAAGTCTTCAAATTAGGGATTTAGAGATTCTTCCAGACGCTTATGTAGCGAAAAAATATGGAGAAGAATTGGACTTAACTCACAGAGAGTTTGAGTTGTTGCATCACTTGGCTTCTCATCTTGGTCAAGTTATTACCCGTGAACATCTCCTTGAGACTGTTTGGGGTTATGATTATTTTGGTGATGTTCGTACTGTCGATGTTACCATTAGACGTCTACGTGAGAAGATTGAAGACACACCAAGTAGACCTGAATATATCTTAACTCGTCGTGGTGTGGGTTATTATATGAGAAATAATGATTGATATAATTAAACAAACAATTTTAACCAGAGATTTCGTCTTCGTACTCATATTAATTGGTTTTATTATGCTTGTTAGCTTTCTCTTGCTTGAAGGCCGTAGAGATAATATTCGACTCAAACAGTTAAATCAAAAGATTAAAGATTTAATTGCTGGTGATTATTCTCAGGTATTAGATATGCTGGGGAATACTGAAATCACTAACATTACGAATAACTTAAATGATTTGTCTGAAGTTATTCGTCTAACTCAGGAGAATCTTGAGCAGGAAAGTAAAAGATTGCATAGTATCCTATCATACATGACTGATGGGGTTCTTGCAACCAACCGTCGAGGCCAAATCACTATGATTAATGATATGGCTAAAAGACAACTTGGGGTAGAAAGTGATGAAGCTCTAAATCAGAATATACTTGAGTTGCTTAAGATTGAGGATGAGTACGAACTTAGAGACTTAATTACGCAAAGTCCTGAAATGATGATTTATTCTCAAAATGTAAATGGGGAGTATATTAGTTTGCGTGTGCGTTTTGCCTTGATTCGTAGAGAGTCTGGCTTTATCTCTGGTTTGGTAGCAGTTCTACATGATACGACTGAACAAGAGAAGGAAGAACGCGAGAGAAGACTATTCGTTTCAAACGTTAGTCATGAATTGCGAACTCCATTGACCAGTGTCAAATCTTACCTAGAGGCCTTGGATGAGGGTGCATTATATGAACCTGTTGCTCCTGATTTTATCAAAGTATCTCTAAATGAGACCAACCGTATGATGCGAATGGTAACGGACCTCTTGCATCTTTCGCGTATTGATAATGCAACTAGCCATTTAGATGTTGAATTGATTAACTTTACAGCTTTCATTACGTTTATCCTAAACCGTTTCGATAAGATGCGATCTCAGGAACAAGAAAAGAAATACGAGTTGGTTCGAGATTATCCGATTACATCGGTCTGGATTGAAATTGATACAGACAAGATGACTCAGGTAATCGATAATATTCTTAACAATGCCATCAAGTATTCGCCTGATGGTGGAAAAATTACGGTTAGTATGAAAACCACTGATGACCAGATGATTTTATCTATTTCGGACCAAGGACTTGGGATTCCTAAAGAAGATTTACCGAAGATTTTTGACCGTTTCTACAGGGTTGATAAGGCTAGAAGTCGTGCCCAAGGTGGGACTGGTTTAGGTCTTGCTATAGCAAAAGAAATCATCAAGCAACACAATGGATTTATCTGGGCTAAGAGTGAATACGGCAAGGGTTCAACCTTTACCATTGTTCTTCCTTATGATAATGATGCTGTAAAAGAAGAAGTATGGGAGGATGAAGTAGAAGACTAGAATGAGTGAAACAGGCTTTAAATATAGTATTTTAGCATCGGGTTCTAGTGGAAATTCCTTCTATCTAGAAACCCCCAAGAAAAAGATTTTAGTGGATGCCGGTTTATCTGGTAAAAAAATTACAAGCTTATTAGGTGAAATCAATCGTAAACCAGAAGATTTGGATGCTATTTTGATTACGCATGAGCATGCTGACCATATACATGGTGTTGGAGTTTTAGCTCGTAAGTATGGCATGGATCTTTACGCCAATGAAAAGACCTGGGAAGCTATGGAAAATAGTAAGTATCTAGGTAAAGTTGACTCTTCACAAAAGCATATCTTTGAAATGGGAAAAACTAAAACATTTGGAGATATCGACATTGAGAGTTTTGGAGTTAGCCATGATGCAGTTGCTCCCCAATTCTACCGTTTTATGAAGGATGACAAGAGCTTTGTTATGCTGACAGATACAGGTTATGTTAGTGACCGTATGGCTGGCATTGTCGAGAATGCAGATGGTTACTTGATTGAGTCTAATCATGATGTTGAAATCCTGAGAGCTGGCTCTTATGCTTGGCGACTCAAGCAACGGATTCTGTCTGACCTTGGCCACCTCTCGAATGAAGATGGAGCAGATGCCATGATTCGCACACTTGGAAATCGTACCAAGAAGATTTACCTAGGACATCTATCTAAAGAGAATAATATCAAAGAGCTAGCCCACATGACCATGGTCAATCAGTTAGCTCAAGCAGATCTAGGAGTAGGGGTGGATTTTCAAGTTTACGACACATCTCCTGACACTGCAACTCCACTAACAGACATATAAAAAAGAAGGCAGACGCCTTCTTTTTTATATATTTTTACAATCCAGCAAATTCTTTGATTTCTTGAGCTGACATAGAAGAGTCGCAACGGACCTTAATCTCTCCATTTTCAACATGAACAAATCCTGGTACAGTTGGGATTTCATAGCGTGAACGGAAATCTTGTAAAGCTTCTAGTTGGCTTGGTTCTTCACTGTTGATGAAGTAGATGTGGGCTTTAGTTTCAGCTACGACACCTGCCAAGGTACCAGCAAATTTACGGCAATATGGACAAGTCTTGCGACCGATAAAGAAAGTTGCAGTTTCCTTTTTATCGAGAGCTTCTTGTGCGCGAGCAACTGTTGTCACTTCAAGATCTTTGATGTTTTCTAAAAATTGTTCCATGAGTTTACCTCTCTTTCATTGATAAATCTAGTATGCCATAAAGTCTTTAAAAATGCTTAGATTTGATACGAAAAAAGATGAGATTGGTTGATCTCATCTTTTAATTGCTTATTTTACAAAGGCATTGATTTCAGCTTCGATATTAGCAATCTTAGCTTGTGAATCTTCGTTGCTTTCTCCAACAACGGCAATGTAGAACTTAATTTTTGGTTCAGTACCTGAAGGGCGAACTGCAATCCATGAACCGTCAGCAAGTGTGTATTTCAAGACATCACTTGGAGGAGTTGTCAAGTTTGTAACAGTACCATCAGCGGCAGTAGAAGTTTGTGCTTTGAAGTCTTCTACGACTGTGATTTCTGTTGCGTTCCATTCTTTTGGAGCATTGTTGCGGAATGTCGCCATAATCGCTTTGATTTGCTCAGCACCATCGACACCTGAGAGAGTAACAGAGATTGTCTTCTCAGCATAGTAGCCGTATTCTTTGTAGATTTCTTCGATACCGTCAGCAAGTGTCAAACCGCGTGAACGGTAGTAGGCAGCAAGTTCAGCAACTACAAGGACTGCTTGGATGGCATCTTTATCACGTACGAATGGTTTAATCAAGTAACCGAAGCTTTCTTCAAATCCCATCATGTAAGTGTGATTGTGTTTTTCTTCAAATTCTTGAATTTTTTCAGCGATAAATTTGAAACCAGTCAAGACGTTGAACATAGTTGCGCCGTAGCTTTCAGCAATCTTCGTTACCAAGTCAGTTGATACGATTGATTTACATAGGGCTGCATTTTCAGGAAGAGTTCCAGCGTTTTTGTGAGCTTCCAAGATGTACTTAGCCATGATGGCACCGATTTGGTTACCTGAAAGGTTGAGGTAGCTACCATCTTTTTGAAGAACTTCAACACCAACACGGTCAGCGTCAGGGTCAGTTGCCACAAGAACATCAGCCCCTACTTGACGACCAAGTTCTTCTGCAAGTGCAAAGGCTGCTTGGCTCTCTGGGTTTGGAGATTTTACAGTTGAGAAGTCTGGGTCTGGAGTTGCTTGAGCTTCAACAACTTGAACTGAGTCGAATCCTGCTTGGGCAAGAGCACGACGAGCCAACATTTCACCAGTACCATGAAGTGGTGTGTAGACAATCTTCATGTCTTTACCGAATTCTTCAATCAAGGCTGGGTTGATGTTTACATCCTTCACCTCTTTGAGGTATTCAACATCGACAGCTTCGCCAATAACTTCAATCAAGCCAGAAGCTTTTTCAGCTTCAACATCAGCAACTTCAACAGCAAATGGATTTTCGATCGAACGGATGTAAGTTGTCAAAGCATCTGCATCGTGTGGAGGCATTTGCCCGCCGTCTTCACCGTAAACCTTGTAACCGTTAAATGGAGCTGGGTTGTGGCTAGCAGTAATCATGATACCCGCGAAGCAGTTGAGGTGACGAACAGCAAATGAAAGCTCTGGAGTTGGACGAAGACTTTCAAAAACATACGACTTAATGCCGTGTTTAGCAAGAACTGCAGCAGACTCAAAGGCAAACTCTGGAGAGAAGTGACGGCTATCATAAGCGATGGCTACACCACGTTCTTTTTCGTTTCCACCTTTTGATTCGATCAAACGAGCCAAACCTTCAGTTGCTTGACGAACAACGTAGATATTAATGCGGTTAGTTCCAGCACCAATCAATCCACGCATACCTGCAGTACCAAACTCAAGATTTGTATAGAATGCGTCTTCCTTAGTTTTTTCGTCCATATTTTCCAAATCACGACGAAGATAGTCTGGAAGTTCTACGAAATCAACCCATTTTTGGTAGTTTTCTTGGTAAGCCATAGGAAATCTCCTTTAATATATAATCTAATCGCTTAAATTATACCACGATTTGAAGTTTTAGTAAAACGTTAGCATGAGTTTCTGAAAAGTTATGAAATGTACCTAAACCACAAGTCTTGAACGGCTTACCGAAACATGCTATACTAACTGTATGATTATTTTACAAGCTAATAAAATCGAACGTTCTTTTGCAGGCGATGTTCTATTTGAAAATATTAATCTACAAGTAGATGAAAGAGATCGTATTGCTCTCGTTGGGAAAAATGGAGCAGGTAAGTCGACACTATTAAAGATATTAGTCGGGGAAGAAGAGCCAACTTCTGGTGAGATTAATAAGAAAAAAGACATTTCCCTTTCTTACTTAGCACAGGATAGTCGATTTGAATCCGAAAATACTATCTATGATGAGATGCTTCACGTCTTTGACGACTTACGTACTACTGAAAGACAACTTCGCCAAATGGAGCTAGAGATGGGGGAAAAGACAGGTGCAGAACTCGATAAGCTCATGTCAGACTACGATCGTCTATCTGAAGAATTCCGTCAGGCTGGAGGTTTTACCTACGAAGCTGATATTCGCTCTATTTTAAATGGTTTCAAGTTTGATGAGTCTATGTGGCAGATGAAAATAGCCGAGCTTTCTGGAGGTCAAAATACACGTTTAGCTCTGGCAAAAATGTTACTTGAAAAACCAAACCTTTTAGTTTTAGATGAACCAACTAACCACCTGGATATTGAAACCATTGCCTGGTTAGAAAACTATCTGGTTAATTACAGCGGTGCCCTGATAATTGTTAGTCACGACCGTTATTTCCTCGATAAGGTAGCAACCATAACGCTCGACTTAACCAAACATTCTTTAGATAGATACGTAGGGAACTACTCTAGTTTTGTGGAGCAGAAAGAGCAGAAGTTACTGACTGAAGCTAAGAACTACGAAAAGCAACAGAAGGAAATTGCTGCTTTAGAAGACTTTGTTAACCGAAATCTCGTTCGAGCATCGACAACCAAGCGTGCTCAATCTAGACGTAAACAACTGGAAAAGATGGAGCGTTTAGATAAGCCTGAAGCTGGGAATAAATCAGCAAATATGACCTTTCACTCTGATAAAACATCTGGTAATATTGTGCTGACAGTTGAGAATGCTGCCATTGGATATGATGGAGAAATATTATCAGAGCCTATCAACCTCGACCTTCGTAAGATGAATGCAGTAGCAGTTGTAGGTCCGAATGGGATTGGAAAGACAACCTTTATCAAGTCTATTGTTGATCAGATTCCTTTTATAAAGGGTGAGAAGCGTTTCGGTGCAAATGTTGAAGTTGGCTACTATGACCAAACTCAAAGTAAGTTGACACCAAGCAATACAGTTTTAGATGAACTTTGGAATGATTTTAGATTGACGCCAGAAGTGGAAATCCGAAATCGTTTAGGTGCCTTTCTATTCTCAGGTGATGATGTTAAGAAATCAGTTGGCATGCTTTCAGGTGGAGAGAAAGCTCGCTTGTTACTGGCTAAACTATCAATGGAAAATAATAACTTCCTGATTCTTGACGAGCCGACCAACCATTTGGATATTGATAGTAAGGAAGTTCTGGAAAATGCACTGATTGACTTTGATGGGACTCTTCTATTTGTCAGCCATGACCGTTATTTTATCAATCGTGTCGCTACACATGTTCTGGAATTGTCCGAAAATGGTTCGACCCTCTATCTGGGAGATTATGACTATTATGTGGAGAAAAAAGCAGAGTTGGCAGCTAGTCAAGAGGAAGAAGCGGCAGCTTATAGCCAAGAAAAAGAGGTTTCTCCAGTTAATGACTACCAAGCTCAAAAGGAGAGTCAAAAAGAACTGCGTAAATTGATGAGACAAATCGAAAGTCTTGAGACAGAAATCGAAGAACTGGAAACTCAAGCCCAAGTTATCTCTGAACAAATGCATACCACGAATGATGCAGATGAACTCATGCAATTACAAGCAGAACTAGATAAGATTAGTCAGCGCCAGGAAGAAGCTATGCTTGAGTGGGAAGAATTGTCGGAAAAAGTTTAATAACAAAAAAGCAACGGCACCGTTGCTTTTTCGTTTATATCTATCCACCCTGAGGGAATCGAACCCCCATCTCAAGAACCGGAATCTTACGTGATATCCATTACACTAAGGGTGGAAACTTTCATCATTATATCAAAAATAGGAGTTTTACTCAAGACTAAAACCAATATAAAAAGAGGAAGAAAAAAGGATTTAGACAATATCTAAATCCTTTTACATTTTTAGTTTTTTTCAAGAAGTGCTTTGATTTCTTGAAGAACTTCCAATTCAGTTGGACCTGCTGGAACTTCTTCAGCAACTTCTTCTTTCTTACGAAGGTTTTGAGCTTTTTCAATAGCTTTAATCATGAAGAAGAGAACAGTACCAATTACAACGAAGTTGATAACAGCGCTCAAGAATTTACCATATGTAACACCATTCCATGCAAGCTCAGCGATGTTTTGTACATTCGCAGCTTCCAAGGCTGGGTTCAATAGAAGTGGAGTGATGATATCATTAACGAATGAAGTTACGATAGCACCAAATGCAGTGGCAATGATCACACCGACAGCAAGGTCTACGACATTACCGCGGAGCAAAAATGCTTTAAGATCTTTTAACATTTTCTTTTTCCTTTCGAAATTTTTCAGACTAGATTATATCGTATATTTATATTAAATGCAAGAAAAGTGCTTATTTTTTTTTAAATACAAAAAGCTTACTAAAAACGTAGTTGAGAACAACCATCGTAACCTGTGCAATAAAGATTTCAACTGTATTAATTGTATTAATATCATTTCCAACAAAGTAACCAATGATCTGAGGGAAGCTTGTTACAAAAATAAAAGTTAGTAGAAGATCTAATAAAAAGGTGATAAGTCTTGCAGAGGTAAATTTAATTAATCGATTAAACCAGTTTTTTCTTTCTTGCTTAAATACAAATGTGTCATTTGTAAAAAACGCAAATAGGATTCCAGCAATATTTCCCAAGGCAGTCGCAACTAACTCTTGTTGAGTAAGATAAAAGATGACGATGCGGACAAATATTGATACTACGGTAGTCGCAACTCCGAAAAATAGATAGGATAAAATCTCGTTATCAAAGAATTTTTTTATATATGTTTTCATAAGATTAGTATAGCATAAAGCTGATAAATGTGCTATACTTGTAAAGTTGACTTGCTCAACCCTTGGTGCTTAGCTTCTTTCACCAAGCATATTAGACGCGGGATAGCCGCTAAAGGAGAAAATATGAAAAAACTTACTGTCCGCGATTTGGCTGACATTGCCATTGTCGCAGCTATTTATGTGGTTTTGACCATCACACCACCCCTTAATGCCATCAGTTATGGTGCCTATCAGTTCCGTATTTCTGAAATGTTGAACTTTCTGGCTTTTTACAATCCTAAGTACATTATTGGTGTTACTCTTGGATGTATGATAGCTAATTTTTTCAGTTTTGGACTCATTGATGTCGCTGTTGGTGGAGGATCAACTCTTGTCTTCCTAAGCTTAGGAGTTTGGTTGTTCAGTAAATATAGTAAAGACTATCTTTTTAATGGATTGATTCGAAAAGATCATTTCTTCTTTTCAATTCTATTTTCAATTTCAATGATCACCATTGCTGCTGAATTGAACATTGTAGCAGAAGCACCATTCTTCTTTACATGGTTCACTACTGGTATCGGAGAATTCGCTTCACTAATTGTCGGTGCAATTATCATTGGTAAAATTGGTCAACGTATTGATTTGACTAGATAAAGATATCTTATCAACCATTCGTAGAAAGGGCTGAACTTTGTTCAGTCTTTTTCTTTGTCCATGAACCTAGAAGCTAAACAAAAGTGATATAATAAGGTAGAAAAGACGGTTTAATTATGATAGATTATTTTTTGATTGGGATAAAATCGATGATGAAAAGCTCGGTTTTGACTTTTGCTATTTCCTTTATTTCCTTCCTTCTTTTATTGATTCTTTGGCGTCGTTATGTCATTGTGCGTCAAAGTGGTGGAAACTTTTTTGCCCCGTTTCATATTGCTAAGGGAAGATTTTATATTCATAATGCTTATGTTTTTAGAAAGCGCATTATACCACTGAATAATATTAAAAAGATTGAGGTCCATTTTATTCCAAGTGTTAAATTGAATGGAGCTAGATATTTTTTGACTATCGAACAAAAGAGCGGAAATTCTCTAGCCTTTTTCTTTGGCAAATCAAAAGAGAATGATCAACTAGTCAATAACTTAAAGAATGAAACAAAAAAATACAATATCAAGATCCGTATTTTAGAATCATAGGTTTTAATTTTTTAAAATTTCAGAAAGCCTTTCCATAAAGTTGATTTTATGTTATAATATTCACAAATAAAAGTTTTAGGAGTTTATATGGTCTCATCAGAATTTATTTCAAAAATCGAATTTGCTTGTAAGAAAAAGGAAAGTCTTTATTCGAATAGTAAATTTAAGTATGCGATTCGTTCAATGTTTGCAGGTGCTTTCCTTACCTTCAGTACGGCAGCAGGAGCCGTTGGTGCAGATTTGATCAATAAGATTGCACCAGGTAGTGGACGCTTCCTTTTCCCGTTTGTTTTTGCTTGGGGACTGGCCTACATTGTCTTCTTAAATGCTGAATTGGTAACATCAAACATGATGTTCTTAACAGCGGGTAGTTTTTTGAAAAAAATTAGCTGGAGAAAAACAGCTGAAATTCTTCTATATTGTACTTTCTTTAACTTAATTGGTGCGCTTATCGCTGGTTGGGGATTTGCTCATTCAGCAGCTTATGCTAATCTAACGCACGATAGCTTTATTTCTGGAGTTGTAGAAATGAAGTTGGGACGCTCTAATGAACTAGTTTTACTTGAAGGTATTCTAGCGAATATCTTTGTAAACATCGCCATTCTTTCATTTGTTTTAGTCAAGGATGGTGGAGCAAAACTTTGGTTGGTTCTATCAGCCATTTACATGTTTGTATTCTTAACAAATGAGCACATCGCCGCAAACTTTGCATCATTTGCTATTGTGAAGTTCAGTGTTGCTGCTGATTCAATCGCAAACTTTGGTATTGGCAATATCCTTCGTCACTGGGGTGTAACCTTCATCGGTAACTTTATCGGTGGTGGTCTACTGATGGGATTGCCTTACGCCTTCTTAAACAAGAACGAAGATACATACGTAGATTAAAAGTTGGATTGATTCCAACTTTTTCTTTTTGTTTTTCCATGCTATAATGAATGGAGAATAGTTTAATATAGAGGAAAATTATGAACGAAATTAAATGCCCAAATTGTGGGGAAGTTTTTACAGTTAATGAAAGTCAATACGCAGAGCTGATTTCTCAAGTTCGAACTGTAGAGTTTGATAAGGAATTGCATGAGCGAATCAAGCAAGAATTGACGTTGGTGGAACAAAAAGCTTTAAATGAACAACAGGCAAAACTCGCTCAAAAAGACCAAGAAATTGCCCAGCTACAAACTCAAATCGAAAATTTCGATACTGAAAAAGAATTGGCTAAGAAAGAAGTGGAGCAAAGTGCTAGCCAAAGCTTGTTGGCGAAAGAAAAAGAAGTGCAAGCACTGGAGAATCAGCTGGCTACCTTGCGCTTGGAACATGAGAACCAACTGCAAAAGACACTGTCTGATCTAGAGAAAGAAAGAGATCAGGTTAAAAATCAGCTCCTTTTACAAGAAAAAGAAAACGAGCTTTCTCTTGCTTCGGTGAAACAAAACTATGAAGCCCAGCTCAAGGCAGCTAGTGAGCAAGTTGAGTTTTACAAGAATTTCAAGGCACAACAATCAACCAAGGAAATCGGTGAAAGTTTAGAGAAATATGCGGAAAATGAGTTCAACAAGATTCGTAGCTTAGCTTTTCCAAATGCCTATTTCGAAAAGGACAACAAGGTTTCTGAACGTGGCTCTAAAGGTGACTTTATTTTCCGTGATTTTGATGAAAATGGCCTAGAATTTATTTCCATCATGTTTGAGATGAAAAATGAAGCTGATGGCACAAAAAGTAAACACAAGAATTCCGATTTCTACAAGGAGTTGGATAAGGACAGACGAGAAAAGAAATGTGAGTATGCGGTTTTGGTAAGTATGCTTGAAGCTGATGCTGACTCCTTTAATACAGGGATTGTCGATGTTAGCCACGAGTATGAGAAGATGTATGTGGTGCGTCCTCAGTTCTTTATCCAACTGATCGGGCTCTTGCGTAATGCTGCCCTTAATTCTCTAAAATACAAGCAGGAGTTAGCACTTATCCGAGAACAAAACATTGATATTACTCACTTTGAAGAAGACTTAGAAGCCTTCAAGGTTGCCTTTGCTAAAAATTACAACTCGGCCTCAGTCAACTTCGGCAAGGCTATTGATGAAATCGACAAAGCCATCAAGCGGATGGAAGAGGTCAAGAAATTCTTGACCACATCAGAAAACCAACTCCGCCTGGCTAACAACAAGCTAGATGATGTTTCCGTTAAAAAATTGACACAAAAAAATCCAACTATGAAAGCTAAATTTGAAGCTCTTAAGGGGGAGTAGGAGGATCCTATGCAGATACGAAAAGCAACCATGAAAGATGCTGAAGCTCTACTGTCTTTATACGAAGACTTGGGCTATCCAACGACCGCTTCTAAGCTGTCTCGACGTTTAGAAATGATTCTTTCTCAGCCACATTATGGCTGTCTTTTAGCTGAAAGAAACGGAGAAATTTTAGGTTTCTTAGGTTACGCAAAGCTCTTCTTTTTTGAAGCAGATGGATCTTACTATCGTATTTTGGCTTTGTCAGTTGCAAAAGAAACAAGACGACAAGGAATTGCTAGTAGGCTAATTGATGAATTGAAAAAACAAGCGGTAAAAGAAGGAGCTGAGGCACTGGCTTTAAATAGTGGATTAACCGCTGAACGAAATGCTGCACATCAGTTTTATCAGGCGGTTGGATTTGAAAAAGTGACTGCAGGCTTTGCCTTGCATTTAAAAACTCAACATAAATAAATCATGAAAAAATAGTAGAGGGAACGAAGTAATGTCTTCAACAAAAGGGAAAACATTAAATTTTAACGATAAGAGCATGGATTATGTGACCTTTGGTAAAGGTAAGAAGCCATTAGTGATTATACCAGGATTGGGTGATGGACTATATACGGTTAAAGGTATGGCTATGACTTTTTCAATCACATACCGTATACTTGCTGAACGTTACAAAATTTATGTTTTTTCTCGAATCAATGAGTTGAGGCAGGAGTATACGACACGGGATATGGCAGCAGATGTAGCAGAAGCATTGGAGATATTAAAGATTACCAGTGCCTATGTTATGGGGATTTCGCAAGGTGGAATGATTGCCCAATGGTTGGTGGCGGATTTCCCAGAAAAGGTTCAAAAGCTAGTTTTGGCTGTTACAACTGCAAAACTAGGTAATCTAGGTAGGGAGAGAATTAGTTGCTGGCTGAACCTGATTCAAACAGGTACTTATAAAGATCTGATGATTGATATTGCTCGTCACTCTTACACGACTAAATTCTTTGGAAAATTTAAATACCTTTATCGAATAATGGGAATTTTTGGTCGCATTAAAGATATAAAACGTATTGATATTCAGGCTGTATCTTGTTTGAAGCATGATAGTCTAGCTTTTTTGGAAAAAATTAACTGCCCTACGTTAATCATTGGAGCAGAAAATGATGATGTTCTTGGCCTAGATGGTTCGCTTAGATTGCATCAGCATATCAAAGATAGCCAGCTCACCATTTTGCCAGAGTGTGGGCATGCACTCTATGAACAGAATAAGGATTTCCAAAAAAGAGTTTTAGTATTTTTAGAAAGTTAATAAATGAACGGTATTATCAACTTAAAGAAAGAAACAGGGATGACCTCGCATGATGCGGTTTTTAAATTGCGTAAGATTTTAGGGACTAAGAAGATTGGTCATGGTGGGACCTTGGATCCGGATGTTGTGGGCGTTTTACCCATTGCTGTAGGGAAGGCGACTCGCATGGTAGAATTCATGCAGGATGAGGGGAAGGTCTACGACGGGGAAATCACTCTGGGATATTCTACAACGACCGAGGATGCTAGTGGGGAAGTTGTCTCAGAGACTCCTGTTTTGTCTCCACTGGATGAAAAGCTTGTCGATGAAGCTATTGCTAGTCTAACTGGTCCGATTACTCAGATTCCGCCAATGTACTCAGCTGTTAAGGTCAATGGTCGCAAGCTCTATGAGTATGCGCGTGCTGGTCAGGAAGTCGAGCGTCCAGAACGTCAGGTGACCATTTATAGTTTTGAAAGAACCAGTCCTATTTCCTACGAGGATAAACTTTCGCGTTTTACCTTCCGAGTAAAATGTAGCAAGGGAACCTATATCCGTACCTTATCGGTTGACTTGGGAGAGAAGCTTGGTTATTCAGCTCACATGTCTCATCTTACACGGACTAGTGCAGCTGGTTTACAGTTAGAAGATTCCTTGACCTTAGAAGAAATTGCAGAAAAAGTAGAGGCTGGTGAATTAGACTTTCTTCATCCTCTAGAGATTGGAACAGGGGATTTAGTTAAGGTTTATCTTACTCCGGAACAGGCAGAGGAAGTCCGCTTTGGTCGCTTTATTGAGTTAGAGCATACAGTAAAAGAAGTAGCTGCTTTTGAAGGGGAACGACTTCTTGCTATTCTGGAAAAACGTGAACATCTCTACAAACCAAGAAAGGTTTTCTCTTAAAATTATACTGAATAAACGATTTTTATCTACTAGTCTAAAGATGAGATGCTCTCATCTTTTTAAAATATTAGCCAATAAATGGTTTTTACATTTTATGTCTTAAAAAACCATTGAAAATACAGTGTTATTTGACAGTTTTGCTTACTTATGATAAGATTTAATTTAAGAAAAGCTAGAGGAAAATAGAGGATATTATGAGTATTGAAATGACTGTCAGTGAGATTGCTGAGGTCTTGGGACTATCCCGACAAGCAATCAATAATCGTGTCAAAGAATTACCAGAAGAAGATATTACAAAAAACGACAAGGGTGTTACTGTTGTTACTCGCAGTGGATTGATCAAACTTGAAGAAATCTACAAAAAGACTATCTTTGAAGATGAACCGGTTAGTGATGAAGTTAAGCAACGAGAACTCATGGAAATTCTTGTTGATGAAAAGAACGCTGAAATCATTCGTCTTTATGAGCAATTGAAAGCTAAAGATAAGCAACTGGCTGAAAAAGATGAACAGATGCGAGTCAAAGACCGCCAAATCGCTGAAAAAGATAAGCAATTGGACCAACAACAACAGTTAACCCTTCAAGCTATGAAGGATCAAGAAACACTTCAGTTGGAGTTGGATCAAGCTAAGCAAGAAGTTCAGTCATCGAAGAAAGGCTTCTTTGCTCGCTTATTTGGCAAATAAGAAAAAACTGCTTGGTTTCTATGACTAGACCAGGTGGTTTCTTTTTACAAATCAATAAGGATTGATAAGATGGAAACATTAAGAGAATATATCTCATTTGATTTAGAATTTAATAAACACCAGGATAAGACTCATTTGATTCAAGTATCAGCAGTGCATTTTAAAGAAGGTGAAGAAGTAGGAGCATTTGACTCTTATGTTTACACTGATGTTCCTTTGAAGAGTTTTATTAATGGTTTGACGGGGATTACTTCAGAGACATTGAAAGGCGCACCAAAAATAGAAGAAGTCCTGCAAAAATTTCAAGTTTTTGTTGGTAACTTGCCTCTTATTGGTTATAATGCGGCAAAGAGTGATTTACCGATTTTACTAGAGCATGGATTTGACTATAGTCATCAATATCTAGTTGATGTCTATAATGAATCACTGGAGCGACGTAGTTCTGATCTTCATGGAATTGCTAATCTAAAATTACAAACTGTGGCTAATTTTCTAGGTTTTAAAGGACAATCTCATAATAGTTTAGAGGATGCTCGTATGACTGCTCGAGTGTATGAAGCTTTTCTGGAGTCAGATGAGAGTAGACTCTTACTCAATTCTCAAACTAGTCTCAATTCGAATCCATTTGGTGCTTTGGATTTATCACAACTTTTTGATTAGGAGTTTTTATGAAACCTGAAAAACCGAAAAAATTGGGTTTTAAAAAGATTTACCTTAATCTAGATAAAATCCTCTTTCTATTCTTTCTAATCTTTATGTTGGTTGACTATATCTGGTTGCCACTAAACTCAGTGATAGCTGGATTTTTACTAAGTCAGACTGGATATTTGTTTATTTCCTACAACAATATTTTTGAGATAATAAAAAATGCTCCCATTGTCAGTCTTGGCTTCGTAATCTTAATAGCCATCAATCTACTAGTAGCCTATTTTCAACTTAGTATTCTCTTTATTGGAGCTCGCCACCTCCTATATCACGAAAAAAGGACTCTTATAGAATATAGTCGAAAAGTATTTCGTGAAAGCCTTGCTTTTATGAAGAAGATGACTATTTCAAAAGCTTTGTTTATCTTTTTATTTGTAGCAATGCTATTTCCTTTTATCAGGAAGATATTTAAGATTTATTATTTCAATAAAATCGTAATTCCAGAGTTTATTCAAACCTACATGGAAGATAAGTACTGGATGTGGTGGGTAGCCATTATTATCTTATCACTCTTATTCTTCTATGTTTCTGTTCGCTTGATGTTCACTCTACCTAAGGTCTTTTATGAAAAGATGACGGTCAAGGAAGCTATCATTTATAGTTTGGATAAAACTAAGAATTTCTTTTGGTTTTATGCTTGGCATTTATTCTTAATTATTGTAAAAACCAATCTATTCTTCTATCTTCCTCTCATCCCTTTACTATCAATCCAGTATATAGTGGATAGCCTTACTCAGAGAGAGTCTCTGATCCTTGCTATTTGCAACTTCGTTCTTATCAAGAATTTCCACTATATGGCACTGACCTATTTCCTTGTGAAATTTACGTCCTTCTTAACAGGAGAAGAGCTTGACATTATGCCAAGGCGAGAAAAGGACCATATCATGAGATGGGGGGTCATGGTGTGTGCATGTATCCTCTTTGCGATTGAAGGATATAATTATCTTGAAGCTCCAGTAGTCAATCCACCGCTTGTGATTTCACACCGTGGTGTATCGAATGGAAATGGTGTCCAAAATACAGTAGAATCCTTAGAAAAGACAGCGCAGTTAAAACCAGATTTAATCGAGATGGATATCCAGGAGACTAAAGATGGTCAATTTGTTATGATGCACGATGCTAATCTTAAAGGCCTAGCTGGTATTAATAAAACACCACAAGATTTGACCTTAGAAGAGTTAAAGCAGATTGACATTCATGAGAATGGTTATGAGACAAAGATTTCAAGTTTCGATGATTATCTGGCTCGTGCAAATGAATTACATCAGAAACTTCTCATTGAGATTAAGACCAGCCACAAAGATAGCCCGCAGATGATGGAACGTTTTCTAGACAAATACGGTGCAAAAATTAAGGTTTATGGTCATCAAATGCAATCCTTGGATTATAAGGTTATTGAAAAAGTGAGAGAGTATGACACAGATATTCCTGTATACTTTATTCTTCCCTATAATTCTGTTTTTCCTAGAACGGTTGCTACAGGCTACACAATGGAGTATTCTACTTTAGATGAATACTTTGTGACGAAACTATGGAATACTGAGCAAAAACTCTATGTATGGACAATCAATAGTTCGGAATCATTTAATAAGTCTTTTCACCTAGGTGTTGACGGAATGATTACGGACGACTTGGAAAGAATAAAAGAAGAACTAGTAACTGCTCAGGAAGACCCTGAATATAGTGACTTATTGCTAAATAAAGCAACTGAGTTCTTTGCTTATTAACATAAATTAAAAGAGGCTGTAAACCAGCCTCTTTTTGAGAATATAATTAAAATGGTAACTTACCAGCAAATGCTCCAAGTTTCTTTTTAGTTGTTTCATCAATTTGCTCAAGAGCAGCATTGAGCGCTTGAACAGTCATATCTGAAAGTGTTTCAATATCTTCAGCATCCACAACTGCAGGATCGAAATCAATTTTTACGACTTTTTTATCACCTGTTAAGGTAGCAGTTACAAGGTTTTGAGCAGAAGTCCCAACAAATTCTGTGGTAGCCAATTCAGCTTGGCTTTGCTCCATTTGTTTTTGAAGTTTTTGAGCTTGACGCATCATGTTTTGCATATTCATCATGGCGGTAGTTAGCTTCCTTTTCTTTTATTTTCTATTTTATTTTAACAATTTTAATTGGAAAAGTCTAATTAAAATTTCAGGTTCTCTATACATATCAACCAATGATTTAAGGTTTCTTTAAGCTTTCTATATTATTCTGAAGAACTATATTTTAATCGAGAAATAAGAATGCAAGGATTAAATTTTTTAATGTTCAAAACCTAAAGTGCTCTCGCCATCAGTTTCTAAATGGAGAGAACTAGTATTTATTTCAAGATAACGCTAGATTATGATATAATAGTAAGGAATGAGTTTTTAGAACAAACTAAAGGAGAATCGATATGATTTACGCTGGAATTTTAGCAGGTGGAACCGGCACGCGCATGGGTATTAGTAACCTACCCAAACAATTTCTTGAGTTGGGAGATCGCCCAATCTTGATTCATACAATTGAAAAATTTGTCTTAGAGCCAAGTATCGAAAAGATTGTGGTTGGAGTTCACGGAGACTGGGTAACACACGCAGAAGATTTAGTTGAAAAATTCCTTCCACTCCACAAGGATCGTATCATCATCACAAAAGGTGGTGCAGATCGAAATTCTAGTATTGAAAAGATCATCGAAGCTATCGATGCTTATCGTCCAATCACTGAAGATGATATCGTGGTCACACATGACTCAGTTCGTCCTTTTATCACACTTCGAATGATTCAAGATAACATTGCTCTTGCACAAAATCATGATGCTGTTGATACAGTAGTTGAAGCAGTAGATACCATTGTTGAAAGTACAAACGGACAGTTTATCACAGATATTCCAAATCGTGCTCATCTCTATCAAGGGCAAACTCCTCAAACCTTCCGTTGTAAAGACTTCATTGATTTGTATGGTTCTTTATCAGCAGAAGAAAAAGAAATTTTAACAGATGCATGTAAAATCTTTGTCATTAAGGGTAAAGATGTAGCCTTAGCAAAAGGTGAATATTCAAACCTTAAAATTACAACAGTTACAGACTTGAAGATTGCTAAAAGCATGATTGAGAAAGACTAAAGACATGATTAATCAAATTTATCAACTGACAAAACCAAAGTTTATTAATATTAAATATCAGGAAGAAGAAATTGATCAAGAGAATCATATCCTCATCCGACCAAATTACATGGCGGTTTGTCACGCGGATCAACGTTATTACCAAGGTAAACGTGATCCAAAAATTTTAGCGAAAAAACTGCCAATGGCTATGATTCACGAGTCTTGTGGTACAGTCATTTCTGATCCAACCGGTACCTACAAAGTTGGTCAGAAGGTTGTTATGATTCCAAATCAACCACCTATGCAAAGTGATGAGGAATTCTACGAAAATTACATGACTGGAACATATTTCCTTTCAAGTGGTTACGATGGGTTCATGCGAGAATTCGTTTCTCTGCCTAAGGATCGTGTGGTAGCTTACGAAGAAATCGAAGACACAGTTGCTGCCATTACAGAGTTTGTCAGTGTGGGTATGCATGCTATGAATCGTTTCATGACGGTATCTCACAGCAGACGTCAACGCATCGCTGTCATTGGTGATGGAAGTTTAGCTTTTGTCATGGCCAATATTATCAACTACACTTTGCCTGAAGCTGAGATTATTGTTATCGGACGTCACTGGGAGAAATTAGAATTATTCTCATTTGCAAAAGAGCTCTACATTACTGATAGCATTCCAGAGGATCTTAGTTTTGACCATGGTTTCGAATGCTGTGGTGGTGATGGATGTGGACCTGCTATTAATGACTTGATTCGCTACATTAAACCACAAGGTACCATTTTGATGATGGGAGTTAGTGAGTATAAAGTTAATATCAATACTCGTGATTCATTGGAAAAAGGCTTGTTATTAGTTGGATCTTCTCGTTCTGGAAGAGTTGACTTTCAAAATGCCATCCAAATGATGGAGATTAAGAAGTTTGCCAATCGTTTGAAGAATATCATTTATCTAGAAGAACCAGTAAGAGAGATTAAGGATATTCATCGAGTTTTTGCAACAGACCTTAATACTGCCTTCAAGACAGTATTTAAGTGGGAAGTCTAATGGAGGATGATTGTGAAGGAAATCGTTAAAGAAAAGATTGCTTCTCTATTATCTGGTGACGAAGAAATTCAGAGCGTTGAACAGTTGGGTGGAATGACCAATCAAAACTACTTGGTTCAAACATCCTCAAATCGATATATCGTTAAGTTTTTCGGTAAAGGTACAGAAAAATTAATCGATCGCCAGAATGAAAAGTTCAATATTGAATTGTTGAAAGATCTGAAATTAGATGTTGAGAATTATCTCTTTGATATTGAAGCTGGTATCAAAGTCAATCAATACATTGAAAATGCAGAAACATTTGATTCAAATACTATTAAAACTAAATTTGAAAAAATTGCTCCAATTCTACAAACCATCCATGCTTCTGGTAAAGAATTAAAAGGAGACTTTGCTCCTTTTGAGGAAATCAAAAAATATGAAACCTTGATTCAAGGGGAGATTTCCTATCCAAACTATGAAGTTGTCAGAAAGTCTGTATTTTCTTTGAAAGATCAACTTGAACAAATCGGAATTGAGAAAAAATCTTGTCACATTGACTTGGTTCCTGAAAACTTTATTGAAGGACCAGACGGACATCTTTATCTGATTGATTGGGAATATTCTTCCATGAATGATCCTATGTGGGATCTTGCAGCACTCTTTCTAGAGTCTGAATTTACTCCAGACGAAGAAAATTCCTTCTTGTCATATTATGAAAGCGAACAGACACCAGTTTCTCGTGAGAAGATTCGTATTTATAAAATATTGCAAGACATTATTTGGAGTCTTTGGACTATTTACAAAGAAGAAAATGGTGCAGATTTTGGAGATTATGGAATTTCTCGCTACAATAGAGCTGTAAAAGAATTAGAGTCTGAAGGAGATTTAGATGAAAACTAAAAATGGAGTTTCTTTTGGTCTACTTTCAGGTGTCTTCTGGGGATTAGGATTAACGATTAGCGCCTATATCTTTTCAATCTTTACAGAGCTTTCGCCTTTTGTAGTAGCAGCAGCACACGACTTTCTGAGTATTTTTATCTTGCTAGGATATCTTCTAGTCAAAGAAGGGAAAGTACGTTTTTCAATCTTCTTGAACATTCGAAATGTTAGTGTTATTATCGGAGCACTATTGGCTGGGCCAATAGGCATGCAGGCCAATCTCTATGCGGTCAAATATATCGGTAGTTCTTTAGCATCCTCAGTTTCAGCTATTTATCCTGCTATTTCAGTCTTGCTTGCCTTTTTCTTTTTAAAGCACAAAATTTCAAAAAATACAGTATTTGGAATTTTATTAATCATTGTAGGCATTATTGCTCAGACTTACAAGGTTGAACAAGTTAATTCCTTCTATATCGGAATACTCTGTGCTTTGATTTGCGCGCTTGCTTGGGGAAGTGAAAGTGTTCTGAGCTCATTTGCTATGGAAAGTGAACTCAGTGAACTCGAAGCACTTTTGATACGACAAGTCACATCTTTCTTGTCCTATCTTGTCATTGTTCTCTTCTCACATCATTCATTTGCGGAAGTGGCAAATGGCCAATTATTAGGTCTTTTGATTATCTTTGCAGCATCAAATATGATTTCTTATCTAGCCTATTATATAGCTATTAATCGATTGCAGCCAGCAAAAGCTACTGGATTAAATGTGAGTTATGTAGTATGGACTGTTTTATTTGCAGCAATTTTCTTGGGCTCTCCCCTTAATTTACTGACCATTATTACTTCCCTTATCGTAATGGCTGGTGTTTATATTATTATTAAAGAATAAAGGAGAAAACGCGTGAAAGCGATTATTTTAGCAGCTGGATTGGGAACTCGTTTGAGACCCATGACAGAAAATACTCCCAAAGCATTGGTTAAAGTCAATCAAAAACCATTGGTTGAATATCAAATCGAATTTTTGAAAGAACGTGGAATTGATGACATTATCATCGTTGTCGGTTATTTAAAAGAACAATTTGACTATCTTAAAGAAAAGTACGGGGTTCGTTTGGTCTTCAACGATAAGTATGCTGATTACAATAACTTTTACTCTCTTTACTTGGTAAAAGAAGAATTGGCTAACAGCTACGTTATTGATGCGGATAACTATCTTTTCAAGAATATGTTCCGTAATGATATCGAACGTTCAACCTATTTCAGTGTTTATCGTGAAGATTGTGATAATGAGTGGTTCCTAGTTTACGGAGATGATTACAAAGTTCAAGATATTATTGTCGATAGCAAAAATGGACGCATCTTGAGTGGTGTATCATTCTGGGATGCTCCAACAGCTGAGAAAATTGTTGGATTTATTGACAAGGCATATGCAAGTGGCGAATTTGTTGACCTCTATTGGGACAATATGGTCAAAGATAATATTAAAGAACTAGATGTATATGTAGAAGAGTTGGAAGAAAACTCTATCTATGAAATCGACAGTGTTAAAGATTATCAAAAATTAGAAAAGATTCTTTCTTCACAAAAATAAGCGACTTTCGACTTTTATGAACTGATACCTTACCTATTTTTACTTGACTTTTTAGGTTTGATACAGTATACTAGTGAAAATTCAACCTTTAAGGGCAGTCCAGAGAGACTCACAAGGTGTCAGAGAAAAGAAGCTACAATGGAAACAAGTAAGCAAGTGCTTATTTGCTACTTTTGTGTAAATATCTTAACTGAAACCTTGCAATTGCAAGGTTTTTCTTTATCTGATCCCCTTAAAATTTAAGGAGGAAAAGTTATGAATCCAAATTGTAAAAAACGAATGGGTGCAATTCGTTTGGAAGTTATGAGAGTAGTATTTCAAGAGGAAATCGCGCCAGCAATCTTTGAACTAGTTCTCGAAGGAGAAATGGTCGAAGCTATGAAAGTGGGCCAATTTCTTCATTTGCGTGTACCTGATGATGCTCATCTTTTGCGTCGTCCAATTTCGATTTCATCAATTGATAAGACGACTAAGCAATGCAGACTTATCTATCGAGTTGAAGGAGAAGGCACAGCAATCTTTTCAAAATTAAAAGCTGAAGATTTTTTAGATGTTATGGGTCCTCAAGGAAATGGTTTCGATTTATCTGATTTAGACAAGCAGAACCGTGTTCTTATAGTTGGTGGTGGAATCGGAGTTCCGCCCTTACTCGAAGTAGCTAAACAACTGAATGAGCGTGGTGTTGAAATAACAACTGTTTTAGGATTCGCTACCAAAGATGCTGTTATTTTGGAAGATGAATTATCCAAATTTAGTCAGGTCTTTGTAACGACTGATGATGGATCTTATGGTATTAAAGGAAATGTATCGGTAGTGATTAATGAATTTGACACAAAATTTGATGCAATCTACTCATGCGGTGCGCCTGGTATGATGAAATATATCAATCAAACCTTCCATGACCATCCAAGAGCTTATCTATCTCTAGAATCTCGTATGGCCTGTGGCATGGGGGCTTGCTACGCTTGCGTATTGAAAGTACCAGATAGTGAAACAGTTAGTCAACGTGTGTGTGAAGATGGGCCTGTATTTAAAACAGGAACTGTTGTTTTATAAGGAGAGTGTCATGACTACAAATCGATTACAAGTCTCTCTACCAGGCTTAGAACTAAAGAATCCTATCATTCCTGCTTCAGGCTGTTTTGGTTTCGGTCAAGAATATGCCAAATACTATGATTTGGACCTCTTGGGGTCTATCATGATAAAGGCTACAACCCTTGAAGCACGCTTTGGTAATCCTACTCCACAAGTGGCAGAAACACCTGCTGGTATGCTGAATGCCATTGGTCTACAAAATCCAGGACTAGATGTCGTTCTCTCTGAAAAGTTACCTTGGCTTCAAAGGGAATACCCGAATCTTCCAATCATTGCCAATGTTGCTGGATTCTCAAAGCAAGAATACGCAGCCGTTTCTAGTGGTATTTCCAAGGCACCTAACGTGAAAGCCATTGAGCTCAATATTTCTTGTCCAAACGTCGATCATGGCAATCACGGACTTTTGATTGGGCAAGACCCAGATTTAGCTTATGATGTGGTAAAAGCAGCCGTAGGGGCATCAGATGTGCCAGTTTACGTTAAATTGACACCAAGTGTAACTGATATCGTGACTATCGCAAAAGCAGTAGAGGATGCAGGTGCTAGTGGTCTCACTATGATCAATACCCTTGTTGGTATGCGCTTTGATCTCAAAACTAGAAAACCAATCATTGCCAATGGTACTGGTGGAAT
Organism: Streptococcus infantis; assembly: GCF_019929665.1. Classification (GTDB taxonomy): domain Bacteria; phylum Bacillota; class Bacilli; order Lactobacillales; family Streptococcaceae; genus Streptococcus; species Streptococcus infantis_H. The sequence continues at coordinate 577,790 of NZ_JAHZPZ010000001.1, read as the reverse complement.
GTCTGGTCCTGCAGTCTTTCCGGTAGCTCTAAAACTTATTCGTCAAGTAGCTCAAACAACTAATCTTCCAATCATTGGTATGGGAGGGGTTGATTCAGCTGAATCCGCTATAGAAATGTACTTAGCTGGTGCCTCAGCAATAGGAGTCGGTACAGCAAACTTTACCAATCCATATGCCTGCCCTGATATTATTGATAGCCTACCAAAAGTCATGGATAAATATAATATCGAAACTCTGGAGCAATTGAGGAAAGAAGTAAAAAGTAGCTTATAGTTTTTTAAATTCGTAATATTTTGAATGCCTTCTTCTTTTTGGTATAATATGACTATGATTGTAACAATACCTATAAAAACTGAAAAAGACATTGCAACACCAGGTCCAACAGTCCTCGTTTTAGGATATTTTGATGGAATTCATCTAGGACATCAAAAATTATTTAGTATTGCTGGTGAAATTGCTGCTAAGAAGAGATTAAGCGTTGCTTTAATTACATTTCATGAATCACCAAAATTAACCTTAAAACCCTATTCACCAGAAAATTTACTTCATATTCTGAATGCAGAAGAACGTGAACGCAAGTTTAAACGAGCTGGTGTTGAAAATCTTTATTTAATGGACTTCTCAAGTCGTATCGCTAATATGTCAGCTCAAGAGTTTGTAGATACTTTTGTCAAAGAAGTTAAAGCAGATACCATTGTAGTTGGATTTGACTATAGTCTTGGTTCAGATAGAAAATCAGCTGAAGATTTAAAAGAAATCTTTGATGGAGAAGTAGTCGTAGTACCTCCTGTAGAAGATGAAAAAGGAAAGATTAGCTCTACACGTATTCGACAAGCTATCCTTGAAGGGAATGTGAAAGAAGCAGGTCAGCTGCTTGGAAGTCCACTTCCTACAAGAGGAATAGTCGTACACGGCAATGCTCGTGGTCGAACAATCGGCTATCCAACTGCCAATCTCGTGCTCTTGGATCGTACTTATATGCCGGCAGATGGTGTCTATACCGTTGATATCGAAATCAAGAGAAAACTCTATCGAGGAATGGCCAGTGTCGGGAAGAACGTTACTTTTGATGGAGAGGAAGAGCGTTTTGAAGTGAATATCTTTGATTTTGATGAAGATATTTATGGTGAAACAGTGACCGTCTATTGGTTAGATCGTATCCGAGATATGGTGAAATTTGACGGCATTGAACAACTGGTCAAAGAACTCGAAGAAGATGAAAAAGCTGCAAGAAAATAAAATCAAGTTCGAATGAAAATTCGAGCTTTTTATTTTGTTAAAATCTAATAAAAATTAGAATAAGAGATGAGATATAAACTTAAGTCTGGTATAATTCTAATAAGAGATTAAGGGAGATTATGATGTTTAAAGAAAAAAGAAATAAGGGTTTTATTTCTGTACTGATGCTTTCGCTGGTATTCTTTGCGATTGCTTCTATTTCAGGATTCTTAGGTCAAATGCACAAGAAGCCTACAGAGAGGTTTGCAGATACAACTGATACTGGAAAAGAAGTTACTATGTCAGTCTACGGTATCTATCCTGAACCTGTTGGTGAAGTTGATGGTGGAACTGTTGTTTATATTGTGCAATATAGCAAGGAAGGTGAAGGAAAGTTTGCTGTAGTTGAATCTAAAGTGAAAGATGAGTCAATTAATAAACTTCTTGAGAACGCAGACAGTCTTGCTGATAATCCTGAAACTCTCACAGGTATACAGTTAGAACCCCTCACTGATACCAATTTTGTCAATACTTCGAAGAACACTAAGATTATCAATCTTGATGAATTTATTAGCTCTATTCTTCCTGCTAAATCGGTTGTCGCTCGTAATATGAATACAAGAATTTATCTCAGTCTCAGTGAATACTTACGAGACAGTCTGAGCTATATTTTTGGTATTGTGATTTTTTCCGGCATGGGGCTAATGACTTTAATCGCAGCATTTATCATACGAAAGAAAACAGTTGATTCATTCAAAGAGCTGTATCGTCTGTACCCTGAATTAGACGGAAATCTTGAGCTGCTTGATACTCAAGCTGAATTTTACGACCAGGACTTGAAAGTTATTTTGTATAAGAATCATCTCATTACTTATTACAAAGGAACCCAAGCTCTAGATCTTAGAGATGTGTGGAGGATCTATTTAGTACGTACAAGTTATAGCCGTTTTACAAAAGTTTATCAGTTTGTATACACTCGAAAAGATAGTTCTAAGAATTATAGCCTAACTATTCGAAATACTAATAGAGTAGAAGAACAATTAGAAGAATTCTGGAATCTTCTTCCAAAAAAATTTCCTGAGATCAACATTGGTAGTTTATAAGAAAGCATCTTTTAGGGTGCTTTTCCTTTTGGGTAAAATTTTGGAAAAAGTGAATTTATAACTTGACATCTTAAATGTTAAGGAGTAGAATATTTACTGGTTAATTAAATGGTAAAGTTTATATATCCAATATATTTGGCTAAACAATACTAGAAATCTATAAAAAGGATTAGAACATTTTAATTGTTTTTATAAATATTTCTAGTCATAAACTTAACTGGTTAATGACACAAAACTTATAGTGTTGCCTAAATCTTATATTTAGTAGTAAAAATAGAAAGTGTGTTTAGATGAAAATCAATAAAAAATATGTTCTTGGTTCTGTAGCTCTTTTAGCCTTAAGCCTTTCAAGTTATGAATTAGGGCGTTATCAAGCAGTACAGACTGGCAAAGAGTCTAATCGTGTGGCTTATATAGATGGAAATCAGGCTAGTACTAAGAGAGAAAATTTGACGCCAGATGAAGTTAGTCAGCGAGAAGGAATCAATGCAGAACAGATAGTCGTTAAGATTACCGATCAAGGCTACGTAACTTCACATGGAGACCATTATCATTACTTTAATGGTAAGGTTCCTTATGACGCTATTATTAGTGAAGAACTCTTGATGAAAGATTCGAATTATCAACTTCGAAATGAGGATATTGTCAACGAAGTCAAGGGTGGCTATGTCATTAAGGTTGATGGTCGCTATTATGTATACCTCAAAGATGCTTCTCATTCCGAAAATATTCGTAGTAAGGATGAGATCAATCGTCAGAAGCAGGAACATGGACATGGTGGAGGAGTAAAGGTTAGTAATGAAGTCGCTGTTGCAAGAACTCAGGGACGTTATACGACGGATGATGGTTATATTTTTAATGCTAGTGATATTATTGAGGACACGGGTGATGCTTACATCGTTCCACATGGCAATCATTTCCACTATATTCCTAAGAGTGACTTGTCTGCCAGTGAATTAGCTGCTGCTCAAGCCTTCTTATCCGCTAAAGGTGGTCAAACAAGCTCAGTTGGGTATCGACAGTCAACAAATTCTTCTAGCAGCTCATCAGATGCTTCGAATAGTAGTACATATAGACAAACGAATCAAAGCAATGTTGAGGCAAATACTAGAAGATGGACCCCAAGTGTTAGCCCACAAGTGGATAATAGTTATCAAGCAAGTCCAAGTGAAGATGTATCTAGTCTTTTGAAACAACTTTATGCCTTGCCACTCAGCCAACGTCATGTGGAATCCGATGGTTTGCTCTTTGACCCTGCCCAAATCACGAAAAAAACAGCAAATGGGGTAGCAGTACCTCATGGGGATCACTATCATTTTATCCCTTATAGTCAAATGTCAGCTTTGGAAGAAAAGATTTCACGGATAATTCCAGTTGGAAATCAAAAAATTGTTTCCGTTCCTGGGGCTACTAGTTTACAGCCGAATCTTACGATAAAACCTCTTCCTCAACCAGTTCCAAATCCGCAACCAACTCCAGTTCCTATTCCTGAAAATCATTCTAATGAGGAACTTACCAAGCAAGTAGTCAGAAAAATTGGTCAGGGTTATGTCCTTGAAGATAAAGGAGTATCACGTTATGTCTTGAGTAAGGATTTGTCTAATGAAACTCTTTCATCCTTTGATAAAAAAATAGCCAAAGTAGATAAGATTTCTCACACCTTAGGGGAGAAGAAAATTACAGTAGCTCCTAGAGATCAGGAGTTTTATGATAAGGCTTATAGTTTGTTGGAACAAACACATAAGAATCTACTTGAGAACAAGGGACGGATGTCTGACTTCAAGACTTTGGATCAGTTGTTAGAAAGATTAAATGATGAGCATGTTAATAAGATAGCTTTTGTAGATGATTTGCTTAAATTTATTGCACCGATTAGTCATCCAGAACGTCTTGGCAAGCCGAACGCTCAAATTGAGTATACTGAATATGAAGTTCGTGTAGCCCAGCTAGCGGATAAGTACACAACATCGGATGGTTATATCTTTGATGCCCATGATATTATCAGTGATGAGGGGGATGCCTATGTAACACCACATATGGGGCATAGTCATTGGATAGGTAAGGATAGTTTGTCCGAAGCTGAGAGGGCAACTGCTCAGGCTTATGCCAAAGAGAAGAGGTTGACGCCTCCTAAGACTGATAATCAGAACTCAACAAAATCGGAAGCAAAAGGGGCAGAAGCTATCTTCAATCGGGTAAAAGCTGAGAAGAAGGTACCGCTAGATCGCATGCCTTACAATCTACAGTATGCAGTTGATGTCAAAAATGGTAACTTGATTATCCCTCACTTTGATCATTACCATAATATCAAGTTTGAATGGTTTGATGAAGGGCTTTACGAAGCTCCTAAGGGATATGCGCTCGAAGATCTTTTTGCGACTGTGAAGTACTATGTCGAGCATCCAAGCGAGCGTCCGCATTCGGATAGTGGTTGGGGAAATGCAAGTGACCATGTTCTAAGAAACCAAAATGGACAACATGACCATTCGAATAATGAAAAACCAAATGGGGAGAAACCTCAGACAGATAAAACTGAAGATGAAAAAACTCTTGAGGAGAAACCGCAAATGGAAAAGCCAGAGGATACTAATCCAGCTGATGAACCAGAAGAATCTCCAGAGGAAGAACCACAGGTTGAGACTGAAAAGATAGAAGCTAAACTACAAGAAGCTGAGGAGTTATTAAAGAATGTGACAGATGCAGGAGTGAAATCCAATGCTAGTGAAACTTTAGCTGGTTTACGAAATAATCTAACACTAGGTACTATGGATAACAATGGTATTATGGCTCAGGCTGAAAATCTTTTAGTCTTGCTAAAAAATAGTAAGCCTATAACAAACGAAAAGAATTAAAAGTCAAATGATAAAGATGACTAGTGAGAACTGATCATGAAATCTAGTTCTCACTTTTTTCATGAAAATCCATAAAAAATATTGACATTTTAAGTTTTTAGGAGTAAACTATTTACTAGTTAATTAAATGGTTAAATACTAGTTAAGGAGTTGTTATGAAAAAAAGAAGTATTCTATGGGTCATGATTACCTTCTTTGTTCTCGTTTTGGGAGCTTGTGGACAAAAGGCTAGTCAAGACAATCGCAATGAAACTAAGGGAATGAAGATTGTGACTAGTTTTTATCCTGTCTATGCTATGGTCAAAGAGGTTTCAGGTGATCTAAATGATGTTCGGATGATTCAGTCGAGTTCAGGTATCCATTCCTTTGAACCTTCGGCAAATGATATTGCAGCCATCTATGATGCCGATGTTTTCGTTTATCATTCTCATACCTTGGAATCATGGGCGGGAAGTTTGGATCCAAGCCTGCAAAAGTCTAAGGTAAAGGTTTTAGAAGCATCAGAAGGTATGACCTTGGAGCGCGTGCCTGGATTAGAAGATATGAAAGCTGGAGACGGGATTGATGAGAAGACCTTGTATGATCCTCATACTTGGCTTGATCCTGAAAAGGTTGCTGAAGAAGCTCAGATTATCGCTGATAAGTTATCCGAACTAGACAGCGCTAATAAGGATAATTATCAGAAAAACGCACAAAATTTCAGTGCCAAAGCTCATGATTTGACCAAGAAATACCAACCCATTTTTGAAAAAGTCAATCAAAGAAATTTTGTAACTCAACACACAGCTTTTTCATATTTAGCTAAACGCTTTGGATTAAATCAACTCGGAATAGCTGGTATTTCACCAGACCAAGAACCAAGTCCGAGACAGTTAACCGAAATTCAAGAATTTGTAAAGAATTATAAGGTCAAAACTATCTTTACAGAGAGCAATGCTTCGTCTAAGGTTGCTGATACACTTGTTAAATCAACAGGTGTGAGTCTTAAAACCCTCAATCCTTTAGAGGCCGACCCACAAAATGACAAGTCCTACTTGGAAAATTTAGAAGACAATATAGCTATTTTAGCTGAAGAATTGAAATGAGGAGTTTATGAAAATTAATAAAAAATATCTAGCAGGATCTGCAGTTGTCCTTGCATTAAGTGTCTGCGCTTACGCTTTAAATCAACACCAAGTGCCTGAGAACAAAGAAAATAATCGTGTATCCTATGTTGATGGGAAAGAGTCTGATGCTAAAAAGAATGATAATCTGACACCTGATCAAGTTAACCAAAAAGAAGGAATAGAAGCTGAACAGATTGTTACTAAGATTACAGATCAAGGCTATGTGACTTCCCACGGTGACCATTTCCATTTCTACAATGGTAAGGTGCCTTTTGATGCCATCTTTAGTGAAGAATTGGTCATGAAGGATCCAAACTATCAACTAAGTGATGGAGATATTGTCAATGAGATTAAAGGTGGCTATATCATCAAGGTGGATGGCAAATATTATGTCTATCTGAAGGATGCTAGTCACGCAGATAATATTCGTACCAAAGACCAAATCGAGAAACAAAAACAAGAACACACATCAGATAGTAACAGTACAAGTAATGAAGTTATTGCTGCCAGAGCACAAGGTCGATACACAACTGATGACGGTTACGTCTTTAATGCTGCAGATATTATTGAAGATACAGGTGACGCTTATATCGTTCCTCATGGTGGCCATTATCATTACGTTCCTAAGAGTGCTCTATCTTCAAGTGAATTGGCTGCCGCTCAAGCTTACCTTACTGGAAGAGGAAGTCAACAAAGTTTAACAAACTATAAACCGATTCCAAGTGTTGAACCAAGTCATCAAGTAGAGAAACCAGCTACAAGCAATCCAGTACAAGAAGAAAATAATCTTCAAAAACTTCTAGAACAGCTTTACGCTTTACCAGTTAGTCAACGCTATAAAGAATCTGATGGTTTGGTATTTGACCCGGCTAAAATTACCAGTCGTACGCCTAATGGAGTTGCTATCCCTCATGGAAATCATTACCATTTCATCCCTTATAGTAGTTTATCTGCTTTGGAGCAAAAGATTGCACGCTTGATGCCACTTTCAGGTCTAGTAACACCATCAAATCCTGTAGAAACTCCAAGTAAACCAAACGAAGACCATGATCACGACCATGGCCACGAAGATGTTGATCATCAACACGAAGAAGACCATGACCACGATCATGCTAATCATCGACATGGTGAAGACCACGATCATGGCTTTGCTATTGATCGAGTGATTAGTGAGGACGACCAAGGTTTCGTAGTTTCACATGGAGACCACAATCATTATTTTTACAAGAAAGATTTGACGGCTCAACAGATTAAAGAAGCTCAGGAACACTTGAAAGGTAAAACCGAAGTTAAACCTAATCCATCAGATGATCACCATGATGAAGACGGGCATGATCACCACCATGGTGAAGACCATAATCACGGATTCGATGCTGATCGAGTGATAAGTGAAGATGAAAAAGGATTTGTCGTTTCTCATGGGGACCACAATCATTATTTTTACAAGAAAGATTTGACGGCTCAACAGATTAAAGAAGCCCAGGAACACTTGAAAGGTAAAACCGAAGTTAAACCTAATCCATCAGATGAGCACCATGATGAAGACGGGCATGATCACCACCATGGTGAAGACCACGATCACGGATTCGATGCTGATCGAGTGATAAGTGAAGATGAAAAAGGATTTGTCGTTTCTCATGGGGACCACAATCATTATTTTTACAAGAAAGATTTGACGGCTCAACAGATTAAAGAAGCTCAGGAACACTTGAAAGATAAAACCGAAGTTAAACCTAATCCATCAGATGAGCACCATGATGAAGACGGGCATGATCACCACCATGGTGAAGACCACGATCACGGATTCGATGCTGACCGAGTGATAAGTGAAGATGAACAAGGTTTTGTAGTTTCACATGGAGACCATGCCCATTATTTCTTTAAGAAAGATTTATCAGCAGAGCAGATTAAGGCTGCACAAGACCATCTTCATGGCCATCAGCAGACAGAACCTGTTAAACCTCTTGCCAAGACGGTTGAAAGTTTCTCTCGAGATGCCAGCGATGAAGAAAAAATAGCTTATATTTCTAAAACATATGACGTTCCTCTTGAGGCTATCAGAATTTCAAATGGATTCTTTGTATTTGGTAATCCAGACCAGGCTTATGACCCAACTCACATTCACCCTTACGCTGTTCGTAAGGAACACGTTCGTATTCCGATTCAAACTGGAGATGCAGAGCTTGATTTCCTAAACGAACTCTATACAACTGCTCTACGTGATGGTGTTTCTCCTTATAGCTTGCAGGTTGAAAATGGTAGCTTTGTTATCCCTCATGGTGACCATAACCACTACATCAAGGTTCAAACTAAAGGTTATGAAGTCGCTTTGAAAAACAAAATTCCTGTATTACAGTCAACTTACCAACCTGGTGCTTTTGATGAAAAAGTAGTCCAGTATAAGATTGATCAACTCCTGGCAGAGAGTCGTGAAGTCTATAAAGATAAACCAATTTTACAAAGACAGATTGAACTTGCTTTGGGGCAATTTTCTGAGAATATGAAGAAGCTATCAACTAACTCTACTGCAGGTTATTTGGCAGCTTTGGATTTGTTTGATAAGCAGTATATTCACATTGACTCAAGTGTCAAACCAACAGAAATCAGTCCTTTAGACAAGAAATATCAAGCTTTAGTAGATAAGATTAATACCTTAGACACAGATGCTTATGGACTTCCTAAGAAGGATTTATTGACTCAGCTTCAAGAAAACAAACTAGCCCAAGATGAAGCAGGTTTAGATGCAGTTGAAGCTAAGTTGCAAGCTTTGCAAGATTTTAATGACCGTACTGGAGTTACAACAGTAGAATACATCAAGTATTTCTACCAACATCTATCTGACGGTCGCTTAAATGACACTCTTAGAAATAAAGTTGCCAACCTAACGTGGACTCTTTACCAGTCACAATCATTCCTAAAGGCAACAGATTTAAATAAACTCTTCCCTGAAATCTACCAAACAAAAATGGAAGTAGAGGAAGCACTGAAAAATGAGCCAGTTGCAAGCAAGGCTTCTGAAACAATCTTAGATACAGAAAAAGTGGATGGACATAGTGCTAAAACTGCAGTCTATGAGTTCTTGAAAGGTTTGTATGATGATCTCAAACCTGAGGAACAAAGTAACCATGTCTTAAAAGGGCAAGTAGAAGAGTTACTAACAAAAGCTGAAGAATTAGTGAATCAAGTCAATGAGGAGGGGGTTAAAGCTTCACTCTCTGACGAAGTGAAAAATCTGAAGGTTGCTATGGAGAAAGAAGACGCAGACCTTGATGAATTAAATACACAGGTTCAAGATCTCTTGAAACGTATTTCACTAACAATCCAAAATGAACGTGATAATTCGAAACAAGACCCAGAGGTTTTAGTTCTTTACCAAAAACTCTATAACGGTGTCATTGCTCTCCATACTTATTTGGAAATGAATAATGGTTCTGATGCGGACTTTGATAAAGTAGATGCCTTGTTTGATAAGCTAAGTGCAGCAAGCAAAGATAAGCAGGCTCTTCTAGCTCTTGCCCAAGAAATAGTCTTGTTAAATCAAGAGCTTAGATCTAAAGCAACGCCAAGTCAAGAAACACCTGTTGAAGCAAAACAAGAAACACCAGGTCAAGCTAGCACCGAAGTAACAAGTGAAGAATCAAGTTCACATTTAACAACTACAAGTCCTGAAACAAGTGACAAAGAAGTAAATTAAAAAGAAGTACCATTGCTACTTCTTTTTTAGTCTTTATAAGCTACAATTCCAATAATAGTATCAACTGCACGTTCCATGGTTTGAAGGCTAACGTATTCAAAACGACCATGCATGTTTTCACCGCCAGCGAAGATATTCGGCGTTGGAATTCCCATAAAGGAAATCTTAGAACCATCTGTTCCTCCACGGATAGGCTCGATAATAGGTGTGATATCAAGACTTTCCATTACTGATTTAGCGATGGTGATTGGTGTCATATCCTTTTCGATGACTTCTTTCATGTTGTAATACTGGTCTGTCAAAGTCAAGGTTACACGATCACTACCAAGTTCTTGGTTCATCTTATCAGCGATAGCTTGCATAGCAGCTTTACGCGCTTCAAAGTTTTCATTTTCGAAGTCACGAATGATGTAGCTAGCACGCGCTTCCTCAACACTACCAGATACATCCATGAGATGGTAGAAACCTTGATAGCCCTCAGTCAATTCTGGGCGGTCACCAGCTGGGAGTTGGTTGTGGAAGTCAATTGCCAACTGAAGAGCGTTAACCATTTGTCCTTTAGCTGTTCCTGGGTGAACATTACGGCCTTGGAAGTGAAGTTCAGCTCCTGCAGCAGAGAAGGTTTCATACTGCAATTCTCCAAGAGGTCCGCCGTCGACTGTATAAGCGAAGTCAACATTGAAGTCCTCTGCATCAAATTTATTGGCACCGACACCAATCTCTTCATCAGGTCCAAAGCCGACACGGATTTCACAGTGTTTAATCTCAGGATGAGCAGTCAAGTATTCGATAGCAGTCATGATTTCGGCGATACCAGATTTGTCATCGGCACCGAGAAGAGTAGTCCCATCTGTAGTAATCAAGGTTTGTCCATGATACTTCTCTAAGCTCTTGAAATCTGCAGGATCAAGTTTGAAACCAGAATTCCCAAGCTCTATAACTCCCCCATCATAGTTTTCAATAACTTGAGGGTTAACACCTTCAGCATTAAAATCAGCCGTATCCATGTGGGAGATAAAACCAATCTTGCGAGTTAAACTTGGATCGTTAGCTGGAAGTGTACCGATAGCAAAACCGTTTGGCAAATAATAGACATTTTGCAAACCGACACGTTTCATTTCTGGGATGAGGATATTAGTCGCAAAGTCTACTTGACTCTGAGTGCTTGGTGTAGTAGTAGAATTTTCGTCTGAACGTGTGTTAACCTTAACATAAGTTAAAAAACGCTCTAGTAATGTTGGATATTTCATCATAACTCCTTTTTATAATTTTTTATTTACCTAAACAGAATTGGCTAAATAATTGAGTAATAAGTTCATCTGGCGCAGCATCACCAGTTATTTCGCCAAGAATTTCCCAGGTACGGGTCAAATCTACTTGAAGAAGATCAACTGGCATCCCCAGTTCAAGACCTTCGTTAACAGCTTGCAGGCTTTCAACTGCCTTCTCAATCAGAGAAATATGACGGGCGTTGGATAAATAGGTAGCATCTTGTTCAACAAGTCCTGCATTTTCAAAGAAGAGGTTATTGATGCGTTCTTCAATCTTATCAATGTTTTGATTTTTGAGGACTGAAATACGAATGACATCATCTGGAAGTTCAGAAGTTTCAATCGCTTCTGGCAGGTCAGTTTTATTAAGTAGGATGATTCGATTAGTATCTTGACTAATTTCAAGAAGTTGTCGGTCTTGAGCAGTCAGAGGTTCACCAGCATTTAGGACTAGTAGAACTAAGTCAGCTTCCTTGAGGGCTTTTTTGGAGCGTTCAACACCAATTTGTTCCACGACATCATTCGTTTCACGAATACCAGCTGTATCAATCAACTTCAGTGGAACACCGTTGATATTAACGTATTCTTCGATGACATCTCGAGTAGTCCCTGCAATATCCGTTACAATGGCCTTGTCTTCACGCAGGAGGTTGTTGAGAAGGCTTGATTTCCCAACGTTTGGACGACCGATAATGGCCGTTGCAATTCCTTCGCGGAGAATTTTCCCACGACGTGCAGTTTTTAGGAGATTGGTTAAGAGTTGTTCAAACTCCATAGTTTTTTCGCGGACAACAGCAGTAGTGGCTTCTTCCACATCGTCATACTCAGGGTAATCAATATTAACCTCAACCTGAGCCAAAGTATTGAGAATTTCCTGACGAGTATTGTTAATGAGGTCGGACAGGGATCCATCAAGTTGTTTGACTGCTATATTCATAGCCTTGTCAGTCTTAGCACGGATGATATCCATCACTGCCTCAGCCTGAGTCAAGTCTACACGACCATTGAGGAAGGCACGTTTGGTAAATTCACCAGGTTCTGCCATGCGAGCCCCTTCACGGATAGCCAATTGCAGGATTTCATTGGTCACGGCAATCCCTCCGTGGGTGTTAATCTCGATAATATCCTCGCGAGTAAAGGTCTTCGGAGACTTCATAGCCCCAACCATGACCTCGTCCATAACCTTACCAGTCAAAGGGTCAATAATGTGACCGTAGTTCAGTGTGTGGCTAGCAACTTTGCTCAAGTCTTTGCCTTTAAAAATTTTTTGTGCAATAGCAAAGCTATCCGTTCCGCTTAGGCGAACAATCCCAATCGCCCCTTCACCAAGCGGAGTCGAGATTGCAGCAATGGTATCAAATTCACGTGTAATCATTTCATTTCCTTTTAACAATTTATATACAAATATCTCTTAAAATTGTAACAAAATAAAGTTTTTTATTCAACGAATGCCACTTATAAAGAAAAGCCTAAGCATATCGCTTAAGCTTTACTTAGTGCGCATTTCACCTTGTGGGAAATAGGTTCCTTCAGGCATATCGTTGATAATGACATGAACAGCAGATTGAGGTGCACCAGTGTTACGAACCACAGCTTCAGTTACTTCCTTTGCTAGGGCTTTCTTTTGCTCGAGCGTGCGCCCTTCAAATAAATCGATGCGTACAAATGGCATAATAGCTTCCTCCACTAGTTTTTGATTTCTTCTATTTTACCACATTTTGCCGTTTAAAGCTTTTGGAAAATATGATATACTAGAATGTAGCAGAAAATTAGAAATGGACGTGAAATAGAAACATGGCACAGTTGTATTATCGTTATGGGACCATGAATTCAGGAAAGACCATCGAGATTCTCAAGGTAGCCTATAACTACGAGGAGCAAGGAAAGGGAGTTGTTATCATGACTTCGGCTCTGGATACAAGAGATGGTATAGGCTATGTGTCGAGTCGGATTGGCATGAAGCGACCAGCAGTTGCTATCGATGATACTACGGATATTTTTGGATTTATTCGAGATTTACCTGAAAAGCCCTACTGTGTTTTGGTCGACGAGGCCCAGTTTTTGAAACGTCATCATGTTTACGACCTAGCGCGTGTTGTCGATGAGTTAGACATACCTGTTATGGCATTTGGTTTAAAGAACGACTTTCGTAATGAGCTGTTCGAAGGATCTAAACATCTATTGTTATTAGCAGATAAAATTGATGAGATCAAAACCATTTGTCAGTATTGTAAGAAAAAAGCGACCATGGTGTTGCGTACGCAGGACGGACTGCCTGTTTATGATGGTGAACAAATCCAGATAGGTGGGAATGAAACCTATATCTCGGTTTGCCGTAAACATTATTTTGCCCCTGAAATCAATAAGGAGAATCAATAAGAATGAATATCTATGATCAACTACAAGCTGTAGAAGACCGTTATGAAGAGTTGGGAGAATTGCTGAGTGACCCTGATGTGGTCTCTGATACCAAGCGTTTTATGGAGCTTTCAAAAGAGGAAGCTTCAACACGTGACACCGTAACTACCTACCGCGAATACAAACAAGTCCTCCAAAACATCGTTGATGCTGAAGAGATGATTAAGGAATCAGGCGGAGATGCTGACTTGGAAGAAATGGCCAAGCAAGAACTCAAGGATGCTAAGGCTGAAAAAGAAGAGTACGAAGAAAAACTAAAAATCTTGCTCCTTCCAAAAGATCCAAACGATGATAAGAACATCATCCTTGAAATCCGTGGAGCTGCTGGTGGAGATGAGGCAGCACTTTTTGCTGGTGACCTTCTAACAATGTACCAAAAGTATGCTGAAGCCCAAGGCTGGCGCTTTGAAGTCATGGAAGCCTCAATGAACGGGGTTGGTGGTTTCAAAGAAGTGGTTGCCATGGTTTCAGGTCAGTCAGTATACTCTAAGCTTAAGTACGAGTCAGGTGCCCACCGTGTGCAACGTGTCCCTGTGACAGAAAGCCAAGGTCGTGTTCATACTTCTACAGCAACTGTCCTTGTCATGCCTGAAGTAGAAGAAGTAGAGTACGATATTGATCCAAAAGACCTTCGTGTTGATATCTACCACGCATCTGGTGCTGGTGGACAGAACGTCAACAAAGTTGCGACTGCCGTTCGTATCGTTCACTTGCCAACCAATATCAAGGTTGAGATGCAGGAAGAACGTACCCAGCAGAAAAACCGTGAGAAGGCTATGAAGATTATTCGTGCGCGTGTTGCTGACCACTTTGCTCAGATTGCCCAAGATGAGCAAGACGCAGAGCGTAAGTCTACTATCGGTACTGGTGACCGTTCAGAACGTATCCGTACTTACAATTTCCCACAAAATCGTGTAACAGACCACCGTATCGGCTTGACTCTACAAAAACTTGATACAATTCTAGCAGGTAAATTGGATGAAGTTGTAGATGCCTTGGTTCTTTATGACCAAACACAAAAATTGGAAGATTTAAACAAATAATGAAACTAGCTCAAATTTTTAAAGATTTTGAGGAAAAGTTGATAGCTAAAGGAGAGGAAGCAGAAAGCCTCTCCTTTGTCTATCGTAGCCTAAAAAATCTATCTTTTACAGACTTCGTCTTTGCCCTCCAGCAAGAAGTAACAGAGGAAGAAAAGCAATTTGTGGAGGAAATCTACAAAAAATTAGCAGCACATATACCTGCCCAGTACATCATCGGTTATGCTGAATTCTTTGGGACGGAGTTAAAGGTAGATGAGCGGGTCTTGATTCCCCGTCCAGAGACAGAAGAGTTGGTGGAGCTCATCCTAGCCGAGAATCTAAAGGACAATCTCAAAGTTCTGGATATCGGAACAGGAAGCGGTGCAATAGCCCTTGCTTTAGCTAAAAACAGACCAGATTGGTCGGTCACAGCTGCGGATATTTCACAGGATGCTTTAGACTTATCGATGGAGAATGCTAACGATCAAAATCTAAATCTCTCTTTTATCAAATCTGACTGTTTCTCTGAAATTTCTTCAAAATATGATATAATTGTATCCAATCCACCATACATTTCTCGTGAAGATCAAGAAGAAGTTGGCTTGAATGTTTTGCATTCAGAACCACATTTGGCACTTTTTGCTGACGAGGATGGCCTAGCTATCTACCGTAGAATAGCGGAAGACTCCAAGGACTATCTAAATGATGGTGGTAAGATTTATCTTGAAATTGGCTACAAACAAGGTCAAAGTGTACCGGATCTCTTTATGAAAAATTTTCCAGAGAAACGAGTTCGAACGCTTAAAGACCAATTTGGCCAAGATAGGATGGTAGTCATTGATGATGGAGAAAATTAAGCAAGAGTTGGAAAAAGGTAGAGCAGTAGTTTTGCCAACTGAGACAGTTTACGGTCTCTTTGCAAAAGCATTGGATAAAAAGGCTGTTGACCATGTCTACCAGCTAAAACGTCGTCCAAGAGACAAGGCACTTAATCTCAATGTCGCTCATCTAGACGATATCTTGAACTTTTCTAAGAATCAGCCACCTTATTTACAAAAACTTGTTGATAGTTTTCTTCCTGGTCCATTGACCATTATCCTAGAAGCTAATGACAAGGTCCCTTACTGGGTCAATTCAGACTTAACGACTGTTGGATTTCGCATGCCCAGTCACCCTATAACACTAGAATTGATTCGTGAGTTTGGTCCCTTAATCGGCCCTTCTGCAAATATTTCGGGTCAAGCTAGTGGTGCTAGCTTTAAAGAAATTTTAAAAGACTTCGGACAAGAGGTTCTTGGGATAGAAGATGATGCTTTTTTGACAGGTCAAGATTCGACTATTTTAGATTTGACTGCTTGTAAGGCAAGAATTCTACGCCAAGGTTCGATAACTCGAGAAGATATCCTTGCCAAGATACCTGAAATTCCTTTTGAGGAGGTATGACATGCTACGTGCTTTGAAAGCAACAGATGTTGCATCGATTTATGAGATTAACAAAGATGCTTTAGGTTATGATTTTAGCCCTGAGGAAACGGCTAGTCAACTAGCAAAATTATCCCAAGACTCACATCATTTCCTACTTGGTTATGAGGACGATACTAGTCACGAACTAGTTGGTTATATTCATGCTGAGGTTTATGAGTCTCTCTATTCTAAAGCAGGATTCAATATCTTAGCCTTGGCAGTGTTGCCGCAAAGCCAAGGTAGAGGTTTTGATAGAGATTTACTTGAAGGGTTGGAGAAAGAAACAAAAAGACGGAGTTATGAGTTTATTCGATTAAATTCTGCAGACCATCGTCTTGGTGCGCATGCATTTTACGAAAAAGTTGGTTATACCTGTGATAAAGTGCAGAAACGATTTATTAAGTTAATTAAAGGAGAAAAACTATGATTTTTGACAAAGATGATTTTAAAACATATGACGCAGAACTTTGGAATGCCATTGCCAAAGAAGAAGAACGCCAACAAAATAATATTGAATTAATCGCTTCAGAGAACGTAGTCTCTAAGGCTGTTATGGCTGCTCAAGGTTCTATCTTGACTAATAAATACGCTGAAGGTTATCCAGGACGTCGTTACTATGGTGGTACTGATGTAGTGGATGTTATCGAAAGTCTAGCTATTGAACGTGCGAAAGAAATTTTTGGTGCTAAATTTGCCAATGTCCAACCTCACTCAGGAAGTCAAGCTAACTGTGCAGCATACATGGCCTTGATCGAACCAGGTGATTCGGTTATGGGGATGGATTTAGCTGCGGGTGGGCACTTGACTCACGGAGCTCCTGTTAGCTTCTCAGGCCAAACCTATAACTTTGTTTCATATAGCGTTGATCCGGAGACAGAGCTATTGGACTTTGACGCTATCTTGAAACAAGCTCAAGAAGTGCAACCAAAACTTATCGTAGCTGGTGCCTCAGCCTATTCTCACATTATTGATTTCTCAAAATTCCGTGAAATTGCGGATGCTGTGGGCGCAAAACTCATGGTCGACATGGCTCACATTGCTGGCTTAGTTGCAGCCGGTCTTCACCCAAATCCAGTTCCATACGCACATATCACAACGACAACAACTCACAAAACTCTTCGCGGACCACGTGGTGGGTTGATTTTGACTAACGATGAAGACCTTGCTAAGAAAATCAATTCTGCGATTTTCCCAGGTATCCAAGGTGGACCATTAGAGCATGTTGTTGCTGCTAAGGCTGTAGCCTTTAAAGAAGTATTGGATCCTGCCTTTAAAGAATATGCAGCTAATGTCATCAAGAACAGCAAGGCCATGGCAGATGTCTTCTTGCAAGATTCTGATTTTCGTATTATCTCTGGTGGTACTGAAAACCACCTCTTCTTAGTGGATGTCACAAAGGTTGTAGAAAGTGGAAAAGTAGCCCAAAACTTATTGGATGAGGTTAACATTACCCTTAATAAAAATTCAATTCCTTACGAAACATTGTCACCATTTAAGACAAGTGGTATTCGTATCGGAGCGGCAGCAATTACTGCTCGTGGTTTTGGTGAAAAAGAAAGCCGTCAAGTTGCTGAACTTATTATTAAAGCCCTTAAGAATGCAGAAAACGAAGCTGTCTTAGAAGAAGTGAGAAGTGCAGTCAAATCCTTGACAGATGCCTTCCCATTATATGAGGACTAATATTTTATGGATATTTATATTAAGAAAGCCATTATCCATCAGTTCATCCCTGATGACACAGAGTTGTTCTTGGCGGATAAGTTTCTCAATATCACTCCTAAAATCGAGGAATACTTGCGTAAAAAAGTGGAGCGTGTGTATTCGGATGATGCCAAAACTGGTATTTTTGAAGAGGATAATCCATTTTTCAACCACATCACAGATGATTTAATGGAAACATCTGTTACAATTGCTAATCTCTGGAAAGAGGAATTCTCTGTATCTGAAAACCAAAAGACGAATGACTTGGTTTTTGTCCAGTTTTCAAAAGAGGGAGTAGACCACTTTGCCTTTCTACGAATTGCATTACGCGAAACTTTGACACACTTGGGTGGCGAGGTTGACAATCCAATCAAACTGACTCAGAATAACCTACCTGGATTTGGAACTGGAGCAGATGAAGCACTAGTTGTTAATCTTCAAAGTCGCAAGTATCACTTGATTGAAAAACGCATCAAGTATAATGGAGCCTTTTTAAACTATTTTTCTGAGAATCTTATTCAAGCACAACCAAAGATTTCACCAAAGAAATCCATTAAGGAACTAGAAAAAACGGCTCAAAAGATTGCCGAAACCTTTAACACAGATGATTTTCAATTTCAATCCAAGGTAAAATCAGCAATTTTCAATAATCTTGAAGAGAATAATGAGCTCTCTCCAGAAAAATTAGCCAATGATCTTTTTGACAATAATCTTACTGCTCGACTTAGCTTCATTGACCAGGTCAAAGAAGCGGTACCAGAGCCAGTACAGTTTGATGAAATTGATGCCAGTCGTCAGTTAAAGAGATTTGAGAATCAGAAACTTTCCTTGTCAAACGGAATTGAACTCATCGTACCAAACAATGTCTATCAAGATGCGGAATCAGTTGAGTTTATCCAAAACGATAATGGAACCTATTCTATCTTAATCAAAAACATCGAGGATATACAAAATAAATAATGTTTAAATTTATACGAAGAATGCTGGTACTAGCAGTCTTCCTTTTCGCTGGATATAAAGCTTATCTGATTCGTCAGGATGTCAAACAAGTCATGACCTACCAACCCATGGTTCGCGAAATCTTGAATGAAAGAGATACCCCAGCAAACGAAGAGCTTGTGCTCGCCATGATTTATACAGAAACTAAGGGTAAAGAAGGGGACGTGATGCAGTCAAGTGAATCTGCTAGTGGCTCTACCGATACCATAAACGATAACGCAAGTAGTATTCGTCAAGGAGTTCAAACCTTGACAGAAAATCTCTATCTAGCTCAAGAAAAAGGAGTGGATGTCTGGACAGCCATTCAAGCTTATAACTTTGGACCTGCTTATATCGATTTTATCGCCCAGAATGGGAAAAAGAATACTCTTGTACTAGCTAAGCAATACTCCAGAGATACAGTTGCGCCTATATTAGGAAATACAACAGGGAAAACCTATCGCTACATCAATCCCATTTCTATTTTTCAAGGTGGAGAACTTTATGTGGATGGGGGAAACTATTATTACTCTAGACAGGTTCAGCTAAATCTCTATATTATGAAAATTTTTAATCTATTTTAAGCATCTAGAATTTCTAGGTGCTTTTATAAGTTTTCTTTAAGGATATTTTAATATTCTAGAGTAGAAAAGGAGGAACGTCTCATGCGAAAGAAATTCTTTCTGACTAGCGCTGCAGTACTTTTAGCAGTTGCAACACTGCAAAGCGCCCAGGCAGCTACTGATGTTCAAAAAGTCATTGATGAAACCTATGTTCAACCTGAGTACGTCTTGGGTTCTTCATTAACGGAAGATCAAAAAAATCAAACACTTAAAAAACTTGGCTATGATGCCTCAAAAGATACTAAAGATTTGAAGACTATGACACCAGATGTCTACTCAAAAATTATGAATGTCGCAAACGATTCAAGTCTTCAACTTTATTCATCAGCAAAAATTCAAAAATTAGGAGAAAAATCTCCCCTTGAGGTCAAGATTGAGACACCTGAAAATATCACTAAAGTGACGCAAGATATGTACCGTAATGCGGCTGTCACCTTGGGTGTGGAGCACGCGCGTATCACCGTTGCGGCACCAATTCCGGTTACTGGTGAAAGTGCCCTAGCAGGTATTTACTATTCCCTTGAGTCAAATGGTGTAAAATTACCTCAGGAAAATAAAGACTTGGCTCAGGAAGAGCTCAAGGCCTTGTCAGATATTAACGATGAAAACAAGGACAAATCAGGCTTTGATGCCAATAAACTGAACGTAGCCCTTGCTGATATCAAAGCTGCAGTCGCTAAGGCTAAAGAGTCTAAGGGTGAACTTACAGAAGATGATGTTCGTAAGATTGTTGAAGATACTTTAAAGAACTATAAACTAGATCAAGTTGTTACAGGCAACCAAGTCAATGTCATCATCAACTTTGCCTTTAATCTTTCTAAGAGCGATATTCTTAACAACGAAGACTTTACTAAGACGCTAAAAGATTTGAAACAAAGTATCGTTGCACAAGCAGGTGATAGTTTCAGCAATATCGATCTAAACTTTGATGCTAATAAAGCTATTCAAGACGGTGGAAACATCCTCAGCGCAATTTGGCAAGCTATCCTTGATTTCTTCAAGAGTTTTGGTGCTTAGATCAATTCATGGTATAATAGATGGTAACAGGATTGTTGCCGTCTTTTTTTGTCGGCTTATAGAAAGTGAAAATTATGTTAAAGAAAAATGATATTGTAGAAGTTGAGATTGTCGATTTGACTCATGAAGGAGCAGGTGTTGCCAAGGTAGATGGCTTGGTCTTTTTTGTAGAGAATGCTCTTCCGACTGAAATAATCCTTATGCGTGTCCTTAAAGTCAACAAGAAAATTGGCTTTGGTAAAGTCGAGGAATATCTTACGCAATCTCAACATCGTAACCGAGACTTAGATTTGGCTTACCTTCGTTCAGGCATTGCTGACTTGGGGCATCTAGCTTATCCAGAGCAACTCAAGTTTAAAACCAAGCAAGTAAAAGATAGTCTTTATAAAATTGCTGGAATCACGGATGTAGAGGTTGATGATACTCTTGGTATGGAAAATCCTATCAAATATCGGAACAAGGCTCAGGTTCCTGTTCGTCGTGTCAATGGTGTTCTGGAGACTGGTTTTTTCCGTAAGAATTCTCATGATCTTATGCCACTAGAAGATTTTTATATCCAGGATCCAGTCATTGACCAAGTTATTGTGGCTTTACGTGATTTGCTTCGTCGCTATGACTTAAAACCCTATGATGAAAAGGAACATTCTGGCTTGATTCGTAACCTTGTTGTACGTCGTGGCCATCATTCAGGTCAAATTATGGTTATCTTGGTGACAACTCGTCCTAAAATTTTCCGAGTTGAACAGTTGATTGAACAAGTCATCAAGCAGTTCCCAGAGATTGTGTCTGTCATGCAAAATATTAATGACCAAAATACAAATGCGATTTTTGGGAAAGAATGGCGAGTTCTCTATGGTCAAGATTACATTACGGATCAAATGTTGGGGAATAGCTTCCAAATTTCTGGACCAGCCTTTTATCAGGTCAATACAGAAATGGCAGAGAAGCTTTATCAGACAGCTATTGATTTTGCGGGGTTGAGTGAAGATGATGTGGTGATCGATGCCTACTCAGGAATCGGAACTATTGGATTATCTGTCGCTAAGCATGTCAAGGAAGTCTACGGGGTGGAAGTTATCCCAGAAGCAGTAGAAAATAGCCAGAAGAACGCAGAATTGAACGGTATTACCAATGCCCACTATGTCTGTGATACAGCTGAAAATGCCATGAAGAATTGGCTCAAGGAAGGCATCCAACCAACTGCCATCCTGGTCGACCCACCACGCAAGGGCTTGACCGAAAGCTTTATCAAAGCAAGCGCTCAAACAGGAGCTGACCGCATCGCCTATATCTCATGTAATGTCGCAACCATGGCGCGTGATATCAAACTCTATCAAGAGTTGGGCTATGAATTGAAGAAAGTCCAGCCGGTGGACCTTTTTCCGCAAACGCACCATGTTGAGGCGGTAAGTTTGCTAGTCAAGGAGTAAAACGACGAAGATTAGCATTTACTTCCGCCCATGCGATAGCTGTCCGTGATTGACAAGTGCTAGCACGCAGACAGAACGGAGATAGCGAACCGCTGAGTGTGTCGCTCTGCTCGTAAAAGCTTAGAAACCTTTGAACGAAAGGGATAATGAAAGCCTTGATTGCAAGGCTTTTTGCTTTATGGTGGGTAAGTATCAGAGTGAGAAAATTTTTGGAATGAGTAGAAGTGATAGCTAGAAATTATCAGTTTCTATTTCCATTTACCCTGTGGGTACGTGTTTGTTTCCATTGACAAGGAGTTTGTGGGAATAGAAATGTACCCACCTTGTTTGAATCAAGTGAAGTGTAGTTGAAGGAAATCTGTTGAAAGCAATACTTCATTTTACCGAATAAGTAATAATTTAGGCAACTTCAAATCGATTAAAAAAAACTATTTTAAAGGTTAAGAGTAGACAAAAATTGTCCACTCTTTTTTGCAAACTCAATTTATCAATAAATGAAATGAGGGAATGTAAAATGAAATATTTTGAGGTTGAGTTAGAAAATCCTGATGAATTTTTAAAACTACAAACAGAAGATTTTGTGAAAGCTAATCGCTTGCTACTAAGGAAGATAATCCAGAGCGTTACAGTCTATGAAGAAAACTTCGTCATATCCTTTAAATCTGGCATCGAATTGGAAGTATGAGTCTCATTCCATAACTTTTATATTGAACATATCATCTTGTTGTGTTATACTATAAATTGATATAAACAAAGATGTAGGAGGAACCGAAACTATGACAGCCTCAATGCGTTTAAGATAAGCTGGCAATAAAAAAAGCAGAATCTATACCCGATGATAGGCTTTTTTGTTGTGCTTATTTATACGATATTGAGCATTCATTAGTTACGGTGAGGATATTGGTTATTTAACTATACCTTTATTTAACTATGTCTTTAATATGAATGTTTCCAAATTGTATGTATGCAGACCAAAAGCCACATTGTGGGGTTTGGCCTGCATTTTTTATTGCCTAGAATGCTATTCAAAATAGAAATTCAAGCAAAATAATATGCAGGAGATAATATAAATGGAAAAATACAACAATTGGAAACGAAAATTTTATGCAATATGGGCAGGGCAAGCAGTATCATTAATCACTAGTGCCATCCTGCAAATGGCGATTATTTTTTACCTTACAGAAAAAACAGGATCTGCGATGGTCTTGTCTATGGCTTCATTAGTAGGTTTTTTACCCTATGCGATTTTGGGACCTGCCATTGGTGTGCTAGTGGATCGTCATGATAGGAAGAAGATAATGATTGGTGCCGATTTAATTATCGCAGCAGCTGGTGCAGTGCTTGCTATTGTTGCATTCTGTATGGAGCTACCTGTCTGGATGATTATGATAGTATTGTTTATCCGTAGCATTGGAACAGCTTTTCATACCCCAGCACTCAATGCGGTTACACCACTTTTAGTACCAGAAGAACAGCTAACGAAATGCGCAGGCTATAGTCAGTCTTTGCAGTCTATAAGCTATATTGTTAGTCCGGCAGTTGCAGCACTCTTATACTCCGTTTGGGATTTAAATGCTATTATTGCCATCGACGTATTGGGTGCTGTGATTGCATCTATTACGGTAGCAATTGTACGTATACCTAAGCTGGGTAATCAAGTGCAAAGTTTAGAACCAAATTTCATAAGGGAGATGAAAGAAGGAGTTGTGGTTCTGAGACAAAACAAAGGATTGTTTGCCTTATTACTCTTAGGAACACTATATACTTTTGTTTATATGCCAATCAATGCACTATTTCCTTTAATAAGCATGGAACACTTTAATGGAACGCCTGTGCATATTTCTATTACGGAAATTTCCTTTGCATTTGGGATGCTAGCAGGAGGCTTATTATTAGGAAGATTAGGGGGCTTCGAAAAGCATGTATTACTAATAACAAGTTCATTTTTTATAATGGGGACCAGTTTAGCCGTTTCGGGAATACTTCCTCCAAATGGATTTGTAATATTCGTAGTTTGCTGTGCAATAATGGGGCTTTCGGTGCCATTTTATAGCGGTGTGCAAACAGCTCTTTTTCAGGAGAAAATTAAGCCTGAATATTTAGGACGTGTATTTTCTTTGATCGGAAGTATCATGTCACTTGCTATGCCAATTGGGTTAATTCTTTCTGGATTCTTTGCTGATAAAATCGGTGTAAATCATTGGTTTTTACTATCAGGTATTTTAATTATTGGCATTGCTATAGTTTGCCAAATGATAACTGAGGTTAGAAAATTAGATTTAAAATAAACAATATTGGAGGAATATTTATGTATCTTATTTTCATGTAACTCTTCCTGCTAAAATCGCAGGGTTTTCCCTGCATACAAGCAAATGAAAGCATGCGATTATAGACAGGAGGAAATGTTATGGAATTAATATTAAAAGCAAAAGACATTCGTGTGGAATTCAAAGGACGCGATGTTTTAGATATAAATGAATTAGAAGTATATGATTATGACCGTATTGGTTTAGTAGGAGCAAATGGTGCTGGAAAAAGCACTTTACTCAGGGTACTTTTAGGAGAATTAACTCCCCCAGGATGTAAAATGAATCGTCTGGGTGAACTTGCCTATATTCCCCAGTTGGACGAAGTAACTCTGCAGGAGGAAAAAGATTTTGCACTTGTAGGCAAGCTAGGTGTTGAGCAATTAAATATACAGACTATGAGCGGTGGTGAAGAAACAAGGCTTAAAATAGCACAGGCCTTATCGGCACAGGTTCATGGTATTTTAGCGGATGAACCTACGAGCCATTTAGACCGTGAAGGAATTGATTTTCTAATAGGACAGCTAAAATATTTTACAGGTGCACTGTTAGTTATTAGCCATGACCGCTATTTTCTTGATGAAATAGTAGATAAAATATGGGAACTGAAAGATGGCAAAATCACTGAGTATTGGGGAAACTATTCTGATTATCTTCGTCAGAAAGAGGAAGAACGTAAGAGCCAAGCTGCAGAATACGAACAATTTATTGCGGAACGTGCCCGATTGGAAAGGGCTGCGGAGGAAAAGCGAAAACAGGCTCGTAAAATAGAACAGAAGGCAAAAGGTTCTTCAAAGAAAAAAAGTACTGAAGACGGAGGGCGTTTAGCTCATCAAAAATCAATAGGAAGTAAGGAAAAAAAGATGTATAATGCTGCTAAAACCCTAGAGCACAGGATTGCGGCCTTAGGAAAAGTAGAAGCTCCGGAAGGCATTCGCAGAATTCGTTTCAGGCAAAGTAAAGCATTGGAGCTCCATAATCCATACCCTATAGTCGGTGCAGAAATTAATAAAGTATTTGGGGATAAGGCTCTGTTTGAAAATGCATCTTTTCAAATTCCGTTAGGAGCAAAAGTGGCGTTAACTGGTGGTAATGGAATCGGAAAAACAACTTTAATCCAAATGATCTTAAACCATGAAGAAGGAATTTCTATTTCGCCTAAGGCAAAAATAGGTTACTTTGCACAGAATGGTTACAAGTACAACAGTAATCAGAATGTTATGGAGTTTATGCAGAAGGATTGTGACTACAATATATCAGAAATTCGTTCAGTGCTAGCATCTATGGGGTTCAAACAGAACGATATTGGAAAAAGTTTATCTGTTTTAAGCGGTGGAGAAATTATAAAATTGTTGCTTGCTAAAATGCTCATGGGTAGATATAACATCCTAATAATGGATGAACCCAGTAACTTCCTTGACATACCAAGTTTAGAGGCTTTGGAAATACTAATGAAGGAGTACACCGGAACTATCGTGTTTATCACCCACGATAAACGATTACTCGAAAATGTAGCAGATGTAGTTTATGAAATTAGAGATAAGAAAATAAATCTGAAACATTAAATTTAAGGTAGTCGCTGGTCAGTATAGTCTGTTCTGGTTGGCGACTCCATTGTTAAAGAGTATAAAGACTTTAGATTTTATGAATATTAAAAATAGGAACAGTCAATTGAACTGCTCCTATTTTTCTGCTAAATATATTGTAGTTTTCTTATATGTATAATGATAGATTAGCGGATTCTCATCTACGGTACTTACTTCAAATATGAAGAAGTGATCGCGGTTATCTCTGGACTTTTCCTTATTGAGGACAAAGTAATTCTTACGTGAAGTCGCCATTGTTTTTAGGATATCATCAGTTAGGAAGGTCAATGGAATATTCATGTTAGAGTAGCGGTAGAAGTCACGTTCAAAATCTTGGTAGCTCTCGCTATAATAGTCCATTTGTAGGTGATTACGCTGAAACTCAAGCTGATTCATAGAGCACCTCCTCGACAAGTTCAATACTAATAATGTCTTTTAATTTCAAATTGATGTGACCTGTTGTAGTTTTTATCAAAATGAAATCTTTGGTCAGACTTGGTATTGTTCCAGTGTAGGAAACACGCTTGTTTTTTTCAATCACTTGAATGCGTGTGCGTAGCTGCCCGGCGTATACTTGACTGAGGAGTAATAATTTCTTCTCTAGTGATAAGTCAGACATGTACGTTACTTTGTTTGTATCATCAGAGAGTGCTGATGCATGTTCAGATAGGAAAAAGCCCATCCATTTTTGCATCTTTGTATCCTGGTACTCTCTTGCTGATTGAAATGGTAAATATGAACGGTCAATCATATCAAATCCTTTCTATGCAGAGGCAAGGGTATTTTTATCAAATTGAATCGTAAAACCTTGAATTCCCCCACCTGTGTAACATTCTTTAAAGCGATTGATTACCTCAGTATAGATTATCACAGATGAGCTTGTTGGCTTAATGCTAAATGTAAATTCCAATGGTAATCGGTTTTCAGATTTAGCATGTACTAGTCGTATCGATATTTCAGTTGTTTTGAGTTTTCTCTGACGAAGTTTTGAAGTTGCTGTTTCAACGATTCCATGTAAAAATCTTTCAAGCATTTCAATATCATTACATCCTTTGCTACGGATTTCTGAAAATTGTACTGTATTTTTTTCTTGTTTCATTTTAATCCCTCCAATCCACCCGCGGAATGACCACCGATAAGTTTACTGCGTTCAATATTTCTGGAACCTTCAGTTAGGACGGTTCCTTTTTGTATGGCTAAAAAACCAAACTGTTCTCTGACAACATCAATAGCTGTCTGAAGTCTATTATCTTTTTCAATTTGTTCTACATCATCAAAGAGTGATAGTAGAGTATAGCTTTCATCTACGAAGCCACTATAAGATACACCAATTTGTCTCACTGCACCAGAGGTGTATTTTTTCGGAATAATACAAGTACATGACTCACCATTGTTTTGGGGAGATTTGCGGGTTCAATTTTATTCTGAGCATTTATAGATTTTTTCATCTCAGTCCTAGAATAGCCAATATGAATAGAAACGACAGTAGTCAATACTAGGGCTACTGTTCCGTTCCACAGTATCATTTAAAAATCATTTTCACACCCTTTCGTCTATTAGTATAGAAGAAAGCTCTCAGCACACGCGTTGAGTGTGTTGCTCTGCTCGTTAAAGCGTAAAAACCTTGTAACGAAAGGGGTTAAGAAAAGCCTTGTAGGTAAGGCTTTTTCTTATGTGCTGGGGAAGTATCAGAGTGAGAATACAAGTTGAGTATCTTGATGTGATAGCCTGATAGGCTGTCAATCTATTTCCATAAACCCTAGGGGGTACGGAGTTGTTACCATAGACTAAGCGTTAACAGGAATAAACGTATCCCCTATTAATGAAACTCAAGCAAAGTTTGATCCAGGGAGATAAATAGAAGTTAGATGATACAATTTAATTCAATAAAATCGTTGAAATTTTAAACTTTCAAGGATTTTATTTAGGGAGTAGATAGATTTCAAAAATGTCATCGTTCAAAAAATGTAAACGTTAAAATGCTATTAAATCGTTAGATAGTTCGGATATACTTAGAGTTTAAATGTTAGCGTTTTCGTGATATAATATCATAAGAAAAATTATTGGAGAAACTGAATGAGAAACGATATTCAACCGGCTTTACAAACAATAAAATCTTATTTTGAAAAATCAGAATTTTATATTCCTACCTATCAGAGACCCTATGCTTGGCAAGTATCACAATGTGAACAACTCATTGAAGATATTAATCTTCATATGGAAAATTTCGATGATAGTTCCCAAGACAATTATTTCTTTGGAGCTGTTCTCATTGCTCAAGAATCTGGAGAAGAGCATGAAGTAACCTTGATTGATGGCCAGCAAAGAACAACGACATTTATGTTACTTCTTAAGGCAATCTTATTGAAGATTGATAAGGAGCTTGAACTTCAACCGACTCTAGATACTGATGCACGCAGATTAGTGAAACGTCTTAATGGTCTTAAAGAGCAGATTGTAACAATGCTTTTCAATGTTTCTGATGACGAAAAAGATGATTTCGTTGATGGACTATATTATCCTAGCGATGATAGAATAAAGTATCTAAATCATTCGATTTCAGAAAAATATGCTAGTGAGATGACTACTATCTTGCTAGGTAAAGATTTTATATCTATTAAAGATAGAGTTCATCAAATCTATCGTCGCCAGAAAGACAACCGCTATACTAACTTCTATAAAAACTTTAGATATTTTTACAATATGTGTAACGAATTGAACGTTTTTACTCTTATCAATTTTGCTAACCACTTTATTGATAATTGCCAAGTGATTACTATTACAAGTTATAATACTGATCAGGCAATAAATATTTTCAATTCTTTAAATGGGACTGGTGTTCCATTGACCCCAATTGAAGTAATTGTATCTAAGACCACCGCAAACGCATCAGATAGGAAAAACTTCGAAAAAAATTGGCAAGAGATTGTACAACGTACAGATTCATCTAGATTAGACTTAAATGCGTTAATTACTCACTATATTTTCGTAAAACTCTCAGAACAAAACGGAGCTGATAGAAGAAATCCTGGTATAAGAGCCTTTTTCTCAAAAAATAAGCATCTATTAAATGAAGATATTCTGTTTACTTCTGAACTAAATACAATCATAAACAATTTTGAACGAGTATCTGATACTATCAATGGTCAATTGATAAACAAATTAAACGGTAATTTACGACCTTTTGTTAGTAGTTATTTATTTTTCAGACAAGACAACACATATCTGGAATATTTACTTAGACTTGGAGTTTTGATTGAATTATCTGAACTCTCATATAGCCATAAACTTTTTAAAGGCTTCCTAGAAGAAATTAATCTGATGTACAGTCAAGTCGATTCAATTTCAATCGACGAACTTATTTCAAAAATAAAGAACCATATTCATACTAATTTTGTTTATGAAGATGTTAAACAAACTTTGACTGAAAGTGGTGTTTCAAATTCTATTCTTTATGTAAATGAATTCCTATTTTCATTGGAAAAAGGTATGGAATTTAATTTAGATGGAAATATTGATATTGAACACATTATGCCGCAAAGTGGTTTGAATAGAGAAAATATTATGTCAGATGCTGGACTAGAAAGCCAGGAAGAATTTAGAGATTATGCTGAGAAACTTGGTAATAAAATTCTCCTTGAATCCGAAATTAATCGTGGAATTGGAGATGCTTGGTTTAGAACAAAAAGAGAGAATACAATCACAAGTGGTCATGGATATATAGGTAGTAAGTTCCCAATAGCTAAATCTCTTGTTAATTATGTAAATGACACTTGGACTAAAACTGACATTGAAGTGGCAACAGAAAAAGCTGCTAAACGAATTGCTGATTTTATTTTTGAATAAACTAGAACGATAGAATTAAGAGGTAGGTTATAATTATGTCATCAAATCAAGTTACTATAGAAATTCCATTAAATATTCAGAAAGGATTAGACTCTGGAATTTATAAAAGCTTACATGCAGTTCAGAATTTCTTATTTATAAACTAGAGTACAAAACCGATTACTGAAGAGTATTTAGAAAGTTTGGTATTACTATAGTTATTATTTATTTCCACATTAAAATTCTAAAATTACTTTTTCTTACCTTGTCCATCAGTATATAAGAACTCTATCACCACATGTTGAGACGGTATCACTGCTTGTACGAGCTGAAGCATCAGAGAAGTAGAAGCAGACGATCTGCCCATGGGATAGCTGTCGTAGAGTAAGGAGTTTACGACGAAACGATACGGCAACAGAGAACCGTTGAGTGTGTAGCTTTGCTCGTAAAAGCCTAGAAAGCTTGGTGTGAATCAATAATGAAAAGCCTTGATTGTAAGGCTTTTTTTGTGTTTTTGTGATAGAATATAGGTAGTTATAATCGAGAGCAACTAAGAAGCAGTAAAAAATTATTAAACATAGAATATCAGGATTAGGAAGATAAAATGACAGAAATTGACAAAAAGAATTTAAAAAATTATCTTTATTGTACATTTGGTATTACTTATATAGCTTGGGGGATTCTTTCCATCTTTACGCAATCTCATATTTTAGGATTAGAAACATTTATAGGGAGAATGTTACATATAGTAGGTGCACTTGGTCCGGCTATTGCAAGTGGCTTTTATTTGAAAAGGAATAATATAAAATTTAAACATTTTGTATTTAATAAAAGAAAAAATAGTAGTATTTATTTCATTATTCATTTGTTAGCAATTTTGATACTATTTTCTGTATCTTCCTTAGAATTAAATGAAGTATCAATTTATCTGATGCCATTATTCTTTATACAACTAATTTTTTTTGGTGGTGGACATGAAGAATTAGGATGGAGAGGAATATTACAGCCGTTACTTGATAAAAAATATACTTATTGGCAATCTAATTTGATTGTAGGATCAATTTGGGGAATATGGCATCTGCCTTTATGGTTTATAGTTGGAGAAAGTCATCAAGGATTTCCTTTTATTCTATTTTTTATATATACATTATTTTTAAGTTTTGTTTTAGGGCTTCTTTACCGTCAAACGAAATCTGTGGGATACTGTATATTATTTCATGCGTTCGCAAATTTGTTAAATCTCTATTTTGTGTTAAAAATTAATGTTATTTTTATTATCATTTTTATTGCTTATTTAATTTATACAATATTGGCGAGTAATAGAATTAGTAAGGAAAAGCAGGTGGAAAAATTGTAAAAGAGCCACAGGGACTTTTCTGGGGTGGATATTACGAATATTTTTCAGATTTAGATGGATATTATTGGGAGGTTTCTTGGGGGACTTAATTTTCAATTTGATGAAAATGGACTATTGAAATTTTAGTAATTAAGGGAGATAGCAAAAATGGCTTCAAGTAAAGAATATTTAGATTTCATTTTAGAACAATTGTCCGAGTTAGAAGAAATATCATATAGAGCGATGATGGGTGAGTATATAATTTATTATCGAGGAAAAATCATGGGTGGAATTTATGATGATAGATTTTTAGTGAAGCCTGTCAAATCTGCAATAGCGTATATGCCGAATGGAGAATACGAATCGCCGTATGAAGGTGCAAAGGAAATGCTATTGGTAGATGATGTTGACAACAAAGAATATTTGACCGGCTTATTTAATTCAATGTATGATGAGTTACCTGCACCAAAACCAAAGAAAAAGAAATAATAAAATCTCAGTTTGTCTAGGTAATACCATTTAACGATAACCTTATGCTATCATTAAAAAGTTTATAGAACAGACAAGACTACCTGGCATAATTAGTGTTCACTCGTTTCATGCTGAGACCGTACCACTGCTTGTCCGATCTGAGACATCGAAAAGTAGAAGGGGATGGTATTGGTATCAATCAATGAGTAACAAAGTAACAGCATGATTCGAAACATTTGCCTGTAATTTGCGGAGGAACATCAATATGGATGGAATAACAAAAGATTCTATAAAAACGGCTAAACTAATGAAACAATTATGGCCCCAATTGACCGATAAAGAAGCTATTGATGAAGTGAAAAAATATACGAATGGCAAAAATACTGCAATCTTTACTGAAGTTGAAGGTGACACAATTGTAGGTCTAGCACTATGTTCACTCAGATTTGATTATGTTGAAGGTTGTAAATATAGTCCTGTTGGATTCTTAGAAGGGATTATTGTCGACGAGGAATATCGTTTAAAGGATATTGCTAAAAATCTCTGTACAAAATGTGAGGAATGGGTGAAAAATAAAGGATGCAAGGAATTTGCAAGTGACTGTACTTTAACGAATACGGATTCTATAAGATTTCATCTCAATATTGGATTTCAGGAGGCAAATAGAATTATTCATTTTAAGAAAAAATTATAATTTCAGAACGTGGTCAAAATTTATGTATCTTTAGAAAGTGTGAAAGATTGGACGAAAAAATTTTTTTGATGGGTGGAAATCCGCCGATAAAGAACCATACGATTGTTAATAAAATTGTGTCATCAAGGAAGATCGAAAGAATTGTCATTTTTACAGTTTTTCGAGACAATTGGAAACCGTATATGAAAAAGTACACGGAAGTTATCCAAAGCCATTTTCCTAACTTAAACACTGATTACTTATTCTTGGACACTGAACAGATTGATTTTGATAGCTATCTAGATGCTGATCTAATTATTATCGGTGGTGGAAATACGGAAAAGTATTTAGCTACTTACGTCAATCAGCAGTTCAAAAATTATATCGATCATATGCTGAATAAAGGTGCGAAAGTTATGGGATTTTCTGCAGGAGCCCTATTATTAGGAGAAAAGGTCTATGTCTCACCTAATGATAATTCAGATCATCAGATAAAGATAAAAAATGGATTAGGAGTCTTTAGTCAGTTTTTAATTAGTGTCCATTATGATTCATGGAATGATAAAGCTAATAAGGATAGAGCTGAAGAACTTGTTGATGTTCCCATAATTCCACTAAATGATCATTCATGTCTTGTATTGGATAAACTTGGAAATATCATAGAGAAAATTGACTAGTTTACATTATCTAAATCTTGATTTAGGTAACTAAAGTGTAAACTAACATTTATATGAAAGGCTTAAAGTAAACATGAGTCTCTTATTTGAAGAATTTAAAACCATTTGTTTCCATTTAAATCGAGTCGGAATTACACCGACACTGATGGGTTCTTTGGGATTGGAGTTTAGAACGAAAGAAAATTGGGGGTCGTCTGACATTGACATTCATGTACCTGGTGACCCTAGAGGTTGGGAAGCACCTGACCATCTCAGAATTTATGACTGGGACAAGATAATGAAAGTGATGAAAGACTTAGGCTACGTCTTAATAGATATTCATGAGCATGAATTCCAAAAGGATAGAGAGAGTGTTGAATTTGGAAGTATCGATTCCTTACTCGATTTTGCAGGAGTTTCGGAATCGGATATAGAGCTTATTCACATTGAAGGCATCACTTTTCGTCTTCCAAGTCTGGAGCAGTATCTAAGTATCTACAAAGCTTCTTCTCAAGACTCCTATCGAAATGAACAAAATAACAATAAGGATTTTAAAAAGATCGAGTGGCTGGAAAAACATTTGTAAATTATCATATGAAAAGTAGTAAGTTGTAAGACTGGTTGCTATGTTATTTTTATTGGTTATTTAATTTATACTATATTGGCGAGTAAGAGAATTAGTAAGGAAAAACATTTTAAATTTTAGAAAAGGAAGTATTATCATGGGAATATTCGATGATTTTGAGTACAAAGAGAACTACCAAAATGAAGAAAAAGTAATTGAAGTACTTAAAAAGATTTTAAGAGCAATTCATCTAAATAATTATAGAGATATTATGGATTGTGTTGATGGTTCAGAAGTTGATGATGTAAGAGAGTTGCTTGAATATATTGACGATTCATTACAATTAAATGATTTTGATAAAATTGATGAATATGGTGTAGAATGTAATTTCCATCCGACTTATGAGTATTCTCAACTACAAGTTTATGAATTTAATGATCAAACAGGATTTGCTGTTGAATATCAGATGACCTCCGATTCTGAATTAGTAGATTTAACCCTACAATTAGAATTTTTATACCAAGAGGATGATTACAAAATAACTTCTATAGATGTAGATCCTGGATAAACTTTAGTTAAATAACTTCGTTATGAAATATATGTGTATACTAAGGATAGATAATTAGGTTGTAAGTCGCTTAAATCTCGGTTGGTTTTTCAAATATTGGAAGGATTAATGATGTATCTATTAGAATTGTACCAAAACAATTATTCAAAGGATTTAGTCATATTTGAGACTTTAGAAGAAGGGAAAGAATTTGTAGCCAAAATACCTGGATATACTTTAGAAAAAGAAGATAGTTTTGAAGTGGAGTATTTTAATCCAAAAAATCTTCCGGATTATATGGAGATTATCTTCAACGGAAATATTGTCCCTTTATCTAGATTATCGTTTAATTCTGAGGAAAATGTGGACATTATTTGGAAAGAAATTTCGAATCTATCCCTTAAAAACGATAAAATGATCGAAGGAGCTACAAAAGTAGATGCTTATGTCGTGAATAACGATGAAGTGAAAGCCTATGTCGAAGCCAGAGAATCTAACTTCCGCAAGGCAAAAGCTTTCTTAGAAAACAAAGGATATGAAGTTGACAGAAGCTTTTTCGGAAGTGAAGACGGCGAAGCAATTCTCTACAGAAAGAAAGACGCCAAAGATTGGCACTTTTTATGTCACTTAGATCCAATATTTGTAGAGTTTGAAGATGTAGAGGGATATGTGGAAGAAGCGATAGAAGAAATGCAATAGTCAAATTAAATTCCTCGTGAGTGAGTAGCTTTGCTGGTAAAAGAGTAAAAACCTTGTATCGAAGAAAATCTTTTTCGTCTTAATGTAGATTGGTGAGTTTAAACATAATTTCTAGCAAGCTGTAGGGTTGGAGAAATAAGATGATTTGGGATAAAGAATATTTTTCAAAATTTGAATTTATTATCTATTGTGGATGTTAAATTATTGGTTATTTTAAGTGTAATTTGATGACCTCTGAACTGTCTTACCAAGAATCTAGTAATCGTGGAATAATCTCCTTTGAACATAGTCAAAAACTGTCAGAAAAAGCTCTGTCAAAACTCACGCTCTATACGCATCTTATTGATTTTGAACAATATAGAACGGGGAACAATTCAAATAAGAAGGATAAAATTATTGGTTATAGAGATGTATTTTCGATAACTTTTAAGGGCTATAGCCAAGATGGAAAACCCTTGCTGATTTATAAGATGGAATATGTATACAAGGATTGGTACAAAAGACCGGTTGATAAACTATACAATTTTATCAGTAATACCTATTTTTCAGACTTCCAAAATAATAGTTGTTTTATTGCTCAAGGTTTGATGGCTGGTGTACTTCCATTTTAGGTATAATAGAAAGGTTTAATAAATAGTGAAATCAAAAAAATTATTACTCATAAACGGAATTAGTGCCATCATTGGATTTTATGTGATTGTTTATGCCTCTTCTGATAAAGATGGGGGAAAAATTTTCTATTTAATCTCTCGGTTTGTTGAAGTTCCTGATTTGAGAAATATGGTCTATTTCACCTGTTTTATATTGCTAATTTTGGCTTTTCTGGCATTTTTTCTCCATGATGAGAACTCAAAAGTCAATAATAAAACCTATCAGTTTTTGTTTACTGCATCCATTCTAGGATTTATTCCCTTTTTTTCCTACTTTTCTAGTATATTAGCTTTAGTTTCAGGAGTTTTGTACTTGACAGACTATGTGACTTTATCTAAGAAAGATGTGTAGGAGTTAAACCATTGTAGCTTTAATCTTTTTAATGAGTTATTGAATGTGATCCTGAAAGCTTATAGATGGAGTTTCAATAGCACAAATGATATAGTCAGTTACTAGAAATTTTGCCATATCTTTAAAGAGAATGATATATGAATAAAATGATGGTGATTATTAATCCAACATCTGGTAGTGAAAAAAACTTGGATTATGATGTGAGCATTTCACCCTCAGAGGTGTTTGCCTATGCTAAAGAACAGGAATACCAAGCGGTCAAAATTTATCTGG
The DNA here is from genome assembly GCF_019929665.1 of Streptococcus infantis. Taxonomy (GTDB): domain Bacteria; phylum Bacillota; class Bacilli; order Lactobacillales; family Streptococcaceae; genus Streptococcus; species Streptococcus infantis_H. The sequence continues at coordinate 541,953 of NZ_JAHZPZ010000001.1, read as the reverse complement.
AAGAAACTTAAGAAAAGGTAGTAATATGTTTAATTTTTTTAAGAAAGCAACACACAAAAAACTTGAAATCAATCTCCACAACAATTCAATGATTATTAACGGAACCAGTTTAACTTTTCCTATGTCCTTGAAAGATATTGAAGCTGTATTGGGGAAGCCTGATCAGGTTGTCAAAAGAGATAATAAGTTTATTAAATACATTTATGACAATATTGGTATTGTATTTGAACATTCATTTTCGATTAAAAATCATTTAAAAAAATCTAAAACATACATTGATGAGGAACATTTGATTTCTACTGTTTTCCTCTACTATGGCGATGTTGTAAAATCTATGACTGGAGAGAAAGAATTGCCAAAGCAACCATGTCAAGCTGTGGTATTATCAGATGGAAAATCTCCTTATTTCTTTTCTGATAGGCATAGAGTAGGGGATTTTAACCTTATTTTATGGACTCCTTATGGAGCAAATTTTAAAGGAATTACAGAGACAATCACAGACACACTTTCTATTTCCTATTTTCCAGAGATAAAGCGTGAACGGGAAAGTTACAAGTTAAAAGAAACTGACGAAGAACTGCTTTCCTTTGAAAATATAAATTTTAAACTAGCTATTATCCAGGTTTTAATGTATGATTTAGAGGTTTTGAAACCTGTTTTTAATATTTTTGACTTTGCAGAGGAAACCAGTGAGTTGAACATCGACACAGAAAGTATGGAGATTATTCAGCCAGCACTTGATTACATGATAAATCTTCCTATACCTAAGAAATATGCTGAACAAGTTCAAGAAATCGATATGGATGGAGGTAACGAGATTTATATGAATCTGATACCTCAGTGGGACGGTGAAGATGATAGTTTCGATCTAAATGAAGTTAGTCTTAAAGAACTGCAACAGTTTCCAAATCTGAAGAAAGCGACAATTATGACTAGTAATTTTGAACAAGTTGAGGATATTTTTAAGAGTCAAGGAATAAAAGTAGAACGACTATAAACGTCCTTTTTAACTAGATTTAATAAGTTCTCTCAAGATGGAGTGTCAAAGGATACTAGTAGCAAGCATTCTACTCTTCATGATTTTTAACATTGAAAACTTAAGAACTTTAAGAATTAATATTAAGGCAATAAAAGGCAAGAGATCAATCTATTTAAATTCAGGACATCCAATTTTTAATTTTGAGAATTTAGTTATATAATGGCATAGTATTAAAAAAGCTATATTGAAACTTAATTTTTTATAGTTAGGTTGTAAGGAGAATTATAAATGAAAAAAATTATGGTAATCATCAATCCAACCTCTGGTGGCGAAAAAGCTTTGGATTATAAGGTGAAACTTGAGAATAAAGCTAGAGACTATTTTGAAGATGTGGAAATTAAAATTACGGAGAAAGCGCAAGACGCCACAAACTTTGCAGAAGAAGCTTCTCGTGAGAGATATGATGCTGTTCTTGTTTTTGGTGGAGATGGGACTGTCAATGAAGTAATCTCTGGTATCGCGGAAAAAGACTACATTCCTAAACTTGCGATTATCCCAGGAGGAACTGGGAATCTTATCACCAAACTATTAGAAATCAATCAAGATATTGATGGTGCCATTGACGAACTCGATTTTAATTCTACCAATAAGATTGATATCGGAAAATCAAATGGGCACTATTTCGGATACATTTTTAGTATTGGTTCACTACCAGAAGCCATCCATAACGTTGGGATAGAAGATAAAACAAAATTTGGTATGCTTGCCTATGCGATTAATACCATGAAGTCTGTCGTGACAGATCAAGCATTTAACATTAGAGTTGAGACAGAAAATGGAAATTACATTGGCCCAGCCAGTCATGTCTTGGTTCTCCTTACCAATTATTTCGCTGACAAAAAAATCTTTGATGAAGACAAGGATGGTTATGCAAATATTTTGATACTAAAAGATGCCTCAATCCTTACTAAATTGTCAGTTATCCCTGATTTATTAAAAGGGGATGTCGTCGTAAATGATAATATCGAGTATATAAAAGCTCGTCATATCAAAATCTCTTCTGATTCTGAATTGGAAACGGATGTTGATGGTGACAAATCTGATGACCTACCAGTAGAAATCAAGGTGCTAGGTCAGCATATCGAGGTCTATTCTCAACCGAAAGAATAAGATTTTTAAACTTTGACAAGCCTTTTTAACGATATTTTTTAATAAAGGAAAGCCTATGAAAATTAAAAAATTAGCAACTGTTACTCTTTGCTCAACACTTCTTTTGACCTTAGTAGCTTGTAGTCAAACTCAAAAGACTTCTGATAGTACTGCTGAAACTTCAGTGACTCAATCACAGTCGAATCAAGTTTCCTGGAAAGCAACTTATAGCAATTTGAACAATCAACCGAGTGTAGAAGAAGTTCGAAAAGCCTTGGCTGCACATTTGGATCAAGAAAGTGTCGATGCATTTTTCAACCTTGTCAATGATTATAACGCGACTGTCGGTTCAGTAGGCTTAACTGGGGATTTTTCTACATTTACAAAAACAGACTATGATGTTGAAAAGATAAGTAATCTATGGGCACCTAAAAAGGGTGATTTTGTCGGTACCAACTGTCGTATTAACAGTTATTGTTTATTGAAAAATTCTATTGAAATTCCTAAATTAGAGAAAGATGATTCTCTCTTGTTTGTCGATAATGATGCCATTGACAAAGGTAAGGTCTTTAATGCAGAAGACAAGGATGCTTTTGATATTTTATTCTCAAGAGTCAAGACCGAAGCAACGACAGATGTTAAGGTGCATGCTGCAAAGATGGAACAATTCCTTTCTCAATTCAAATTTAATGAAAATGCAAGAATGCTCTCTGTAGTAGTACATGATGACTTGGATGGTCAATCCCTCTTTATTGGCCATGTCGGGATACTTGTACCAAGCGAGGATGGGTATCTCTTTGTCGAAAAGTTAACCTTTGAGGAGCCTTATCAAGCCATCAAATTTGCGACCAAGGAAGATTGTTACAAATATCTAGATACAAAATACGAAAACTATACAGGAGAAGGTCTAGCTAAACCATTTATTATGGATAATGATAAGTGGGTTCAATTTTAAAGGAGTAGACATAATGGATGTATTGTTTGGACTGATAGTCTTATTCCTAATAGGAGTATGGGCTGTTTGGGTTATCAAAGGAAACCAGCAGAGACCAAGAAAAAATGAAAGGTTTATTGGTTATATCAATCGATACGATGAAGATGGAGAACCTTACCAAGCAGAGATTTGGGAAGTTAGTGAAGATGAGGAGTAGACATATGGAATTACAAGATTTTACGAAACAAGAACAAGAAATGATTAAAAAGGGATTAACTTTTTCTAAACTGAGTGATAAAGAAACTGCTGACAAAATTATCGCGTTGATCCCTCAAGAATACATTAAGCGTATTCCATTTTTTGTTAGAAAACATGCGATTACACGTACTGTCAAGAGAATTTCTCTTGAATATCCGGAATTGTACGCTGTTGCTAAACAAGAAGGGCAACTTCCAGAAAAAGAAGCTCAAGAATTACGACAAATTCTTACAGATATTTTCCAAGAAAAAATGAATAAGCATAAAATCAAGTAGGAACGCCTAAACGCTCATCTATTTGATTATATGCTTACTAATGACTAAAGCTAACACTCCATCATTCCCACATGCTATGCTGGGCTCTGACTCCATAGCTATCAATCGAACCATCTGAATTGAACTTGGATTCAATACGGTACCTTTTCCAGAGGTCGTAATCTGCTGTTTGAATGGTTAGGATAAAATTGTTATCCTTATCAGAGACATTATAATCAGCAGGATTGACTTCGAAGATATTGATTAATTTTCGTCTTTGAAAATCTTGGAGCTTGAGATTTGCTAGCTTGACATGATTGATGGAAATTTTTTCTAGTTGATTGCTATCCTTAGGTGTTCTGTAATAGGTGATGACGCAGTTTTTAAGTTGATCAGTATCTCTTCCTGTGGGAGTAAGGCTCATAAAGCCGTAGGATTGATTATCCCGCTTGACTTCTAGAAGCTGACCGTAATAGAAGTGGTCGTTTTTGGGATTGGTGATGGGACTCTCTGGACTTTTATCTTCGAAGCTAAAGCCTTGGTCTAAAAGCTCGGAAGCCTTGGTCTCCCCGATAATGATAGTGGTATCTTGAATGGTTACTGGAACAGGTTGAGCTGGAAGGCCACTCATCATCATGCAAAACATAAAAACATAACTCGTTAAAAAAGCTGTCCCGATAAAAGCGTTGGTTGATGCATAGACATGACTGTTATGAAAGTTTTTTCTTATAGCGAGTACAACAAATTTGCCAATACTTTTTAAAACCATACTAACAATTACGATAAAAAATTGTTTTTTCAAACATTCATAAATGGCTTGAGGAAAGCTATTACCATGATAGTAGAAGACAGCCAATACGAGTAGATTTACGATTAAATAGATTAGCAAGAACCAATGAATCTCTTTAAGGGCATTAGCATCAGTGATTTCTTCATAGTCAACGTGAATTCTTCCTTGAATAGCATGGCCAAGTTTATAAATCCATTTGGGAATGTCTTTGCCTTTTTTAACCGCAACTACAAGTCTAATATAGAGATAGATAGTAAAGCACAAGTATAGAAAGAAAAGAGCATAAAATCCTAAAACTATAGTGGTGAGCATGACTACTTCCCCCGTTTTTCAATTGCTAGAGAACAATTTTGTTAGCTCCATTATAGCACTTTCTAGGGAAATAGAGCTAGAAATATCAGCAGTTTCCTTAAAGATAAAAAGAGGAGAATCATTGCCATTTAAGCTTTACCGATTGTGATGATAGAAGGCTGCCCCCTTCTTCTTAATGGTTTTATTGATTGGGAATTGGACAATGAAGAGAAAGATAAGATTTGAGAGAGAACATAAAGGAGTAGAGAGCCATGGGTAGAACGGTGATTATAGGTACTTTAATTGCTTTTGCAATTTTTAATCTGCTACTCGGTCTGGGTTTTTATCTCTTTCTAAAAAAGAGGAAAGAGAATGGGCAGTCATTGTACGAAACTCCTGTAAATCAAGAAACTCGAACAGAAAAACTAGGTTTAGGTGAGATTTTGGTCTACCTGACACTGATTGCCATCGCAGGGATTTTTGCTTTTCAGACCTTAAATAGAGGCGGTGTAGGGAATTCTATTTTAGCCAAAATGATCCTCCTCCCTGCTATAATGGCTCTTTTCAATGCAAGAAAAAGGACTGGAAAGTCTTTACTTGCCCTCCTTATAACCTTCCTAGTCTTTCTAGTAGGAGTTATGTTTAATCTCACGATTGGTTTGCCACCTCAAACACCAATTTTGCAAATTAATGAAAGTAAAATCACATTAGCAGAAACCAAAGCAAGTGATCTGATGGAAGCTGGATTTGATATCTATGTAAGACAAGGTGATGGTGCTAGCGACTACGAAGACCTCCTGACAGATGGCAATTTCCAAAAGTATTCAGGAGATAAACCAGTCATTATCGAAAAAGGCTTCAGACTTGATAGCAATGCTGTTCCCTACGCTCCCTATCTCTTTGCAAAAGATGGCATAGTACTGGGCAGTATTTCCTTTTACGGGGCAGAAGATAAGGACGTGGTTTTAGAAGATTCTAAGGTTATTCAAATTCGATTTAATAAGGACAGTATTGAAGAAGCAAAGAAACATTCTATCGCTTTCAAGTTAGATGAACTCGACTTGACTAGTCGACTGGACCTTCCTCTTGTTAAAGAAACTTTCAAAAAGCATCTATGGTCAATCCCCCCATCAAATACAAGTGATGTCACTCAATTGTGGTATGGATTACAGTGGTCAAGTAACAGTGACTCTCTATTTTGGAATGAGTATTATAGTCTTATCCATCTAGATGAAAATTATTTGATGACTGATTTTGAACTAGCTGCCAAAGTTGCGCGTGATGAGTAAGTACGATTTTGAATAGTTGAATTTGCTTATGACTATCTATAGGAATTAATTTATTTAGTTCCTTTTTTTGTTTTTGATTTAAATGTAAAACGATTTCTATTTTGAAATTAAATAAATTTTACGAACAAAACATAAATTTTTTACAAAAAAGTACTTTACAAGCTAGTCAAAACATGTTATAGTAATGAAGCTTAGAAAATGAGATGATGTTTTCTAGCAAATATAAACCCGAGTAAAAAATGCCTACGGACAGGCAGGGTTGAATGCCGAAGCGTGGTTGAAAAGCCACATTATTGATAGGGTTAAAAGCCTACTTTTATAAGTTGATGTTAGGACACTTGTCCTAATTCGTATAGATTTGTTAGTGTGGTGAAAGCACACGTCATCTTGTGAAACGATCAATAAAGTACGTAATATTTGCTACTAGAGAGTTAGGAAACATCAGGAACAGACATACTCAAAAGAAACAAACATAAACACGTCAGTAGATTGTAGAGCAGGTGCCAACCTGCTCTTTTTTTCATAAGTATCCTTTAGAGCCTTACATAAGGTGAAAATAACTATGATAAAGGAGTATGTCTCTATAATGTTAAATCAAAACCAAGCTCCTATCTATGAGGGGCTGGTAAAGTTACGAAAAAAAAGAATTGTACCTTTCGATGTACCAGGTCATAAGCGTGGTCGTGGGAACCCGGAATTAGTGGAACTTCTGGGTGAGAAATGTGTTGGGATCGATGTCAATTCTATGAAGCCCTTGGACAATCTAGGACATCCCATTTCGATTATTAGAGAAGCGGAAGAGTTAGCGGCAGAAGCATTTGGTGCTGCTCATGCCTTTTTGATGATTGGTGGGACAACTTCATCCGTGCAGACCATGATTCTTTCTACCTGTAAATCAGGTGATAAAATCATACTTCCACGAAATGTCCATAAATCAGCAATTAATGCGCTAGTTTTATGCGGGGCTATTCCCATCTATATCGAGATGAGTGTGGATCCAAAAATTGGTATTGCTTTGGGGCTTGAAAATGAGCGTGTTGCCCAAGCAATCAAGGAACATCCGGATGCCAAGGCTATACTCATTAACAATCCAACCTATTATGGGATTTGTTCAGATCTTAAGGGTTTAACAGAGATGGCACACGCAGCGGGAATGAAAGTCTTAGTAGACGAGGCGCACGGCGCTCATCTGCACTTTACAGATAAACTTCCTCTGTCTGCTATGGACGCAGGAGCAGATATGTCAGCTGTATCCATGCATAAGTCCGGTGGCAGCTTGACTCAAAGTTCCCTTCTTTTGGTTGGCAATCAGATGAATCCTGAGTACGTACGCCAGATTATTAATCTGACACAGTCAACATCAGCATCCTACTTGCTAATGGCTAGTCTAGATGTTTCTCGTAGAAACCTAGCCCTTCGTGGTAAGGAGTCCTTTGAAAAGGTCATTGAGCTATCTGAGTACGCACGTCGTGAAATCAATGCCATCGGTGGCTACTATGCCTACTCAAAAGAACTAGTAGATGGTGTATCAGTTTGTGATTTTGATGTAACCAAGCTGTCAGTTTACACTCAGGGGATTGGTCTAACAGGGATTGAAGTTTATGATCTCTTACGAGATGAATATGACATTCAAATTGAGTTTGGTGATATAGGCAATATCTTAGCCTACATTTCGATTGGTGACCGTATCCAAGACATTGAACGCTTGGTCGGTGCTTTAGCTGATATCAAGAGACTCTACTCGCGAGATGGGAAGGACTTGATTGCTGGAGAATATATCCAACCAGAGTTGGTGCTGTCTCCTCAGGAAGCCTTCTATGCAGATAGAAGAAGCTTAACATTGGACGAGTCCGTTGGCCAGGTCTGTGGGGAATTTGTCATGTGCTATCCTCCAGGTATTCCAATCCTAGCGCCAGGTGAACGGATTACACGAGAAATTGTCGATTATATCCAATTTGCCAAAGAACGTGGTTGTTCCCTCCAAGGAACGGAAGATCCAGAGGTCAATCACATCAATGTTATTGAGAGAAAGGAGAACTAGATGGATTTATGGTTTTCTGAAGTTCATACTCCAGATGTTAAGTTAACGATGAGAACAGCAAAACAACTGTATTCTGGTCAAAGTGAATGGCAGGATATTGAAGTATTAGATACACCAGCTTTTGGGAAAGTGTTAATTTTAAATGGGCACGTTTTGTTCTCAGATGCGGATGATTTCGTCTACAATGAAATGACGGTTCACGTTCCTATGGCTGTCCATCCAAATCCAAAGAAAGTCTTGGTTATTGGGGGTGGTGACGGTGGAGTTGCCCAGGTTTTGACACTATATCCTGAATTGGAACAAATCGATATTGTAGAACCAGATGAGATGCTGGTTGAGGTTTGTCGAGAATACTTCCCTGATTTTGCTGCAGGACTTGATGACCCTCGTGTCACCATTTACTACCAAAATGGACTGAGATTTTTGAGAAACTGTGAAGATGATTATGACATCATCATCAACGATGCGACAGATCCATTTGGCCATACGGAAGGGCTCTTTACCAAGGAATTTTACGGCAATAGCTATAGAGCTTTGAAAGAAGACGGTATCATGATCTACCAGCATGGTAGTCCTTTCTTTGACGAAGATGAGTCAGCTTGCCGAAGTATGCACCGCAAGGTCAATCAAGCCTTTCCAATCAGCCGAGTTTATCAGGCACATATCCCAACTAGTCCTGCGGGCTATTGGTTGTTTGGATTTGCATCGAAAAAATATCACCCTGTCAAAGATTTTGACAAGGAAGGCTGGAAAAAACGCCAGTTATTTACGGAATATTACACTGCAAACTTACATGTGGGGGCCTTTATGTTGCCTAAGTATGTAGAAGACATTTTAGAAGAAGAGGAAGGAAAAAAATGAGTCGTTTATTAGTTATTGGATGTGGGGGAGTTGCCCAAGTTGCTATTTCAAAGATTTGCCAAGATAGCGAAACTTTTAAAGAAATTATGATTGCTAGCCGTACCAAGTCAAAATGCGATGATTTGAAGGCTAAATTAGAAGGCAAAACAAGTACTAAAATTGAAACAGCTGCTCTTGATGCTGACAAGGTAGAAGAAGTGATTGCCTTGATCGAAAGCTACAAACCAGAAGCTGTTTTGAACGTAGCTTTGCCTTATCAAGACTTGACTATTATGGATGCTTGTTTGGCAACAGGTGTCCACTATATCGATACTGCCAACTATGAGGCCGAGGATACAGAAGACTCTGAATGGCGTGCTATTTATGAGAAACGTTGCAAAGAACTTGGTTTTACAGCTTACTTTGACTACTCATGGCAGTGGGCTTATCAAGAAAAATTCAAGGAAGCAGGCTTGACCGCTCTTCTGGGTTCTGGTTTTGACCCAGGTGTAACCAGTGTCTTTTCAGCTTATGCACTCAAACATTACTTTGACGAAATCCACTATATCGATATTTTAGACTGTAATGGTGGTGACCACGGTTATCCATTTGCGACAAACTTTAACCCAGAAATCAATCTACGTGAGGTTTCTGCACCAGGTTCTTACTGGGAAGATGGAAAATGGGTAGAAGTCGAAGCCATGTCTATCAAACGTGAGTATAATTTCCCTCAAGTTGGTCAAAAAGACATGTATCTCCTCCACCATGAAGAAATCGAATCATTAGCAAAGAACATTCCAGGTGTTAAACGAATTCGCTTCTTTATGACTTTTGGTCAATCTTATTTAACTCACATGAAATGCTTGGAAAACGTTGGTCTCCTTCGTACAGATGCTATTAATTTTAACGGACAAGAAATCGTACCAATCCAATTCTTGAAAGCCTTGCTTCCAGATCCTGCCAGCCTTGGCCCACGTACTGTTGGTAAAACAAATATCGGATGTATCTTTACAGGTATCAAAGATGGCGTTGAAAAGACCATCTACATCTACAATGTTTGCGACCATCAGGAGTGCTATGCAGAGGTTGGTTCACAAGCCATTTCTTACACAACAGGTGTTCCTGCCATGATTGGGACAAAATTAGTGATGGATGGTACATGGAAACAACCAGGAGTTTATAACCTTGAAGAGTTGGATCCAGACCCATTCATGGAAGCTTTAAATAAATACGGTTTGCCATGGGTTGTGGTTGAAAATCCAGAAATGGTGGACTAATGAAATTAGAACAAGTACCAACGCCTTCTTATATCATTGACTTAGGAAAATTAGAAGAGAATTGCCGCATTCTACAAGAGGTTCAGGAAAAGGCAGGTTGTAAGGTTTTGCTAGCTCAAAAGGCTTATTCTCTCTATAAAACCTATCCTTTGATTAGCCAGTATCTATCAGGTACGACAGCTAGTGGACTCTATGAAGCGAAGTTAGCTAGAGAAGAGTTTCCGGGGGAAGTCCATGTATTTGCGCCTGCTTTCAAGGAATCAGATATGGAAGAGCTACTGCAAATATCTGATCATATTGATTTTAACTCAGAGAGACAACTTCGAAAGTATGGTCAACGTTGTCGTGAGGCTGGTATCAGTGTGGGTCTTCGCATCAATCCTCAATGTTCAACGCAGGGTGACCACGCGCTTTATGACCCCTGTGCTCCCGGCTCTCGTTTTGGAGTAACTTTGGATAAGATACCAAGTGATCTATTGGATTTGGTTGACGGACTTCATTTTCATACCCTCTGTGAGCAAGGGGCAGATGATTTACAAACGACTTTGAAAGCAGTTGAAGACCAGTTTGGTGCCTATTTGCACCAAGTTAAATGGCTCAATATGGGCGGTGGACACCACATCACAAGAGAAGATTACGATGTGGACTTACTGATTACTGAGATTAAACGTATTCGAGAAACTTATAACCTTGATGTCTATGTCGAACCAGGTGAAGCCATTGCCCTTAATGCGGGCTATCTAGCGACAGAAGTCTTGGACATTGTTGAAAATGGAATTGAGACCTTGGTGTTAGATGCTTCAGCAAGCTGCCATATGCCAGATGTTCTTGAGATGCCTTATCGTCCCCCATTGAGAGATGGTTTTGAAGCGCAAGAAAAGGCATATACCTATAGACTTTCTTCCAATACCTGTCTAACAGGCGATATCATTGGGGATTACAGCTTTGAAAAACAGATTGAAATTGGCGATCGCCTCTATTTTGAAGACATGGCTATTTACTCATTTGTCAAAAATAATACCTTTAACGGCATTGGGCTTCCAAGTTTGTATCTCATGGATAAAGAGGGTGAGTGCAGTCTAGTCAAAGCATTTGGCTATCAAGACTTTAAGGAGAGATTATCATGATGGACAGTCCCAAAAAATTAGGCTATCGTATGCCAGCCGAGTATGAACCCCATCATGGAACTCTCATGATATGGCCGACTCGACCAGGGTCTTGGCCTTTTCAAGGAAAGGCTGCAAAAAAAGCATTTAGCCAGATTATCAAAACCATTGCCCAAGGGGAAACAGTCTACCTTTTGGTTGAGGAGGACTATCTATCTGAAGCACAATCCTATCTTGGAGACAAGGTTGTTTATCTAGATATTCCGACAAATGATGCCTGGGCGCGCGATACAGGTCCGACCATTCTCCTCAATGATCAAAGGGAAAAGTTGGCGGTAGATTGGTCTTTCAATGCATGGGGTGGTGCTGTTGACGGTCTTTACCAAGACTATGAAGCAGATGACCAAGTAGCCAGTCGTTTTGCTGATGAGTTGGAAATACCTGTTTACGATGCCAAACCATTTGTACTGGAAGGTGGAGCTATTCACAGTGACGGTCAAGGAACCATTTTTGTGACTGAAAGTTGCCTTCTCAGTCCTGGTCGTAATCCTCACCTGACTAAAGAGGAGATTGAAAAGACCTTACTAGAGAGTCTTGGTGCCGAAAAAGTTATCTGGCTTCCTTATGGTATTTATCAAGACGAGACAAATGAACACGTCGACAATGTTGCAGCATTTGTTGGTCCTGCAGAGCTTGTTTTAGCTTGGACGGACGACCAAGATGATCCTCAGTATGCCATGTCTGCAGCTGATTTAGCTCTCTTAGAGAAGGAAACTGATGCAAAAGGCCGGAGTTTCACTATTCATAAACTTCCAATCCCAGCTATTCATCAAGTAGTTACAGAGGAAGATTTACCGGGCTATTCTTATGAAGAAGGCGAAGAGGAGCGTTATGCAGGGGAACGTTTAGCAGCTTCCTATGTAAATTTTTACATTGCTAATAAATCTATATTAGTGCCACAATTTCAGGATGCTAACGACCAAGTGGCCTTGAATATTCTGAGCCAGTGTTTCCCAGACCGCGATGTTGTCGGAATTCCTGCAAGAGATATTCTATTAGGTGGTGGAAATATCCACTGCATTACCCAACAAATTCCAGAATAGGAGAAAAAGATGAGAAATGTAACGGTTGCAGCTATTCAGATGCAATGCACTAAGGATGTGGAAACCAATATCCAAACAGCTGAACGTTTAGTTCGACAAGCTGCTGAGCAAGGAGCCCAGATCATTCTTTTACCAGAATTATTTGAACGTCCCTATTTCTGTCAGGAGCGTCAGTATGACTACTACCAGTATGCCCAGTCGGTGACAGAGAATACGGCCATTCAGCATTTTAAAGTAATTGCCAAGGAGCTAAAGGTCGTTTTACCAATTAGTTTCTATGAAAAAGATGGTAATGTCTTATACAATTCCATTGCTGTCATTGATGCGGATGGAGAAGTACTAGGAGTTTATCGTAAAACTCATATACCAGATGACCATTATTATCAGGAGAAATTCTTCTTTACTCCTGGAAATACTGGATTCAAGGTCTGGGACACTCGCTATGCTAAGATTGGTATCGGGATCTGTTGGGATCAATGGTTCCCTGAAACTGCCCGTAGTCTTGCGTTAAATGGTGCAGAATTACTCTTTTATCCAACAGCCATTGGTTCAGAACCTATTTTGGATACAGATAGTTGTGGTCATTGGCAACGTACCATGCAAGGACACGCAGCAGCAAATATTGTCCCAGTTATTGCTGCTAATCGTTATGGTTTGGAAGAAGTCATTCCTTGCGAGGAAAATGGAGGACAAAGTTCCAGTCTGAATTTCTACGGTTCATCCTTTATGACCGATGAAACAGGAGCTATTTTAAGTCAAGCTGAACGACAAGATGAAGCAATCCTCTTAACCACTTATGACCTTGACAAGGGAGCAAATGAGCGCCTGAACTGGGGTCTCTTTAGAGATAGAAGACCAGATATGTATAAAGATATCGTGAAATGAGAAAAAGCCTACTATAGGCTTTTTTCTATATATACTATAATAATTTTTGATAATGTCCCAGGATTCTGATAAAATGAACATAGTGTAAGAATGATAAGAGAGATTGGTGAGCTCTCAATCAATTTATTCTTGAAGAATTAAGTAGTGACTGAGGTTAATTATGGGAAATGGACATGTAGATGTGGTCAAGAAATGAACGACCACCAAGCGCCTGATCCAAATGCTTATTCGGTTTATTCGGATGAGTTGTTTGAAGAAATCTCTCATGCAGGAGTATTCTGACTGATATCCTCTTATTGTAATTACGGTAATTATTTGTTATAATACTTCAAAGGAGGAAATCAGATGGTAGTAAAAACAAGAAAACAAGGAAATTCAATCACCATCACCATTCCAAGTGAATTCAATATTCCAAGTGGTGTAAAATACGAAGCAAAATTGTTACCAAGTGGTGAAATTATCTTTACTCCCGAAGAGTCTGGACATCAGATTTCTTATGTAACTGATGATGCCTTTGACTTAAATTTGGACAAAATTTTTGACGAATACGATGATGTTTTCAAAGCTTTGGTGGAAAAATGACAGTCTATCTGACAGAAAAGCAAATTGAAAAAATCAATGCTTTAGCAATTCAACGGTATTCACCTAATGAAAAAATTCAGACAGTTAGTCCTTCTGCCTTAAATATGATTGTCAATTTACCAGAGCAATTTGTCTTCGGTAAACCTCTTTATCCAACAATTTTTGATAAGGCAACAATACTATTTGTCCAATTGATCAAAAAGCATGTTTTTGCCAATGCTAATAAACGAACTGCTTTCTTCGTATTGGTGAAATTTCTACAGTTGAATGGCTATCTTTTTTCTGTAACAGTTGAGGAAGCGGTCGATATGTGTGTAACTATTGCAGTAGAATCCTTAACAGATGAAAGATTATCTAGCTACACCAAATGGATTTCTGAACATTCATTTAGAGTTAATGGCAAGAATTAAGTTTGGATGTTTAAATCCTATAAGAAAAAAATAGACAAACAGACAGTATTAGAATTCTGTAATTCAGAAAACTAATATTTTGAATATGTCAAACATTCAACCTTACTAAACAAGAAAAAGTAGCCCTCTCAGGCTACTTTTTAAAATTCTTTGTAAACATAAGTATTTTCGGGTTTGTCTACTTTGATGAAGGACTGGACTTCAAGGGTTGGGAGGACTTGGTTGAGTTCTTTGTGATAGTGATTCCTAATCTTGCCTTTGACTCTGACCCAAGTGTTATTTTCGTACTGATTGGTGTTTCCTGTAGTCAAAAGGCCAAAAACTCCTGAATCAGCGATACAGTGCATAATACCAAAGCGAAAAACAAATTGACTATTGGTATGATTTGGATCGTTGTAGACAAAACCAGTAAACTCTATTTCCTTACCTTCAAACTCATTTGGATAATCATAGATAGCTTCCATGACCTCTAGGTAATTTTCATCATTGATAACTATACTAGATTGAGCTAAGTATTTATCAGCACTCTTCCGAATAATATTTTCATAAGCTGTTTGTGAATAAAAGCGACTGGTATCCGGCTTAAGATACTGACTGCTCGTTCCTTCACTTGCTTGGATTGCCTTGTCAGTTCCTTCCGACAAAGGGAAATAATATCCTTTTGCCGATACTGTTTGTGAATCCAGAGTAACTGTTGGAAATGTAAATCCAACTAACAAAGGCAAACTTAAGAGGACAAAACTAGCAAGCTTGGCTGAATAGCTGTGTAAGTGGCTATGTTCTTTCAAACGCTTGAAGCAAATATAGGCTTGAACGATGGCTAGGAACAATGACAAAACCATGGTGATATAAGCCAGATAAGAGTAATGGAGGTTTAGATACTGATTGAGCTTACCTGATAGGTACAAATAAAGGGTTAAGATAAAATAGCCAAATAAGATAAAAAATCGAATCATAGCATTACTCCGACTAAATAAGAATAGACAAGAACAACAAGAGTTACAATTGTCATGAACTGCCAAATAAAGCGAGTTTTGAGATAGTTCTTCATCATGAGGAGGTTCTTGACATCAAGCATGGGACCTATTACCAGAAAGGCAAGTACTGGAGCAAAGCCAAAACTTGATAGAAGAGAAGAGCCGATAAAGGCATCAGCTTCACTACAGAGTGATAGAAGGAAGGACAAGATCATCAGAAGAACAATCGCAAGTAGTGGTGTTGCGCTGATAGATGTCAGGATACGAGTTGGAACATAGACTTGGACTATACTTGCAAAAAGACAGCCAAAGACCAAGTAACGCCCCATATCAAAGAATTCATCAATAGCTTGGATAAAGACCTGAAGGATTTTTTGACTTTTAGTTAAGTGAGAGAAATCATGCTCATGACAAGCCAATCTATTTTCTTTTTGGATAGGTTCCTCCCATACAAAACCAAGAAAGACACCCAATATAGTAGCAACTAGAATCGCGCCCAAAGCTCTTAGGAAAACCATTTGAATTGAATTACCAAAAGCTGAATAGGTCGCAAAAAGTACGATAGGATTGATGATAGGAGCCGTTACTAGAAAAGGTACCGCTGTATAGCTAGGAACCTTCTTTTCTAAAAAGCGATTGATGATAGGAACGATTCCACACTCGCAAGAAGGGAAGAGGAAACCGATGAAGCTACCAAAAAAGATTCTCCCCAAGCGATTTTTAGGGAGAAACTTATAGACCTTCTCAGGTGTGACATAGACTTCAATGGCACCAGAGATGATGCTACCGATTAAGACAAAGGGTAAAGCTTCAATGATAATTGAAAGAAAAATGGCGCCAGCTTGTAGCACACTAGAAGGTAAACTTTGAAAGAGTGTCATCTATTTTTTCTTTTCTGCCTTATCTTTCTTTTCTTTGTCGTCTGGAAATGTTACTTGCTTCAAGTCAGGTAGTTTAGCGAATTCTTCGAACATCTTATCTAAGTCATCAGTTTTTGTAAATTTAACAGCCATAAGGCATACCTCGATTCTTTTAGTTAACACTATTATACTATTATTTCTAAGAAATAGTTGGATTTTAAAATAAACATGGTTTTATCTTTATAAAGTTGAATGAAAGCAACAAATTAATGAAAACAAGCTTTCTTCCTTATGGTATAATAGTTTCATGGATAAAAAATATGAAAAAATTTCCCAAGATTTGGGTGTAACTTTAAAGCAGATTGATACTGTCTTGTCTTTGACAGCAGAAGGAGCAACTATCCCCTTTATCGCCCGTTATCGGAAAGATATGACCGGAAGTCTAGATGAGGTAGCTATTAAAGCTATTATCGACCTCGATAAGAGTTTAACTACTCTAAATGATCGCAAGGAAGCGGTCTTAGCAAAAATCAAAGAGCAAGGCAAGCTAACAAAGGAATTGGAAGAAGCTATTTTAGCAGCTGAAAAACTCGCAGATGTAGAAGAACTCTATCTTCCCTATAAGGAGAAACGTCGCACCAAGGCAACGATTGCGCGTGAGGCTGGACTTTTTCCACTTGCTCGTTTAATTTTACAAAATGTTTCTAACCTAGAAAAAGAAGCAGAAGCATTTGTCTGTGAAGGTTTCGAAACTCCTCAAGAAGCTTTGGCTGGGGCTGTAGACATCTTGGTTGAAGCACTATCCGAGGATGTTTCTTTACGTTCAATGACATATCAAGAGGTACTTAGACGCTCTAAGATTACTTCTCAACTTAAAGACGAAACTCTAGATGAAAAGCAAGTCTTTCAGATTTATTACGATTTCTCAGAGACAGTTGCAAACATGCAAGGTTACCGTACGCTTGCCCTTAATCGTGGTGAGAAGCTAGGCATTTTGAAAATTGGCTTTGAGCATGCGACTGATCGTATTCTATCTTTCTTTAATGTTCGTTTTAAGGTTAAGAACGCCTATATTGACGAAGTTATTCAGCAATCTGTTAAGAAAAAAGTATTACCAGCTATTGAGCGTCGTATTCGCACTGAACTAACAGAGAAGGCAGAAGAAGGAGCTATCCAACTCTTCTCAGAAAACCTTCGAAATCTTCTCCTTGTTGCACCTCTTAAGGGGCGCGTGGTCCTTGGATTTGATCCTGCCTTTCGTACAGGTGCTAAGCTTGCGGTCGTAGATGCTACTGGGAAGATGCTGACAACGCAAGTCATTTATCCAGTCAAACCAGCTTCAGCTCGTCAGATTGAAGAAGCAAAGAGAGATTTGGCAGATTTGATTGGCCAATATGGTGTTGAAATCATTGCCATAGGTAATGGTACTGCTAGTCGTGAGAGTGAAGCCTTCGTCGCTGAAGTACTTAAAGATTTTCCTGAGGTCAGCTATGTCATTGTCAATGAAAGCGGGGCATCTGTCTACTCAGCTAGTGAACTTGCTCGTCAAGAGTTTCCAGAGTTAACTGTTGAGAAACGCTCTGCTATTTCTATTGCTCGTCGCTTGCAAGACCCACTTGCTGAATTGGTTAAAATTGATCCCAAATCCATCGGTGTCGGTCAATATCAGCACGATGTTAGTCAAAAGAAACTGTCTGAAAGTCTAGACTTTGTTGTTGATACAGTAGTTAACCAAGTTGGTGTCAATGTCAATACAGCTAGTCCAGCCTTACTTTCACACGTAGCTGGGCTTAACAAAACAATCTCTGAAAATATCGTGAAGTACCGTGAAGAAGAAGGAAAAATTACATCACGCGCCCAAATCAAGAAAGTTCCTCGTTTAGGAGCAAAAGCCTTTGAACAGGCTGCAGGTTTTCTCCGTATCCCTGAAAGTAGCAATATCCTTGACAATACAGGTGTTCACCCAGAAAACTATGCTGCCGTCAAGGAACTTTTCAAACGTTTGGACATTAAGGACCTAAACGAAGAAGCACAAGCAAAACTCAAGTCTATATCAGTTAGTGAAATGGCTCAAGAGCTAGACCTCGGTCAAGAAACCCTCAAAGATATTATTGCAGATCTTCTCAAACCAGGCCGTGATTTCCGTGATTCTTTCGATGCTCCGGTCCTTCGCCAGGATGTCTTGGATATCAAGGATTTAAAAATCGGTCAAAAGCTTGAAGGTGTCGTTCGTAACGTTGTAGACTTCGGTGCCTTTGTTGACATTGGTATTCACGAGGATGGCCTGATTCATATCTCTCACATGAGCAAGAAATTCATCAAGCATCCGAGTCAAGTCGTTTCAGTTGGTGATTTGGTAACCGTTTGGGTAAAGAAAATCGATGTCCAACGCGAAAAAGTAAATCTGTCGCTCATTGCACCAGATGAATCTAACTAATTACGTTCGACAAGTTTCTTTAGAAGACTTTGGGAAACCTTTCAAACACCAAGCTCAATGGAATTCTCGTCTACGGTCGACAGGTGGACGATTTTTCCCTAAGGATGGGCATTTAGACTTTAATCCTAAAGTCTATCAAGAACTTGGTTTAGAGGTTTTTCGGAAAATTGTCCGTCACGAACTCTGTCATTATCATCTATACTATGAGGGCAAGGGGTATAAACATAAAGATGTAGCCTTTAAGAAACTGTTAAAAGAAGTAGACGGGCTCCGCTTTGTTCCTCCCTTATCAAGTGTCAGTCAAACACCACTTCTAGTCTATATTTGTCAGACTTGTCGCCAAACCTATCAACGAAAGCGACGAATTGATACCAAACGTTATCGTTGTGGTCTCTGTCGTGGTAAACTTATCCTACAAAATCCGCCTAAGGACTGATGCAAGCAGTTTTTATTTCATGTTATACTTATTACAAGAATACCGAAAGAGGTACAAACTATGAATAAAAATTTTTACAAAATGAGACGAAATCGTATGATATCAGGAGTACTTGCTGGACTCTCTGATAAATGGGACCTTGATGTTACTCTTGTGCGCTTCATTTTTGCTATCTTTACAATCGCAAACTTTGGGCTTGGAATCATCATTTACATCATCCTAGCCACTATCTTACCTACCAAGGAAGATATCGAAGCAGAAATGTACGGAACTGGCCCACGTAAGATTAAAGAGGCTGAACCAATTGATGATGATAAAGGTTGGTTTTGGTAGTTTTACTTAATTGTTTATGTTTGGATAAAAAAAAGATACCGTAAGGTATCTTTTTTAAATACTAAACAACTGACCCAATAGATAAGTCACTCCCATGGTTAAAAGACCGATACAAAGGTTACGAATCATAGCTGTTTTGGTTGGGGCTTTTCCGAGTTTTGCACTGGTATAACCTGTAATCAATAGAGAAATCACAACGATAAAAACAGTAGCAGGGATTCGATAGTCACTTGGAAAAATGGTAATGGAAAGCATTGGTGGTAGACTACCAAGAACAAAAGCGATGAAGCTAGATGCTGCAGCATGCCAAGGATTTGTAAACTCTTCATACTCGATTCCGTATTTTTCTTCAACTAAGGCTTTAAGTGGATTTTTAAGAAAATCTTTATTGACTAAAAGTTGAGCTGAAGTTTCACACTCACCATTTTGAAGATAAGCAGCATAAAGAGATTTCTTTGCGGCCTCGATATCCTTATCCAAAAGTAATTGTTCACGGGCTACAGCGGCTTCTTCAGTGTCTTTTTGAGTGGATACTGAAACATATTCACCTCCAGCCATAGAGAAGGCACCCGCTAAGATGGCAGCCAAACCTGAAAGAAAGATTATCCAGATATTGCTGGTTGCACTGGCAACCCCGATAACAACTCCAGCGATGGAAATGATCCCGTCATTGGCTCCGAGCACACCAGCACGTAAAATATTTAAACGACCAGCGAAGTTTGAATCAATTTCATGTGTAATTTCTGACATAGTCTTCTCCTTTTTATCCATTATAAAGTATAGAAATAGCGAATACAAACTTTTTAAACTATCTGAAAAAAGTTTTTCAATTCTAATAAATGCCATAGCTGTTGCTTATGCTAATATATAACAAAGTTGTATTTGTAACTGACTGCCATAGATGATACAATTAATTTAATGAAATCTTTGGAGGTCTGATGATGACTCGTGAATTTAAATTTGAAACTCTTCAATTGCATGCAGGGCAAGTGGTAGATGCTACTACCAAGTCTCGTGCTGTCCCTATTTATCAAACAACATCTTTTGTATTTGAAGATACACAGGAGGGTGCAGACCTTTTTGCCCTTCAAAAAGCTGGAAATATCTATACTCGTATTACCAATCCAACAACTTCAGCCTTTGAAGAGCGTATTGCAGCGCTAGAAGGCGGAGTAGGTGCACTTGCCACAGCTTCAGGAATGGCAGCTCTTACTTATACTATTCTTGGACTTGCTCACGCAGGTGACCATGTTGTTGCAGCTTCAACTATCTACGGTGGGACCTTTAACCTTTTGAAAGAAACTCTTCCTCGTTACGGAATCACCACAACTTTTGTTGATATTGATAATCTAGAAGAAGTAGAGGCAGCGATTAAAGATAATACAAAACTTGTCTTGATTGAAACTTTGGGTAATCCGGTTATCAACATTCCTGATATCGAAAAAATTGCTGAAATTGCCCACAAACACCAAATTCCTTTAGTTTCTGATAATACTTTTGCAACACCATATCTCATTAATGTCTTTTCACACGGTGTAGATATTTCAGTTCACTCGGCAACTAAATTTATCGGTGGTCACGGTACAACTATTGGCGGTGTCATTGTTGATAGCGGTAAGTTTGACTGGGCTGCTTCAGGGAAATTCCCTCAATTCGTAAATGAAGATCCAAGCTACCATAATTTGAGCTATACTCGAGATGTAGGTGCTGCAGCCTTTATCGTTGCTGCTCGCGTGCAATTGCTTCGCGATATGGGAGCTGCCCTTTCACCATTTAACTCATTCTTGCTCCTACAAGGTCTTGAAACACTATCTCTCCGTGTTGAACGTCATGTGCAAAACGCTGAGAAAATCGTTGATTTCCTTGTGAACCATCCAAAAGTTGAAAAAGTTAATTATCCAAAATTAGCTGATAGCCCTTACCATGCCTTGGCGGAGAAATATTTACCAAAAGGTGTTGGTTCAATCTTTACCTTCCATGTTAAAGGTGGAGAAGCAGAAGCTCGTAAGGTGATTGATAGCTTAGAAATCTTTTCAAACCTTGCAAACGTAGCAGATGCCAAATCATTAGTCGTTCATCCGGCAACTACAACTCATGCTCAATTGTCTGACTCTGATCTAGAAGCAGCAGGAGTAACTAAAAATCAAATCCGACTTTCAATCGGTCTTGAAAATGTCGATGATTTGATTGAAGATTTACGACTAGCACTTGAAAAAATCTAAAAATAACTAGTTTTTATCGAATTAAGCATCCTTCTCACGAATAATAAAGTGAGGAGGATTTTTATGTATAGTATTTCATTTCAAGAAGATTCGCTTTTACCAAGAGAGAGACTAGTAAAAGAAGGAGTAGAAGCGCTCAGCAACCAAGAATTACTGGCAATATTACTAAGGACAGGCACAAAACAGGCCAATGTTTTTGAAATAGCACAGAAGGTCTTAAATCAGCTGACATGTTTAACTGACCTAAAAAAAATGAGTCTACAGGAATTGCAGACTCTATCGGGTATTGGACGTGTTAAGGCTATCGAATTACAAGCCGTTATTGAATTAGGCTACCGTATCCATAAAAGGGAAACAGTGGAAATGGAGAGTATTCTTAGCAGTCGTAAATTAGCTAAAAAGATGCAGTCTGAGCTTGGAGATAAAAAACAAGAGCACCTAGTGGCGATCTATCTAAATACTCAAAATCAAATCATTCATCAGCAGACTATTTTTATCGGGTCTGCCACGAGAAGCATTGCTGAACCGAGAGAAATTCTCCACTACGCTTTGAAGCATATGGCAACATCTGTGATTCTGGTTCATAATCATCCATCAGGAGCAGTAGTTCCTAGCCCCAATGATGACCATGTTACGAAGCTTGTTAAAGAAGCCTGTGAAATAATGGGATTGGTCTTATTGGACCATTTAATTGTCTCTCATTCTGATTATTTTAGTTACCGTGAGAAGACGGACTTGATATAGGATTATTTTTTGAAGTTTAGGGGACCCTGCTCAAACGCTTGTAAAGCATAGGATTCAACTTCGTTCATAACAATTTTAGGAAGAGGATCAATTGTAGGGACTAGCAACTTTTCTTGCGCGATAAAGTCAATAATAGCATTGAAGTCTTCAATTTTATAATACTTTTTTGAGTGGATCAAGATATCTCTGTAAAAAACAAGCGAAGAACGAAATCTGCCTTTAAATTTAGCATCTGCCTTTTTACAAAATGGTTTTGCCTTTTTAGACATTTCTTTTAGTTCTTTTTTTTTGTCTTTTAGTGAGAGTTTGTCGAGATACTCTTTATTCTTAGAAAATGATTGGTAACTTTCTGCCGTTAAAAGTCTGTATAGATTAGAAAGTTGAAAATAAACTTCTATTTTCTTTTCCTTATAGGTTGAGAAATGGTCAATTTCCTTGCTCTTAATAGATGAGAAAACATTAACATCTAAATCTCTCAAAAGCTCATGAGTAGAAGGTGGGGTAAGTTCATTCATAATTAATTAGCTAATTTATCGAAATTATAATTCATTGACGACATAGTCGAAAAGTGTTTTATCTTTGGGGCGATTTTCAAAGAGAAATTCAGGATGCCATTGAACCCCAAGATAAGGGAAGCCATCCGTAGTTGTAACAGCTTCGATAATACCATCTTTAGGATCATGTGCTACAACCTTAAGATTAGGAGCTAAATCTTTGATGCTCTGATGGTGGAAAGAATTGATATGAGAGATTTCTCCATAGATTTCTCTTAGAATAGTATCTGGTTCGGTGATAAGTCGCTGAGTGGTGTATTCAGCGGAAGTATCTTGCCAATGATCTTCGATATCTTGATAAAGTGTTCCACCCATGGCAACGTTAAAGAGCTGAGTACCACGACAAACAGAAAAAATTGGTTTATTTTGTTTAATGGCTTCTTTGATAAGTGCTAGTTCAAAAATATCACGTTGAAGGTGGTAATCGTCGCTATCAATAGCTTTTGGCTCACCATAGTATTTAGGGTCAACATTTTGCCCACCAGTTAGAATAAGCTTATCAATTAAACTAATGTAGTAACTGGCCATTTCTTCATCGCCAATCGGTAGGATAATGGGGATACCTCCAGCTTCTTTAACACCTTCAACAAAACCTTTTGCAGCATAACTCATCATAAGATCATCATCTGGATGTGGGGTTTCATTTCCTGTAATCCCAATAACTGGTTTTTTCATAAATCAATTCGCTTTCTAATCCTCTTTTCGCATGAAATAGAGGAGGGTTTGAAGTTCGCTAGTAAGATCGACATACTGAACAACTACGTCTTTAGGAAGATGTAGGTGAACAGGAGAAAAACTGAGGATACCTTTGATACCAGCATCAACCAAAAGTTCCGCAACTTCTTGAGATTTAACACTAGGAACCGTAAGAATAGCAGTTTTAACATCACTATCCTTAATTTTATCCTTTATTTGAGAGATTCCATAGATTGGAACACCATCAGGAGTTCGAGTGCCGACCTCTGGATGATCATCTAGATCAAATGCCATAATGATTTTCATCTTATTGCGCTCATGAAAACGATAGTGGAGAAGGGCATGCCCCATATTTCCAATACCTACAAGCATAACATTGGTAATAGAATTATCATTTAAAAGATCAGCGAAAAAGTTCATGAGCTTTTTGACATCATAGCCAAATCCACGACGTCCAAGTTCGCCAAAGTAAGAGAAGTCACGACGAACAGTGGCAGAATCAATTCCAATCGCTTCTGCAATTTGTTTGGAATTAGCTCTTTCAATTTTCTCGGCATTAAATCTTTTAAAAATACGGTAATAGAGAGAAAGTCTCTTTGCTGTTGCTTTTGGAATAGCAGACTGTTTTTCTTTCACAAAATCACAACCTTTCTATCTATTATTTTATAGAAAGCTTGTGAAAATTGCAACAATAACGAAAAAAAACTAAGAAAAAATCTTAGTTTATGTATTTTCGTGATAGGTTGTTAAAAAACGATAAAGATTTCCAAGAAGACCTTGATAGATTTTAACCCCATTGTGGGTCAGTGATGTGACAACAGTCGTATCAGGAAGCGTCACACAGCCTGATAGAGAAAGCATAAGAGCTTCATAGTCTTCGTATTCTTGAATACGCTCTACTTGATAGGCATCTTTATAAGTTAATCGAAACATAACAAGCTTCTATCTTTTGCTTTTTGTAAATATGCCACGTTCGACCAGGCTATCCATCAAAAAGTAGAATTTCTCTTGGTGGATATGAGTTTCTTCTGATTTGAAGATATCAACTAAACGTAGACCAAATTTATCAGTGATATTGATTTTTACACCAGTTAAGTCTTTGTTGATGATAATCTTAAGTTGGAATCCTTCTCCGCTATTTGGAACTTTTTCAAGTAGACGCGTTAATTCATAGTTACCAACTTTAGTTTCAAAAAAAGTATTATCTTTAAGCGTGAATTTTTTAACAGTTGGACTAAGTGTGTATTCGTAACGACAATTTTTAAGTTTAATCGTTTGTTCAAATGCCATTAAGTTTATCCTCCGATGATATTTTTAAGAGTTTTAGCAAGAGTTATCATTTCTTGTTCCGTATTTTGAGGTGAAATGCTGACGCGTACAGACTCGTGTAAGCGAGGAGATTCTTCTCCGTAGAAGGCTTGAAGAACATGACTGACCTGAACAACACCAGCTGTACAAGCAGAACCTGTTGAAATAGAAATACCTTCAAGGTCTAAACGAAGTAGTAGTAGATCGTTGCGTTGTCCCGGAAATCCGATATTTAGGACATAAGGGAGTTGCTCTTTACCTTGATTCAGATAATAGGTTGATCCAGCCATTTCAGTTAGAAAAACTTTCTGTAGTTTTTGAACTTTATTAAAGTTAGCCTCTAGATGATCTATATCGTCCTTAAGAGCTGCAACCATACCTATAATTGCGGGAAGGTTTTCTGTCCCTGCTCTTTTTTTCTGTTCTTGATCTCCACCATGTAGGTAAGGATCAAAATCTGAAGAAGCAACGTATAGGAAACCGATACCCTTTGGACCGTGAAATTTATGAGCAGAAGCACTGAGGAAATCTATTCCTAGTTCTTCAGGAAGAATCTTTAGCTTCCCGACAGCTTGAACAGCATCTACATGATAAGCTGCTGAATGGACTTTTAAAATCTGACCAATTTCAGCGATTGGTAAAAGAGTACCTGTTTCATTGTTAACATACATAGTTGAAACGAGAATAGTATCTTCACGCAGTGCATTTTTGACTTGATCTGCAGTGATTTCTTGATTGTCGTCGGGTTTTAAAATAGTCACTTCAAACCCAAAATTTTCCACCAGATATTCAATTGGTTCAAGCACAGCGTGATGCTCAATAGCAGTAGTAATAATGTGTTTTCCGCGATTTTGATGACGAAGACAGTAGCCGATAATAGCTGTATTATTACTTTCTGTACCACCAGATGTGAAGAAAATGTGTTGGGGCTTTGTACCTAGTAAACATGCTAACTCTTGACGGGCTTCACGTAATAATTTTCCTGCTTGACGCCCATGACCATGAATACTAGAAGGATTGCCATAAGTCTCCTGCATGACTTGAGTCATTGCTGAGATAGCTGCAGATGACATGGGTGTCGTAGCAGCATTATCTAAATAAATCAAAAACTCACCTAATTTCTATTTAAATTTAAATAGTGGACTAACTGGTTTTCTTTCATGAATACGAACCATGGCATCACCAATTAGTTCGCTTGCGGTAATATATTGTACATTCTTAGGTTTTTTACTTTCTGTCAATACAGAATCTGTAACCAAGACTTCCTTGATATTAGCTGCATCCAACAACTCTGCAGCACCGTTGACGAACAAACCATGGCTGGATACTGCGTAGATTTCAGTAGCACCATCGCGTTCCAAAATTTTAGCAGCTTCAGAGAAAGTACGGCCTGTATTAAGAATGTCATCGATTAAGATTGCTTTCTTACCTTCAACCTCTCCGATAATGTAACCTTGGCTACGTTCAGAATCATCTTGAGCATAGTCAATGATAGCAATCGGAGCATCAAGGTATTCAGCAAGGCTACGAGCACGTTTTACACCTGAGTTTTTAGGGCTGACAACAACCACATCTGGACCAGTTAAACCTTTATCAATGTAGTGTTTTGCAAATAGCGGAATTGTATAGAGGTTATCTACAGGAATATCAAAGAAACCTTGTACTTGAACAGCATGAAGGTCCAGTGTCAATACACGGCTAACCCCAGCTTTTACTAACATATTTGCAACAAGTTTAGCTGTAAGAGGTTCTCGAGAAGAAGCAATACGGTCTTGACGTGCATAACCAAAATAGGGCATGACAACATTAATTGTATTTGCACTGGCGCGGACACAAGCATCGACTGTGATTAAAAGTTCCATTAAATGATTGCTAACTGGATAAGAAGTAGACTGAATGATGTAAACATCATATCCACGTACACTTTCTTCGATATTAACCTGGATTTCGCCATCGGAGAATTGACGTGATGACAACTTTCCAAGTGGAACACCTGCAGCATCTGCAATTTTTTGAGCTATTTCATGATTGGATGAAAGTGAAAAAAGCTTCATATTTTTTGTATCTGACATTGATAAACCGTCCTCTATAAACTAAGTAAATCGGTGAAAAAACATTTTTAAAGGAAAGTGTTTTCTTTCACAGATTCTATTATTTTTTATCTCTTCTATTTTATCAAAAAAAGAAGATTATTTCAGTTATTTTTCATATTTTCTATAAATCGTACTAATTTTGAAGATGCTTTCTTGTATTGGATCACATTTACCTGTAAAAACTCCTGAAAATCAAGACTTCCTTGGTCACCGTTTTCAACTTCTAGCTCTAGTTCATAATCTACAATATCGAAGTAGCTGCTTTGGTCAAGCGCCATGAGTCCAATTGCTGTTTCTTTTTCGAAACGAACGGTTGTTAAACAACCTAAAACCACCCAACCACTTGTTGAAAGTCCTCGACTTTTTAGTTCTTCCACAATCATCCCCTGGGGGAGTTTACAATTATCAAGACAATTTTTAGCTTCCTCAAGAGTGAGGTCTTGGTTGTATTCCATATTTCCGATTTCTTGAGGAATCTTAATAGTCAATTCAGCGCTTGTATCGAAAGTACGAATGCGCATAGCAATTTTATGATGTCGAAGGTAAAAATCAGGCGTATCTAGGTAGTAATTTTTTTGTGTAACAGGAGTGACTTCTGAAAATTGAGCTAGCAATCGATCATATTCTTCTTCACTGAGAAGTGTTTTCATTTCTATTTCTAAATGTTTCATTTTTACAACCTTTTCTTTATATTTGAAAGCGATTTATGGTATAATAAGCATTGTATTTATTGTATATGATTTTCATGAGAAAATCAAAAACTAGATAAATTAAACTGCATAGAGAATTGGACGTAAGAGCTATATGATTACAGAATGGGAAGAATTTTTAGATCCTTACATTCAAGCTGTCGGAGAATTAAAAATAAAACTCCGAGGAATCCGAAAACAATACAGAAAACAAAACCGACATTCTCCAATCGAGTTTGTCACGGGTCGGGTTAAACCGATTGAAAGTATCAAAGAAAAAATGGCACGCCGGGGTATTGGCTATGACACACTTGAACAGGATTTGCAAGATATTGCAGGTTTACGTGTCATGGTTCAATTCGTAGACGACGTAAACGAGGTTGTTTCTATCCTTCGTAAAAGACAGGATATGAGAGTTGTTCAAGAACGTGATTACATTACTCATCGAAAGGCTTCGGGTTATCGTTCTTATCATGTGATTATTGAGTATATGGTTGATACGATTTACGGTGCAAAAACCATTCTAGTTGAGATTCAAATTCGTACCTTGGCTATGAACTTTTGGGCTACAATCGAGCATTCACTCAACTATAAATATCAAGGAGATTTCCCAGAGGAAATCAAGGAACGACTTGAAATTACAGCCAGAATTTCACATCAGTTAGACGAAGAAATGAGTAAAATACGTGCTGATATCCAGGAAGCACAAGCGCTCTTTGATCCTTTGCATAGAAAGTTAAATGACGGGGTAGGAAACAGTGACGATACCGATGAAGAATACAGGTAAACGAATTGACCTAATTGCCAACCGTAAGCCTCAGAGTCAGAAAGTTCTATTTGAGTTAAAAGAACGATTAAAAAAGAATAATTTTATCCTGAATGATAAAAATCCAGATATCGTCGTCTCTATTGGTGGAGATGGGATGTTGTTGTCTGCTTTTCATAAGTATGAAAACCAACTGGATAAGGTTCGTTTTGTTGGGGTTCATACGGGACATTTAGGTTTTTATACGGATTATCGTGATTTTGAGTTGGACCAATTGGTTACAAATTTACAATTGGATAATGGAGCTCAGGTTTCTTATCCACTCTTAAGTGTCAAAATATTTCTCGAAAATGGTGAAATCAAGTCTTTCCGAGCACTAAATGAAGCTAGCATTCGTCGAGCGGATCGAACTATGGTTGCTGATGTCATTATTAACCATGTTCCCTTCGAACGCTTTCGTGGTGACGGCCTAACAGTTTCAACGCCGACTGGAAGTACTGCTTATAATAAATCACTTGGTGGAGCAGTACTTCACCCGACTATAGAGGCCCTACAATTGGCTGAAATTGCTAGTTTGAACAACAGAATCTACCGCACACTAGGTTCATCAATTATTGTTCCTAAAAAAGACAAGATTGAATTGATACCAACACGAAATGACTATCACACAATCTCAATTGATAATAGTATTTATTCTTTCCGAAATATTGAGAAAATAGAGTATCAGATTGATCACCACAAGATTCATTTTGTAGCCACGCCAAGCCACACCAGTTTTTGGAATCGTGTTAAAGATGCCTTTATTGGTGAGGTGGACGAATGAGGTTTCAGTTTATTGCCGACGAACATGTCAAGGTCAAAACCTTTTTGAAAAAACATGAAGTTTCAAAAGGGTTACTTGCCAAGATTAAGTTTCGAGGTGGTGATATTCGAGTAAATGGGCATCCGCAGAATGCAACCTATCTCTTAGATATCGGAGATGAAGTCGTCATTGATATTCCGCCAGAGGAAGGATTCGAGACACTTGAAGCAATTGATTATCCTCTAGATATTCTATTTGAAGATGATCATTTCTTGATTATCAACAAACCCTTTGGTGTTGCATCCATCCCTAGTGTCAATCATTCCAATACCATTGCCAACTTTATCAAAGGTTACTATGTAAAACAAAACTATGAGAATCAGCAGGTTCACATTGTGACTCGGCTTGATAGAGATACCTCTGGATTGATGCTTTTTGCTAAACACGGCTATGCGCATGCCAGATTAGACAAACAATTGCAAAAAAAGGCTATTGAAAAGCGTTATTATGCCTTAGTCAAGGGAGATGGTCATCTGGAACCTCAGGGAGAAATCATCGCTCCGATAGCCCGAGATGAAGATTCTATCATCACTCGACGAGTAGCAAAGGGTGGAAAATATGCCCATACATCCTATCAAATCGTGGCATCTTATGGGAATATTCACTTAGTTGATATTCGTCTCCACACTGGGAGAACTCACCAGATTCGGGTTCATTTCTCGCATATTGGATTTCCATTACTTGGAGATGATCTTTATGGGGGAAGCTTAGAACATGGCATCGAGCGCCAGGCTCTACATTGCCATTACTTATCGTTCTATCATCCTTTCTTAGAAGAGCAGTTAGAGCTAGAATGCCCACTGCCGGATGATTTCGACACACTTATTACACAGTTATCAAATAATAATTTATCTTAAAAGGAGTCAAAACTCATGGAAGTTTTTGAAAGTTTGAAAGCCAACCTAGTTGGTAAAAATGCTCGCATCGTTCTACCTGAAGGTGAAGAACCACGTATCCTACAAGCAACGAAGCGTTTGGTTAAAGAAACAGAAGTTATCCCTGTACTCCTAGGAAACCCTGACAAGATTAAAATCTATCTCGAAATCGAAGGAATTACAGAGGGTTATGAAGTCATCGATCCAGAACATTACCCACAATTTGAAGATATGGTAGCTTCACTTGTTGAACGTCGTAAAGGAAAAATGACAGAAGAAGAAGCGAGAGAAGTACTCATCAACGATGTTAACTACTTTGGTGTGATGTTAGTTTATATGGGATTGGTTGATGGTATGGTTTCAGGAGCTATTCACTCTACAGCTTCAACAGTTCGTCCAGCTCTTCAAATCATTAAGACTCGTCCTAATGTGAGCCGTACATCAGGTGCCTTCCTTATGGTTCGTGGCACTGAACGTTACTTGTTTGGTGACTGTGCTATCAACATCAACCCAGATGCTGACGCTCTAGCTGAAATTGCTATTAACTCTGCTATCACTGCTAAAATGTTTGGTATTGAACCTAAGATTGCTATGCTTAGCTATTCAACTAAAGGCTCAGGTTTTGGCGAAAGTGTTGACAAGGTTGTTGAAGCAACAAAAATCGCTCATGAGCTTCGTCCAGACCTTGAAATTGATGGCGAATTGCAGTTTGACGCTGCCTTTGTTCCAGAAACTGCAGCTCTTAAAGCACCAGGAAGTAATGTAGCTGGACAAGCTAATGTCTTTATCTTCCCAGGTATTGAAGCTGGTAACATTGGTTACAAGATGGCTGAACGTCTTGGTGGATTTGCTGCAGTTGGACCGGTTTTGCAAGGACTTAACAAACCTGTAAACGACCTTTCTCGCGGATGTAACTCTGATGATGTTTACAAATTAACTCTTATCACTGCAGCACAAGCGATTCATCAATAAGAATTTTATCCCTCTTTTCCTCTTGGTAAAGGGGGATTCCCCTTTTTTAAAGACATCATTCATCTGCAAAATTAGCCAAAATATGGTAAAATAGTCAGTAATCATCTATGTTTTATAGAATAAGTTTGTATGAAGAAAAGGAAATAAAATGGCAACTATTCAATGGTTTCCTGGGCATATGTCCAAAGCACGACGTCAGGTCCAGGAAAATTTAAAATTTGTTGATTTTGTGACAGTTTTAGTAGATGCACGTTTGCCCTTGTCTAGTCAAAATCCGATGCTGACTAAAATCATCGGAGATAAGCCAAGACTATTGATTCTAAACAAGGCAGACCTTGCGGACCCAGCTTTAACAAAAGAGTGGCGTCAGCACTTTGAATCACAAGGTATTCAGACACTTGCTATCAACTCTAAGGAACAAATAACAGTAAAAGTAGTAACGGATGCTGCTAAGAAACTCATGACAGATAAGATTGCTCGTCAAAAAGAACGTGGAATTCAAATTGAAACCTTACGCACCATGATTATCGGGATTCCAAACGCTGGTAAATCTACTCTGATGAACCGTTTAGCTGGTAAGAAAATTGCTGTAGTTGGTAATAAACCTGGTGTGACAAAAGGCCAGCAATGGCTTAAAACCAATAAGGATTTAGAAATTTTGGATACTCCAGGGATTCTCTGGCCAAAATTTGAAGATGAAACTGTTGCACTCAAACTCGCGCTTACGGGAGCAATTAAGGATCAGTTACTTCCAATGGATGAGGTAACGATTTTCGGTCTCAATTACTTTAAAACCCATTATCCTGAAAAGCTTCAAGAACGTTTTAAACAAATGAATCTGGACGATGAGGCTCCAGAGATTATCATGGACATGACGCGTATCCTTGGTTTCCGTGATGATTACGATCGTTTTTACAATCTCTTTGTCAAAGAAGTTCGTGATGGAAAACTGGGTAATTACACATTAGATACATTGGATGATCTCAATGGCAACGATTAAAGAAATCAAAGAAGAATTAGCAAAGATAACTGATTTTGAAAGCCCTTTATTTAAGGAATTTGAAAAAGATTCTCGTTCAGGTGTACAAAAGGAAATTGAAAAGCGTAAAAAGGCCATCCAAGCGGAAATGGATGAAAATCTTCGCTTAGAATCTATGCTTCGATATGAAAAAGAACTTTACGTTCAAGGGATAAACCTAATTGCAGGTGTAGATGAGGTTGGACGTGGTCCGCTAGCTGGTCCAGTGGTGGCTGCTGCAGTGATTTTACCTCAAAATTGTAAAATTAAAGGTTTAAATGACAGCAAAAAAATTCCTAAGAAAAAACACCAGGAGATTCATCAGGCTGTCAAAGAGAATGCCCTAGCAATCGGTATCGGGATTATGGACAATCATGTCATTGACCAAGTCAATATCTATGAAGCGACGAAACTAGCCATGAAGGAAGCTATCTCTCAACTTGAACCTCAACCAGAGCACCTCTTGATTGATGCTATGAAGTTGGATTTGCCGCTTTCTCAGACATCCATCATCAAAGGGGATGCCAACTCCTTATCTATTGCAGCAGCATCGATTATAGCTAAAGTTACCAGAGATAAGATCATGGCTAACTATGACGAAGAATTTCCAGGCTATGATTTTGCTCAAAATGCTGGCTATGGAACTGCTAAGCATCTAGAAGGAATTGAAAAGCACGGTGTCACACCTATTCATCGCACCAGTTTTGAACCGATTAAAACGACCATTTCAGAAACTAGTAAAAGATAATTAAAGGAGAGAATTATGGAGGAACAGTCGGAAATACTAAGTTCCAAGAAAGAATTTGCTTTCGCGTCCAGTACGATCTTAGCTCAAGTTGGGCGAGGTATTATTGTCGGATTAGTCGTAGGAATTATTGTAGGATCATTTCGATTTTTGATCGAAAAAGGCTTTCATATCGTTCAAGGATTTTATCATGACCAAGAGAATCTGATACGGAATCTATTGATCATTTTATTGTTTTATATCCTCATTTGCTTACTTAGTGCCAAATTAACACGTTCAGAAAAAGATATCAAAGGTTCTGGTATTCCTCAAGTTGAAGCGGAGTTAAAAGGTCTCATGTCTCTCAATTGGTGGAGTATCCTCTGGAAGAAATACATTCTAGGTATTTTGGCCATTGCGAGTGGGCTCATGCTCGGTCGTGAAGGTCCCAGTATTCAGCTAGGTGCCGCTGGAGGAAAAGGAATTGCTAAATGGCTCAAGTCTAGCCCTGTTGAGGAGCGTTCTTTGATTGCTAGTGGAGCTGCGGCTGGACTTGCTGCAGCCTTTAATGCACCGATTGCGGGGTTATTATTTGTAGTAGAAGAAGTCTATCACCATTTTTCACGATTCTTCTGGGTTTCTACCTTAGCTGCTAGTCTAGTAGCAAACTTTGTTTCCCTTCTCATCTTTGGCTTAACACCTGTGCTTGATATGCCTGATAATATTCCTCAAATGAGTCTTAGTCAATATTGGATTTATCTGGTTATGGGGATTTTTCTTGGAGTTTCTGGATATCTATATGAGAAAGCCGTTCTGAATGTCGGGAAAGTATATGATTGGGTTGGTCAAAAAATTCATCTAGATAAGGCCTATTATCCTATTCTAGCTTTTCTTCTTATCATTCCAGTAGGAATCTTCCTACCACAGATACTTGGTGGGGGAAATCAAATCGTATTATCCTTAACAGAACAAGATTTTAGTTTTAAAATTCTCTTAATTTACTTCATCATTCGCTTTATCTGGAGCATGATCAGTTATGGAAGTGGACTACCAGGTGGAATTTTCCTACCTATTTTAGCTTTAGGATCCTTACTTGGAGCTCTGGTCGGTGTTATTTGTGTCAATCTTGGCCTTGTTAGCCAGCAGCAATTTCCTATCTTTGTGATTCTTGGAATGAGTGGGTATTTTGGTGCTATCTCAAAAGCACCTTTGACAGCTATGATTCTTGTGACTGAGATGGTCGGTGATATCCGTAATCTCATGCCTTTAGGTATGGTGACCTTAGTTGCTTATATTGTTATGGATCTGCTCAAAGGAGCCCCTGTCTATGAAGCCATGTTGGAGAAAATGTTACCTGAATCAGCAGCTGATGATGGAGAAATTACCCTAATTGAAATTCCAGTTTCAGATAAAATTGCTGGTAAGCAGGTACATGAACTCAATTTACCACACAACGTACTCATCACAACCCAAGTACATAATGGGAAAAGTAAGACAGTTAATGGATCTACAAGGATGTATCTAGGTGATATGATTCATCTCGTGATTCCAAAAAGTGAAATTGGAAAAGTGAAAGATTTATTGTTGTAGAATTAGTTGTTTACATAACTTATGTTATGTCTTATGTATTGTTGGTCTAAAATTAGCAATTAAAATGATAGACCGAATCATATGAATAAAAACTCGATTCCTAAATAATGGTATCGAGTCTTTTTATTTTATTCTGATAAACTGGAGAAGCTTTAGAAATTTTTTAAGTCAATAAATTAATGATCTATAATTCACTTAGCTAATCTAGACGTTTTTTAGAATTGTATAGAAAACTAAAAATTTATGAACAATTGACCTTACATAGTCTAAAGTCTTGATAATACTGGGATAGAAGCATAAAGTACATTGATTAAAAAATGTACTTTATTTTTATTTTGTACTTTTGAATAGGGTTATTTATTGTTCATAATGATTAGTTTATTTTATTCTTTGTATCAATTTCAAAAGTATATTTTTGAGTTGCAGAATCGTATATCTCTTCTCGAAATTCAGAAGAAAGTTATGAATGGGCTAGAGCATGTGGTGAATTTAATCCTAAAAAGAAATTTATACGATTTGATGATATAAAAAACAAGGCTGATTTTCCATCAAATTTATGGCGATATCAATATCAACTTGCTAATGAAGTTACTCATCCTTCTTCACAAGGCACTTTCAATAGACTTGGGACAATGCAAAGTGAAGAAATAAGCAATGCAGTTAATAATAATTAACAGCCCTCAATCAGATCTCCCAGTATATACGCTGGTTGAATATAAAAAAGCTCCAATAAACTTGGAGCTTCATTTAGAGTACCCATCATTAAGGCACTCACGCCGTCTCGGCAATTCAATTATGTGAACATTATATCAGTATCGTATAATATTGTCAACACTTTTATTTCACTCTTTTTAGAAAATTTTTGTTAATTTTCCATTTTAACTGAATAATATTTTTCAAAAAATATATTAAAAGTATTTTTCTGATTCTTCTAACATCGAATAAGGTAACCTCGTTTAGTACTTTCAATATATCAAATAAAGCAATTTTCTTTAAATCATTAGAATTATTAATTTTAGGATTCAGTTTTAGGCGACGAACTAAATTAGTATTTAGAATCAAATTTTCAGGAGTTCGAATTCGAGAAATTAGACCATAGTGTGCAACACAATTTCTAGCTTCTCTCATTATTTCAAGATAATTTATAAACTCTTCTTTCTTAGAAGATGGACTCCCTACAAAACCTAAATCTTTCATAATATTATTTTGAATAGTAAAGTCTAGACCTAAAAATAGTACAATCAAATCATTTAGCATCAAAGTGTTAATAACTACCCATATAGGTGGATATTCATATTTTGCTACATATGGGTACTTAAATTTGCAGTAATCGCTGTAACTTAAACTAATAAAGTCTCCAGTGCATTCTTTCATTCTAAAATTTGTTAATTGTTGATTATTAGACAAGTTTTGCAAAGCTGAAGACTGTGCTGAATCAACTACAAATTTTCCTTTGAATCTGTTTTTTTCGATACCTCCAAATTTTCCTCTAAATTCTCCATCAAAAAATAATTTCTGATTACCTAATTTATTATGATAAGTACAAGTACCAGTGAAATAGACATTAAACGCAAAAACGTCTTTCTGGACATATTTTTTAAAAAATTTATGGCTATTATATACTTCATTTTTTTGAATATCATAGTTATAAAAATAATTAATTAAATGAGCTGGACCAGAATTTTGATTAGGAATAGAATAATGACTAATATCAAGGTAGAAAGTGTTTAAATTTGAAGTAATTGTACCAAAATTACCAAAATAAGACTTACTTAAATGATAAGAAATACTAGAACTAAGTGCTAATTCAACTAAAGCTAGTTGCTTATATAATTCCTTAGAAATTTGCTTATCTAGATTATACACTCGTCTAAAATCATTAAAAGAAATATTTTTATGGTAAATTTTAGATTTTTTATCACTCAAAAAAAGTGTTTCAAAACCATTAATAGCATTAAAATAATTATTCTGTTTTATATACTCATCAAATATTGACTCATTGATGCGTTTAAGTCCTCTTTGGGATTGAATTTTTCTTTGATCAGGAATGTCTTTAAAAAGCTTATTTTTCATTTTTGGATATTATTTTTCCTTAACATATTTTACATTTCCTGAAAGGTGCTTCATAAATCAGCATTCTCTCTATCTATATTATATCACATATAACAAACCGAAACAGGATAAAATAATTCAGAGTTTATTTATTGTGAAAAATTTCAAAAATCGAACTAGTAAAAATAAGGTCGTTGCTTTGTAAGGTATGAAAATTAATAAGATTAAAATGGAACGCTGGATTTTATATTTATCAAAAAAATACGACATATTCGAACTGTTGGGCATACTGATTATGGATTAACTACTCCAGGTGAACACTTCGCAATTACTTTAGCACAACTTACAAGTTTGCTTTTAACCGTGTATCCATCTGGTGATGCTCTAGTTGCAACAAACATGATAAATAAGTGGGTAAATGTGGTAAGAGAAGAGTATTTCAAGACTCATGATTTCATTTTTCCAGATGCTGCTAAATTATGGGATGATAAAATAAATTAAAGTATAAGATGGGTATTTGATAGAAAAAAAGTTCAAAAAATTTAAAAATTTTTTTAACAAAGATTCAGCCAAGACACAAGATATTGATTTTTTTATTTATAAACTTCAAGTTATCATTGAAAATCACTACATATTGTGTTACAAGTAGTAATTTGACAATTATCATTGGGTGTAGTAGAATAGACTTATGAAGACAATCCCCTCATTCCGTAAAGGCAGACACGTTCTGACATGAGGGCTTTTATTTTACTCTCGGGAGCATATATGGAACCAAAATCTTTAAAAATTGAAGACCAACTTGATCTCTTTTATAGGAGAGGTGTTTTCATAACAGACAAAAATAAAGCCTTAGAGAAACTTAAGCACATTAGTTATTATAGGCTTAAAGATTTCGCTAAACCTTATTCAAGTATAACAATGTACGGTAATGTACCTGTGTTGAAATATTCCAACATTACATTTGAAGACATTGTTAAAAGATATTATCAAGACAAAAATTTAAGAATACATCTTCTTCATGCCATTGAAAAAATAGAAGTATCAATAAAAAGAAATATTTCTTTCATTTTAGGGAATAGATATGGCTCTTATGGGTATTTAGAATTTGATAAATGGGCAAATAAAAAAGATTACAACAAATTTGAGCTAGAAAAGAAACAGTTTTATTTTAAAAAAGATTTACTTAAAACCGTAAAAAAA
This sequence comes from Streptococcus infantis, assembly GCF_019929665.1. GTDB lineage: Bacteria > Bacillota > Bacilli > Lactobacillales > Streptococcaceae > Streptococcus > Streptococcus infantis_H. The sequence goes on along the minus strand of NZ_JAHZPZ010000001.1, from coordinate 504,357 downwards.
TCGTCCCTCTCAGTTCTAGCTGATAGAAGGAATTTGAATTCTGAAGGATTTCCAACAATTTGGATTGCAACTGAAGTTTTAATGTTTGGTGAGCTAGTTCACTTAATAAAAATAATGAGTACCAAAAATCAAAATGAATTAGCAAAATTTTATAACTGTTCATTCAAAGAGTTGTTATCATGGCTTAAATGTTTAAACTTTGCTAGGAATGTTTGCGCTCACAATGCCAACATCATTGATATCAATTTGCAAACAAAGCCCTTAATACGTAATAAATGGAAAGATAAATTTTTATATACTACGACAGATAGCAATGGCAACAAAATAGTAGTTCATAAAGTCGCCACTATAATTTTGATTACAATAACTTTAGTAAATGAAATAAATAAAAAGTATAGGTGGAAGCCTATTAGGAGTAATATTGCTACAATTTGCAAAGATTCTAATGTTTATAAAGCTGATTTGAATTCTAATATCATAGGTTTTGCAAATTCGACTACTGCGTTAGATTTAGCTACATTTGCGAATGGTAACTACTGAATTTAAAGAGGAATCTGGAGAGATACAATAAAGTGACGTAGTTTGTGTTAAAAAATCTCTGTAAAGTTTATTTAATTAGAAAAAAATAATTGAATTAAACAAGGAAGGCTCTTTGAACCCACCTTAGTGAGATTGAAATCTGATATCGAGAAAGAACTAGTATTGTTCTTTCTTTTTATTGTATCTAATTTTGAAATTATGTCCCTTACTTTATCTTCAAAAAAATTCAATTTACTTTTGATCTATGAGCATGTTTTTTCTAGTAAAATATTATTAATTAATGATATAGTGTAAAGTGAAATGGCACAAAATAGAGAGAAACATTTAAACATCTAATACACTTACTTAAATTATGATTGTTTAAGTGTACGTATATCATTGAATCAATATAAGAGAAAACGATATAAATACAATACTTTTAATTAACAAATCGTTTGTTAATTAAAAGAGAATTTTGAGTATATTTTTAAAACTAAATACAACGATTCTATATTTTTCTTTTATTTCCTAAAAAAGAGAGGAGATCAAATGGCTGCAAACTTAGCTCTACATACAGCAATGAGTGATAAAAATGATGAATTCTATACTTTATACTCTGACATCGAAAGAGAAATGAATTCTTATATTGATTTTAACCCCAAAGTATTTAACGGGAAAACTATACTTTTACCTTGCGATGATCCAGAATGGTCGAACTTCACAAGATATTTTGCCGCAAACTTTGAACGATTAGCTTTAAAAAAATTTTTGGTTATAAAACTTACTGTTATCTTATTTGAATATTCCTAAGTCTCCCTTATAACATCTTTCCGAAAAACTATAATTTTCTTGAAAAATATATCTAGCTATGCTATACTACTAGTATAGAAAGATTTGGAGAGAAATATGAAACGCGAGATCTTATTAGAACGTATCGATAAACTCAAACAAGTCATGCCCTGGTATGTTCTAGAATACTATCAATCGAAACTGGCTGTTCCATACAGTTTTACGACCTTGTACGAATACTTAAAGGAATATGATCGATTTTTTACTTGGGTTTTAGAATCTGGCATATCAGATGCTGACACCATGGCCAATATTCCCTTAGAAGTTCTGGAGCACATGACCAAGAAGGACATGGAATCTTTTATTCTTTACTTACGGGAACGACCTTTGCTTAATGCTAATACAACCAAAAACGGAGTTTCTCAAACAACAATTAACCGTACTTTATCTGCATTGTCTAGTCTTTATAAGTATTTGACCGAGGAAGTTGAAAATGAACAAGGTGAACCTTATTTCTACCGTAATGTCATGAAGAAGGTTTCTACCAAGAAAAAGAAAGAAACCTTGGCGGCCCGAGCTGAAAATATCAAGCAAAAGCTCTTTTTAGGGGATGAAACAGAGGGATTTTTGAATTATATAGATGAGGAATACCCTAAAACTCTCTCAAATCGAGCCTTATCGTCCTTTAACAAGAATAAGGAGCGAGATTTAGCCATTATCGCACTCCTTCTTGCCTCTGGTGTCCGTCTCTCTGAGGCAGTTAACCTAGATCTTCGAGATCTCAATCTTAAGATGATGGTGATTGACGTCACTCGAAAAGGTGGAAAGAGAGACTCGGTCAATGTTGCTGCCTTTGCTAAGCCCTATTTAGAGCAATATCTTGCTATTCGAGACAAACGTTATAAGACAAAAAAGACTGATACAGCTCTCTTCTTAACCTTGTATCGAGGTGTTCCAAACCGGATTGATGCTTCTAGTGTTGAAAAGATGGTGGCCAAGTATTCAGAAGACTTTAAAGTCCGCGTAACTCCCCACAAACTACGCCATACTCTTGCAACCCGTCTCTATGATGCAACCAAATCCCAAGTTTTGGTCAGCCACCAGCTGGGACATGCTAGCACACAGGTAACGGACTTGTATACGCATATCGTTAATGACGAACAGAAAAATGCCTTAGATAGTTTATAATTTACATAATATAAACTATGTAAATAATAGCTACAAAAAAGAAGCTGGGAAAAACCAACTTCTTTTTTGTTTATTCTACAACAGCTTCGGCAATTTCTTCTGCAGTTATTCCTGCGAAGTAACGACCTAGGTTAATGGTTTGAAGGGCTTTGAGGACGTCTTCACGTTCGTATTTAACGCCACGAAGAACATCTTCTACTGCTGCAACATCTTCGATACCAAAGAAGTCACCGTAAATCTTGATGTCTTGAATTTTTGACTCAATAACATTCGCAAAGATTTCAACCTTACCGCTTGGGAATTTAGTTCCACGACGGACATTGTATTCAGGTGATTTCCCATAGTTCCAGTCCCAAGTTCCAAACTTAGTTTCTTTGATGCGATTGATTTCAGCCAATTCTTCATCTGAGAATACATACTCAGTCATCTCAGGGTATTCTTTTTTCATGTATTCCAAGAGTAAATCACGGAATTCTTCAACAGTGATCTTTTCTGGCAATTCATCGATAATATTAGTTACACGAGCACGTACTGATTTAACCCCTTTTGATTCAAACTTATCTTTAGACACTTTAAGTGCGTTAGCTAGGACTGACAAATCTACGTCAAAGAGAAGACAACCATGGTGCATGATGCGGCCATTGATATAGGCTTGTGCATTTCCACAGAATTTCTTACCGTCGATTTCTAAGTCGTTACGGCCTGTAAATTCAGCTTTAACACCAAGTTCAGCCAAGGTATTGATAACTGGAGTAGAGAAGCTCTTGAAGTCAAAGGCCTTGTTTTCATCTTCTTTTGAAATGATGGTATAGTTAAGGTTGTTCAAATCATGGTAAACAGCACCACCACCACTGATCCGACGGACTACTTCAATACCGTTTTCGCGTACATAGTCACGGTTAATTTCTTCGATGGTATTTTGGTGACGTCCTACAATAATAGATGGTTTGTTAATCCAAAGAAGGAAGATTTGATCTTCGTCAACAAGATGCTTAAAAGCGTACTCCTCTAAAGCAATATTAAAAGCAGTGTCGTTTGAATGATTGATAATGTATTTCATAAGGTACCTTCTAATACGATAGAGACTGGAAAAATAATTCCAGTCTAGTCTATCAATTTTTATTTTTTCTTAGGTGAATGGATAGCCATTCCAAGAACATCAGCAAATGCTTCGTACATAACTTCAGAGTATGTTGGGTGACCGTGGATTGTCTTAAGCATTTCTTCAACAGTGATTTCCATTTCGATGATGCTTGACGCTTCATTGATCAACTCTGCAGCAGCAGGACCAATGATATGAACACCAAGGATTTCACCATACTTCTTGTCTGCAATGACTTTAACAAATCCTTGAGCTGCATCTGATGCAATGGCACGTCCGTTTGCAGCAAAGTTGAATTTACCGATTTGGACGTCATATTTTTCACGAGCTTGTTCTTCTGTCAAACCAACTGCTGCTACTTCTGGAAGTGTGTAAATAGCTGCAGGAGTCAAGTTCAATTTGGCAACAGCGTGGTTTCCTTTAAGGGCGTTTTCAGCAGCTACTTCACCCATACGGAAGGCAGCGTGAGCCAACATCTTAGTACCGTTAATATCACCTGGTGCATAAATACCAGGAACAGAAGTTTCCATGTACTCGTTAACCTTGATACGACCACGGTCTAACTCAAACTCAACTTCTCCGATTCCTTCAAGGTCTGGAACACGGCCGATTGAAAGAAGGGCTTTATTTGCGATGATATCATCTTTTCCTTCAACCTTGATACGAAGTTTGCCATCTTCTTCGATGATTTCTTGAAGTTTAGTACCTGTCAAGATAGTCATACCTTTACGTTCAAGAATCAAGCGAAGGTTTTTAGATACTTCAGCATCCATTGCTGGAACAATACGGTCCATCATTTCGATAACCGTAACTTTTGAACCAAATGTCATGAAGGCTTGACCAAGCTCGATACCGACAACTCCACCACCAATGATCACAAGGCTTTCTGGTACTTCATCCATTTCAAGGATGTCATCACTAGTCATCACAAGAGATGATTCCATACCAGGAACATTGATTTTGCTTACTTTAGAACCACCAGCAAGGATAATCTTCTTAGTTTCAAGCAATTCAGAACCATTTACCAAAACATTCTTATCTTTAGTAATAGTACCGATACCTTTATGAACATCAACTCCATAGCTACGAAGAAGTCCTGCAACACCACCTACAAGGGTATTGACAACTTTAGATTTAGTTTCCAAAAGTTTCTCCATATCAACTGTGAAATTAGGATTTTCAATCACGATACCACGATTGGCTGCATGACCGATATTCTCGATAATTTCAGCGTTATGAAGGTAAGTTTTAGTTGGGATACATCCGCGGTTCAAACATGTTCCACCAAGTTCAGATTTCTCAACAAGAGCGACCTTACCACCTAATTGAGCTGCTTTAATGGCAGAAACATAACCAGCAGGTCCACCACCAATAACAACGATATCATAAGCATCATCGCTCTTACCATCATCGTTCGAAGCACTTGCTGCAGGTGCTGGGCTAGCTTCTGGTGCAGCTGCTCCAGCTGTTGGGATATTTTCCCCTTCTTCACCAAGATAACCGATAACTTCAGTAACAGGAACAGTCTCGCCGTCCCCTTTCAGGATAGCGATCAAGTAACCGTCTTCTTCTGCTTCCAATTCCATGCTGACTTTGTCAGTCATGATTTCCAAAAGGATTTCTCCTTCTTTTACAAATTCTCCGACTTTTTTATTCCATTGGACGATTTGTCCTTCTGTCATATCCACGCCTGCTTTTGGCATAATTACTTCTAAGGCCATATCTTACTTCCTTTATCTATATTTCTAAAAATAAATTCTCTAAACCAACATTGAGATTGGGTTTTCAATTAAAGCTTTCAAGTCTTTCATAAACTTAGCACCAGCCATACCATCTACGACACGGTGGTCAATTGTTAAACCAAGACTCATAATTGGACGAATCACGATTTCACCATTAACAACAACTGGTTTCTCAATTGTTGAGCTAACCCCAAGGATTGCTGAGTTCGGTTGGTTAATGATTGGACCGAATGATTGAACACCAAACATTCCCAAGTTACTAATGGTGAAGGTTGAATTTTGCAACTCGCTAGGAGCTAGTTTACCATCCAAAGTACGTCCGATAACATCTTTAAAGGCAACTACTAACTCAGACAAACTCAATTTTTCAGCATTATAAACAACTGGCGTCATCAAACCATTATCCATTCCTACAGCCATCGCAAGGTTGACATAGTTGTGAGTGATAATTGTCTTACCGTCTTCAGTTAATGAAGCGTTAATGTACGGGTGTTTCATAAGCGTCTTAACAACCGCAAGTGAAAGCAAGTCTGTAACGGTAATTTTCTTACCAGTTGCTTCCATGATTGGATCAAGGACCTTCTTACGAAGGGCAAGCATTTCAGACATATCGACATCATAGTTAAGCGTGAAGGTTGGTGCAGTCAAGTAAGATTCAACCATACGTTGAGCAATAACCTTACGCATTGGTGTCATCGGAATACGCTCGATTTCCCCATAAGGAGTTACGTTATCTGGAATTTCTTCCACTTTTTCGATCTGAGAAGGTGACTTGATTGTATCGTTTTCAATATTTTCCGGAAGGAAAGCTAAAACATCCTTCTTCATAATCTTGCCACGATGACCAGTTCCTTGGATTTCCTGCCATGCAATGTTATGTTCAAGGGCAATTCGTTTTGCAAGTGGTGAAATGCGAACCACATTAGTGTCTTTAAATGTTTCCACGTCTTCTTTGTGGACACGACCGTTTGCGCCTGAGCCAGAAATATCGTAGAGATTAATTCCTAAATCATCCGCTAATTTTCTAGCTGCAGGAGTCGCTCTTAGCTTATCATCAGCCATGACCTCTCCTATTCTATTTATGATGCAAAGGGCGTTTAAAAGCAACCGAAAAATAGGAAATCAACACAGACTTCGATGAAGTCAAGGAGATTTATCTTTTTTCCGAGCTTTTAGCCCGTGCTCTAATCTAAGATACTAAGGACGTAGAGAACTTTGCATCTATAGATACAAAGCATCTCGTCCGATTAATTTATTTACATAATTTATATTATGTATTATTGTTTGTTGTGAGTTTTACGGATTGCATCTTTGATGCTTTCAACTGTTGGAATCATTGCATTTTCAAGATTTTGTGCATAAGGCATTGGTACATCCTCACCTGCACAACGGCGAATAGGTGCATCTAAATAATCGAATGCTTCTGATTCTGAGATAATAGCTGAAATTTCACCGATAAAACCACTTGTCTTGTGGGCATCGTTGACAAGAACTACTTTTCCAGTCTTCTTAACTGAGTTAATGATGATTTCTTTATCAAGTGGAACCAAAGTACGTGGGTCTACTACTTCTACTGAGATGCCTTCTTCAGCCAACTCTTCAGCAGCTTGCATAACACGACGAAGCATTTTACCGTATGTTACAACAGTTACATCAGTTCCTTCGCGTTTAATTTCACCAACGCCAAGTGGAATGGTATAGTCAGGATCTACCGGTACTTCACCCTTTTGGTTAAATTCTGATTTGTATTCAAGAATGATAACAGGGTTGTTGTCTCGAATAGAAGACTTGAGAAGTCCTTTCATATCAGCCGGAGTACCTGGAGCAACAACTTTCAAACCAGGAATATGGGTAAACCATGATTCCAAAGATTGGGAGTGTTGAGCTGCAGAACCTACTCCGTTACCAGCGGCACAACGGATTGTAATTGGTACTTGACCTTTACCACCAAACATGTAACGAGTTTTAGCAGCTTGGTTGACGATATTATCCATGGCAATAACAGAAAAGTCCATGAAAGTCATATCAACGATTGGACGAAGTCCAGTCATAGCAGCACCAGCAGCTGCTCCAGAAATAGCTGCTTCAGAAATCGGACAGTCTCGAACACGTTCTGGTCCAAATTCCTCAAGCATACCTACAGATGTACCAAAGTCTCCACCAAAGACACCTACATCTTCACCCATCAAGAGTACATTTTCGTCGCGACGCATTTCCTCAGACATTGCAAGGATAATGGTATCGCGGAAAGACATTAATTTTGTTTCCATATTTCTCTACTTCTCCTTAGTCTGCGTAAATATCTTCAAAAGCTGATTCTAGTGGAGGGAATGGACTTTCTTCTGCAAACTTAACAGATGCTTCCACTGCTTCCTTGACTTGAGCCTGAATTTCTTCGAGTTCTTCTGCACTAGCAATTTTATTTTCAACAAGGTACTTGCGAAGGTTTTCGATTGGATCTTTTTCTTTCCACTCATCGACTTCTTCACGTGTACGATATTTACCAGGGTCTGATGATGAGTGACCAAGCCAACGGTAAGTTACACTTTCGATTAAGACAGGACCTTTACCAGAACGAACATGGTCAACTGCTTTCTTAAATCCTTCGTAGACATCGATAACATTGTTACCGTCTTCGATAAACATTCCAGGAATACCGTAAGCAGCACTACGCTCATGGATATGCTTGACATTTGTCATTTTCTTAATATCGGCAGAGATTCCATAACCGTTATTGATACAGTAGAAAATAACTGGTAGATTCCAAATTGAAGCCATATTAACAGCTTCGTGGAATACACCTTCATTCGTCGCTCCATCACCAAAGAAGCAGACAACGATCTTGCCAGTGTTTTTCATTTGTTGAGTAAGGGCTGCACCTACTGCGATTCCCATACCACCACCTACGATACCGTTAGCACCAAGGTTACCCGCATCTAGGTCGGAGATGTGCATTGATCCACCTTTACCTTTACAAGTTCCAGTATACTTACCAAGGATTTCAGCCATCATACCATTAAGGTCGATTCCTTTAGCAATGGCTTGTCCGTGACCACGGTGGTTCGATGTTATGAGGTCGTCTTCGTTTAGAGCTAACATAGCCCCAACGTTTGCAGCTTCCTCACCAACAGAAAAGTGCGTCATACCTGGCACTTTCCCTTTTTTTACTAATTGAGCAATTTTTAAATCCATACGACGAATTTCTTCCATCTTACGGAACATCTCAAGCAAAAGATTTTTATCTAAAGTTGACATAATCTTGCCTTTCTAAGTTTAATTTCTTATAGTTCTATTCTAACTTATAGGTTAACTATAGTCAAAGATTATGCTTGATATTTTTTCACAATATAAAAAAAGAAAAGTCACTGAAATCAAGACTTTTCATTATGTAAAATGGCTATTTCACAAACTGATTTCCATGGATATTTTCAACAAATTATTTGAATCTTTTCATAATAACTTGTAAACGCCACTGATAGAGTAATCCGCTGACAACTAAACTTACGATAAGACCTATCCAATATGAATAAGCATCAAGATTTGTTGAATAATCTAGAAACAAACCAAGAGGTATAGCAACTCCCCAGTATCCAAGGATACCAAGGTAGAAAGGGATGACAGTATCTTTGTAGCCTCGTAAAATCCCTTGTAATGGTGCCGCAAATGTATCAGCTAACTGGAAAAATAAGCTATAGGTCATAAAACTAGCAGTTAGTTGAACGAACTCTGGATCATGACCATAGAGACTGGCAACATTTTCTCTAAAAACATACAGAAAAGAAAGTGTTAAAATTGCGAATGCCATAGCTGATAGTCGTCCAATTTTTATGTATTTTTTAGCATCCCCTAGACGTTTAGCACCAACTTCGTAAGAAACAACAATAGCCATTGCTGTTGAAATGCTCATAGGAAAAGCGTACATGAGAGATGAAAAGTTCATAGCAGACTGATGACTAGCTATTATCAATGATGAAAACTTCGCCATAATCAAGCCAACGGCTGAAAAAATAGCAACTTCTGCAAAAACAGTTCCACCAATAGGCAACCCCAGTTTTATCGCTTCTTTTATTTTATTTTTATCTAAAGGTAGTCGGTTTTCTAAATGTAGTTCTTTTAATTTTTCTTGTTTAAGAAGTACTAGTATAGATATACCCAACAAGGCCCAATAAGCCATAGAGGTCCCAAGTCCCGCTCCAGCTCCTCCCAACTCAGGAAAACCAAAGGCACCATAAATCAATAAATAGTTAAAACCACTATTGAGAGGGAGCAATAAAAGCATCAAATACATGGACAACCTTGTTAACCCAAGCGCATCCAGTAATGAACGGATAACACTAAAGAGTAAGAGAGGAATAATCCCTATTGCTAAAAACCATAGATAACGAACTGCTATATTTGCTACCGTTGCTTCTAATCCCATATTATTTAGAACTAGAGGAGCAACCAGAAAAACTAAAACAAATAGAAAAATGGATAAGCCAAGCGAAAGATAAAGAAACTGGTAGAAATCAGAAGCCACTTCTTCTTTTTTCCCACGTCCTAAATGATGCCCAACTATAGGAACTAAGGCAGAAACAATACCTGTTAAAAAAGTAAAGAAAGGATTCCACAAGCTAGTAGCCATTGATACACCAGCTAAATCAATAGTATTATACTGGCCGGTCATGGTTGTATCGACAAAGGAAGCCGAATAATTTGCGAATTGATAAACCAAAATAGGGAAGAAAATCTTAAGAAATAAAATGAACTTGTCTTTAAAATGATGGGTTGGATACATACAGACTCTCTCTAAATTTAAATTTTATAGAGCAGTATTTCATCTAGTTTTTATAAACAATCTGTCCATTACAAATAGTGTATTTTACCTGCCCTTTTAAAGTTTCACCGATAAATGGTGAATTAGCTGCTTTAGAAGCAAAATGTGTGTCTACAATTCGGTCAGCTTTATCATCAAAAATGGTAATATCAGCTGGACCATTTTCAGCCAAATAACCTGCTTCAAAATGATACAATTTTGCTGGATTTACAGTCATTTTTTCTAATAATTCCATCAAGCCTAGCTCACCAGCTTCGACTAAGTAAGTTAAACCAAGTGACAATGAAGTTTCCAGTCCTGTCATACCTGAAGGAGCTTTTGTGATATCCTCGACATTCTTTTCATCAGCATGGTGAGGCGCGTGATCTGTCGCAATTACTGAAATGACTCCTGATTTCAAACCTTCGATAACTGCCAAGCGGTCTGACTCCAATCGAAGTGGTGGATTCATCTTAGCATTACTTCCCTTAGTCAAGAGAAGCGCTTCAGTTTTAGAGAAATGTTGCGGTGCTACTTCTGCAGTTACGTTTGCTCCCAAACCTTGAGCGAACTCCACAACCTTAACACTTTCTTCCTTGGATAAGTGCTGGATATGAACATGGGCTTTTGTTGCATAGGCGATCATAACATCACGTGCAATCATTGCATACTCTGCAACCCCTGTAGCGCCACAAATATGGAAGTGTTCTTTAGCAATATTTTCATTAAAACCTAGCGTACCATTCAGACCAGGATCTTCCTCGTGTAAGCTGATAAAGGTGTTGAGTTTTTTAGCCTCTTCCATAGCTTCCTTGACCACTTTACTGCTTTCAAGCGGAATACCATCATCTGAAAAACCAACGGCTCCAGCTTCTAAAAGCGCCTTAAAGTCAGTCAAGTCTTGGCCATTAAAGTTCTTGGTAATCGTTGCTATAGACTTAACATTAATTTTTTCCTTTGCCGCAGATTGAAGAACTTCCTGCAAAGTCTCAACATCGGAGATGGTTGGATTGGTATTAGCCATCATGACAACTGTCGTAAAACCACCAGCTGCAGCTGCTAGTGCACCTGTATGAATGTCTTCTTTATGAGTTTGACCAGGTTCACGGAAATGAACATGGATATCCACCAAACCAGGTGCAACTACAAGACCAGTTGCATTAATGACCTCTGCACCTTTTTCACTAATTTGTGGTGCAATTTTGACAATTTTACCGTCTTCAACCAAGACATCACACACTTGATCCAAACCAGACTTAGGATCCATTACTCGACCATTTTTAATTAGTAACATCTGCTTTCTCCTTTATTCGTAGAAATCCACTTGGGTATCCAATAACTTATCACCATCATAAACAAACTTTGCTGAAAAGAATGGTTTATCTTCTAAAAGCCACTCTACGAAGGTGTGGTCTCCTTCCCAGGTTGGTTTGCTTAAAACCTCATCATAAGGAACCCATTCTAAAGTCCCTTCATTGCAGTCAATTAAATCACCCTCAAACTCCGTCACCTTAAACACATAGGTGTACCAGTCTAAGTCCGGTGTGAACTCAGGAAAGGTTATTACACCTTTGAGGACTGGCTTAGCCTTCAATCCTGTTTCTTCTAAAATCTCGCGGGCCGCACATTCTTGTGGAGTTTCTCCACGCTCTAACTTTCCACCTACACCGATCCATTTTCCTTCATGGACATCATTAGGCTTTTTATTGCGATGAAGCATGAGCAGTTCTTTTCCATTATCAATGTAGCAAATCGTCGCTAACTGGGGCATATTCTCTCCTTATCTAAGCCAATTAATCGGCTCTTGTCCTGTCTCTGTTAAGAATGTATTGGCCTTGGAAAAAGGCTTGGAACTCCAAAATCCTCTGTAAACGGAAAGGGGACTCGGGTGAGCTGATTCAATAATCAGATGCTTAGGATTGGTCACCAATGATTTTTTCTTGCGTGCATAAGCACCCCAGAGAACAAATACTACTGGTCTATCTAAATTATTGACAACCTTAATCACGGCATCCGTGAAAGGCTCCCATATCTGACCAGCATGACCATTGGCCTTCCCAGCAGGAACTGTAAGACAAGCATTGAGAAGTAAAACTCCCTGCTCAGCCCAAGCTGTCAAATCATGGGATGCTTTAACTCCAATATCATCAGCAAGTTCTTTTAAAATATTTTGCAAAGAAGGAGGTGCTGGGATATTATCTGGAACAGAAAAACTCAAACCTTGAGCCTGACCAGGACCATGATAAGGATCCTGACCAAGAATCACCACTTTAACCTCTTCAAGAGGAGTTGTCAAAAGAGCCTGAAAAACCTTTTCCTTTGCTGGATAGACAGTTTCTTGTGCATAAACCTGTTCCATAAAGTGATTGATTTTCCCAAAATAACCTTCCGGTAATTGCTCCTTAATCAAGGCGTGCCAAGATGAGTGTTGCATCTTTCTCTCCTTTATCGTATCCATCTAAAAGCACGTCTTAATTCATCCGTACCATTTTTAAAAAAGCATAAACCATGTGCAAGTATGATTTTATCCGGTTTCCAGTTTAACATAAGGGAAAAGGAAACCTTTGCTTCCCTTTGTCTTCCTAAAAAAGTCATCCGATAGTCAATAGGAGTTTGACCATCAGGGGCTGTTACACGAGCTAAACGATAAATTTTTCTTCGGATTGGACTAGCTATCTTTTCTGGTTCAAAATTCTCTATAAGGTCCGTTACAATTAGTGTTTTAGTTGATTTATGAAAAAACACCACCTCTTCAATGACTGAACTTCCCTTAAAAATGAGTTGATCAATCTCATCAGACCATAATTCAGGAGCCTTATCTGTTAAGGGAGCATCAAATTCCACCTTGACATTCTGACTTTTTGCTCTCTCTTCAACTCCTGGACTAGACCATGCTTGTGCATAAGGATATCTTTTTTTCCAACCTGCAATATAGGCGTAGTGAATCTTATTTGGTGAAATCAGGTAAGCGACTTTGCCCAAAGCATCCAGTTCAGTAAAGAGCTCCTCATTTGGCGCAATAGGAGAATGAATCCAGAGTTTTCCATCGTTTAACTTTATCACTGTCATACGTGTCTGAAAAGGAAGTTTGAAGACCTTCAAGTCCATTTGTATCAAGTCACCATCTGCTATCCAGATATTTTGATCAACTTCCTTTAGTGTATACAATGGTTCATAAAGAGAAAGTTCTAGTCTTGACATCGTTTACTATTCCTTCATTTTTACTGCCTCTATTATAGCAAAAAGTGGCTATTGAAACCACTTTTTACAGTTTATCTAAGAGTTCTAGCAGAGCCTGATAAGAGTCAACTTCGTAAGTTGGCTGGGCTTGTGTGTGATTTTCCAGGTGATGAGGATTGTACCAGATTGTGTCAATCCCTGCATTATTGCCACCTTGGATATCGGCGGTTAGAGAATCTCCAATCATCAGCGCCTTTTCTTTACTAAATCCAGCAATCTGCTGACCTTTTTTTTCATAGAATAGTGCATCAGGTTTTTGCGTTTGCAACTGCTCTGAGATAAAGACTTGATTGAAATAGGGAGCAAGACCTGATTGAGCCATGCGACCTGTCTGAATTGTAGTTATCCCGTTGGTGGCAGCATAGAGTTCATAACCACGATCAATAAGGCTATCTAAGAGTTCCATGGCCCCAGAAAATACCTGCCCCTGTTGAGCTAAATAAAACTGATAACGTTCAGCTAAGTATACGCCATCCTTTTCAATTTCAAAATGAGCAAATAAACGAGAAAAACGTGTGTTGACTAGTTCTTGTTTGGTTATCTTTTTCTCTTCCAAATCCTTCCAGAGAGACTTGTTCATTGGAACGTAATAATCTTTATAGGCTTGAATATCCTCAACACCTTCTTCTTTTAGAAGTTGCGTTAAAGCCACATCCTCGGCAGCATCAAAATCGAGCAAGGTATGGTCGAGGTCGAAAAGTAGAAAATTATAAGTCATAAGTATAGTATCCTAAAGTTTCCAAATAATGGTTGTTAAAATATCTTCACAATCCTTAGCTCTAAGTATATCATATTGAACATCTTATTTCTGAAACTTAGTTCATATCCTAACTAAATTTTTAACTCAGTATAGGTTAAATCTTTTAAAAAGTTTGTAAAAAATGAACAATCTTTTTATTTTTTTGGAAATTTGTCGGAAATATCTTACTATTTTATATTATTATTTGTCTTACACTCCTCATTGTGATATAATTCACCTATAGGATAGTTTTAGTAATAGACTAGGAGGAGGGCAACAATAAGGGTGTCTATAAAATCATCCTATATAAAATAATTGATTCAGGGAGTATTACTTAAAGTACAATATTTTTTTGTATCTTAAGAATACCAATCTAACAAAAGGGAAGGATAATAATGAATAACAAAAAGAAATTGGGAATCTTTTCTTTTATTATTTGCATATTGACAACTGTCTTTGTATTTAGTTTGAATAAAACATTTGCTGAAACCACTGAGGTTTCAGTATCTGGAAAATTTGTGGATACAATCACAAATGTTAAAGTAACGAATAACGAAGGTGGAGATTTAAATTGGGATTTAGAGCAATGGGCTACATTCCTTATCACTGCAAATTTTGATTTAAAAAATAAAAATGTCAAAGCAGGGGATACTACCGTTATATCTGTACCAGACGCTTTGATGATTACTTCACAATCATTCGATATTAAGGATATCAAAACAAATGAGATTATCGCACATGCCAAAGTGAGTGCAGATAACAAGTCCATTTCTTTGACTTATACGGATTATGTTGAAAAATACTCTGACACAAACGGATCTTTCTTCTTCTATGCTCGTGTCGATTTCAAAAAACACCCACAACAAGGAGAAATTCCAATTGAAATCACGATAAACAAGGAAACAAAACCTGCTGGAAAGATAACATTTAAAGGTATCGGAGACGGAAATCCTTATCTTTTAACAAAGACTAGCTGGGTTAACAGTGGAGACCAAAGAGAGATCCAATACACAATTTCTGTCAATCGTACAAAACAAAATATTAAGAATGTTACACTTGAGGATCACTTGCAATTTACCAATGCTTCTTACGAAAAGGATAGTATTAAAATTATTAAAGGTAAATTCTCTTACGATACCGGTGAATGGGTATTCTCAAACCGTGTTGATGTAACAGACCAACACAAGATTACAATTAGCGAAGATGGACAATCTTTCGTTATTGAATTAGGGGACATTACAGAAGAAGACCAATATCGTATTTCTTATAAAGTTCGTCTAAATTATGACCCTGTAGATCGTGAAGTCTTGAGAAATGAAGCAACGCTTAAAGGCCTAGGTATTGAAAACAAGAACGTAATTAATGCTGCTGCCGTTCAAATTCCTGGTGGTGCTGGTGTTGGTTATGTTTACTCAATCAATATCCATAAAGTCGATGAGGCGAATCAACCACTTAAGGGCGCTAAATTTAAAGTAGTTCGTCAAGCTAATAATCAAGTTATTGGTGAGTTTGTATCAGATGATAATGGTAATATTGCTGTTAACAAACTGTTAAAAGATAAATACACCATCACTGAAGTTGAAGCACCATCAGGTTATATCATCAAAGAAGCGGATACTGAAGTTAACGTTGAAGATTTTGGAGCTGATTATTCAGTAACAAAAACGATTGTGAATCCGAAGGAAGAAACAACCACAACAACTACAACGACTACTACAACTGAAGCACCTACAACCACGACTACAACAACAGAGGCACCTACAACCACGACTACAACAACAGAAGCGCCTACAACAACAGAAGCTCCTACAACAACAGAAGCGCCTACAACAACAGAAGCGCCTACAACAACAGAAGCTCCTACAACGACAGAAGCTCCTACAACAACAGAAGCGCCTACAACAACAGAAGCTCCTACAACAACAGAAGCTCCTACAACAACAGAAGCTCCTACAACAACAGAAGCTCCTACTACGACTTCTGTAACTACTACTGAAGCGCCTACAACAACAGAAGCTCCTACAACGACAGAAGCTCCTACAACAACAGAAGCTCCTACAACAACAGAAGCTCCCACAACGACAGAAGCTCCTACAACAACAGAAGCTCCTACAACTTCGGTAACTACTACTGAAGCAACTACTACTGAAGCAACTACAACTCCTTCATCAACTTCCGAAACAACAACTACGGAAGACAAGCCAGGGCTTCCAAATACAGGTGAAAGTAAAGGAACATTGATTACAATCATTGGGGCTGTAACTCTAATTTCATCAATAGTCCTAGTAGCATTCTTGCATAAGTCAAAAAAGACTAAGATAAATTAGAAACTTGAAAAGGATTTACTTTTAATGAGTAAATTCTTTTTTATATTTCTGATTAATAAAAAATCGATAACCTTTTTATAGTTATCGATTTTAAAATATTTAATCTTTTTCACCAAGTTTACTATTGATTGTCATCATAATGCTGGCAATTTTTTCTCCCCAATATGGATCTGAAGCATAAAGGACATTCATACCTGATGATTTATTTCCTAGGTGTGTTCTCCCATTATCGATGTAATTTTCGCGAATCCACTTGGCTGCACCTAAGATACCCTTATCAACATCGTCAAAGCTTTTAGCTGAATCATATGGAGTTGTATCATAGGCAGCAATACCAAAGAAGTTATTCTTATCTTTTGCAATCTGACTTCGTCCCCATGCACTTTCTAGAGCACTGTGAGCCATGAGATAGAGTGCATTCACCTGATAACGTTTCTCCGCTTCTTTGAAGACCTCTCCTTTACCTGCAAGGCGGCTGCCCTGAATATTCATAAGAGAATATACCTTATTCAATTCTTCTGCTGTATAATTTGTTGGCTTTCTTAGATCTCTATAGAGGAATGGGTTCTCAACTTTAAAGTTCTCAAAGTTAACGCCATCTGCTGAATAGTATTTTGTACCAATAGCCATCGATGAACTATGAGGTGCTACACGAACACTGGTATAAGGTGATAACTCGTGATAAAGATAACGACCATCGCTTGTGTAATGAGGGATAAACTCATTATTAGTGTTAACAGCTACAAGGTCACTCTTATTCATAAAACCTGAAAGTCCAGAAATTTGGACTGGGAGTCTGTCACCTTGAGATTCTGTGTCAGAAACAGCAACTATAGTACCTTGGGAAATATAGCTAAGTCTAGCTCCAGAAGCACTATAAACATAGGCTGTTATTGGTTTTACTTTATAATAAGTAGATAGATTAGAGATCCACTTCCCGTTATTTTCAAAGCTATAATTTTTCCCATTGATTTTGAGTGTTCCAGTAGCATATAGTCCATCTTCTTTTAGATAATACCAAGCATTGTAACTCTTATCAAAGATCCACTCATTCTTGGCCATATAACCATATGATTTGAGATAGTAGGACCCTTGCCATTGGTTTTCAGCATAAGAACCATCTGATTTTAAATAGAACCAACTATTGTATTTTTTATCAAAGAACCATTCGTTTTGAGCCATGGCGCCACTCTCTTTTAGGTAGTATTTATCTTTCCATTGACTACTCAACATGACCCCGTCTTTGTCAAATAAGTACCAAGAGCTATTAATCTTTTCCCATTTATTACGAACGACTTTACCTGAATCAGTAGCATAGTACCACTTTTCATCAATTTTTACCCAGTTCTTTTCAGCCATAGCACCGCTAGTCTGAAGAAGATAGTCATTATAAATGGTTTTACTTAACATGATACCAGTTTCATCAAAACGATACCATGAACCGTTAATTTTTTCCCATTTGTTGCGGATAATCTTTCCTGATTCTGTGGCATAGTACCACTTTTTATCCATTTTTACCCAATCTTTTTCAGCCATAGCACCGCTAGTCTGAAGAAGATAGTCATTATAAATGGTTTTGCTTAACATGATACCAGTTTCATCAAAACGATACCATGAACCGTTAATTTTTTCCCATTTGTTGCGGATAATCTTTCCTGATTCTGTGGCATAATACCACTTCTCATCTATTTTTACCCAAGAAGTTTCAACCATAGCACCACTTTTATTAAAGAGATAGTCATCATAAACTGTATTGCTAAGCATGATACCATCGTGGTTAAAATAATACCAAACTCCAGCAATCTTCTTCCAATTTTTGACATCCTTTTTATTTTCATAATAACGCCATTGACCATTCTCTTTTTGCCAACCTTCTTTGTTGACCTCTTCAGTAATTTCTTCTGTTGAAGAGTTATTCTTGGTAAGGGCTGTTTCTTGTTTCTGTGTAGATTGAGAAGAATCTTTTTCTGCCTTGTTTTGTGTTTCGTTCTGATTCTGTTTATCGCCCTGTTCTTGACCTTGAGCTTGCTTTTTCTCTTTAGCTTCCTTACTCGTTGCATTTGCTACAGTTTTTTCTGAACTTTGTACTTTGTTTGTAGCTTGGTTTTCCTCTGCTAATACAGTTGTTTTAGAAATCCCGGCTATGGAAAGAACAATTGTACTTGCTAGTAATATCTTTTTCATTTTTTACCTTTCAATTTTATATTCCCTATATTTTTTACTTCTTACTTATCGTTTTAAAGACAACGTTTATCCACTTTATTATACAATATAATTTCAATTATAAAAGTAACGTCTTAAAGAAGAAAGAAAGTTGTAATATTGTTAAAACAATTTAGAAATAAAAGTCAACAAAAAGTAGTCGAACAGGGTGTGAACGACTACTTTTTATCATTTATCTAAACTTCTGCTGTTCTGACATTCTTCTTCAATCGAATAGGATTTATAAAAATTGATAAAAGAGCTAGTACTGCAAAAGCAATACCTACATACCAGTAAGGGGCATCAAGAGTAGTTGAACGACCAGATAGATTGACAATCCCACGGAATAGTGTTCCTGTTGTAGCAATTGCTACTGCCGAATTCCATAAATTAAGACTAATACGAGAAAATTGAGGAAGAACTTTGAGAAAGATTGCTAGTAGAATTCCTCCAATAAGAGGTACCGCAAATAAATAGTGCATATGGACAGATGTCTCTCCAAAACTAAATGCTTCATAAATTCTAGAAAAAGCAAAGAAGAAAATCGTAATTAGTGTATAAGAGATGGCAGCTTTTTTAAAACGTTTTTTGCCAAGATTAGTAACCGATGTAGACAATATCACTCACCGCCCTTTCTGAAATTTTGTTTCCTCCAGTCGTTGGTTTATTGATAACCTGACCGTTGAAGTAAAGTGTAGAGGAACCCCCACCATCAAGATTGTAGGCAGTTTTTGCACCATATGATTTCATGACCTCAGCAAGCTGATAAAGAGAGAGACCTTCACTTTCAGAAGTACGTCCGTCAGAAACTACAATAATGTAGTGGTTTTCGTCGATAATACCAATAGCTGTACGTGGATTAGAAGCCATAGCTTGTCCAACTTCTTGGTTTTTTCCTACTGCTATTTCACCATTTTCGACCAAGGCAGGACCAAAAGCTAGGAGATTAATAACTCCGTCTTTGACAAGTTGCTCAGCTGAAATCTGATCCTCGTAAATAATCTTGAAAGAACCATCTTTATAAATGGCTAAATCACCATTATTAGAATTTTTACGGACAGTATCACGATAGACAACTCCATTACGGATAACATAACCCGAAGAGTTGGCACCGTAATAGTCGCCATTGACTGCTAAAATTGCATCATTATCTGCAGCAGTGACAGATGTTTTAGCTGTTACGTTTGTTCCAAATAATTTTTGAGCAAATGCTGTTTTTAGATATTCTGATGAACTTACTGTAACATCTGCAACATACACTTGGGTATGATTAACCGTCGTTTCAGTCAAATTGATAGAGATATTCTCGTCCTTATAACTTGAGTTAGTTACTGTTGCTGTTTTAGCAGCTTGACTAGCTTGAGCTGTATTGGAACTTGTATTAGTTGTTGCTACTGTCGAAATAGTTTCAGCGAGTACAAAAGTTTTAAACATTGAGTAACTAAAGGATCCTGTCAAGAGTAAACCGAGAACCGAGGCATAAGCATATGGTTTCTTTAAAAATTTCATAATACAGTTGATGTCCTTTCCTTAAAAATCAATTTCTTTTGCACTGTCCAAGAGACAGCGAAGAGAAGGATGCCGACGATAACTTTGGCAATCAGAAGGTTGATACCAAATACAGTAAAGAATAGACGAATAAGCAGAGTATCTAAAACAAAGAGTCCGACTGCTAGACCAAAGTACCCCATCCCTGTTTTCACAAGGCTATCGTCGTTTTTAAAGACTAGTTTTTTATTTGTAGAGTAGTTAAAAATAGAGCTTGTCACACGAGCTAGTCCATTAGCTAGGAAAATTCGGAAACTTGTTGGTGCTGTTGGTAAAAACAAGATTGCAATAGCGTAAACAAGATAGTCTACAACAAAGCTACTGAGTGATGATAAGGCAAATTTAAAGATATTTTTATAAATCATGAGCCCATCTTTTATTGGTCGGAAGTGTGAATCCTCGTTATCATTGATATAGACAGTTTCAATGGGAACTTCTAAAATTTGATATTCTTTAGTAGCTTCAAGTAACATATTCATTTCATATTCATAACGTTGTCCTTCGATTTTTAGCATAAAAGGAATAAGATTTGTTGTAAAAGCTCGAAGTCCTGTCTGAGTATCTGCTACTTCTACCCCAGTTTGAATCTTAAAAAGTGCTTTTGTTAAGCTATTTCCAAAACGGCTACGAAGAGGTACTTTACCTGTGAAGGCACGCACACCCAAGATTAGCTTGTTAGGATTTTCAGAAGCTTTGTTAGCCGTACGGAAAATATCCCAAATCTTATGCTGACCATCTGCGTCTGCCGTTACAACCGTTCCATAGCTGTTTTGTTGTTGGATATAAGTAAAGGCTGTTTTAAGCGCTTGGCCTTTACCTTGGTTCTCTTGGTGACGGAGTACCGTAGCATATTGTTCTGCTTTATCAAAGATATTTTGACACTTTGATGAACTACCGTCGTCGATAACTAGAATACGAAAATCACTCTTTTCGTGGATTTTTTCGATGAGTTTGATAAGTTTATTATCAGGTTGATAAGCTGGAATTACTATATAGTTCATACCGGCACTCCTTTCTTAGTGATGGTATAACTATACAGAATATCGCTTAAAGATACCTTATATCAGTTTTCTTTAAGAAAAAGTTAAAGAAACTTTAAGACTGGAACTAGTTTTCTTTAGAAAGCAAAAACAATCAATATTAATAAATATACAAAAATCCTCAAATAGCAAATGAATTTGAGGATGGAATTTATTATAAAATAAACTATTTATTCTATTTTATCTCTTAATTTCTCGACAAAGAGATAGGCTGCGGGACAGGTTAAAGTATTTTTGATAGTCAAATTATTGATTTGATAAATCTTTTTACGGTCGGTATGTGGAAATTCTCTACAGGCCTTGGGACGGACATCATAGATGGAACAGAGATTGTCACCACCGAGAAATGGACATGGCATTGACTTAAAGATCTTATCACCGTCTTCATCTACCTGTAGAAATTCATCTTCGAAGGCAGGTAATTTCATTTTAAAGTACTTGGCAATGCGTGTGATATCTGCTTCTTTAAAGTCTGGTCCAAGGCTCTTGCAGCAGTTAGCACAGGCTGTACAATCAATTTCTTCAAAAACTTCTTGGTGAATTTCAAGGGCAATCTTATCTAGGTTTTTTGGAGCCTTCTTTTTCAGATTTCCAAGAAATTTACGATGCTCTTTTTGCTTTTGTAAAGCTAATTGGTGATAGTATTCGATATCGATTTCTTTTGACATAGATTCTTTTACATCCTTTTCTGAAACTAGTATACCATAACTGAAAATAAATAAAAACTACTGCCATTAAGGCAATAGTTTTTACAAGATTAGTTAGCTTCGACCACCTCAACCATATCTTTGCCAAGTAAGATTAAATATTTTTCAACTTGATCTATTTGGTAAGAACGAGACAAGGCTTCTGCATATAGAGATAATTGACCTCTATAATGTTCAATCAGTTGACTTGGATATTCATAATGATCTGTCTTGTAGTCAAAGAGAACAATTTTATCCTCATAGAGGAGATAACCATCTAAAATTCCACGGACAACAAAGTCTTCCTTACTCTTAGCATCTCTTTTTAACATAGAGAAGGGTTGTTCTCGATAAAGTTTATCTTGATTTGCAAGAATCTCTTGACCAAGATCTGTATTAAAGAAGGACAAGATTTTTTCTAGATTAACTTTATCTTTAACAGTTGAAGTTGCCTGAACTTGCTCCAAGGCTTCTGTCAAGGTTTCCAAAGTAGGTTTCTTAGCGAGATTGATTCGCTGCATGAGTTCATGGGTAGCACTACCAATCTCAGCTCCAGTGACTTTTTCTGTCTTAGAGAAGTCTGGAAGTTCAAACTGAATCATAGTTTCTTTTGGTTTAGATTGACCAGCTACTACTACACCTTCCATATCCATGACTGGTTCATAAAACTTCTTAATCTGACTTGGAGTCTGAACACTCGGAAGATTAATCGCTGCACGGTGGATTTCATTATACACTTCCACTTCTTTCAGCATTTCTAAAGCTTCCTTAATGGTATCAGACTGACGGTTGCTTGCCTGAGAAAGATCTTGGAGCTGGCTTTTAGTTTCCAATTTACCGATAGCTTCTTCTGTCAGTTGTTCTTCACCCTCGAAACGAACACTAAAGTGTAAGTCCTCTTTAGAAAAAGCTTGATAGATGGCCCAAATCCAGTCCTGGAAATTTTGAGCATCTAACCTGGTTTGACGAGTTAGGAGGCCTTGTCCATTTGTCGGGCATTCTTTAGACTCCAACTTTTCCCTTGATCCCTTTCCAACTAGATAGAGTTTTTTCTCAGCACGAGTCATGGCTACATACAGTAAACGCATCAACTCAGAATAGCTTGCTAATTGGAGCTCCTCCTCAATTTGACTATAAGTCAAGCTTGGAATGGATAACTTAATCGTAGATGGAAGATATTCCTCTTTTGCATTTGTAGCTACTCTAGCAACATACTTGAGACCAAGGCCATTTTTACGACTTAGGATAACTTCAGACATGGAATCTTGCTTGTTAAATTGCTGATCAATATTGAGAATAAAGACATAAGGGAACTCAAGCCCCTTACTCTTATGAATACTCATAAGCTCCAATACATCCTTAGGTGGAGCTACAGTGACACTGGCAAGGTCGTGCTTGGCTTCCAAGACTTGATCAATCATAGTTATGAAACGTGATAAGCCTTTAAAATTACTCTTTTCAAACTGATCAGCTCGTAGTGCTAGGGCATAGAGGTTGGCCTGTCTAGCCTGACCATTTGGTAAAGCACCAACATAATCATAGTAGAAACGTTCGCTATAAATTTTCCAAATAAGGTCATAAAGCGAATGCGTTTTTGAGAACAAACGCCAAGAATTAACAGTTTCCAAGAAAAGGTTAAGCTTTTTATGGAGTTCAGATTTTATTAAATCCTTTTGGATACTAGTTTTTGCTTGAGCATTGACTAGTTTTTCATAAAAGTTCTCTTGAACCTTATCCTCAGAATTTTGAAGAGCTAGACGAGCCAATTCATCTTCATCAAAGCTAAACATAGGAGACTTCATGAGAGCTACTAAAGCGAAGTCTTGCAGAGGATTATGGATAACACGAAGAGTATCCAACATAACCTGCACTTCTAAAGATTGCAAATAATTGTTTTGAGCGCCATCCGTTTTAACTGGTATCCCATATTCCGACAAAGCAAGTAGAACCTGGTCATTGCGACTTCTGCTGGCAGTCAAGAGAGCAATGTCATTGAAAGGGACACCTTTGTCATTATGAAGATGCAATATCTCCTTAATGACCATTCGCATTTCACCAGTCAATTTGTTGGTCGAAAACTCTTCCTCTTCCTTAGAATCACCATCAACATCCTTATCATACAAGAGGACTTCTGCCTTGTTTTCTGGATCTGGGTGTAAATCAGTATTTCCGAAAATAAGTTGATGCATGCCGTCATAAGAAATCTCTCCAACTTCCTCATCCATGAGATGCTTAAAGACGTCATTGGTAGCATTTAGTACTTCAGAACTACTACGGAAATTTTCTTTAAGCAGAATTAACTGACCTTCTTTGCCATCCTTAGCAAAGCTGTGGAATTTTTCATTAAATATCTGGGCATCTGCCTGTCTAAAACGATAAATAGACTGTTTAATATCTCCCACCATAAAACGGTTATGCCCGTTAGAGAGGAGCTCCAACATTCTTTCCTGGATATGGTTGGTATCTTGGTACTCATCGACCATGACTTCGTGGAAGCGTTCCTGATACTCTTGTCGCACCTGAGGGAAGTTTTCCAATATCTCAATGGTATAGTGGCTGATATCCGCAAATTCAAAGGCATTCTCTTCGCGTTTACGCTTTTGATAGGCGTCAACAAAATCACTCATAAAAACTTGAAAAGTCTTTGCTAAGTCCCAAGACTCTTGATGATATTTTTCCTGGAATTTCAATAAAGTAAGTTGGTCATTTAATGCAATTAACTTTTCAAACTTATCTTTTCTCTCTTGGTTGTACGCTTCTTTTAGTTCTAGGAGTTCAGCCTTGCGACTAGCATTTGTTAGAGCACGGCCACCCTTATCTTTAGAAATACTCACAACTCGTTCTAAAACTTCTTGGTATTGTTCAAAAGTAGATTCGTGAGTTAAAGCACCGATTTCATCAAGAACTAGTTGAACAGCCTCTAAATACGCTGCTTTACCAAATTCCTTGGAATCATTCTCTAGATGGTAACGGAAGAAACTTTCTAAATCCCAGAGTCTTTGCTGAATGTCTTGGGCCAGCTTTTCTTTAGAAATAGTAAAATCGGCCTTTTCGAATCCTTTTAAGAAAGATTCCTGTAGCCAGGCCTGAGGATTACTAGTGGATTGTAAGAACTCATAAATCATATAGACCTGTTTACGCAATCCACGTGCATCCTTACTTTTACCCGCAAAGTTCTTGACCAGCTGACTAAACTGTTCTTGTTCCTTACCTTGGTAGTGTTTTTCAAAAACCTGCCGAAAGACTTCGTTTTTTAAGAGGAGTTGCTCACTTTCATTCTCAAGAATCCGAAAATTTGGGGCGAGGTCAATCAGATAACCATGTTTAGCCAGGAACTTCTGAGTAAAAGAGTCCATAGTTCCGATGGCAGCGTTTGGTAAATCAGCTAATTGTCTTCCAAGATGCTTTTTTAGCTCCAAATCTTGAGTCTCTTGGATTTGTTGGCTGATTTTCTTTTCCAAGCGTTCTTTTAACTCGGTTGCTGCCTTTACCGTAAAGGTTGAGATAAAGAGTTGGCGAATTTCTACACCACGCGCTAGTTGATCAAGTATTCGTTCAGCCATGACAAAAGTTTTTCCTGAGCCAGCTGATGCTGAGACCAGAATATTTTGACCAGAACTGTAAATAGCTTGAATTTGCTCAGCAGTTTTCTTGGGTTTCTTGTCAGATTGAGCTTCTTCTATCTGCAACTTTTCAATCTCTTCTTGGGATAAAAATTTCATCGCTCCAACTCCTCTCTAATTATATTAAACCATGTTTCCTTATCATTGCTCTTAGCAACCTTATCTAACAATCTAGCCTGACCTAAATGGTAATTAGCTTCAAAACCAGTTATCGACTGATATTGTTGGACATATGGGGCAATACTTCTGCCGTCTTCTGTGTAAGGATTGATAGCAAATCTACCAGATAAAATCTTCTCTGCTGCTTTCTTATAAATAAGGGCGTTATAGTCCAGCAATAACTGGAATTCCTCATCAGACAACTGATAGGTCTTGTTTTTATTATATAGTTCACCAAGATTCTTTATTTCTTTTTCAAGAAATAGCCCTTGATATTTCATACTCTTAGTCGTTTCTGCTAAAGCCTTTGAAAGTGTTTTAACAGATTGTAAGGACTGAACTGGCTCACCCATCTCTAAATACATAGCACCAAAGAAGTCTGTATTCCCTTCTTTCTTAAGAGCAGCTAGATAGGTTGGTAATTGTGAATTAAGGCCGTTATAAAAGAGAGGGAAGTTAAACTGAGTTAGAGAAGATTTGTAATCGACAACACCAATCGCATCACTTGTCTTTAAGCGATCTATACGGTCGACTTTACCACGGACATAGACATTTCTGCCGTTATCTAACTGAACAAAAGCTTGTTCCTTACCACCAAAGACTGCTTCTTCCTGAATTGTTTCAATTTCAGAATTGTGACGAAGAATGTGCCCAGTTGCACGCGCAACGTCTAAAAGAACTTCCTTGGTTAATTGAGCTTCCAAACTTTCTTGATAAATCGCTTGAAATTCTCGCTCTTGACTGGTTTCAGAGATTGCTTGCTCTAAGCGACGATCAAAAGATGTATCAGCAGGAAGTTTCATAGCCCGTTCAAAAATACGATGCAAGTAATTCCCATGACTTCGTGCATCAGGCCGCAAACGTAATTCTTCTTGCAAGCCTAAGACATATCGAAGGAAATAACTGTATTCGTTTCGATAAAACTCTGTCAATCCAGAAGTTGATAGATAGAAATCTTGATCTTGAGGATACAAGGCTTCCAGAGTTTCAGTAGCTAAGGTCTTACTTTTCGGACTTGTCGGTAGGACAGGATTATCAAGACCTTGATCTTCTAATCTTCTCCCCATGACACGAGCTAGAACCTTAATAAAGGTTAAGTCCTGCTCACTTGTCTCCGACTCACCTTGCTGGTGATAAGCAACAAGACTAGACAACAGACTGTGATAAGAACCAATATCATCCTTTGTTATATTTTTTCGGTCAATTCTCTTTTCAATCTTGGTAAAACCAAAATCCTGCAATTCTTTCAGATAAATTGACTCTTTACTCTCGTTTTCATTGAGTAGACTAGGCGCTGATAAGACTAATTGTTTCTTGGCAGAATTTACCAAAGAAAGCATGGTATAGCGATTCTTCTTAAGATTTTCATGGCTAGCAATCAATAATTGAGAGCCATCTTCAGTAACCTGGTTTAAAACTTCTCTTTCTTCATCACTCAAAAGACTAGTATTTTGGGTGATTTTAGGTAGATGATCCTGGGTTAAGCCAAGTGCATAGATGTAATCAGAAGTCAAAGGCGAAATCAAATCATAACTTTGCACCAGAACAGTATCTACCGTTGCTGGGATTGTACGATAATTTGACAAGGACATCCCTGAGTGAAGAAGAGCCAAGAAATCATCTAAAGCAACCTGAGACCCTTCAAAAACAGTAGCAAATTGCTCCATTACGTGACAAAATGCTTTCCAGACCTCCTCTTGTCTTTCTTGCTCTGCCGCTTCCATGGTTTCAGATAAGGATTGTAATTGCTTGGTCACAGATGCATCCTTCAAAAAGTTGTTCCATTTTGTAAGGATATTTTCAACTTTTTGCTTACGACTAGATAAAAGAGTTTCTAGTGGATCTAGAACACGGAGACGAAGCTCATTTAATTTTTCTAAATCAAATTTCCCATGATGGTTTTTTGTAAATTCTTGTTTAAAGTTAGAAAGGCCATCAATACCTAAATAGCGGATATATTGTTCAAAGCTATCGATTTCCTCTTGGGAAAGGTCAGTGTATAAGCCGGTTCGTAAGAGATTAATCAAATCTTCCTGACGGAAATAATAACGTTTGAGGCGTCCCACAGATTCTACAAATTGAGTCAAAGGATGATGAGTCATAGACTCGCTTTTACCTAGATAAAAAGGAATCTGATATTGATTAAAAATTGTCTGCAAGGACAGTTTATAAGACTCTACGTCACCAAGTAAGATGCGAAAATTCTTATAGCTAAGTTTTGACTCTTGATGCAATTTCTTACGGATACTACGAGCAACTAACTCCAGCTCTTCTTTTTGTGTCAGACAAGACCAGATTTGCAATTCTTCTCTATCCTTAGCATCCACTTCTAAGCTAATTTCAGAATAATCATAAGCACTTTCCAGTAATTTTGAGGCTTTAGCAAAGGCATCAAGATTTTTATGTTCTTGACAGGCATCTTCTGCCTTGGTCTTATATTTAAAAGCTAAATGACGTAGAAATTCAACACTGGCTTGATAGAGGTTCCCTTCACTAAAAGAGCTATTATAGGCTCTCTTAGACGCATATACACCAATAATAATCTCAACACCCTTACGATGAAGCAAATCCACTAGGTGTTCCTCTTCTGCAGAAAATCGGGTAAAACCATCAATGACAAGGGCAATCTTACTAAAATCACTACTTACCTTGTTTTCTTCGATAGCATCAATCAGATAGGATAATGGACTCCCCTGTGAAACTTGACCTTGATTTAAATAAGCTGTTATCTTTTCAAAAATCAAGATTAAATCAGAGCGTTTATCAGCATCTGTCAAACTTTCCAAGTCCAAAAAATTCATATTTGCAGTTGAAATTTCATGATAAATCTCAATCAGTTGCTGGATGAATTGAGGATCTTGTTTAATAGCCCCGTAAACACGTAAATCCTTAGGGTCAATCTCGGACAGACATTTATAGAAAGCCATACCAAGACCGATATCATCGAGACTTGACCTCTCAGGAATATCATTTAAAACCAGATAGCGAGCCATTTGGGCGAAGCGCGTGACTGTGATAGCAAAAGAAGCCTGCTGGCTTAAACATTCCAGCACGGCACGTTCCTTTTCAAAAGAAAGAGAGTTAGGGGCGATATAAAAGACTCGTTTGCCTTGGGTAACTAGTCCTTGAGCCTCCTTGGTTAGGATTTCTGTCAAAGAAGTCCGAATATCGGTATAAAGTAGTTTCATCTCTGCCTCGTTTGTTTTTGTCATTACCTTTTATTATATCATTTTTTAAGTCAAAACAGATTGATATAAAGTCCTAATTTTAACCTGTCCCATATCAAAAAAGTCGGAATAAAATCCGACCTTTTATAGTTATTAAGTACCAGAAAACAAGAGTACCCATAATTCCCAAAATGCTAAAATGTTAATCATGATATGGAGCAAAATGGGATAATAGAGAGAATGAGTTTTTCGGTAGAGGAATGCTACAATCGCTCCTCCGCTTGCATAGGTGAAAAAGGCAAGTGGTGTTATACCATCAGAAACATGCACATAGCCAAAGACACAGGCTGATAGTAAAACATCTCCATACCAAGGTGAATCTTTCAAAAATGTATTCATCAGAACTCCTCGATAAACCAATTCTTCTGTAATTGGTCCTAGCAGACAAGTAATAAGCAATAAATATAGTAACTCTTGTCGCCCTGTCATCTCAACTAATTCATTTAAAGCCATTTGATTGGACGTTGCTGGGGTTAAAAAGGAAAACACAATACCTGAAAGATGATTGACTCCATAAGCAAGAAGCAAATAAACTGGATATCTCCATTTCCACTTCAACTCAAAAGTTCTTCTACCTTCGAATACTAGTAAATAAAGAATAGCTAGAAAAGTAACGCTAAACTCTAAAAAAGAAAGAATTTGAAAAAATTCTCTACTAGCAGGTACAAGCCTACCTGCAAAATGATTAAAAATCCACCAAAATCATGTCTTTCTATAAATAATTACTAACAAGGCTAGTAAAATCTGTACTGTTCTTTTTTTCATGCCAAGTCCTCTGATTTTTTATCCATTATCAGCATAAATATTAAATATATTACTAATTTAGTATATCATATTTTCGTTATCGATCTACTAAAAACCTAAATAGAAATGGTATTTCACTTAGCTTTAGACTCATTTGCCTCAAAATATGCTATAATATAAGCAAAACACGAAAAAGGGAAATGCTATGATTAAACTACTTGCTCTGGATATGGATGGTACTCTTCTCAACGAAGCAAAGGAAATCCCTCAAGCTCATATTGACGCCATTCGTAAGGCTATCGAAAAAGGTGTTAAACTGGTTCTATGTACTGGACGACCTCTCTTTGGAGTTCTTCCCTACTACAAGAAACTCGGTCTTGATTTGCAAAATGAATACGTTATTGTCAATAATGGTTGTTCTACCCACCAAACCAGCGACTGGAGCCTTGTCGACTGGCGGGAACTTAGCAAATCTGACATCGAATACCTCAATGACCTTGCTGAAAAGAGTGAAGTCCAGTTGACTCTCTTTGATGAAGAGCACTATTTCGTTCTCGGAGGCAAACCAAATCCTATCGTTCAATATGATGCCACACTTGTCTTTGCTGACCTGACTGAAATCACACTAGAGGAAGCTACTAGTGGTAAATATCGTATGTTCCAGGGAATGTTTTTAGGGACAAAAGAACAGACAGATGACTTTGAACAACGATTTGCTGATGAACTTTGTCAGAGATTTAGCGGTGTTCGTTCTCAACCTGTTATCTATGAAGCAATGCCACTCGGTACAACAAAGGCTTCAGCACTTTCTCGTTTGGCTGAGATTTTAGATATCCAACCTTCTGAAATCATGGCTATGGGTGATGCCAATAACGACATTGAGATGTTAGAGTTTGCTGGGCTGGGGATCGCCATGGGAAATGCCAGCGACCACGTAAAATCTCTCGCTGATGCCGTAACTGCTAGCAATGAAGAAGATGGTGTTGCACGCGCTATTGAGAAATATATTTTGTAGAAAATAAGCCCAGTCAACTAGTATTTCTAGCCAACTGGGCTTTTATTTTTTTAAAATTTAAAAACTTTAGAAACTCTTTAGAAATGCTTGACGATTCTTTGATATCTATGCTTTATACTAGAGTTATAAAAATAAAACATCTTATACTCTTCGAAAATCAAATTCAAACCACGTCAGCTTCGCCTTGCCGTACTCAAGTACAGCCTGCGGCTCGCTTCCTAGTTTGCTCTTTGTTTTTCATTGAGTATTAAGGTTAAAGGAGAAAACTATGAAAACAGTCCTCGAAATCCATGGCTTGTCCAAACAATTTGGCAAACAACCTATTCTACAAGATCTTAGTCTCTCAGTTAAAGAAGGAGATATCTATGGACTTATCGGAAAAAATGGTGCTGGTAAGACAACTCTAATTAAAATCATTACCCAATTATTATCTGCTGACCAAGGAACTATTTCCCTCTTTTCTAGTCAAGGGTATAAGGAGTGCACGAAAGCCCTATCTCGAGTAGGTTCAGTCATTGAATCCCCAGTAGCTCACAATCATTTAACAGCCTATCAAAATCTAAGATACTATTGTACTATTCGACATATCCCAAATGCTGATCAAGTCATTCAAGAAACATTAAAGTATGTGGGGTTAACAGATACAGGTAGAAAAGTTTTTCGAGATTTCTCTCTTGGAATGAAACAACGCCTAGGCATTGCGATTGCCCTACTATCAAAACCAGACTTTCTCATCCTTGATGAACCTATAAATGGACTTGACCCAATCGGTATCAAAGAGTTTCGTCAAATGATTCAACGTCTGAATCAAGAACTAGGAATAACAATTCTCATCTCTAGTCATATCTTGTCAGAACTCTATCTGGTTGCCAATCGCTTTGGAATTCTTGACCAAGGGAAAATCATTCGAGAAATCAGTAAGGCCGAATTTGAGACACTGAATGAAGACTATATTGTTCTAAAAACAAGTGACAAAGAAAAAGCTAGTCAAATCTTAAAAGACAAAGTGCATCTTGAATTTAAAGTTGTTAATTCAGATAATGAGATTCATATTTTTAGTCATGAACAAGATGTCAAACGCATTCTCAAAGAACTTACTCTAGCAGATGTTGATGTGGATGAGATTTACTATGCTCGTCAAAATCTTGAAGAATACTTCACACAATTAGTAAAATAGGAGGAACACCATGATACACACAATTCAAGCAGACTTTTACCGTCTTTTCCGTTCCAAAGGTTTTTGGATTACAGAGATTGTTCTCTTTGCACTCATGTTAATGGGAGCTACTATTGGGGCTACAGGACATCTAATGTCAGTTGATACAACACCTCCAGAAACTGAACTTCCAAGTAAGGGCTGGGATGGTATTCAAGCCCTGATTAACGCATCTAGTCAAGGTTCAAACCTAGTTTTCCTCTGCATTATCCTTGCTTGCTTAGTTCTAGGAGTTGATCTTATCGGAAAACTCTATAAAAATAGTTTGACAGTGGGTGTTTCTCGTACAGAATTCTTCTTTGCCAAATCTGTTGTATTAGCAAGTATCGCTCTAATGCAAATTCTTATTAGCCTAGTCATTGCTTTCGTACCAGCAACTATCCTAAACGGGATTGGTACGATGCCAGAAGGATTTATTGGCAATCTCCTTCTAACAATTACTATTCAATTCCTCTGCCTTCTAGCTTGGCTATCTATTGTGTCCTTCATTCTCTATGTGACTCATTCTTATTTGGCTGTTTTCATTGGCTATTTAATTAGTTCTATCTTACTTTCAATGCCAATGCTTATCTTTCCAGATATCGAGATTTTGCGCTATTTATCCTTGAATTTTGCCTATGCTATGACTGCCTATAGTCAAGCTGTTCTCTATACCATAACGGTTTGCGTAACGGTCATACTTTTCTTCTCTTTCAGTGGACTGATAATTTTCAAGAAGAAAAGCCTATAAAAACAACCTCCTCTATTCAAAAAGAGGAGGTTCTTTGCTTTAAAAGAGAACTCTAACTATAAACCAAGAACCATCTGTACTTAGTTGTAGTTCTGCACTAAGTAGATGGGATAATTCTTCTGTAATATAAAGACCTAAACCTGATGATTCTTCAGTATCTGAGAGGTTTTCAGAGTAAAATCGTTGACTGAGATTTTCAATTTTACGAATGGGTTGTTTGACCAGATTAGCAATTTCCAAACAGATATGATTGTCCACTTCCTTCAGAGAAAATCTCGCTTCGTTCTTGCCATGTTTTAGAACATTGCCAATAAGATTTTGTAACATACGATCTAATAAATCTGGATCTGTTAATAAATAGAGACCAGGTTCTACTTGAAAATCAAGGTTAATCTTTGCCGTCTGAAAAGAATCATAATAGGTCAGCAATTTTTGCGTCATAAATGTTGAAACTTCTAACTCAGATAAGTCAGGTTTAACTGCTCCTTCCATTAACCGACGATAGTCCAAAAGAGCCTCTAGCCGTTTTGAAACTTGATTGAGATGATGAGCAATTTTTTTCAAACTCTCAGACTCAGGATTTTCTGTTTTAAGCAATTGCTGAGTATAACCTGACGCAATCGTTAAAGGTGTTCGAATATCGTGTGCAATATTGCTAATAGCCATGTCTAAAGTCTGCTTCTCTCGCTTCATAATCAAGCGTGACTGCTCAACTTCTTGAAAGAGATGATTGATTTGCTGGTAAAGATGTAAAAAATCCTTGGAGAAAGTTGATACTCCTATTCTCTTCATACTTCCAGTCCGAATCTTGTCTTCAATTTGTTGGCTCAAGTTTACGAGTGCTAGATGATAGCGAATCAATCCTATCGTCAATAGGATAATAACCAGCAGTAGCAAAGAAAGTAAAATATAGATCATTGCTCATCTCCTTTTAATCGAACACCAACTCCCCAGATAGTTTCAATATACTCTTGCTCTGGATCAAGTTGGCTTAATTTTTTACGGAGGTTACTTAAATGAGTGTTGAGAGTATTGTCGCCTGGTAAATAAGGATCCTCCCAAACTAATTCATAGAGTTCTTCTTTCGTGAAAATTTTCTTAGGATGTCCCAACAAGGTTTGGAGAATCAAGCATTCTTTCTTAGCTAGGCGAATAGTTTCCTGGCTATTTTTGATTTCAAAACTATCTGCATCAAATTGAATATTTTTTAACTGTTGAATCAACTTGTCAGGATGTTCGATTTCAGCTGCTTGCTTGTCACTATTTTGACGTAATTGTACCGTAACCCTGGCAAAAACTTCATCCAAATCAAAAGGCTTTACAATATAATCATTAGCACCATCTAAGAGATATTGGCTGATGAGCTTTTTATCGCTTAGGGCAGTTAGCATGATGACAGGAACTGAACTATCGTGTCTAATGGCTTTTAAAACCTGATCACCATTTTTTCCCGGAAGCATAATATCTAGCAGGATTAGATCAATGTCACCTTGTTCAAATCGTATCATACCTTCAGTACCAGAAAAAGCCTGAATCACCTCATGCTCCTCAGAAAGAAGAGTTCTCAAAATTTCTTGAATCTCATTATTATCTTCAACGATAAGTATTCTAGCCATAAACACCAACCTTTCTAATAGTATTATATCATGTTTTTTTAGGAATTTCGGATAAAGAAAAACTCTCCTTCATGCTTAAATACGAAGAAGAGTTCACCCTATGTATTAAATTAAAGCTGTCAATGCGGTAATAAGTCCAAAAACGATACCTGGTGCATTAGCTGCTGCCAAAGGAATATCACGTTCTTTCTTAAAGAGACCGTAGTAAACCCAAAGACTGCAGTTAAGTGCAGCTACTGCAGGTTGGATAAAATTTCCTTTTTGACCAGCAAGGTTATTCATAATTTGAGGAATATAAGAGACATACATCATTACAGACATAAAGGTTGCAATCCAACCTAAAGTTTTCATTTGTTTTTCAGTCATTTTTTCTCCTTTCAAAAACAGTCTCAATTATACACTATTTTTTAAGATAGTGAAGTTTAAAAAGCTATTTGTTAAAAACTTGTAAATTATCACAATCTTGTGATAAGGGAATCTTATTCATTTAGATAACTTACTTCTTCTCAATCGGTGCTACACTTGCCAAAAGTTTTTTCAAACCGACTTCTGGGAAGTTGATTTTTAGTTCCTGAGTAGATCCACTACCTGATACTTCAAGGACAGTTCCTTCACCCCATTTTTTATGAAGGGCTATATCACCGATAGACCAGCTAGTTTCACTGGAAGAAGATTTACTATTAGATGCAAATTGTCCAAATGGTAAACCACTTGATTGGATAGATGTAGGCGCAGTATTTCGTTTTCGTTCTTGAAGAGCCTGTGCCAGACTCATTCCTTGCCCAAATGTAGTACCACCACTACTGTATGATGCTTTAAAACTTGTATTAGCTGGACGAGCCAAACCTTGATAAGTCAACAAATCTGAACTAATCTCGTTGATAAAACGGGTCGGACGATTGTAACTTGTACGTCCGAATAGCAAGCGAGAGTTGGCGTTGGTTAGATAGAGAATTTTCTCGGCTCGTGTGATTCCTACGTATGCCAAACGACGTTCCTCTTCTAATTCATCAGGATCCTCAGAGGCGCGACTAAGCGGAAAGACATTCTCCTCCATACCGATAATAAAGACAACCGGAAACTCGAGTCCTTTGGCAGCGTGTAAGGTCATTAAGGTTACTTCTGACGTCTCCTGACTACCAGAGTCCGTATCTGCAATTAAGGCAAGATCATTCAGGAAACGACTAAGTTTATCTAGTCCTGTTTCCTCTTCTTGGCTTTCAGGATTGTCATCAAAGTTTTTGGTAACAGAGAGGAACTCCTCGATATTTTCAACCCGAGCCTTACTCTCCAATGTTGCTTGTGCATTTAGAATATCAACGTAACCTGTTTTTTCAAGGACAGCCTCAACCAACTCTGTAATGTTTAATTGATCCAGTTGCTCCCTCAAATCCAGAATCATATTGGCAAAGCCCCAAATAGACTGGGCTGCCTTACCCTTAATTCCTGATAACATAATATTAGCTGAAGCATCCAGCATGGACATTTCTTGCAAATTAGCGAAGTCTCGAATTTTTTCAACAGTTCCTGGGCCAATTCCACGCTTTGGTTCATTGATGATACGTTCAAAACTGATATTATCACTTAGGTTGGCAATGAGATTGAGGTAAGCAATGATATCACGGATTTCCTTACGGCTGTAGAATTTGGTACCACCAACCATGGTATAAGGAATATTAGACTTGAGAAGGGCCTCCTCAATAGTACGTGACTGGGCATTAGTACGATAAAGAACTGCAAAGTCTTTGTGTAGGAAGTTTTGACTTCGACCAAGTTCATCAATTGTTTTGGCTACAAAAACAGCCTCATCTTGTTCGTCATTGGCACGATAGTAGACAATTTGTTCCCCATCCGCATTTTGAGTCCATAGATTCTTAGGACGGCGATTTTTATTGTTTTTAATAACGTCATTAGCTGCTTGGAGAATGGTTTTGGTTGAGCGATAGTTTTCCTCCAATAAAACAACCTTGGCTTGAGGATAATCCTTCTCAAAATCCAAGATATTCTGCATATCAGCACCACGCCAACCGTAGATAGACTGGTCCGCATCCCCAACAACACAGATATTTTTAAAGCGAGAAGCCAACAGTTTGACCAGTTGGTACTGGGCATGATTGGTATCTTGATACTCATCAACATGGATATATTGGAACTTTTGCTGATAGTAAGTCAAGACATCAGGATTTTGGTCAAAGAGACGAAGCGTAAGCATAATCAAATCATCAAAGTCAACTGACTCAGACTGACGGAGTTCCTTTTGATAGGCCTCATAACACTTAGCGACAATGTTTGTATATAAATCTCCTGCTTGAGCAGCATAAGCAACATCGTCAATCAAATCATTCTTAGCATTAGAAATGGTCCCTAAAATAGAGCGTTCATTCCACTTTTTAGGATCCAAATTTAATTGCTTGAGAATACGCTTCATCAGTGATCGCTGCTCACCTGGATCGATAATGGTAAAGTTACGATTGTAACCAATATGATCCGCATCACGACGTAAGATACGAACGCACATAGAGTGAAAGGTCGCTATCAAACAGTCCTGTGTAGCTGGATTGAGCCCATAGGCACGTTCTTTCATTTCACGAGCAGCCTTATTGGTAAAGGTAATGGCTAAAATATTCCAGGGATTAACCATCTTTTCATCAATTAAGTAGGCAATACGATGGGTCAAAACTCGTGTTTTACCAGAACCAGCCCCCGCCATAATCAGCAGTGGACCTTCTGTTGTTTGGACCGCTTCAGCCTGTCGGTCATTCATACCGTTTAATAAAGGATTCATTTTCTCTTCCTATTCTTCAAATCAATGTTTCTATTATATCAAAAAAGACTGAAAATAACTCTATCAGAGACAAGCTTCCTTTTTTCCTAAAAAAAGAACACTAACAAGTGTTCTTTTTATTTTAATCATGAATAGATTGTAAAAGTGTCAACAAGGCTTGAGCCGATCTGCGTCCTGCTTCTACGATAAATTCATCAAATGAAATAGAAGCTTCGTGGTTAGCATTATCACTCATGGCACGTACAACTAAGAAAGGTAGATTAAGCGCGTGAGCTGCTTGAGCGATAGCCGCTCCTTCCATCTCCACAGCAAGAACTTGAGGGAAATGTTTTTTTATAGCAGCTATCTTGTCTTCACCAGCTACAAAGCTGTCACCCGTCACAATCAAACCTAGATGCCATTTTTGGTCAAGTTTAGACAAACTCTCTTGAATCAAACTGACAAACTTCTTGTCAGTTTCGAAATAGAGTGGTTGTTGGGCCATCTGACCGTATTCATAACCAAAAGCAGTCACATCAACATCATGATAAGCTAGCTTATCAGCAATCACTACATCTCCAACTTCGATTCCTTCTGCTAAAGCACCAGCTGAACCAGTGTTGATAACAGCATCTACTTTAAAGTGGTTAGCTAAGATTGCTACACTCATAGCAGACATGACTTTACCAATTCCACTCTCCACCAAGACAAGCTCGACTGAACCAATTTTACCCGTATGATACTTATTTCCTAATACCGTCTCTTCTTGAGCGTTTTCTAAATGTTGAATCAGAAAAACTAACTCTTCTGGCATAGCTGCTATAATTCCAATTTTCATGACATTCCCCTTAAATAAATCTCATTGCTAAAACTAGCAAAATTAAGAGAAGAATAACAGCAAATAGAATCTTATTCAGTTTTGAGTTAAAAACATTTCTCTTAGTATTTTCAATTCGACGACTTTTATGGATTTGTGGTTCAACCTCAATCGTTAGGGTATCTTGACTAAAACCATGGTCACTTGAACGTGAAGCTCTATAATGTTGAGATGAAGTCGATAATATCTTTGTTTCTTGATCATCTACTAAAGTAGGACCAGAGATATCTTCACCACGATTTGCACGCTCGATTATTTCGTCTGTTAATAAAGGTTTTCCCATAGGTTCCTCCCCTATTTTTCTTGTAATTCCCAGTACTGGATAGCCATGATAGTCTTGGCATCACAGATATCACCAGACTGGATCAGTTGTTTAGCTTCTTCAAGACTAACTTCAAGTAATTCTAAAGTTTCATCTTCATCCTGCGGACGTGGATTTTTAACCTTTTTCAAATCACTTGCCAAATAAAGTTTTAATCGCTCATTACAGAAACCAATAGCAGAATAGAAATCATACAAAAGACTTAGTTTTCCAGTGTAAGCTGCTTCTTCTTCCAATTCGCGAAGGGCTGCCGCTTCAGGATCAGCATTTTCTCCAATTTCTAGTTTTCCTGCAGGAATTTCAACAGAAACTTTTTCAATCGCCTTGCGGTATTGCTTGACTAGAACAATCTTATTTTCTGGAGTAACTGCAAGAACACATACTGCACCATTATGGAAAATCAAATCACGTTGAGCAGTCCCTTTTCCATTAGGAAGTTCAACCTGATCTTGTACCAATTGGAAAATAGGACCTTTATAGATTTCTCTACGGCTGAGTGTTTTCTCTTCAAATTCCATGGTTAGCTCCTATTTGTTTTTAGGATGGTGAGGGAGATGAGTTGCATATTCGTCTTTGTTAACTTGGCGGCCACGACCGATGGCAATAGCATCAGCAGGCACGTCTTTAGTAATGGTTGAACCTGCGCCAACAAGAGAGTTATCTCCTAGTTCAACAGGAGCAATGATGGTTGAATTAGAACCAACAAAGACATTGTTGCCGATGACTGTCTTGAATTTATTTTTCCCATCATAGTTCACTGTTATAGTACCAGCACCAAAGTTGACGTCACTGCCAACTTCACAGTTACCAATGTATGTCAAATGGCCAGCTTTTGTATTTTCTCCAATGCTAGAACCTTTCACCTCAACAAAGTTTCCAATATGAACATCTTTTGCTAGGCTAGAACCTGGACGAATATGAGCGTAAGGTCCGACTGTAACACCATCAGCAACTGTGCTCTCCTCAATCATAGAGTTGGTAATC
Source organism: Streptococcus infantis (assembly GCF_019929665.1). Lineage (GTDB taxonomy): Bacteria > Bacillota > Bacilli > Lactobacillales > Streptococcaceae > Streptococcus > Streptococcus infantis_H. The sequence goes on along the minus strand of NZ_JAHZPZ010000001.1, from coordinate 465,163 downwards.
ACTGCACCTGAACCGATAGTACTATCGACAATATAAGTTCCATTCGTCAAAATAGTCTCAGCACCAATCTTACTAGAACCTTTGAGGGTTACATTAGCTTCAATTTGTACATCTGGAGCAATTTCAACATCAATATCAATATAAGTCGCTTCTGGATTTACAAAACTAACGCCATTAACCATGTGAGCTTGGTTAATACGACGACGCATAACAGCTTCGGCTGTAGAAAGTGCTACACGATCATTGACCCCGAGGCTTTCATCAAAGTCTTTAAGAGTATAGGCTCCGACTTTTTCACCAGCTTCACGGAAAATACCAATCACATCTGTGATATAGTATTCGCCTTGAGCATTATTGGTATTGATGTTTTTAAGAGCTTCAAAGAGACGAGCATTATCAAAAACATAAGTTCCTGTATTGATTTCTTTGATTTGCTTTTCAAAATCAGTAGCATCTTTTTGTTCAACAATTCTTAGTACTTCAGCATTATCATTGCGAACAATACGTCCATAACCAAATGGATCTTCAGCTTCTGCGGTAAGGATAGTGGCTACGTTCTTGTGATTCACATGAAAATCGATCAAGCTTTTCAAACTTTCACCTGTGATTAATGGTGTATCACCTGCAATAACCAATGTTTGTCCAGAAAGACCCTCAAGAATTGGTTCAGCCATCATAACTGCATGACCAGTACCTAATTGCTCAGATTGTCTCACAAAATCAGTCTGCCCTGCTAAAACTTGCTCTACAAGTTCAGCCTTATGCCCGATTACAGTAACTGTTTTTTCAGGATTAATTGCGCCAACACTACGAAAAACATGCTCAAGCATTGAAATTCCCGCAACCTTGTGCATAACTTTAGGTAGATCTGATTTCATACGGGTACCTTTACCCGCTGCTAAAATAATTGCATAATTTGCCATATTTTTCTCTTTTCTATAGAAATTCTTTATTATTATACCACAATTTACTTCACGATACACAAATTTGTTGACCTCAACATAACGCTAATGACTGTCACTACTCCGTTTTGAGTAAATTTTTTGATTTTTTTAACAAATTAGGATAAACTATAGGAGTATGAGAAAAAAAATTCGTCCAGCTTTTATAGTTATTATATTTGCTGCTTTTATAGGACTCTTGATTCTCAATCGTCCACGATTCGAAGAACATCCTGTAAAAACCAAACAAAATCCAGTTCAAATAGAAACACAAGCTCTACATAACTTGGATAAGCCTATCATCGATATCTCTGGTTGGCAACGACCGTCAGAGATTAACTATGATATTTTATCTAAAAATATCTCTGGTGCTATTGTTCGAGTCCACGGAGGAAACCAGATTACTACTGAGAACGATGCATCTTATACGAATGGAACAGATAAAGCTTATAAAAGTCATATCGCTGAGTTTCAAAAGAGAAATGTTCCAGTTGCTGTATATGCCTATGTATCTGGAAAAAGTGTAGAGGATATGGAAAAGGCTGCTGAAGCATTCTACAATTCAGCTTCCCCATACAATCCAAGTTACTATTGGTTAGATGTCGAAGAAAAAACCATGTCAGACATGAATAAAGGGGTTGAAGCTTTTCGTGCTAAACTAGAATCTCTAGGTGCTAAAAACATCGGTATTTACATCGGAGTTTACTTCATGGAAGAGCATAGCATCAGCACAGATAAGTTTTCAGCTATTTGGATTCCTTCCTACGGACCTGATTCGGGCTATTTTGAAAGTTCACCAAATACAGACCTTGACTTCGATCTTCATCAATACACCTCAAAGGGTAAACTGGTTGGATTTGAACACCATCTAGACCTAAATCTTATTTCTTTGTCAAAAGATAAGGAAGAGACGTTTAGAAAACTATTTTTAAAACCTTAATTTCATTCAGCAAGCAAGATATTACTTCTGCTTGCTTTTTTTATTTCTCTTACTTTGTGATATAATACAAGAAGAGAATTTTAGAGAATAAATATGGAGAGAGTTTATGTTATCTTGGATTTCAAAAATGATTAAAGGAATTGTTATTGCCCTAGGATTTATTTTGCCTGGTATTTCTGGTGGAGTCTTGGCGGCTATTTTGGGTATCTATGAGAGAATGATTCGTTTTCTTGCCCATCCATTTAAAAACCTAAAAGAAGATATTCTTTATTTCTTACCTGTTGCTATCGGTATGTTACTAGGTATTGGGCTATTTTCTTATCCAATTGAGTACTTACTAGAGCATTATCAAGTTTATGTTTTATGGAGTTTTGCGGGTGCTATTATTGGTACAGTCCCTAGTCTTGTAAAAGAGGCTACTCAAGATTCTGAAAGAGACAAAGTCGATCTTATCTGGTTTTGGGTGACCTTTATTGTTTCTGGAATTGGTCTTTACGCTTTAAACTTTGTGGTTGGTTCACTCAACGCAAGTTTCACAAGTTTTATCCTAGCTGGTGCTCTTCTTGCTCTAGGTATTTTAGTTCCAGGATTAAGCCCCTCAAATCTTCTCTTGATTTTAGGTCTCTATACCCCAATGTTAACTGGATTTAAAACTTTTGATTTATTTGGTACCTTCCTTCCGATAGGAATTGGAGCTGCTGCCACTCTTATTATATTTTCAAAATTGATGGACTACGCTCTTCGAGAGTATCACTCTCGTGTTTATCACTTCATCATTGCAATCGTTCTTTCAAGTACACTCTTGATATTGATTCCAAATGCGGGTAATGCTGAAAGTATTAACTACAGTGGTTTATCTCTTGTGTCTTATGTGATTGTTGCCTTCTTTTTTGCTCTTGGCATTTGGTTAGGTATTTGGATGAGTCAGTTGGAGGATAAATACAAATAATGGCTAAGAAAGTTAAAGTTAAAAAAACCTTAGTAGAGCAAATTTTAACTAAGGCAGGTGTTGATCATCAAGGCATTCAAATCAATGCTTTAGAAGGAGAACTTCCTTCTGATTATGATAGAAATCATATCTTTAAGACCTTAGCATTATTGGGTGATAAGACTGGTCCGGTAATAGGAATTGTTCCTATCACCGAACACCTTTCTGAAAAGAAATTAGCAAAGATTTCTGGTAATAAAAAAGTGGCCATGATTCCTCAAAAGGATTTAGAAAAAACGACTGGATATATCCATGGAGCTAATAATCCTGTAGGTATCCGTCAAAAACACAACTACCCTATTTTTATTGATGAAACAGCTTTAAAATTGGAAAAAATGATTGTCTCTGCTGGCGAGGTCGGACACAGTATCATCATCGCACCTAAAGATCTGGCAAACTTTGTAAAAGCTGAATTTGTAGATATCTTGGAGGAGATAAACTGATGAAACTTTACTTTGTCCGTCACGGTCGAACAGTCTGGAATCTAGAAGGTCGTTTTCAAGGGGCTGGCGGAGATTCACCACTTCTTCCTGAATCCATTGATACCTTAGAGGAACTCGGTCAATATCTTAAAGATATCCCTTTTGACAAGATCTATTCGAGTGATTTACCAAGAGCAGTAAAATCAGCTGAAATTATCCAAAGTCAGCTGACAAATCCATGTCCTTTAGAAAGTGTTCCTGAACTCAGAGAATGGCACCTCGGTAAACTGGAAGGTCTAAAAATTGCGACTTTAAATGCTATCTACCCTCAGCAAATTCAAGCCTTTAAAACTAACTTAGCTAAGTTTGATACTCGCATGTTTGAAGCCGAATCACTCTACACTACAACTCAGCGCACCATCCAATTTATCAAGTCCTTAAAAAACTCTAAGGCAGAACACCTATTACTTGTTGGTCATGGAGCAAACTTTACTGCAAGTCTTCGTACACTTATAGGCTATCAGGAAGCTCTGCTTCGTAAAGACGGAGGTTTGGCTAATGCAAGTCTAACAATTATAGAAACTGATGACTTTGAAACATTTACTCTAAAAACTTGGAACGATACTTCTTATCAAAAAAATCATTGAACTTGAAATAAAACGTCAAGTTCTTTTTTGTTTTTATAGAATATCCGTGAATTTCTTGACTATTTATGATAAAATGGAGTATCGTGAAAAATTAATTTATTATTTCAAATTTCGATTAAAATTAGGAGGAACTCATGTCAACAGAACACATGGAAGAATTGAATGACCAACAGATCGTTCGCCGCGAAAAAATGGCTGCGCTCCGTGAACAAGGAATTGATCCTTTCGGTAAACGTTTTGAACGTACTGCCAACTCTCAAGAACTAAAAGATAAATTTGCTGATCTTGATAAAGAACAGCTACACGAACTAAATGAAACTGCTACTATTGCTGGACGTTTAGTAACAAAACGTGGAAAAGGGAAAGTTGGTTTTGCTCACCTTCAAGACCGTGAAGGTCAAATCCAAATCTACGTTCGTAAAGATGAAGTTGGTGAAGAAAACTACGAAATCTTCAAAAAAGCTGACCTCGGAGACTTCCTTGGTGTCGAAGGTGAAGTTATGCGTACTGATATGGGAGAACTCTCTATTAAGGCAACTCACATTACTCACTTGTCTAAAGCCCTTCGTCCGCTTCCTGAAAAATTCCACGGACTAACTGACGTTGAAACCATCTACCGTAAACGTTACCTTGATTTGATTTCAAACCGTGAAAGCTTTGAACGTTTTGTTACTCGCTCAAAAATCATCTCTGAAATTCGTCGTTATCTTGATCAAAAAGGTTTCCTAGAAGTTGAAACACCTGTTCTTCACAATGAAGCTGGTGGTGCTGCTGCTCGTCCGTTTATCACTCACCACAATGCACAAAACATTGACATGGTGCTTCGTATCGCGACTGAGCTTCACTTGAAACGACTTATCGTCGGTGGTATGGAACGTGTGTATGAGATTGGTCGTATCTTCCGTAACGAAGGAATGGACGCTACACACAATCCTGAGTTCACTTCTATCGAGGTTTACCAAGCTTATGCAGACTTCCAAGATATCATGGACTTGACTGAAGGCATTATCCAACACGTTGCAAAAGCTGTTAAAGGCGACGCTCCAGTTATCTATCAAGGAACTGAGATTAAACTTAACGAACCATTCAAACGTGTACACATGGTTGACGCTATCAAGGAAATTACAGATGTTGATTTCTGGAAAGATATGACTTTCGAAGAAGCTAAAGCTATCGCTGCTGACAAGAAAGTTCCAGTTGAGAAACACTATACTGAAGTAGGTCACATTATCAATGCTTTCTTTGAAGAATTTGTTGAAGAAACATTGATTCAACCAACCTTTGTCTATGGACATCCAGTAGCAGTATCTCCACTTGCTAAGAAGAATCCTGAAGATGAACGTTTCACTGACCGTTTTGAACTCTTCATCATGACTAAAGAATACGGAAATGCCTTTACTGAGTTGAACGACCCAATCGACCAGCTTAGTCGTTTTGAAGCCCAAGCTAAAGCCAAAGAACTTGGTGACGATGAAGCAACTGGCATTGACTACGACTACATCGAAGCCCTTGAATATGGTATGCCTCCAACAGGTGGTTTGGGAATCGGTATCGACCGTCTCTGCATGCTACTTTCTGATACTACTACTATCCGTGATGTACTTCTTTTCCCAACTATGAAATAAAAACTAAACTCCTAGATGATTTCTAGGAGTTTTTTTGTAGTTAAAAAGACAACCTTATCAAAGAGGTTGTCTTTTGTGTTTGAATTAGAATAATCCAAGAACAGTTCCATCGCTTTCAACATCCATGTTGAGAGCAGCTGGTCGTTTTGGAAGTCCAGGCATAGTCATAACGTCACCAGTAAGTGCAACGATAAAGCCTGCACCCAGTTTTGGTACCAATTCACGAATAGTAATTACAAAGTTTTCAGGTGCTCCAAGAGCGTTAGGGTTATCTGAAAAACTGTACTGAGTTTTGGCCATACAGATTGGCAGTTTATCCCAACCATTTTGTACGATTTGTGCAATTTGGGTTTGAGCTTTCTTTTCGAAGTTTACTTTGCTACCACAGTAGATTTCGGTAACAATCTTTTCAATCTTTTCTTGAACAGAGAGTTCATTGTCATATAAACGAGTATAGTTTGCAGGAGTTTCAGCAATCGTTTTGACAACAGTTTCAGCGAGCGCTACTCCACCTTCTGCACCATTAGCCCAAACGCTAGCCAATTCAACCGGCACATCAATAGAGGCACAGAGCTCTTTCAAGGTTGCTATTTCAGCTTCTGTATCTGATACAAATTCGTTGATAGCAACAACTGCTGGGATACCGAACTTACGGATATTCTCAACGTGGCGTTTCAAGTTAGCAAAACCTGCACGAACTGCTTCTACGTTTTCTTCTGTCAGAGCATCTTTAGCAACTCCACCATTCATTTTAAGGGCACGAAGAGTCGCTACAATAACTACTGCACTTGGAGCTGTTGGCAAGTTTGGTGTCTTGATATCCAGGAACTTCTCAGCACCAAGGTCTGCACCAAAGCCTGCTTCAGTTACTGTGTAATCAGCTAAACGAAGAGCTGTTTTTGTCGCCAAAACAGAGTTACAACCATGGGCAATATTGGCAAATGGGCCACCGTGTACGAATGCAGGTGTACCATAGATTGTTTGAACCAAGTTGGGTTTAATAGCATCTTTCAAAATCAATGCCAAGGCACCCTCAACCTGTAAATCACCAACTGAAACTGGTGTGCGATCATAACGGTAGCCGATAACGATATTAGCCAAACGACGTTTCAAATCTTCAATATCAGTTGCCAAGCAAAGGATAGCCATGATCTCTGAAGCAACTGTGATATCAAATCCATCTTCGCGAGGAATACCATTAAGAGGACCACCGAGTCCAACAGTTACATGGCGAAGAGCACGGTCATTCAAGTCAACAACACGTTTCCAGAGAATACGACGTTGATCGATTCCTAGCTCATTTCCTTGGTGCAAATGATTGTCAATCAAGGCAGAGAGAGCATTGTTTGCAGTTGTGATTGCGTGCATATCACCAGTAAAGTGAAGGTTGATATCTTCCATTGGTAACACTTGGGCATAGCCACCCCCAGCAGCTCCACCTTTAATACCCATAACAGGGCCAAGTGAAGGTTCGCGGATGGCAATCATAGTTTTCTTGCCAATCTTGTTCAAAGCATCAGCAAGACCAATGGTAATGGTTGATTTTCCTTCACCTGCTGGCGTAGGGTTGATAGCTGTAACAAGAATCAACTTACCAACTGGATTGGTTTCAACTTCACGAATTTTATCAAAGCTTAGTTTAGCCTTGTACTTTCCATACAACTCCAAATCATCGTATGAAATACCAAGTTTCTCAACAACGTCAACGATTGGTTTTAACTCAATACTCTGTGCAATTTCAATATCTGTTTTCATAAAAAACTCCTCTAGCCTCTAATGTATTAATTCATTATATCATAAAACAAGATTTTTAACAGTCATTATGATTAGTAACGTTCGTGAATATCGCTAAATGATAGGCTTTCTATATCTCTATTTAAATTTTTATATGCCTTTATAGATTTTAACTATGGATTAATATCCTATTTCCGACCCTCGTTACATCGCTTTCATTTTACTTAATGCTCATTTTTTTGTACAATAGTTCTATGGAAATTTTAGTTACTTCTGGCGGTACAAGTGAAAAAATCGATAGGGTTCGTTCTATTACCAACCACTCTTCCGGTAAACTTGGAAAAATTATCACCGAAACTCTTCTAAAGGCTGGTCATGAAGTTTGTTTGATTACCACTCTTCAGGCAGTTAAGCCAGTTAGTCATCCAAACTTAACCATCATCGAAATTAAAAATACAGCTGATTTGCTACAAGTCATGAAAGATAAGGTAATGGATTACCAGGTCTTGATCCATTCTATGGCTGTATCAGATTACACGCCTGTCTATATGACTGGATTTAATGAGGTTAAGGATAGTCAAGATTTAACAGAGTTTTTAGATAAGAAAAATCAGGAAACAAAAATCTCATCTAAGGAAGACGTCCAAGTTCTATTTCTCAAGAAGAATCCAAAAATCATATCTCTTGTTAAAGAATGGAATTCTAAGATTCACCTGATCGGATTTAAATTATTAGTTGATGTCAGTCGTGAATACTTGATTCAAATTGCTCGGGAAAGTCTTGAAAAAAACAAAGCTGATATAATTGTTGCTAATGATCTCACACAGATTAATGCTGAACAACATATCGCATATCTAGTTGAAAAAGCTAACTTCCAAACTGCTATGAGTAAACATGAAATTGCTGATTTACTCCTCGAGAAAATCAACAGTTATGACTAAAAGAAAGGAATTTTATGGCTCGTATTACACTCGCTATTACAGGATCTATTGCCGCATACAAGACAGTTGACCTAGTTAGTTCTTTGAAAAAACAGGGGCATTCAGTTACTGTTCTTATGACTCAGTCAGCAACAGAATTCATTCAGCCATTAACTTTACAAGTACTATCACAAAATACTGTACATCTCGATGTCATGCACGAACCTTTTCCAGATCAAGTGAATCACATTCAAATAGGAAAAGAAACAGATTTATTTATCGTAGTTCCTGCGACAGCCAATACAATCGCTAAATTAGCTCACGGTTTTGCTGACAATATGGTGACTGCTACTGCTCTTGCTTTGCCACACTTTGTACCTAAACTATTGGCTCCAGCTATGAACACAAAGATGTATGACCACCCTGCGACCCAAGCTAATCTTAAAACTTTAGAAGATTATGGTTATACAATTGTTTCTCCCAAAGATTCTCTACTCGCCTGTGGGGATACAGGTCGTGGTGCTCTCGCTGATCTCAAAACTATTTTACAAGAAATAAAGGATAAAATTCATGAAAAAACGCTCTAATATTGCTCCAATCGCTATCTTTTTTGCCATTATGATTGTTATTCATTTACTAAGCTCAATTTTATTTAATGTGCTTCCCTTTCCAATCAAACCAACCATCGTTCACATTCCAGTAATTATTGCAAGTATTATCTACGGACCAAGAATCGGCGCAACCTTAGGTTTCCTGATGGGAATGCTTAGCTTAACAGTTAATACTCTCACAATCCTACCAACAAGCTATCTCTTCTCACCATTTGTACCAAATGGTAACTTTTATTCAGTTGTGATTGCAATTGTTCCTCGTATCTTAATCGGTTTGACCCCTTATTTCGTCTATAAACTACTAAAGGGAAGAGCTGGACTCATCTTTGCAGGTGCACTTGGCTCACTCACGAATACAGTTTTTGTCTTAGGCGGTATCTTCTTTCTCTTTGGTAATGTTTTTGATGGAAATATTCAAAAACTATTAGCGACTGTTATCTCAACAAATTCAATCGCAGAATTAATTATCTCGGCCCTCTTAACACTCGTCATTGTTCCGAGACTTGAAAAAATTAAACAATAAAAACTGTATCAAGAGATACAGTTTTTTTAATTATTACTGGGCTAAACGAGCTTCTTCTAAAATCTTTTCAATCTTTGTTGTCAGTAAATCAATTGCTACAGTATTGGTCACTCCTTCTGGAATAACGATATCTGCATAACGCTTTGTTGGCTCGATAAATTGATGATACATAGGTTTTACGACACCAAGATACTGATCAATAACGCTATCCAAACTACGACCACGCTCTTCCATATCACGCTTAATACGACGAATGATACGGACATCATCATCTGTATCAACGAAAATCTTGATATCCATCAAATCACGAAGTCGTTTGTCTTCCAAAACCAATATTCCTTCTACAATAAAGACATCTTGAGGTTCTTGGCGATAAGTCTTCGAGCTTCTTGTATGGGCAGCATAATCATAGGTAGGAATATCAACAGGACGCCCCGCCAATAATTCCTTAATTTGCGCAATCATCAAGTCAGTATCAAAAGCAAAAGGATGATCATAGTTTGTTTTGATACGCTCCTCAAAGGTTAGATGAGATTGATCTTTATAGTAGGAATCATGCTCAATCATGGCAATTTTTTCATTTGGGAAATGGGATAAAATTGCTTTAGAAACACTGGTTTTTCCTCCACCAGATCCCCCTGTTACTCCGATAATGATTGGTCTGTTTTGCATAGTTGCCTCCGTATTTTTCCTTTGTCTATTTTACCATATTTTTAGAAATTTTACAGGATGACTTTTCAAATTAGAGTAGAAAAAACCTTGTAGTTTAGTTCTACAAGGTTTTAATGTTTTTAATCAAAGTTAACGTATTCTTTTGAAAGTTCAAGAACTTCTTCCATTGTTGAACATTCAGTAAGAGCACGGTTAGCGTATTCTTGCATCTTAGCTGTGTCAAGTTTCTTCATCAAGCTACGTGTACGAAGTACTGAAGTAGCTGACATTGAGAACTCATCCAAGCCCATTCCAACAAGAAGTGGAACAGCAGTTTGGTCCCCAGCCATCTCACCACACATACCAGCCCATTTACCTTCAGCGTGAGCTGCTTTGATAACATTGTTAATCAAGCGAAGGATTGATGGATTGTATGGTTGGTAAAGGTATGAAACTTGTTCGTTCATACGGTCAGCAGCCATTGTGTATTGGATCAAGTCGTTTGTACCAATTGAGAAGAAATCAACTTCTTTGGCAAATTGGTCAGCAAGCATAGCTGCAGCTGGGATTTCAATCATGATACCAACTTGGATATCATCCGCAACAGCAACACCTTCAGCAACTAATTTTGCTTTTTCTTCTTCAAGGATACCTTTAGCAGTACGGAACTCTTTCAACAAAGCAACCATTGGGAACATGATACGCAATTTACCGTGAACAGATGCACGAAGCAATGCACGTAATTGCGTACGGAACATTTGGTTACCAGTTTCAGAGATAGAGATACGCAAAGCACGGTAACCCAAGAATGGATTCATTTCTTTAGGAAGATCGAAGTAAGGAAGTTCTTTATCCCCACCGATATCCATTGTACGAACGACAACAGGTTTACCGTTCATACCTTCAAGAACTGCTTTGTAAGCTTCGTATTGGTCGTCTTCCGTTGGGAAATCTTGAGAATCCATGTACAAGAATTCTGTACGGTAGAGACCAACAGCTTCAGCACCATTTTCGTTCACACCTTCAACATCTTTAGGTGTACCGATATTAGCTGCCAACTCAAAGTGTTTACCATCTGCAGTAACAGTTTTAGCATCTTTCAAAAGAGCCCATTCAGCTTTTTGTTTAGCGTAAGCTTCACCAGCTGCTTTGAATTCTGCAATTTGTTCTTCAGTTGGGTTGATAACAACTTCACCTGAAATACCTGAAACAGCCAAAATGTCACCATCTTTTACAAGTTCAGTGATGTTGTTTGTACCCAATACAGCTGCAATTTCAAGTGTACGAGCCATGATAGCTGAGTGACTTGTACGTCCACCAATGTTTGTCACAAAAGCTTTTACAAAGTTTTTGTCCAATTGAGCAGTATCAGATGGAGTCAAGTCATGTGCAATCACGATTACTTCTTCATTAATAGAAGCTGGGTTTGGCAGTTTCTTGCCAAGAAGATTTGCCAAAACACGTTTTGTAACGTCGCGAATATCCGCTGCACGTTCCTGCATGTATGGGTTGTCTTCCATGCCTTCAAAGATTGTGATAAACATGTCTGTAACTTCTTTCAGACCTGCTTCTGCATTTACTTTCTTAGCACGAATTGTTTCTTTAATCTGACCGATCAATTCAGGGTCAGCAAGAACCATCAAGTGAGCGTCAAATACTTGCGCCGCTTCTTCACCAAGCGTACCTACAGCCTTCTCGCGGATAAGAGAAAGCTCGTTTTGAGAAGCTTCAAGAGCAACATCCAAACGAGCCTCTTCTGCATTTGTATCTTCGACTGTAATAGTCTCGAATGATAAATCCGGTTGAACGAGTAGATATGCTTTAGCAACTGCAACACCATCAGATGCTGCGATTCCTTTAAGCATTTCTGTCATATCCTTATGCCAATCCTTCTTTTTCCATTGTTTCTGAGATAGCAGCGATAGCGTCATCAGCGTCTGCACCTTCAGCAGTGATTGTAACGTCAGCACCTTGACCAACACCAAGGCTCATAACACCCATGATAGATTTAAGGTTAACTGATTTACCTTTGTACTCAAGAGTAATATCTGAAGCAAATTTGCTAGCAGTTTGTACCAACAATGTTGCTGGACGTGCGTGAATACCTGTTTCTGCCACTACGTGGAAATCTTTAGAAGCCATAATTTGACTCTCCTTTAAATGTTTTCTTTTTGAGTTATATCTGATAACCCTTACAATTTGGTATTATATCACCTTCTAGGATTTTTTTCAAGTATTTTATGGGATTTCTTCTTTTTCCTTTCAGATAACTTGCTGAAAATCTTCTATTTTATGTATCAAAATACATCATGTAGTTTTTTATAATTTTAACATTTAGAAAACGCTGTTATTTATGGGTTTTATTTTTTACAATCACTATATATTGTGCTTGGATAACTCTCATCTGAAAAAAATCTACAATATTTAGTTTTTCTTCGTTGACAAAGATTTTTTTTCTGATATACTTAAGAAGTAATTAAATTTTGAAAGAGGAGTTACAGAATGGTAACCGTTTATTCTAAAAACAATTGTGTTCAATGTAAAATGACCAAACGATTCTTAGATAGTAACAAAATCGCATATCGCGAAATCAATCTTGATGAACAACCTGAATTTATTGAACAAGTTAAAGAGCTAGGCTTCAATGCTGCTCCTATCATTCAAACACCAACTGAAGTTTTCTCTGGTTTCCAACCAGCAAAACTTAAAGAACTTGCTTAAGTATCAGGATTAAAAGCTTCTATGTCAATCTTAGAAGCCTTTCTTTTGTAATGAATTAAAGGAAATTTTATGGGATTAAAACAACTTGAGGACGTAACTTACTTCCGTCTAAATAATGAAATCAACCGTCCTGTTAATGGACAAATCATGCTCCACAAAGATAAAGAAGCCTTGGACGCTTTCTTTAAAGAAAACGTTGTACCAAATTCTATGGTTTTTGATTCTATCACTGATAAAATTGATTACCTTATTAAACAAGACTATATCGAAACAGCCTTTATCAAAAAATATCGTCCAGAATTCTTAGAAGAGCTTTATCAATTTATTAAAGATCAAAACTTCCAGTTTAAGTCTTTCATGGCTGCATACAAGTTTTACAATCAATACGCCTTGAAAACTAATGACGGAGAGTACTATCTTGAGAGCATGGAAGACCGTGTCTTCTTTAACGCTCTTTACTTTGCTGATGGTGACGAAGCTATCGCAATTGATATTGCCAATGAAATCATCCACCAGCGTTACCAGCCAGCTACACCTTCTTTCTTGAATGCAGGCCGTGCACGTCGTGGTGAATTGGTATCCTGTTTCTTGATTCAGGTAACAGATGATATGAACTCTATTGGACGTTCTATCAACTCAGCTCTTCAACTTTCACGTATCGGTGGTGGTGTCGGAATTTCCCTCAGCAACCTTCGTGAAGCTGGAGCACCTATCAAAGGGTATGAAGGGGCTGCTTCTGGTGTCGTACCAGTTATGAAGCTTTTCGAAGATAGCTTCTCTTACTCTAACCAACTAGGTCAACGTCAAGGGGCTGGGGTTGTTTACCTTAACGTCTTCCACCCAGACATTATTGCTTTCCTTTCTACTAAGAAAGAAAATGCTGATGAAAAAGTTCGTGTCAAGACTCTTTCACTTGGTGTTGTGGTACCAGATAAATTCTACGAATTAGCACGTAAGAATGAGGAAATGTACCTTTTCAGCCCATACTCTGTAGAAAAAGAGTATGGCGTACCTTTCAACTATATCGATATCACAGAAAAATACGATGAGTTGGTAGCAAATCCAAACATCCGTAAGACAAAAATTAAGGCCCGTGATTTGGAAACAGAAATTTCTAAATTGCAACAAGAATCTGGCTATCCTTATGTAGTCAATATCGATACTGCTAACCGTGCAAATCCTGTCGATGGTAAGATTATCATGAGTAACTTGTGTTCAGAAATTCTTCAAGTTCAAGAACCAAGTCTTATCAACGATGCGCAAGAATTCCTTCAAATGGGTACTGACGTTTCATGTAACCTTGGTTCAACAAACGTTGTAAATATGATGACATCACCTGACTTTGGACGTTCTATTCGTGCAATGGTTCGCGCTTTGACCTTTGTAACAGATAGCTCTCACATCGTTGCTGTTCCAACTATCGACCACGGAAATAGCCAAGCTCATACATTTGGACTTGGTGCCATGGGGCTTCACAGCTATCTTGCTCAGCAATTAATCGAATATGGATCTTCTGAGTCTGTTGAATTTACAAGCATCTACTTTATGCTTTTGAATTACTGGACTTTGGTAGAATCAAACAATATTGCGCGTGAACGTGGCATTACCTTCCACAACTTTGAGAAATCAGACTATGCAAATGGTACTTATTTCGATAAGTATACGTCTGGTCAATTTGTTCCAAAATCTGATCGTGTTAAAGAACTCTTTGAAGGAATCTTTATCCCGTCTGCAGCTGATTGGGCTGAACTTCGTGATAAAGTTAAAGCAGATGGACTTTACCATCAAAACCGTCTTGCTGTAGCGCCGAATGGTTCTATCAGCTACATCAATGACGTGTCTGCTTCTATCCACCCGATTACTCAACGTATTGAAGAACGTCAAGAGAAGAAAATTGGTAAGATTTACTATCCTGCTGCAGGACTATCAACTGAAACTATTCCTTACTACACTTCTGCCTATGACATGGATATGCGTAGAGTTATCGATGTCTATGCTGCTGCAACTGAGCACGTAGACCAAGGACTTTCACTCACTCTCTTCATGCGTAGTGATATCCCAACAGGTCTTTACGAATGGAAGAAAGAGAACAAACAAACAACACGTGACCTATCTATCCTTCGTAACTACGCCTTTAACAAGGGCATTAAGTCTATCTACTACGTTCGTACCTACACAGATGACGGCGGTGAAGTTGGTGCTAACCAATGTGAAAGCTGTGTGATTTAAAACCTCACTAAAATCTTGTTTACAAAGATAAGGTAACATCAAAAAGTCGGAGTACCGACTTTTTGTGCGGTAACCCAATCACACAAGGATAGAACATTCATCACTATTTTAATAAAATCAAAAGAAAGAGATTTGTAATGGAAACTTACTACAAAGCCATTAACTGGAATGCTATCGAAGATGTCATCGATAAATCAACCTGGGAAAAACTAACTGAACAATTTTGGTTGGATACACGTATTCCCTTATCTAATGACTTAGATGACTGGAGAAAGTTATCAAATCAAGAAAAAGACTTGGTAGGAAAAGTCTTTGGCGGTTTGACACTTTTGGATACCATGCAGTCTGAAACAGGGGTAAATGCTCTTCGCGATGATATTCGTACTCCTCACGAAGAAGCTGTTTTTAACAACATCCAATTTATGGAATCTGTCCACGCTAAATCTTATTCTTCTATTTTCTCAACCTTGAATACCAAGACTGAGATTGAAGAAATCTTTGAATGGACTGATACAAACCCATATCTTCAGAAAAAGGCACAAATCATCAATGAGATTTACCTTAACGGAACACCACTTGAAAAGAAAGTGGCTAGTGTATTCCTTGAAACCTTCCTCTTCTACTCTGGTTTCTTCACTCCACTCTACTATCTAGGAAATAACAAGTTGGCAAACGTTGCTGAAATCATCAAACTCATCATTCGGGACGAGTCAGTACATGGAACATATATTGGTTATAAATTCCAACTTGGTTTTAACGAATTACCAGAAGAAGAGCAAGAAAAATTAAAAGACTGGATGTACGACCTTCTTTACACACTTTATGAAAATGAGGAAGGTTATACAGAGAGTTTATATGATGGTGTTGGTTGGACTGAAGAGGTTAAAACTTTCCTTCGCTACAACGCCAATAAAGCTCTTATGAATCTAGGACAAGATCCTCTCTTCCCTGACTCAGCTGACGATGTAAACCCAATTGTTATGAATGGAATTTCAACTGGTACATCCAACCACGACTTCTTCTCTCAAGTTGGTAACGGATATCTACTTGGTGAAGTTGAAGCTATGCAGGATGATGATTATAACTACGGATTAGACTAATTAAAAAATATAAAAACATCTGAGTTAAAAATAAACACAGATGTTTTTTGTTTTTGTTTATTTTTGTTTTATTTAAGTTGCTTGGATGTTTAAAATGTGATAAAATGATATTGGATATGGGGGTGATTCAATGCTAAAACAAGAAAAACTAGATGTGATTTTAGAGATTGTCAATACAAGAGGAACCATCACAGTCAAAGAAATAATGAATCGTTTAGATATTTCTGATATGACTGCTCGACGTTATCTGCAAGAGTTAGCTGACAAGGATCTACTTGTTCGAGTGCATGGAGGTGCTGAAAAACTTCGTTCTGGTTCTCTATTAGCAAATGAACGCTCGAATGTCGAAAAGCAAGGTCTTCAGATTGCTGAAAAACAAGAAATCGCAAAGTTTGCTGGTCATTTAGTCGAAGAAAGAGAAACGATTTTTATCGGTCCAGGTACTACTCTTGAGTTCTTTGCGCGTGAACTTCCAATAGATAATATTCGTGTGGTAACAAATAGCCTTCCTGTTTTCATTATCTTGAATGAACGAAAACTGACTGATTTAATTTTGATTGGTGGAAATTATCGTGAAATCACCGGTGCCTTTGTCGGAACCTTAACGCTCCAAGATATCGAAAGTCTTCAATACTCTAAAGCTTTTGTTAGTTGCAATGGTATAAAAGATCATGCTATCGCTACTTTTAGCGAGGATGAAGGTGAAGTCCAAAAGCTAGCATTAAATAATGCTAATAAAAAGATTCTTCTTGCTGACCACAGTAAATTTAATAAGTTTGATTTTTATACTTTCTATAATATCACTGATATTGATACGATTATTTCAGATTCAAAACTTAGCCAAGAAACCCTAAAAACTTTGTCTAAACAAACAAAAATTATTAAATCGACACCTTAAAAAGTCTCACCATTGGTGAGACTTTTTTTATCGTTAAATCTACTCAATAAGGCCTGTTTCAGCTACTTTCTTATACCAATGAGCTGATTTCTTAGGATAACGTTCTTGTGTATCGAAATCAACGTAGAAGAGTCCGTAACGTTTTTCATAACCATTGGACCATGAGAAGACGTCCATGAGTGACCAGATGAAGTATCCTTTGACGTTTGCACCATCGGCAATCGCATCAGACAATACTTCCAAATGTTGTTTCACATAATCAATACGGCCATCATCGTAAACAGTGTTGTCCACAAATTCATCTTTGTATCCAAGTCCGTTTTCTGTGATATAGATTTTCTTGTAGTTTGGATAGTCTTTCTTGACGCGCATGATTTGGTCATACAAACCTTGAGGATAGATAATCCAGTCCCAGTCAGTGCGAGGTACATAGTCAGGAGCTACACGACGACCAACACCTTTGATTTGGTATTTGGAGCTTCCTTTTTCACCTTTACCATTATGAATGATCTCTGTTTCGCCATCAAAGGCTTCCATCCAATCACTCATGTAGTAGTTAATTCCAAGGAAATCATTCAGGTCTTTAGCTGCTTCAAGTGCCACAAAGTCTTCGTCTCGAAGATCCAATTCACCACCATTAACTGAAAGAATGTGGTTTACACCTTCCATTGTTGCATCTGAATAGTGTCCAAGATAGGTTGCATCCAAGATAAATTTGTTGTGGATGATATCTTCCAACTCAGCAGCACGAACGTCTGCAGGATTTTTAGGATCCAATGGATACTTAGTTGGAAGGGCGTGAACAACCCCGATTTCACCTTCATACCCTTTGTCTTTATATAATTTCACAGCACGCGCATGAGAAACCATCATATTGTGGTGAGATTGGAAGACTTTGGCAAGGTCATACTGAATCCCTGGAGGGAATTTTCCTACTAAGTATTGACCATCTCCGATTGGGCCAATTTCATTGAAGGTTGTCCAGTAGTTGACTTCTGGGAATTCTTCAAAACAGAAGGCTGCATAATCTACAAAGTGTTCGATATTCTCACGATTCAAGAAATCTCCATTTGAGTGAAGCGCTTCAGGTGTATCAAAGTGGTGAAGAGTTACAAATGGTTCTACATGACGTTTATGACATTCTGCAAATAACTTATGATAGAATTCTACCCCTTTCTGATTGACTTCGCCATATCCAGTTGGAAAAATCCGAGACCAAGCAATAGAAATACGAATTCCGTTTACGCCATATTCTTCAGCCAACTGTAAGTCTACTGGATATTTATGGTAGAAATCACTTGCTGGTTCAGCAGTATACCAATAGTTGTCTGCTAAGTATTTGTCCCATGCAACAGGTCCTTTACCGTCAGTATGGGTAGCTCCTTCTGCTTGATAGGCGGCCGTTGCCCCACCAAAAATAAAATCTTTAGGAAGTGTTTTTGTCATTTTTTCACCTATTTCTTGATTGTATAAAATGAAAAGTGAGTGGAGAGGAGTTAGTGAGCCATCCATCTCCATCTCACTTCTTGTTCCAAGCCACCGTATTGTGACATGAGGAGGTAAAAACGATATATTTTTACCGACGAATTAACAAGGCGATTAGGAAAATCGCCATAGCGATTTCCGCTACGATAGGAGACTGTTTCACAGTCCCTATCGTTAATCGAATTGATCCTGAACGAAGGCCAGAGCGCCTTTACCATCACGAGTCAACTTAATGTATTGAGCTCCTTCAGTCTTAGCCAATTTGATGCCTAGTTTATCTGTTTCAGCCTTCATATCTTCGAAGTTGGAAGCAACCTGAGGCGCCAAGATAACAAGGTCAAATTCTGGCAACATTTCACGGTGGGCTCCATAGCCACCTGCTGCAGCTTTAACTGGAACTTTATACTCTTCTGCGGCTTTATTCAAAGCATTGGCAAGAAGACCACTTGTTCCTCCACCCGCACAAAGAACAAGGACGTTTGTTTCTTCAGTAATTGTATTTTGTGCTGATTCCACTCCAGCTTTTGCAAGAATAGCATCTGCTTTTGCAGTGTTAAAGTTTGCAGCTACTTTATCTTTTAATTCATCATTAGCTTTACCTGAACGTTCTTCTTCAAGAATTTGTTCATCATAAACCTTGAGGAATGGATAGTAGATAACAATATCTACTACAATTAACAATGCTGCAAGAGCGAATGATAAGAACTGGAAGTTTGTACCAAGAACAATACCAAGAGGTCCTGGTGTAGTCCATGGAAGGTTGGCAGTAAATGAGTTCATGCCAAGTGTTTCAATAAAGAACTTAAAGATCCATACGTTTGCAATTGGTGCAAAGATGAATGGGATAAAGAAGATCGGGTTCAAAACAAGTGGTGCACCAAACAAGATTGGTTCGTTTACACCAAAGAATGTAGGAACTACTGAAGCGCGTCCAATAGCACGATTTCGTTTCGATTTACATAACCACATAAACATGAATGGAACCACAAGAGTTGCCCCTGTACCACCCATAGTAACGATAAACATTTGTGTACCAGATGTAAGGATCTTATCAGCGTGCATACCTTGTTGAAGGAGGTTCAAGTTGACTTCAGCATTGGCATAAGTGATCGCTGCAATCGCAGGCTCAACGATAGATGGGCCGTGAATACCAATAAACCAGAAGAATGCAAAGGCACCGAAAATAATCGTAATACCAACATAACCGTCTGCTGCTGAGAATAGAGGCGCAAAGAATTTACCGATTGATTCTGCTACGCTTGCACCAACAAAATGACGAGCAAGTAAGTCAAGACCGTATAGGGAAACGACAGAAAGCGTAAATGGAATAACATCTTTAAAGACCTGTGAGATATTTGGTGGAACTTCATCAGGCATTCGAATAGTAACATTATTCTTCACACAAACCTTATAGATTGCTACAGTCACAAAGGCTGCTAGAAAAGCTGAAAGCAAACCTTTTGTTCCGAGGAAACCTGTTGCAAAGCCCCCTTCAATTGGGTCAGCTGCCAACATCAATAACCCAACAATAGCAGCTAATAGAGTTGACATATAGTTGATTTGGTTAGTTTTTTCCATGCTACGGTTAACAGAGTCTGTTAAAGATTTAGCAGTTGTACCAGCAACCAAAAGTGCGAGAATACCCATTGAATAGCTATAAGGTTTCATCAATAGTGCCACTACATCATCTGACCACTGGAATCCCCATGAATTAGGCACAAAGGCAATCAAGATAAAAATACTTGAGAATAGAATGACTGGCATTCCTGCGATAAATCCATCTCGAATAGCACGAAGATAGATATTACGAGATAGTTTTTCAAAGAAAGGTTTTCCTTTCTCGATATAGGCAATTAACTTATTCATTATTTAGCTCCTCTTTTATAAAGTTCAATTAAATGATGCATCAAATCTTTTAGCAAGATTGTTGTCATCAGGTGATCTTGGCCATGCATCATGGTCACGCTATAGGCTAAATCCTCACCAGTAGCTTCCTTAGTCAATAGACTTGTTTGGGCGTGGTGGGCCTCAGCAATACAGCTACCAGCTTCCTCTACTAGAGCGTCCGCTTTTGCAAAATCACCAGCTTCAGCAGCCTTCAAGGCTTCCAATAGTTTCGAACGAGCATCGCCAGCATAGGCAACAATCTCAAAACCTAACAATGTTACTTCTTCTCTATTCATGATAGATTTCTCCTTATATAATTTTTAGTAATATTATGACAATAAACGTTGAATATGTAGAACAAGGTAAACTCGTTCACTCTTATAAAGGTCAACACCCGTTTCCTGTGCAATAACTTCATAAATTTTACTACCAATCTCGAATGCTTCTGGATAGGTATTTTTTATATGCTCCTCCATATCGAGCAAGGATTGATTATCATCCCGACTTCGATCAAGGTAATCCAAGAAATAATTTAGATGAATCATAAAACGATCGTAGAAATTATTATTTTCTTGGGTTCTTTGAATGTTATAGCTCCTGAGAAGACTCTCAACCTTCTTTATGATTTCCTTTCTCTTATCAATAGCTTCTGCAACTTCTACCTCATTCTCACCCTCGGCATTAATAAAGTGGTAGGCTATTCTTTTTATTTCATCCTTTGGTAAATTACCAGATAGTTTACTATTATAGATTTCAAAAGACTCTTGAGCTATTTGAAAAGCAATAGGATACTCCTTTGAAATATCAGGTAAATTACTATCCTTATAACGTCCTTGGCTAATCGCTTGATAAGAACAATAGATATGGTCTGTCAAGGTTACGTAGAGGTACTCTTGAATAGGATATTGGTATTTTTTTGAAAGATTATCGATAATTTCATAAGTAACGGTAATAAAGTCTAACGGAACATCCTTGAGTAGAGTCATAAAATTTTCTCGAGATTCTTCAGTCTTCATCCGAAAGACTTTTTCAACCTGATCCTCAGAAATCAAATCTCCCTTCTTCTTACCAAACGAAATACCCTTACCAACTACGATCAACTCCTCTCCCTTGCTATTCCGCACAAGAGAAACATTGTTATTCATTGGATTTAATATCCGATACATGTCGACCTCCTTGTTCTGTCATTTAAGAGCTAGAATATAAAAAATGACCACAAATGACCCTGAAAATAAATTTCTGAGTCATCTGTGATCATGCCTAATATTACTTAGTAACACTCACTCTTATTAACTTGTGACTTAAGTATAGCACAAGATTTTTATTTTGTAAACCTTTACATGCAACTTTTTTTAAAAGTTTTTAGCTGGGTTTTGACATAAAAAGGGTGGAAATTTACACACGTTCAGTCCATGAAGTTGCTGTTGTTTTAAGAACTTTGTTGAGTTCATCGATGTTCTCAAAACCAGTTGTACGAAGCCATTCGCGAGCAGCTGCTTCACCGTCTTTGATATAAGCTTCAACTGATCCAGCCCATGTTGCACGTCCACAAAGAACACCATTGAAGTTTGCACCTGATTCGTGGGCAAATACAAGAGTTTCTTGGAAGAGCTTAGCTGATACACCTGCACTCAAGTAGATGTATGGCAAGTTAGTAGCTTCGTCTTGAGCTTTAAAGAAGTCTGCTGCTTCTTCACGTGTGTGAACGATTTCGCCATCGCCAAATCCTTCAACGTATTTCACGTTAACTGGAACTTCCACTTTCAAGACATCGATATTAAAGCGCGGGTCTGAGAAGACCTTCATAGCACCGATAACCTTGCGTGGTTTTACTTTAGCGTATTCTGCAGAACCTGCATCCGCAATCTTTTCATCGTAAGCTAAGATTTCAAGGAAGAATGGAATATCTTCAGCTACACACTCAGAACCAATACGTTCAATGTAGGCTTGTTTTTGTTGGTTGAGTTCGTCAGAGCTATCAACGTCATAGTAAAGCAAGAACTTAACCGCATCTGCACCTTGTTCCTTGATACGTTTTGCAGACCAAACGTCCAAGCAGTCTGGCAAGCGTTTTGTACTTGTTGTATCGTATCCTGTTTTCTCATAAGCAAGGAGAAGACCAGCATTTGGATCAAGAGCTTTTGTAGCTGGAAGTCCGTACTCAGGGTCAAGTAGCATAGATGAAGCATATTTAGTCAATTCATCTGCAACCAATACTTTAAGTTCTTCCATTTGAGCAACTGTTGGCTCTTCTGTTTGGTATTGAGCCATGAGGCGTTTCAAAGCACCACGTTGGTCAAAGGCGAGAGCTGAGATGATACCATTCTCATCAGAGAGTTTTTGCATACAAGCGCGTTTATTTTCTGTTAAAACCATTTTATACCTCTTTTACAATTAATTGGTCATATAGACCTTGATAGTTGGCCATATTGACATGACCGGTCATTTTTTCTTGAGCATTAAGCATACCAAGGACATTTGCCTTGATCAACAGTTCTTGATCCGTTTCGTTATGGAAAAGACCTGAAGCAATACCTGCCACTGTAGAATCTCCAGAACCGACTGGATTTACTACTTGAATTCTTGGAATATCTACTTTGTAGAAAGTGTTACCGTGTTTAGCGAATGCTCCGTTAGCACCTAAGGAAACGATAATCCACTCGATTCCATCAAATAGTGGTTCTTGAAGGACTTCTTTTAATTCATACAAGTCTTTAGAAATTTCTCTTCCCAAAAGTTGAGATAATTCTTCATTATTTGGTTTGATAACTGTTGGCTTATGAGGAGATTCAAGAACCGCATGAAGTGCAGCGCCTGAACAGTCCAAGACAACAGGTTTACCAGCTTGATTCGAAAGTTCAACTAAACTAGCATAGTAATCAACTGGAAGTCCTGCAGGTAGACTACCTGAAATGGCCACTACCTCTACAGTCTCTAAAAGTTCTTTGAAATGAGCCAAGAAATCTTGACCTTCTTTTTCTTGAACTTCAGGACCTTTTTCTAGGATTTCTGTTTGGTTTTCTCCATGTAGAATTGCGATACAGTTACGGGTTTCACCTTGAATAGAGAAGAAACGTTTGCTTACTTTATCATCAATATTCTCTACTAAAAAATCACCAAGTTTACCACCGACAAGTCCTGTTGCGACTACGGAGTCACCAAATTCTGATAGGACACGAGTAACGTTAAGACCTTTACCACCGGCCGTCTTAGTTACATCCACCACACGGTTGACAGTGTCAATTTTCAATTCATCCAAAGGATAGGAAATATCAATGGATGGATTCATTGTGACTGTTAAAATCATAAGTCACCTCTTAGTCGTGGTATTCACCGCGATCCCATTTTTCAAGGAATTCTGTAAAGAAGTTGGCATCAGTTTGATGATCGTTATGAGTCTCAACGTGTTGGATTTTAGCGATCAATTTTTTGTTTTCTTCTGATGGTTTGTATTCAGCGTTGATGAAAGCTTCAATGATATCACACATGAGCAATTCACCAGTTATTTTACCACCAAATCCGATTACGTTGGCATTCAATTGTTCTTTTGCATATAGAGCTGTTGTCATATCGCGAACCAAAGCAGAACGAACACCAGGAACCTTGTTAACAGCATTATTAATACCTACACCAGTTCCACAGATACATACACCAAGATCAGCTTGGCCACTAACTACTGCTTCACCAACTTTTTTACCAAAGATAGGGTAGTGGGTACGAGCATGGTCATAAGTACCAAAGTCGATAACTTCGTGTCCTTTTGATTTCAAAAATTCTGAAACAGCCATTTTTTCATTTGTTACGATGTGGTCACATCCGATTGCAATTCTCATTTTATCTTACCTTTCTTTCAATATCAAAATTAGCACATTTTGTTCAACATGTCGACACGGATTTGGTGACGACCGCCGTCGTATTTACCATTTACAAAGCCTTTAGCAATGTTTTTAGCTAATTCATCACCAACAAGTTGAGCACCCATCGTAATCATACGTGAGTTGTTGTGACCGCGAGTCATATAAGCTGAACGTTCATCAGAAACTTCTGCAGCAACCATTCCTTTGATTTTAGTAGCAACCATAAACGGACCTGCACCATAAGCATCAATGACGATACCAAGGTTTTGTTCTTCTTTCTTAACTTCTTCCGCAACTGCTAGAGTTACATCAACAAAGTCTTGACCTTCTGCTGTAACATCCACTACGTGGAAGTTTTCTTTTTCCAAGAAGTCTTTTACAACTTCTTTCAATCTTAAACCTGCAGCATCTGCACCAATAACAATAGCCATATTGTATACTCCTTTTTTATAATAGACCAGTAAAACTTTTTGATTCTAGCCCAAAAGAGAACTTTCTCAAATAGTTACTAGTAGTTTTGTTGACAATAATTTAAATTAAGAACAAATATCTTATTTGTTTCTTAATAAGCTTTCTTCAGAGAAAAGCCAGAACAGTAATCTTGTTAAAATAAACACAAATTGTTCTTTATAAACATAATATACTACTATTAGTTGGAAAAGTCAACATTTTATGTTTGTTTTTGTTTATTTTTTTATAAAATCTCGATATCAAATCCAATCTGATCAAAATCACAAGGTTTTATAATCTTAACATCTTTCTTATCTTCCAGTCGATCTCCTTCTTCTATTGAAGTAGACAAACCTGACCATGGTTCCAAGGCAATAAAAGGCCCTTTATTAAGAGTTGACCATACGATTAAATTTGGAAACTCTTTAAAATGTAGTTTCAAACCTTTATCATGTTTTCGTGAACGCAAAGCTACTGTGCGAGATTCCAACTCATCTAATGTCACAGCATCATAGCTAAAGAAGTCATAATTCAAGTCTATTTCTTTTTGATTGTTTAACCAAGAATTTCTATCTTTGAAATCCAACATTCCTGTTTCTGGGAAAGGTTTTGGAACTGTACATGTTTCTGGCTTTTCAAATTCAAGATAGTAATCTTCATATACCTCGTCATCTAGTAAGGGACAGTTAAAACCAGGATGCCCACCGATAAAATATGGCATACTCTTTTCTGATTCTTTATTATAGATTTTATACTGAGTACGTATGGTTTTCCCAGTCACTGTATAAGTGATTTCTAAACGAAAATGATAAGGGTAATTTGCATACATTTCTTCATCGTCTTCGATAGCGAATGTAACAGAATTATCTGTTTGTTCTACTAATGTAAATTCTTTTTTTCTTACTAGACCATGTCGAGGAATTTTTCCTTCTTTTTGACTACCATCTTCTTGATCATATAGGACCGTATCATTTCTAACCGAGCCACAAATTGGGAATAATACAGGAGCTTGTCCACTCCAATAAGTTGGATCTCCCTGCCACAAATACTCTACACCATCCTTGTCCTTTATAGAAGAAAGTGCGCCACCAAGTGTTTGAAACTGAACATATAATTGATCTGATTTTAATTCAATCACAAGTCTTACCTCCAATTCTCTAAAAAAACTAGGCTGACTGCTCCATAGTGGAAACTGACAACCTAGTTTTTACAATTTACATTTTTAGGAGCAAATTATTTTGCGTTTGCTGCGTATTCTTCGTTACGTTTGATCATTTGTTTTCTGTACCATGCGAAAATACCGATATAGAAAGTAAGGAAGATTACTGCACCAATAATTGCTTTGATATCACCTGTTGTAGTGTTACCAATTGTCCAACCAAGAAGTTTTTCGATTGGTCCTTCAAGTGTTGAGTGAGTGATCAATTGAGTTTGGCTCACACCTTCTGGGAAGGCACCTACACTTTTAGCAAGATCTGTTGCAAATGGTGCGATAAGTGTACCTGAAAGAAGGAAGAGTGGCAACAATAGTGTTCCGAAGATAATCATACGGAGCAATTTACCACGAGTAACTACCAAGAGAGCTGGAGTTACACCCATTGCGATGATACCAGCAAGTGGCAAGATACCATTTCCGACATTTGAAAGAAGCACTGCTTCAATCAACATGATTGGTGCAAGTACGTTGGCACAAGCCCAGATTTCAGCACGACCAGCGATAAATGGCCAGTCAAGACCGATGTTGAATTTACGTCCTTGAAGACGTTTAGTAGCAACGTTTGTAATACCTTGTGAAAGTGGTTCTACGGCTGCGATGAACCATGAACCGATCAATGAGAAGAGCTCCAAGCAGACACCGGCAGTCAAACCAAGTGACAACCAACCTTTAATAACTAGTTCCCATTTATCAGCACCTTCAACACCAGCAACTGGATGTGGAGTTCCCATCAAACCGATAACGATACCAAGGATGAAACCGATGAAGAATTTAGATCCCCAGAAACCGATTCGTTTGTTCAATTTAGCAGCGTCAAAGTCGTATTTATCAAGACCTGGGAAGAATTTATCAAAAATCTTATCCAAAACCATGATAACTGGGTTCATCATGTAGTTCATGTGAGTTGAAGTCATTGGTGATGAACTTGGTGCGTTAAGAAGATCATCAAATGTTGGTTTCATCAAGTCAGAGTTGATGATTTTAAGAACCCCTACAAGAACAACTGCTGCAGTCGCGATGAAAAGAGAAACCCCTTGACCAACTCCACTCTTGTCAGCATACCATTTAATCAAAAGACCTGTAATAGACAAGTGCCAGATATCGAAGATATCAACGTCAAGTGTGTCTGTTTTCTTCATTGCAAGCATTACAATGTTGACAATCAACATCACAAGCAAGAAGTAGAGTGTCCAGGCAGAACCCCAAGTGATTGTAGCAAGTGGTGCCCAACCAACGTCGGTGATGTTCAATTGAATACCAGTATTTTCAACGAATTTTGCAAGAGAAGCTGAGAAAGCTCCGTTAAGCATTCCGATGATAGCACCGATACCAGTAAGCGCGATGGCAAGTTTAATACCACCTTCAAGTGCTTTGGAGAATTTCACTCCAAATAGTAAAGCCAATACTGTCAAAATGATCAGCATGATGATTGGGCCACCCATATCCAAGATTGGCTTGAATACTTTATTGGCCAACTCAATAATGAAATCCATAATTTTTCCTCCCTTTATTTTTATGGAAAATTACAAAATAATAATTAACTTAATCCGTGTTCTTTAATTGCTGCTTCAATATTGTCATAAACTGGAGCACTCATCGCTGGAATACGGAATAAGATAGGTCCAGCTTCTACTACTGGGATACCAGGGTCAAAACCTAAGTCTGTTGCAGCAATTGGTGTGAAGATATCATAACCTTTAATCAAGTCTTCGTTGACATCTTTAACCATAACTGCGTCACACTGTACGTCGTATCCACGGTTAGATAGCTCTTCTTCTAGAGCGCTTTTAATTTGGTGGCTTGAGTTAACACCTGCACCACATGCAGCAAGAATTTTAATCATTTGGATTTCCTCCGATTTTTATTTACTATTTATTTATGAATTTAAGCAGTTGCTTCTGAGATATACTGGAACAAAGCTTCTGGTTCTGTAATCTTAGAAAGTGCTTCTAGATGACCATTGCCTGTAAAGAAGTCCATCAATTGAGCAAGAATATTAGTTTGACTCGAACTTGAATTATTGATGATAAAGAAGAGTAATGATACTTCTACTTCCTTGTCAGGAGCAATCATGTTGTGGAATGTTACTGGTTTCGCTAAGCGAACCACAACAACGTTTTCAGTTAAATTATGAATCGTGTCTGTGTGAGGGATTGCTACATTCGGCAAGTCCTTCCCAAGAAATTCCATATCTAAACCGGTTGGGAACATTTTTTCACGTTCAATCAATGCCGATCGATAGGTATCCGTAACAACTTTCTTTTCTTCCAATAGGGTCGCAACTTGATCAAATAGTTGCTCTTGATTATCTGCTTCTAAACAAAAAACTAAGTCTTTGCTGAAGAAATGATCTAATCCCATGACCTTCTCCCTTCATATTTAACTTTTATGATAAAAGTATAACACTATATGAAACCGTTGTCAATATTTTTTTGTTGTATTTTGTTTGATTTTTATTTTTTTTGTTTGATTTTAAACAGCAAATAATTTTAAATAGTTTTAAAAAAAGATAGAAAAAAACAGGACATACATCCTGTTTTTTTTATATTAATTATTTTTCGTAGTCCAACTTTGTTCAATCAATGGAAGCATATCCTTTAAAACTTCAGGTGTTCCTTCTAGAGAAACGTATCTAAACTTACCATCGTCTGATTTAAAGATCCAGATCACTAAATATTTACCATTTTTAGCAATACAGTTTACGACATAGGCGTCATAACCACCAATTTTTGACTTAGATCCCCAAACTTTAGAGAAATCCTTGCTTTGTTGTTTAGTTTGATAAACACTAGTAGAGACTTGAACAGCATCAAGAGCAGCATATTCACTTTCACTAACACCAAGGTGCTCTGGTTTAAAAGTATTTAGGGTTACGATATTGATGTCCGTTCCATCACAGTACTGAATATCATCACCACCCTCAACTTCTGTAAAATGAATCCATGATTTTGGCACTTTTACGTAGCCATAAGCATCTGACCCAATTACCTGTGTATCTTTAATTGTTGATTCGGCTACAGTTGTTGTTTCTTGAGCAGTGGTAGTTTCCTGGACTGTTGTTGTATCTGAGGCTACTTCTTTTTTAGATTTTGAAGTATTACAAGCAGCGAGGCAAAGGCAACACACTAAAAGTGTAGATAAGCTGACGATTTTTTTCATAATCCTTCTCCTTTCACTTCTATTCTAATGAATGAAAAGATAAGTGTCAAAAGATAACTGTATTAGGAATCAATTATTCTTCATCCATACTCAAGACACTTAGGAAGGCTTCTTGAGGAACTTCTACTGATCCGATAGCTTTCATACGCTTTTTACCAGCCTTTTGTTTTTCAAGAAGTTTACGTTTACGCGAAACATCTCCTCCATAACATTTGGCAAGAACGTTTTTACGAAGAGCTTTGATATCTGTACGAGCTACAATCTTGTGTCCAATAGCTGCTTGGATTGGAACTTCAAACTGTTGACGTGGAATGATTTTCTTGAGTTTATCAACGATGAGTTTCCCACGTTCATAAGCAAAGTCCTTGTGAACGATAAAGCTGAGTGCATCCACCTTGTCTCCATTGAGAAGGATATCCATTTTCACTAGCTTAGATGGGCGATACTCTGACAGTTCATAGTCAAAACTTGCATAGCCACGTGTTGAAGATTTGAGCTTGTCAAAGAAATCAAAGACAATTTCAGCAAGTGGAATTTGATAGATAACATTGACACGATTATCATCGATATAGTCCATCGTGACAAAGTCACCACGTTTGCGCTGAGCTAGTTCCATAACAGCTCCTACAAATTCCTGTGGTACCATGATTTGTGCTTTAACATAAGGTTCTTCAATAGTTGCAATTTTAGTAGGATCAGGAAACTCGGATGGATTCGATACATCCATAGACTCACCATCAGTCTGATTGACCTTGTAAATAACAGATGGTGCAGTCATAATAAGATCAATGTTAAATTCCCGTTCTAGACGTTCTTGGATAACATCCATATGTAGAAGTCCGAGGAATCCACAACGGAAACCGAATCCAAGAGCTTGCGATGTTTCGGGTTCAAACTGAAGACTAGCATCGTTCAACTGCAATTTTTCAAGGGCTTCACGAAGGTCATTGTATTTATTTGACTCGATTGGATAAAGACCTGCGAAAACCATCGGATTCATCTGCTTGTATCCAGATAGGGGTTCTGAAGCAGGGTTTGCTGCCAAGGTAACTGTATCACCGACACGAGTGTCTTGAACAGTCTTGATAGATGCTGCAATATAACCAACGTCACCTGTCGCAAGGAAGTCTCGTCCCACTGCTTTGGGTGTGAATATTCCAACCTCAGTAACATCAAAGGTTTTGCCATTGCTCATAAGTTGAATCTTATCACCTGGCTTAACAACTCCATCCATGACACGAACTTGGAGGATAACGCCACGATAAGCATCGTAAACTGAGTCAAAAATCAAAGCTTTTAATGGTGCTGATACATCACCAGTTGGTGCTGGAACTTTTTCTACAATTTGCTCTAAAATATCTTCAATTCCAATCCCAGCTTTTGCTGAAGCTAATACAGCCTCACTAGCATCCAGACCGATGACATCTTCAATTTCTGTACGCACGCGCTCCGGATCTGCCGCAGGTAAGTCAATCTTATTAATAACTGGAAGGATCTCCAAATCATTATCTAAGGCAAGGTAAACGTTAGCTAATGTTTGAGCCTCAATCCCTTGGGCAGCATCAACGACCAAAATGGCTCCCTCACAGGCAGCTAGAGAACGCGATACCTCATAAGTGAAGTCCACGTGTCCTGGTGTGTCAATCAGGTGGAAAATATAGGTCTCGCCGTCTTTGGCAGTATAATTAAGCTCGATGGCATTTAGTTTGATAGTAATTCCACGCTCCCTCTCAAGGTCCATACTATCTAGAAGCTGAGCTTGCATTTCACGACTAGAAACCGTCTCTGTAGCCTCTAAAATACGGTCCGCCAATGTTGACTTCCCATGGTCAATATGCGCGATAATGGAAAAGTTCCGGATCTTCTCCTGACGTTTTTTCAATTCTTCTAAATTCAAGATTCTCTTCCTTTCAGGGTATCTATTAATTATAAATTGTTTTTATGTTTTTGACAAGACCATAATACCCTGTAGAGAGTATTAATCTTCAGCAATAAAGCCGTCATTTTCGATGAAATAGTGGTCTGTCATACCTTGGTCAGTAAAGACAATTCCATGAAGGACACCACCATAGACAGCTCCTCCATCCATTCCGATTTTTCCATCTTCTGTTATCCAAAGTTCTGCAGTTCCTGGTTTTTGTTCCAAAAGTCCATAGACTGGTGTATGCCCAAAGACAATTGTTTTCCCTGTATGATTAACTGCTTCGTGGAATGGTTTTCTGAGCCAGACTTTCTTGTAATCTGTAGTTTCATGCCAATCATCCAAAGTTAAATCAATTCCTGCATGAACAAAGATATACTTATCTGTTTCAATCACGAAAGGCATTTGTCGGATAAAAGCAACCAAGTCTGCTGCTTCATTTTCTACACGCTTAGCATCTGCTACTCCATCTACTGGTGCATCCAGTGGACGCCCCAAAATAGAATTAATAGTTGTATCCCCACCATTACGACGATAGTGGTCATAGCTTTCTTCAGGATTATCCAACCAAGTCAAAAACATGTACTCGTGATTTCCTGAAATGCAAATCGCTCCTTGATTTTCTACCAAGTCTTTGACCATTTCAAGGACACGACGACTATCTTCTCCTCTATCAATCAAATCTCCAAGAAAGAGTAATTGAGTCTTACCATCCCATGTTTTTAGAAGGTCTTCAAGCATTCCTGCTTTCCCATGGACATCTCCAATAACATAATAGTCTGTCATTTATTTCTCCTTACTTTGTAACAATTCTCTCGCTTGACTAAGTGCTGCTTCAGTTACATTCTCCCCTGCCAACATCTTGGCAACTTCTTCTACTCTTTCTTCAACTGTCAACAAGCGAACGGTTGAAACGGTTGAATGCTCATTGCTAATCTTTTCAATAAAGAACTGATAATCTGCGATTGCAATGACTTGAGGAAGATGAGATATAGCCAATACTTGACCATTCTGACCAATTTTATGAATCTTTTGAGCGATTGCTTGAGCTACACGACCTGAAACTCCTGTGTCCACTTCATCGAATACAATACTGGTCTTACCTTCCTTACGAGAAAAAGCAGACTTAATCGCCAACATGAGGCGAGACAACTCTCCTCCAGAAGCTACTTTAACCAATGGTTTAAAGTCTTCTCCAGGGTTGGTGGAGATGTAAAATTCAACACTTTCATTTCCTTCACGAGTAAACTTACCTTTAGTAAATTGAACCTGAAATCGAGCCTTATCCATATAAAGGTCTCTGAGTTCTTGCTGAATCTCAATTTCTAATTGTTGAGCTAAGTTATGTCGAGCAGATGCAAGCTTAGTTGCTAAGTCAACTAGACTTACTTCCAATTTTTTGAGTTCTGCTTCCATATCATCTGAAGATAAATTATTGCCAGTCAGAAGGTTGTATTCTTCTGTGATTTTAGCAAAGTACATCAAGACATCGTCAACATTCCCACCATACTTACGTGTAATGGCGTGAAGGAGATCTAAACGGATTTCAATCTGCATCAAGCGATTACCGTCGAAATCTAAATCTTCGATAATATCTTCTAAACGCTTAGTGACATCCTCTAAAACATAGTAGGATTCAGATAGAGAGGACGATATTTCACGGTACTCTGCATCATAGTCTTCTAAACTTTCCATATCATTCATAGCTGAACGCACATTAGCTAGACTTGAAAATTCTTCATTATCTAACATTGTATAAGCGTTAGTCAACGTATCAGCAATATTTTTATGATTTAGAAGTTTATCTCGTTCTTGGTTTAGTTTGAGGTCTTCACCTGGCTGTAAGGACGCAGATTCAATTTCAGCCATCTGAAATTCCAACATTTCAATACGAGCCTTGTGCTCTTCTTGATTTTTCTTAATCTCAAGAAGTTGCTTGCGCATTTTACGATAAGCATCAAAGTTTGTCTGATAGGCTTGCTTCAGTTCCAGAAAATCTGCATCACCAAAACCATCAAGCATCTGAATATGCAATTGGGGACGCATTAACTCTTCTTGATCATGTTGGCCATGGATATCAACCAGATACTGTCCAATTGAGCGAAGAACAGATAGATTAACCATCTGTCCATTGACACGACTAACACTACGCCCGTTTTGTAAAATCTCACGACGGATGATGATTTCATCACCTAACTCTATTCCTTGCTCATCAAAAATCATTTGCAAAGCATGACTATTTTCAACCGAGAAAAGACCTTCGATTTCAGCCTTAGGAGCACCATGACGAATGACGTCCGTTGTAGCTCTTGCTCCCAGCATCATATTCATGGCATCGATGATGATAGACTTCCCAGCACCGGTTTCCCCAGTCAGAACTGTCATTCCCTTCTCAAAATTAAGTGAAATAGCCTCAATGATGGCAAAGTTTTTAATTGAAATTTCAAGTAACATAAGGTCCTACCACTTTTTAACTTGCTCAACAATCTCTATAGCTGCTTCTTCAGTTCGCGCCACAATTAAAATTGAGTTATCATCTGCTAAACAGCTAAAAATTATATCCGAAAATGTTTGAGTCAATTGACTTTTTACAAAAATTGTATTCCCAGGAATGACATCTAAGTTGATGAGATTTCCCATTCTTTCAAAACTTTCGATATTGTTCTCAGCTAACTGTAAACTTTTAACTACTGACTTTGGTAATTCATAGACATATGTATTGTCTTTCAAAGGAATTTTTATAATCCCTAGTTCTTTGATATCACGTGAAACAGTTGCTTGAGTAGCAGAAATCCCTGCTTCTCTCAAGTGTTCAACGATTTCTTCTTGTGTGCCGATTTGATAGTCAGTCACAAATCTTCTAATCTTTTCAAGTCTTTCTTTTTTATTCATCTTTAAACTCTCTATGTGCTTTTTCTACTACTTTTTCTATTTCAGAAACTACTTGGTTGCTTGCATGTTCTTCTTTACGTAAATAAGCAAGAAACTCAATATTCCCATGTCCACCTTGAATAGGAGAGAAATCCAATCCTAAAACTGAGAATCCTTCATCAACTGCCATTTTAGTAACTGATTCTAAAACATTTTGGTGAACTTTGGCATCTCTGATAATTCCATTTTTACCAATCTGTTCTCGGCCTGCTTCAAACTGTGGTTTTATGAGTGCAACAACTTCCCCTTGGTTGACCAATATTCTATGTAGAGCCGGTAAAATGAGACTCAAAGAAATAAAACTCACATCGATACTTGCAAAACTTGGCTCTTCTTCAAAGTCATTTTTTTCAGCATAACGAAAGTTAAATTGCTCCATGCTGATAACACGTGAATCTTGGCGTAATTTCCAGGCTAGCTGATTGGTCCCAACATCAACGGCATAAACCAGTTTTGCACCATTTTGAAGCATGACATCCGTAAAACCTCCTGTTGAAGCACCAATATCAATGGTCGTTTTGCCTTCAACCGATATATCAAATTTTTCTAAAGCTTTCTCAAGTTTCAAGCCCCCTCGACTAACATACTTGAGTTTCTCACCCTTGAGTTTTAATTCAGTATCATCAGGAATTTTTTCTCCTGGTTTATCGAAACGCTCACCATTTAGGACTGCAATCACTAATCCAGCCATTACGCCCCGCTTAGCTTGTTCTCTTGTTTCAAATAAACCTTGTTTGTAGGCAAGTACATCTACTCTTTCCTTAGGCATTGATTCTCAAACTTTCTACTATTTTTACAATTGGTTCTTTATCAAAGTCAACTAATTGGCTAATCACGTCTAACTTTTCATTAGCCTGATCCAAAGTTCGGTTACAAAAAACTTTTGCCTCATCCAAACCTAACAAAGCAGGATAGGTTGATTTCTCAGCTTGCAAATCTTTTTGTGGTGTTTTACCAATTTCCTCAAAACTAGCAGTAACATCAAGGATATCATCTCTCACTTGAAAAGCAAGCCCAATCAGCTCTCCAACTGTTTTCAACTGTTTTTGAAGATTTTTATCCAATCCTGCAATAACTCCTGCCGCTTGAAAAGGGAAGGCTAAGAGTTTACCCGTTTTATTAGCATGGATGGTCTGAAGTTCTTCTAGGTTTAAATGTTTACCTTCACCTTCCATATCCAAAACTTGGCCAGCGACCATCCCCATACTTCCAGAAGAAAGTGACAAAGAAGCTATTAAATCTACCTTAATTTCGTTTGGCAAGTCTGCTTGTGCTATCAAAGCATAAGGATCTAAAAAGAGGGCATCTCCTGCTAAAATTGCTAGTGCTTCTCCAAACTTCTTATGGTTGGTTAAACGCCCACGACGAAAATCATCATCATCCATAGCAGGAAGATCATCATGAATTAAGCTTCCTGTGTGAATCATCTCAAGCGCTGCTGCAACCTGGGCATGAGCTATAGTGATTGGCACCTGCAAAGACTCCAAAACTTCTAAAAGCAGATAAGGACGAATTCGTTTACCACCTGCATGAATAGAATAGAGAACAGCTTCTCTGAGATTAGCAGCTAATTGCTGGTCTCCATAAAACTCCTCAAGAGCTGACTCAACCAAAGCTAATTTTTCTTGCTTGTTCATAGAAGTTCGCTTTCTGTTCCATCTTCTTGCATAACTTTAACCAAGGTCTTTTCTGCTTTATCAAGTGTTGCTTGCAATTCTTTTGAAAGAACCATTCCTTTTTGAAATGCAGTAATAGCATCTTCTAAAGCAATTTCACCATTTTCTAAACTCTGAACAATAGTCTCAAGCTCTGCTAAATTATCTTCAAATTTCTTCTGTTTTGACATCTTTAACCTCTAATTCTACCTGACCATCTCGCATCATCAGCATCACCTGGTCATTTTTTTTCAAATCATTTGCAGAAG
Source organism: Streptococcus infantis (assembly GCF_019929665.1). GTDB lineage: Bacteria > Bacillota > Bacilli > Lactobacillales > Streptococcaceae > Streptococcus > Streptococcus infantis_H. Next base: position 429,383 of record NZ_JAHZPZ010000001.1, on the reverse strand, counting down.
ATACCACGGTATCCTCTTTTTTAACAATCGCATAACCCCTTGCTACGATACGACTCGTATCTAACATGAGTAAAGCTTCTGACAAGCGTTTTACTTCAGCAACCTTAGCATCATAGATCACAGCCATCTGGCTACGCATTAATTTTTGTAACTGTTGAATACGATCTTGGTAGCGCTGAATCTTGACATTTGGCGATAATTGCTCCAAACGGTGAATTTGAGCTTGAACCTTCTGTTGATTTCTAACTAACTCACCATTCAATCCCTGCTTCAGTCGAAGTACTAACTGATCCAAGCGTTGCAGATATCCATCATATAAACGCTCTGGTTGCCTGAAGATGACTGATTGACTAAGCCCTCTCAAGGCTTCTTTTTTCTTTGATAAAGTATTTTGTACAGCAGTAGCCATTCGTTTTTCTTGATTTTTAAGGTAGGTCAGTAGATCTAACTTGGTCACAGGTGTAGCTAACTCTGCTGCAGCAGTTGGTGTTGCTGCTCTCTTGTCAGCAACAAAATCAGCCAAGGTTACATCTGTTTCGTGGCCCACACTTGAAATAATAGGAAGACGCGATTCAAAGATAGAACGCACTACAATCTCTTCGTTAAAAGCCCAAAGATCCTCAATTGATCCACCACCACGACCAATGATAAGAACATCCAAGTCTTCTCGTTCATTAGCTCTAGCAATGTTACGGGCAATCTCCTCTGCTGCCCCTTCACCTTGAACCTTGGTAGGATATAAAACAATCTCAACCCCTGGGAAACGTCTACTAACGGTAGTAATAATATCCTGTAAAACAGCACCACTACGACTAGTCACAACCCCGATGCGTTTTGCAAACTGAGGGATTGCTTGTTTAAAGCGTTCTTGAAAAAGGCCTTCTTCTGATAATTTCTTTTTTAATTGTTCGAACTGAATTGCAAGAGCCCCTACACCATCAGGCTCTGCCTTTTCAATGATGATAGAGTAGCTCCCACTTGGTTCATAGACTTGGACACGACCGATAACATTGATCTTCATCCCTTCTTCCAAATCAAAACCTAGTTTCTGATAAATACCTGACCAAATAGTCGCTTGGATTACTGCTCGATCATCTTTTAGAGAAAAATATTGATGAGTTGGACGCTTCCGGAAGTTAGAAACCTGACCAGTTAAATAGACCCTCTCCAAGTATGGGTCTTTATCGAATTTCATTTTCAGATACTTAGTCAAAGTTGTTACCGACAAATACTTTTCCATCTCAACCTCCTTCTTTCTCTAGTTTTTCCTGGGTATTATTATACCAAAAAAACGTTTAAAAATCTCTCTTTTCACCTCTAGAATACGAAAACAAGACTGGATTTCTTTGAGCTTGTCTAATAATATACAAAAGCCCTCGGAAAAATCCAAGGGCTTTCATTAGTTCACTGAACTATTTTATTTTTTCAAGTTGTAGAATGATTTCAATCCACGGTATTCAGCTACTTCACCAAGTTGATCTTCGATGCGAAGCAATTGGTTGTATTTAGCGATACGGTCAGTACGTGAAAGTGAACCAGTCTTGATTTGTCCTGCGTTTGTTGCAACTGCGATGTCAGCGATTGTTGAATCTTCAGTTTCACCTGAACGGTGTGATACAACGGCAGTGTAACCAGCTTCTTTAGCCATTTCGATAGCTTCAAAAGTTTCAGTAAGAGTACCGATTTGGTTAACTTTGATAAGGATTGAGTTAGCAGCACCTTCTTGGATACCACGTGCAAGGTAGTCAGTGTTTGTTACGAAGAAGTCGTCACCAACCAATTGAACTTTCTTACCAAGACGTTCAGTAAGAGCTTTCCAACCATCCCAGTCGTTTTCATCCATACCATCTTCGATAGTGATGATTGGGTATTTGTTAACCAATTCTTCAAGGTAGTCGATTTGCTCTTCAGAAGTACGAACAGCAGCTCCTTCACCTTCAAATTTAGTGTAGTCGTATACTTTACGTTCTTTATCGTAGAATTCTGATGAAGCACAGTCAAATCCGATAAATACGTCTTTACCTGGAACGTATCCAGCAGCTTCAATGGCAGCAAGGATAGTTTCAACACCATCTTCAGTTCCTTCGAAACGAGGAGCGAATCCACCTTCGTCACCTACGGCAGTTTCCAAACCACGTGATTTAAGGATTTTCTTAAGAGCGTGGAAAATTTCAGCACCGTAACGAAGAGCTTCTTTAAATGTTGGAGCACCAACTGGCAAGATCATAAACTCTTGGAAAGCGATTGGAGCATCTGAGTGAGATCCACCATTGATGATGTTCATCATTGGAGTTGGAAGAACTTTAGTGTTGAATCCACCAAGGTAGCTGTAAAGTGGGATTTCAAGGTAGTCAGCAGCAGCGCGAGCTACAGCGATAGACACACCAAGGATTGCGTTTGCACCCAATTTACCTTTATTAGGAGTACCGTCAAGAGCGATCATAGCACGGTCGATAGCTTGTTGGTCACGTACATCGTAGCCGATAATTGCTTCAGCAATGATGTTGTTTACGTTGTCAACAGCTTTTTGTGTACCAAGACCACCGTAACGAGATTTGTCACCGTCGCGAAGTTCAACTGCTTCGTGTTCACCAGTAGAAGCTCCTGATGGAACCATACCACGTCCGAAAGCACCTGATTCAGTATAAACTTCTACTTCAAGTGTTGGGTTACCGCGTGAGTCTAGGACTTCGCGAGCGTAAACATCAGTAATAATTGACATTTTTTACTCTCCTTTGAGTTAAATTATTTTACACCTCTATGATACATCAAAAAGATACCTTTTTCAAGAAAAAACGTTATCTTTGTGCAAATTTTCCTTAAGTTTCTTAAGTAATCGCTTTCTTTTCCGCCTTATCTATAGACTTTTATGATATACTATATTTATGACTGATATATCAAAACAAATATTAGAAAAAGCTCATGGCGGGCTTAAATTAAATCCAGACGAACAAAGACGCTTTCTTGGTACCTTTGAAGAACGTGTTCTTGGCTACGCCGAACTCGCTACTGCGAATGATGACAAATTTCAAAAGGCATTTTTAACAATTTTAGAGACTTTTAAAAAAGAAACTGAACCTCTGTTTGTCAAAATCTCTCCTCAAGTTGAGTTTGAAAAACAAGTTTATTATTTAAAAAATGCCAAAGATTCTGATTGCCAAGCAACTATCGTTTCTGAAGATCATAACTCTTCTCCTTTCGGACTGGTTATCCATAGCGATGTTCCGGTTCAAACAAGTGAAAAAGACCTCAGAAAGGCCTTTTCAGACTTGTGGCAAGAGAAAGAGACGAAAGCTCCTACTTCTCTCTGGAAAAAATGGTTTGGTTAACTCTATCTCAAAGACATGATTCGTGCGATACTTGCAGCTGTATTTTCTAAATAGACAGCTGCTTTTTTTAGACTGTCTGCTAACGGTTCGCTTTTTTCAAGTATGGAAAAAGCTGCGACTATATTCTCAAATGGTAAGGGTGGTAAATCCTCTGATAAACTACCACAAATAGCAATAACTGGAACACCCCTTGGTGTTCTTTTTGCTACTCCAATTGGCGCCTTTCCAGCTAGACTTTGCGAGTCCAGTCTACCTTCACCAACGATAACGAGATCCGCATCTGCGACCTGTTCATCAAATTTCACTAAATCCAAACAAGTTTTGATACCAGATACAATCTCTGCTCCAGCGAAGGCACACAAGCCAGCTGCAATACCACCGCCTGCTCCTGCACCCTCTAATTTTGATATTTCAGGTGCGACTTTACCATAAAAGTTTTCAATAGCAATATCAACGTCTTGGAATTTAGCAGGGTTTAATCCTTTTTGTTTTCCAAATGTATAGGTGGCTCCATGAGGTCCACAGAGAGGATTGGACACATCCGCTAAAATTTTGATACGAACATCTGCAGGAACAGATGAGGCTTTATCTTTCGAAATATGACTAATTTCAAACAAGGACTGGCCACAAGCCTCCAGTTCAATTCCATTTTCATCATAAAATTGATATCCGAGTCCTGCAGCAATGCCAATTCCACCATCGTTACTAGCCGTACCACCGACACCAACGTAGATATCTTTGATTCCTTGTTCTATCAAATGGAGAATAAGTTGACCAATTCCCTTTGTTTGAATCTCTAGAGGATGTCGTTTTTCAAAAGGGATTTTAGCAAGACCTACTAAATTTGCAACTTCAAATAGAGCTAATTCTCTTTTTTGAAAGTAAGACATCAAAACCTCATCACCAAAAGGTCCAGTTACCTGGACTGTTTTTTCTTCCAAACCTAGAGAACTTTTAATGGCGTCTACTGTTCCTTCACCTCCATCACCAACAGGTAAAAGTAGACATTCAGCATCTGGTATCACCCTTTTAAATCCTCTTTTTATAGCTTCTGCTACTTCGTTTGCAGGAAGACTCTCTTTGAAAGAGTCCGGCGCGATAACAACTTTCATTTTGATTCCTCTTTCTATCTAAAGGAAGTCTATCATTTCCAAAACTTTCCCAAAATCTCTCTCATCTATCTGAAGATTTATTTCCTTTTTCACAATATCCTTGGCACAAAAGGCTATTCCAAGTCCTGCACTTTTAAGCATTTTTAAGTCATTAGCTCCATCACCGATTGCAATTGTTCTATCAAAAGGGACTTCTAATTCTTCAGCCCATCTCACGAGGGTTGCTTCTTTTACTTCTCTGCTAATAATAGAGCAAATTAGATTTCCAGTTAAATGATCATCTTTGATTTCCAGTTGATTAGCAGTATATAATGAAATACCCAAATCTTTTGCTAATCTTTCTACAACAGTGGTAAATCCGCCTGATACTAAACTGACTTCTATCTTATTTTCTTGAAGAACTTTAATAAACTTGACAGCATTTTTACTAAGGTGAAGTTCATGATAAATCTTATCAAAAGAATTTATAGAGAGACCTTTAAGAAGAGAAACACGTCTTTTTAAACTTGCCTCGAAGTCTAATTCTCCTCTCATAGCTTGAGCTGTTAGCAGGACTACTTCTTCTTCGCACCCTGCCTCTTTCCCTAATAAATCAATAACCTCTTCTTCTATCAGAGTTCCATCAACATCTAGGACACAGAGTCCTCTAGCTTTATTCATTTATTCCCCATACTTTCATCATCTCAAAAAATCGTATGAAAGCATCATACGATTTTATTTATTTAATTTGCTAAGCTGTGATACAAATCAAGGTAAGACTGACAAGCTGTATCCCAAGAGAAGTCACATTCCATTGCTTGGACTTGAAGTTTCTTCCAAACATCTGGATGATTATAATAGACATCCAAGGCTGTTTGAAGAGCCCAGTTAAGCCAGTATGAGGTTAAGTTATTAAAACTAAATCCTGTACCCGTTCCTTCAATTGGATTGAATGGTTGAACAGTATCTCTCAACCCGCCTACCTCATGAACAAGTGGTAATGTTCCATAACGCATAGCCATCATTTGAGAAAGTCCACAAGGTTCAAAACGACTTGGCATGAGAAAAATATCACAGGCTGCATAAATTTCTTGTGCTAGCTTGACATCAAAGGTAATATTGGCAGATAGTTTATCTGGGAATACTTGACCAAACCATGAGAAGGCTTGTTCAAAACCAGGATCACCTGTACCCAAGAGAACGATTTGAACATCTTCTTGAAGCATGCGATGCAAACCTTCAACGACGACATCAAAACCTTTCTGTCTTGTCAAACGCGACACAATACCAATCATTGGAACATCGGGACGAACTGGAAGACCAACTTTTTCTTGAAGTTTAGCTTTATTATGAGCTTTTCCTGATAGGTCTGATTTATTAAAATGATAATCCAACAAAGGATCCGTTTCTGGATTATAAAGATCCGTATCGATTCCATTTACAATACCAGAAACCTTACCAGACTCCATTCGTAAAATCTGATCCAAGCCACAACCAAACTCTGTTGTCATGATTTCATAAGCATAGCTTGGCGACACAGTAGATACACGATCTGCATAGAGGATACCAGCCTTCATCCAGTTCAGGCAGTCATTCCAGCGAACTGTACCATCCGCATAGCGTTCAAATCCAACTCGGAACAAATCCCAAAGCATACCTTCAGAAAATTGACCTTGGAATTCCAAGTTGTGGATTGTTAAGACAGTCTTGATGTTTTGGTAGGCCTGTATCCATCTGTATTTTTCCTTCAACAAGAAAGGAATCATAGCTGTATGATAATCATGAGCATGAAGAACATCTGGAATAAATCCAATACGCTCCATAGCTTCTAAGGCTGCAAGTTGGAAGAAGGCAAAACGTTCACCATCATCGAAATCACCATACACATGACCACGGAAGAAATAATACTGGTTGTCAATAAAATAGAAGGTAACACCATTTAAAACAGTCTTCTTAATACCACAAAATTGTCTACGCCAACCAACGTATACTTCAAATTGAAGAACATCTTCAATTTGATCACCAAACTTTGCTTCCACCATGTCATAGTATGGCAGGATAACAGCAACTTCATGACCAGCTTTAACTAATGATTTTGGAAGAGCCCCGATAACATCTCCCAAGCCACCTGTTTTAGAAAAAGGGGCTCCTTCGGCTGCTACAAATAAAATTTTCATGAAAGAATGTCCTCTGTTACTTTTTCACCTTTTTTGATGACAACAGGATTTTCTGCTGTACCACGAATAACAACTCCATCAGCTACTTCAGCACCCTTATCAATAATTGCATACTCAACTTGAGCACCTTCACCAATGACAACACGAGGGAAAACAATAGATTCTTTAACTAAGCTATCTTTATGAATTTGAACATTACGTGAAACAACTGAACGAACAACCTTACCTTCGACAATACTACCAGAAGCAAACTGCGAAGTATTTACTTCACAACCAGGTGCATAATAAGTTGGTTCTTCGTTTTTCACCTTTGTGTGAATCTTTTGATTTGGAGAGAATAAAGAGTAGAATTTATGCAGATCAAGCATATCAATATTGGCTTGGTAATATGTTTCTACAGAATGAATATTAGCTAAATAACCAGTATACTCGTATGCAAAAGCACCTGATTCTACTGCTAAGTCACGAAGAACATAACGTAGTTTTTCTGGGTGTTCTTTCTGAGCTTCTTCTTCCAGACGTTCAATCAACCATTGAGTATCTACAACAAAGATATCCGTTGACATGTTGTAGTATTCTTGTTCAGCTTTTTTATCGAAGAGTTTGTGAGACAGCACGTGGTCAGTTTCATCAATATCTAGGATAGCATTTACTTCTGAAATATCCTTTTTAGGTAGTTTCTTATAAACAACCGTAATAGGAGATTTTGTAGTATTATGCAAATGGAAAACCTGAGTAAGATCAATATTTACCAAAACGTCACAGTTCAAGGAAACCGTTTGGTTAGATCCAGAACGTTTTAAATAAGTCAAGAGTTGTTGATAATACTCTTTACCAACAGTACTACTTTCCACACGAGTATTGTAGATTCCAAGATAGTAGTGGCTAAGAAGGGTATTCAAGCCCCATTCACGTCCTGAACGAATGTGGTCAAATACAGAGCTGATATTATCTTGTTGGAAGATTCCAAAGACACTTCGAACACCAGCATTTGCTAAACTTGAGAGTGGGAAGTCAATCAAACGATACTTTCCTCCAAATGGCAAACTTGCCACTGGACGGTTACTTGTCAAGGTTGACATATCATGGAAACCAACGGTATTTCCTAAAATCGCTGAATATTTATCAATCTTCATCTGTTGCTACCCCCACTACTTCGTTATATCCGACTACTTGTACTTCTTCTGTACCATCAATTTCAACACCATCGGCAATAATTGCACCTTCACCGATGATTGCACGTGTAATTTTAGCACCTCTACCGATAACTGCTCCACTCATGATGACAGAATCAACAACTTCTGCTCCCTTACGAACTTGAGCAGCTGTAGAAAGAATGGAATGTTTTACAGTACCATTCACGTAACATCCATCTACTACTAGAGAGTCTTCTACTTGAGCAAATTCTCCAAGGTAGTTTGGTGGAGCGATAAGGTTACGAGAATAAATTTTCCATTGACGATTTCGGCTGTCTAGAGCATTTTCTGGAGAGATGTATTCCATATTTGCTTCCCAAAGAGATTCGATTGTACCAACATCCTTCCAGTATCCATTGAATTCATAAGCATAGACACTTTCACCTGTCTCAAGATAATTTGGAATAACATTCTTTCCGAAATCAGACATATCTAGGTTAGCCTTTTCAGCAGCAACTAGCATGTTGCGAAGTCGTTTCCAGTCAAAGATATAAATCCCCATTGATGCCTTGGTTGATTTTGGTTGGGCAGGTTTTTCTTCGAATTCAACAATGCGATTATTAGCATCTGTATTCATGATACCGAAACGACTAGCTTCTTTTAGTGGTACATCCAAGACAGCTACTGTCAAGCTGGCATTGTTATCCTTGTGTGATTGGAGCATATCATCATAGTCCATCTTGTAGATATGGTCTCCTGAAAGAATCAAAACATACTCAGGATTAATGCTATCGATATAGTCAATATTTTGGTAAATCGCATGACTTGTACCTTCAAACCAACGATTTCCTTCACTTGCAGAGTAAGGTTGAAGGATAGAAACACCTGAATCAATTACATCAAGACCCCAACTAGAACCATTACCAATGTGGCTGTTGAGAGCTAGTGGTTGATACTGTGTAATAACCCCAACATTATGGATACCAGAGTTGGCACAGTTAGAAAGAGCAAAGTCAATGATACGATAGCGCCCACCAAATTGCACAGCAGGTTTTGCAATGCTTTGAGTGAGTTTACCGAGACGAGTTCCTTGCCCACCGGCAAGGATTAAAGCTAGCATTTCATTCTTCATTTTCTACTCCTTTTTGAGATTTATTTGATTCTTTTTTAGCGGGTTTCAAGCGACGTTTGATTTTCCATATACTTGCCCCCAAAGCTGGCAAGGTAAAGGTCAATGTCTGCTCATAATCCTTCCATAATCCTTCTTGAGTTTGAACGGTTTGATTGTGTTCTTTCCAAACACCTCCCCATTGTTCCAACTCTGTATTCCAAATTTCTTCATACACACCTGCAACTGGTAGTCCAATTGTGAAATCAGGACGTTCGACTGGTGCCATATTAAAGACACAGACTAGCATCTCGCCTTTCTTTCCTTTACGAATAAAGGAAAGAACACTCTGATCTCTATTATCTGCATCGATAATTTCAATTCCATCATAGCTTGTATCAATTTCCCAAAGACAACGGTGGTCCTTATAAAGTTGATTCAACTGAGATGTGAAGTATTTCATCTTGGCATTCATTGGATCTTCAAGGTTTGACCATTCTAATTGCTCTTCTGATTTCCACTCTAAGAATTGACCGAATTCGCTACCCATAAAGAGCAATTTCTTACCAGGGTGACAAATTTGATAAGTATAAAGATTTCTAAGGCCTGCAAATTGATTGTAACGATCCCCCCACATCTTATGCATCATACTCTTCTTACCATGTACAACCTCATCATGTGAAAATGGTAGGAGATAATTTTCATTAAAGACATACATAAAACTGAAGGTTACAAGGTTAAAATCATACTTGCGGTAAATTGGATCTTCTTCGTAGAAACGTAAGATATCATTCATCCAGCCCATGTTCCACTTGTAGTCAAATCCAAGACCACCCATCTCTTTCGGACCTGATATTTTAGTTGCCGAAGAGCTTTCTTCTGCAATCATCATGACATCAGGGTGAGCTAGCTTAATAACAGTATTTAAACGCTGAAGGAAATAATAGCCTTCGTAGTTAAGATTTCCACCGTCTTTATTTGGTGTCCAAGGTGCATTATCATAATCAAGATAAAGGATATTACTTACGGCATCAACACGGATACCATCTAAATGATAAAAATCAATCCAGAACTTAATGCTAGAAATTAGGAAAGACTGTACTTCGTTTTTCCCTAAGTCGAAGTTTAATGCCCCCCAACCATAGTTATGAGCTTTGTTATGGTCTTGATATTCAAAAGTCGGAGTTCCATCAAAGTAGGCTAAGGCATCATCATTGATTGTAAAGTGACCTGGCACCCAGTCAACAATAACTCCAATATTATTTAAATGACACTCCTCAACAAAGTCTTGAAACTCTTCTGGTCTTCCGTAAGAATGTTCTAAACCGAAATATCCCATCAGTTGATAGCCCCAACTCAAACCTAGCGGGTGAGCCATCAAAGGCATAAACTCTATATGAGTGTAGTTCATTTCAACTAAGTAAGGAATCAACTCTTCTTTTAATTGAGCAAAACTATATGGAGTTCCATCTGGATTTCGTTTCCACGAACCAGCGTGTGCTTCGTAAATATTAACTGGTCTTTCGAAGAATCCCAAACGTTTTCTACGAGCTAACCAAAGTCCATCCTTCCATTTCTTTTCTGGAATTTCTGTTAACACAGCCCCTGTTCCTGGACGTGCTTCATACCGAACAGCTAAAGGATCAATCTTCATAAGCTGATGACCGTTAGCCCGTGTGATATGATATTTATAAATCTGACCTTCTTGGGCAAAAGTTGTAAAAACTTCCCAAACTCCAGATTCGTTTCGAACCATAGGGATTTGATTTTCAACCCAATTCGTGAAATCACCGACTAGATGAACAGCCTGCGCATTCGGAGCCCAAACACGGAATGTGTAACCCCATTCCCCGTCTTTCTCCTCACGATGTGCGCCCAAATAGTGCTGAAGATGGAAATTTTCGCCTGTTGTAAAAGTTCTTAAAGCTTCTAATGTATCCATAAATCCCCCTTTATATTGTAAGCGTTTTCTATATTTCTATTATACTATCTTTTAAGAAAACTTTCAACCAATTTCCGAATTATCATAAATATTTTTTAGAAAATCTTCAAGTAATTATCTTGACATTTCTTAAATTTTCAGTATTTATTGATATTCTACCTTGATAAAAGTTTTTGAATCATTAAATCACTTACAATATTTTTTTCAATGCTAATTTTGCAAAACAGATACTTAAAAAACTTAACGTTATTTTCATGAATCAAACTTTTTGTTCGGATAAAGTATCTTAAGTACAATTTTATCAAATTTTCTGAAATTTTCAACTATTTTTAGTAATATTCCCATATTTTTTATTAGGACAAATTTATATAGAAAAAAACTCAAGATTAATCTTGAGTTTTATTTTTTTAAACTAAAACATTCATAACTGCAACGCTCACATTATCAAGAGTGTTTTCTTGGTTTGAACGACTATTTGTAACCAACATTTCTAGATTTCCAGCATTTTCATAATAGAAAGATGCACCTTTGGCATTAAATACAACCAAGAAATGTTCTTTAGTTCCCTGAATCTCATAGACAATCCAGCCACTATTTTCAATAGCTGTGTGAACAAAGACGTGACGGTATACTTCCTCGTATGTAGGATATGAAAAGGCACTAGTCTTTGTTTTAAGACCTATAATCTGACGAATAAATTCTATGCTTTCTTGACGCTCATTGATTAAGTCCCAGTCTACCTGGTTAACAGCGTCTGGAGCATTGTAACTGTTCATAGCACGTTCGCGATCATCATGAGTCAACTCACCGTTTTCACCTGTAGGAACCAGTTTGGTACGTCCAAACTCTTGACCAAGTTCCATAAAGGAGATGCCTTGCATGAGTAGATTCATTGCAGTTGCTGTTTCTACCTTTTTCATGATACTTGCTTGGTCTTCTGTTGGATGAAGTGTTGCTAATAAATCATGCAAGTTATAGTTATCATGGGCTTCTACATAGTTGACAACCTGGTTAGGACTTAGATAAGAGCCCAGTTCACGACTACCAAGGATAGCTTTGGCAACAATCGGTTCAGTGGCAGCACCACTTACGAAGCCTGATTTGATATCACCATAAACTTCAGCACCTTTTACCGCATTACGTTGATCATCATTGAAGAAGCCAATATTAGGTAATTGATAGGCATTGTCTTTCTTAGCCTTATCATAAGGAGCAAGACCAGTTCCCATATCCCACCCTTCTCCATAAAGGATGATTTTAGGATCGACTTCATCCATAGCCCAACGAATCATCTGCATAGTTTTAACATCATGGATTCCCATCAAGTCAAAGCGGAAACCATCAATATTAAACTCATTCACCCAATAAAGAAGTGAATCAATCATGTACTTACGGAACATTTCGTGCTCACTAGCAGTCTCATTTCCAACACCAGTACCATTTTGATAACTTCCATCGCGATTCATTCGGTAATAATAGTCTGGAACGGTTGTTTGGAATGGAGCATCAACAGTTGAAAACGTATGGTTGTATACAACGTCCATGATGACACCAATACCAGCATCATGATAGGCTTGAATCATCGTCTTCAAATCGCGGATAACTTGACCTGGATCATTTGGATTCGTAGACATGCTGGTTTCTGGTGCATTGTAGTTTTGTGGATCGTAACCCCAGTTGTAGGTCACATTTCCATCTGCATCATACTCTTTATGACGGTCAGCAATCGGCTGTAGTTGAACATAGTTAACACCAAGTTCCTTGATGTAGTCAAATGCAGTAGACTGACCGAAGTGATTGACTGTTCCAGTCTGGGCAGCACCTAAGAATGTTCCTCTTAATTCTGGAGCAACACCAGAAGTTTCAGACTTGGTCAAGTCACGAATGTGCATTTCGTAAACAACCGCTTGACAAGAATTTTCCAATCGCCAAGTAGCTTCCGTTCCATTCTTAACTTCAAAACCTTCAACTTGACGTTCTTTTTCTGAAAGAATCGCTGAACGTTTGCCATCTGGACTGGTAGCAATAGTATATGGATCACGTGTCAATGATTGATGATGTGGAAAATTAATCTGATATTGATAGGCACGACCAGCAAGACTTTCAGGAACTGTCAAATTCCAAACGCCAATTGTATTATCCTTGTGACTATATGAATAACTGTTGCCACGTTGCATTTCATAAGACTTTAGGATAGGCGCATCATTAGAAGCTGATTCATAAACTACAACTTGTACAGTTGTTGCTGTTGGCGACCAAAGTTTAAAGCTTGTTTCTTCTTCGGAAACCTGGCATCCCAACTCTCCTTGGTAACCCCAGTGGTGATCAAAACTAGCACTGTTAATCGCTTTATCAAAAGCAAATGGATTTTGATCTTTATAGTGTGGACTTGCAATGGCTGGATTTTCAGAATAATAAACGGTGTCATCTCCATCTAAAATCCAAACTTCTGTTAAGAGTGGATAATGATTGAATCGGATAGGATATTCTTTGCTTACTCCATCTTTTTCAACTGTAAACACCATTTGTTCAAGAGTTGTTTCACTTGATTGGGTAAATGAAAACTTCTCTCCAAAGTATTCTTGCTCTTTAACAAATTCTACTGAATCAGCTGGCCTTTTACTAAAGTTGCAACTCTGATATGCTTCATCCTTACGATGATAATGAATAAGTACAGGATAGTTGTACATGTTTTTCCCTAATTTCTAATTATTATTTTATATAGTAACATTTCTTGATTCACTTATTTGGATAGAAGCAAGAAATCATAGATGATTATTCTAGACTATGTATTCCTTACAAACTCTCTAACCAAGCTTCATCTCGAATCTCAATTCCAAGTTCTTGTGCTTTTTGGAGTTTGCTTCCTGCATCGGCTCCTGCTACTACAAGGTCAGTCTTCTTCGATACGCTACCCGTTACCTTGGCTCCAAGATTTTCGAGCTTACTTTTGGCTTCTGAGCGAGTAAGACGTTCAAGTTTCCCTGTCAATACGACAGTTAGACCTGATAAGGCAGCATCTGCTGCAACGACCTGTCCTTTATAGTCTAGATTAACACCTAATTCTTTCAATTCACTTAAAAGAATTTTTGCACCCTCAGTCTCAAAATAAGATTGGAGACTTTGAGCAATGACACTTCCCAGACTTTCGATGCCTGCAACTTCATCAGGACTTGCTTGAGCAAGTGATACGATTGAATGGAAATGTTGTAAGAGTAACTGACTTGCCTTGCTACCAACATGACGAATGCCTAAACCAAACAAAAGTTTTTCAGCAGAATTTTCTTTAGAAGCTTGAATAGCCTGATAAAGCTTTTGAGCTGATTTCTCCTTGATGCCGTCTAACAAGAGAAAATCTTCAACTGTCAAACGATATATATCTGCAACATCTTTAACCAAATCGGTAGCAAAAAGTTTCTCGACGATAGATGGTCCAAGGCCAGAAATATTCATGGCATCACGGGATGCGAAGTGAATTAGACCTTCCTTGATTTGAGCTGGACAACGTGGATTTATACAACGAAGAGCCACCTCATCTTCAAAGTGTAACAGCTTGCTCTCACAACTTGGACAGTTTGTTGGAATATCTAGTTTTTCCTCTGACACACGCTTAGACTCTACCACTCGTAAAACAGCTGGAATGATATCTCCTGCCTTGTAGACAATGACTGTATCATCCTTGCGGATATCCTTTTCAGCGATATAGTCAACATTATGAAGCGTTGCACGACTAACTGTTGTACCTGCCAATTGCACCGGAGTAAGATTAGCAGTCGGAGTTACAACTCCCGTACGACCAACTGTCCAGTCAACAGAAAGCAATTTTGCTTCTTTTTCTTCTGCTGGGAATTTATATGCTACTGCCCACTTAGGTGCTTTAACTGTAAAACCAAGTTGCTCTTGACCAGCTAGGTCGTTGACCTTAATCACGACACCGTCGATATCATATGGCAATTGGTCTCTTTCTTGGCCTACTTCTTGGATAAATTCCCAAACTTCGTCCATGCTGTGGGCTAATAGTCGTCTAGGGTTAACCACAAAGCCCAACTGTTCCAGATGATTTAAAACCTTCTCTTGGCTGTCTCTAGTTGAAGGACTTGCTTCCTGATAGAGGAAAGTTGCAAGATTACGCTTAGCTACTACTGCTGTATCTAACTGGCGAAGGGTTCCTGCAGCTGCATTTCGTGGATTAGCAAACTCCGGCTCACCGTTTTCTTGACGAGCAAGATTGACTTGATTGAAAGAAGCTCTTGGCATATAACATTCACCACGAACAGTGATATCTAATTTCTCTGGTAAGGATAAAGGAATGTCTTTCACTCGTTTAAGATTTTCAGTGATATTTTCACCAATAGAACCATCACCACGAGTTGCTCCAGCAACAAAAAGTCCTTGCTCATAAGTCAAGGAAATCGATAGTCCATCAATCTTCAACTCACAAATATAAGTGACATCATCCAATTCTTTACGGACACGCGCATCAAAGGCATCCAATTCTTCACGTGAAAAAGCATCCTGCAAACTATAGAGAGGATACTGATGACTATATTTTTCAAATCCATCAAGAATCTTTCCACCTACACGATGTGTCGGGCTTTCTGGCAAGACTTGGTCCGGATGAGCTTTTTCTAACTCTACCAATTCACGATAAAGACGGTCATACTCACTATCAGATACAGATGGATTGTCACTTGTATAATACTCTGTCGCATAGCGATTGAGCAACTCAACGAGCTCTTTCATTCTTTCATTCATAGAACCATTTTACCATAAAAAGGACTCTATAAACAATACTCAAGCTCTAAAAAAGAAAATGAGAAGGGCTTTTCTATCCCTTCTCACTAATTTTTATTTTTTACGGTTCAAAATAGCATTCAAGATAATAGCTACTGTACTTGCAATAACGATACCATTTGAGAAGAACATTTGTAATTCAGTCGGTAAAGTATTGAAGAGGTTGCTTCCATTTAATCCCACCCCTGCAGAAATAGAAACTGCTGCAATGAGGAAGTTATGTTCATTATGTTCGAAATCCACACGTGCCAAGATTTGCATCCCTTGTAGAGAAACAAAACCAAACATGACAAGCATAGCTCCTCCTAAAACAGGACTTGGGATAATCTGAGCTAAGGCACCAAATTTTGGCAAGAGACCAAGTAAGATAAGGAAACCAGCTGCGTAGTAGATTGGCAAGCGGGTACGAATACCTGATAGTTTAACCAAACCAACGTTTTGAGAAAATCCTGTATAAGGGAAGGTATTGAAAATACCACCGAGAAGCACCGCAATACCTTCAGCACGATAACCATTACGGAGACGAGTGCTATCGATTGGATCTTTAGTAATATCAGAAAGGGCAAGGTATACACCAGTTGATTCTACCATTGATACAGTAGCGATAATACACATCATTACAATAGAAGAAATCTCAAATTGTGGAGCACCAAAGTAGAATGGAGTTGGGATATGAACAAGTGGAGCTTCTGCTACTGGAGAGAAATCAACCAAGCCCATAGTCGCAGCGATGATAGTACCTGCAATCAAACCAATCAAAATAGAAATTGACTTAATAAATCCTTTTGTAAAAATATTGACCAAAAGAATGATGAGAATGGTGATTGTTGCTAATGCTAAACTTTGTCCCGTTGGTTTTTCGACGTTATTTCCCATATTTCCGATAGCTACTGGAATCAAGGTCAATCCGATTGTTGTAATGACAGAACCCGTAACGATTGAAGGGAACAGATTAGCAATCTTAGAAAATACACCTGCAACAAGAACGACATAAATACCAGAAGCAATCAAGGCACCAAACATAGCACCACTACCGTGACTTTGTCCAATCATAATAAGTGGAGCAACAGACTGGAAGGCCACACCTAGAACAACCGGTAAACCGACACCGAAATATTTATTTAATTGTAACTGCAATAGAGTTGCAACCCCACACATAAAGATATCTGTAGAGATAAGGTATGTCAGTTGTTGAGGTGAGTAACCTAGGGCACCTGCAATCATAATTGGTACTAGGATTGAACCTGAGTACATAGCAAGTAAGTGTTGCAAGCCCAATACGGCTGCTTTTGAGTGATTTTCTTTTTGATTCATTAGATGTCTGCCTCCTTGAAGATAACTCTTCCATTTTCAAAACGCTCTAAACGAGCAAGTGATACGACCTGATGACCTGATTTTTCTAACAGTTCACGACCATCTTGGAAAGATTTTTCAATCACAATCCCGACGGCCTCGACTGTAGCACCAGCTTGTTCGATAATCTGAACCAAACCTTTAGCTGCTTGACCATTAGCCAAAAAATCATCAATAATTAATACTTTATCTCCTGGAGATAAGAACTTCCCTGCAATGGATACGGTACTAGTAACTTGTTTCGTGAAAGAATAAACCTCAGCAGTCAAAATTCCTTCATTCATGGTAATATTTTTTGCCTTCTTAGCAAAAATCATAGGTACATCTAATTGTTCTGCAACATATAGAGCTGGAGCAATTCCAGATGCTTCAATGGTTACGACTTTGGTAATACCTGCATTTTTAAAATATTCTGCAAAGGTGCGGCCAATCTCGCGCATTAAGGAAAAATCCACTTGGTGGGTCAAGAAGGAATCCACCTTAAGAATATTCTCACCTAGAATATTCCCATCTTTTAAAATACGTTCCTCTAGTAATTTCACAATAACCTCCGAAATAAAAAGGGACTCACAAAGCAAGTCCCTCGGAAACATAGAAACAGATAGTACTACTTCTTTTATCTCTCTTCGACTTACTCATTGTTAGGTATTTACGGTACCTTGTAGAAACGCCACGCCAATTCGCGACATAAATAAGTAATCATATTTTTAGTGAGCATCTCCATTCCAGATAGAGTTCTTCACAATCACATAATCTACATGTCTAAGATCAGCTACCTTTCGACCTCCAGCATAAGAAATCGAACTTTGCAAATCTTGTTCCATCTCAGTTAGGGTATCTTGTAAATGTCCTTTGGCAGGAAGAAGAATTTTCTTACCTTCGACATTCTTATAGGCACCCTTTTGGTATTCTGAAGCAGAACCATAGTATTCTTTAAATTGTTTACCATCGACTTCGACAGTTTTACCAGGGCTTTCGATATGGCCTGCAAATAAAGAACCAATCATAACCATACTTGCACCGAAGCGGATTGACTTAGCAATATCTCCATGTGTACGGATACCACCATCGGCAATAATTGGTTTACGGGCAGCTTTAGCACACCAGCGAAGAGCTGCTAACTGCCAACCACCAGTACCAAAACCAGTTTTAACCTTAGTAATACATACTTTACCTGGACCGATTCCGACCTTAGTAGCATCTGCACCAGCATTTTCAAGTTCACGAACGGCTTCTGGAGTACCAACGTTACCAGCGATGACAAAGGTATCTGGCAATTCTTTCTTGATGTGCTGAATCATTGAAATCACACTATCGGCATGTCCATGAGCGATGTCAATAGTGATGTACTCTGGAGCATCTTCCTTTAATTGACTTACAAAATCATACTCGTAATCTTTAACACCAACAGAGATAGAAGCAATTAACCCTTTCTCATGCATGCGTTTCACAAAAGGGATGCGTCCAGCTTCATCGAAGCGATGCATAATATAGAAATAACCACCTTTTGCAAGCTGTTCTGC
Organism: Streptococcus infantis; assembly: GCF_019929665.1. Classification (GTDB taxonomy): domain Bacteria; phylum Bacillota; class Bacilli; order Lactobacillales; family Streptococcaceae; genus Streptococcus; species Streptococcus infantis_H. The sequence goes on along the minus strand of NZ_JAHZPZ010000001.1, from coordinate 410,930 downwards.
AACATCTTCATCTAGGATTGTTTGCATATTCGAAGGAACAACTGGTAATTTAAAGGTGTGCTTTCCAAGTGTAACGTGTGTGTCAGCTTCTACACGACTTTTAAGAACACACTTATTAGGAATTAGCTGAATATCTTCATAGTCAAAAATCGGAAATTCATTTAACATTTCGATGTCTCGTTTCTTTTATAATGACCTTCCTATGCTTTCGCATCGCTACGTCTTTTCCGACGTTTCCTTTAACGATTATAAACTAAGGTAAAGTTTTTGTCAATTATTTTGAAACCTAAAATTTATAACGTTCGGATTTTGCTTATAGTTTCATAAAAAAACAGAGAGTCTATGAACTCTCTATTTTTGATTTATATTATTTCGAAAAATTTTTTCTGACATCCCCAGCATTTCATTGAATTCGCTGTAGGATGATGCTTTCTGAGGAATTTGGATAGACCACTTTTTAAGTAAGACCCCATAACCTACAACCGTTCCTATTTCACTACTTACTGTCTGATCTATGCTAGGGAAAATCAAGCCAGCTTTTTCTGCTTGTAAGATATAAGCATAAGAAATCAATTGAAATAGATCATCACGATTAATTCCCTTTTTAGTCAATTCTAGTTTTTTATATTTAGCATCTAAAACGATTTTTAACTCTTTATGATAAAAATCTGGATATACCTTTCGTTTCCCACTAGAAATTACAGAGATACCACCTTTCTTTTCTTTATTGCGTGGATGCATGAAATCTTTTGGCAACAAGGTATGAACATATTCTTCCCAAAGCCAAGCAACGTCAAAGAGAATACCATGAATTTTTTGCTCTTGATATCCTAAACCGTGCTTTTCTCTGTTTAATATCATCAGACAAAGCTCTTGCAACTTTCTATATTCTCGAAAGTAGGCATGACGAAGGGGTTTAGTTTGATTTCGTCGAATAATCTTAGCACGATCAGCTAGTTTATACGAGGGTGTTACACGAATTATTTCTGTAATATTTTCACGATTGCTATCAATGATGCCTCTTCCTAGAGATTTTTGATTTTTAATGTACTCGATCGTATGACGAACCAGCTGCATTATCGGATTATCAAAAGTAAACTCTCTTGTAGTATAAGCAATATTACCTGTGAAAGGAAGATTTTTCTTGAGATGATTTACTACATCAATCACTCCCTTGATATGACTATTATTATGGGAAAACCTCTGGTATTCCTTATAAAGTCCCTTTCGCATAGCTGCTTCCAGATACTTTGGAAAGAGGTAGATTAAAAGCTGATAGAATCTTTCCTCACGTGATAAACCAACATCCAAACTAGTGAGATTGATATTTAGAACTTTCTGCAATAGATAATGCAAAAAATAGTCATCACTTTTACTCGAAAAGCGAGAAGAAATCGTTAATCTCTCCTGACCACAACCCAAAAAACCAATTACATTTCCTGTCTTAATTTTCTGATTGACTGTTTCCAAAATCTTTTGGTCCTTATCCAAATCAGGAGAGTTTTTCAGGTCGTTTGGAAATATAAAGATACTATCTTCTTGAGAAAGATTATCTAGAGTTCTATCTAAAAGAACCTGACTAATTTTAGGATATTTTGCGATAAACTCTTCTTTGCTAATGCTCTGTTGATTATCAGTTATCCGCATCGTCATCACCAATATCTTGCTGATTTGTCAGATTATATGCTTTTTTCAAAGTATTCAGCGTCGTATCTTCTTCATAAGAACCACGCAAGTAATCTTCCAAAAGTGGTTTAAGATAATCTGACCAGAGTAACTCATAGTCAAAATCTACTTCTTCTAGTTTAAGGAAATAACTTGGTCCGATATGATAATGACTGTTTAGTTCCTGAACTTTCTCAATTTCGGCATTCAAGTTTCTTAGACGCGCTTTAGCTTCTTCAGCCTTATCACCAAGAGCATCATCTAGCATGCCTAGTTGGCTTTCAGCAGTAACTTCAACAAAACGGAAACGACGGCGCATTGCAAAATCAAAGGTATCTACCGAACGGTCAATATCATTCATAGTTCCGATAATATAGATATTTTCAGGGATATAGAACTTTTCATCAGTTTCGTGTAGATTGGCATATTGAGTAGAAACACTTCCCTTTTCACCACGATAGCCAGGGTCAATAGAGAAAAAGAGCTCTCCAAAAATCTTAGAAATCTCACCTCGGTTAATTTCATCAATGATGAAGACGAATTTCTTGTCAGCGTTAATACCTATTGGGGAAACATATTCTTTAAGTCCAAATTTTTTCCTTAAAGTTTCGAGTACTTTTTTTCCTTGGCTACGATAATAAAGTTGCTTCGGATATTTTTCATCTTTATAGAGTTCATAAACATATTCTCTTGTTAAGACAGTTCCTTGAGCCTTGGTTTCATAATTGACATTAAAATTATTTCTACTATTTACAGTCAGATATGAAAATTCTGTCAAATACTCTTTTTCATCTCTACTATTTACATACTCAAGATAAAGATCCCAAGCTTCATCAAAATTATCTTGCCCTCCAATCTTCTGAGCTTCTTTAGCTAATTGACAAAACTTCTTAAAGATACCATCTTGTAGTTTAAAATCAATAGTTCCATCCTCATTTGAATCCGGTCTTAACCCCTCTACAAAATCTGTATAGTCATACGAAGGGTGAAACTGTACAAACTCGATTTGGTCTTCGTTTCCACCTGTTAATTCTAAAGCAATTTCTTTAGCTAAATACGTTTTACCTGTCCCAGGTGCACCACGGAGGATGAGGTTTTTGGATTTTACTAATTTATCTAAATAATGATTAATATTTTTATTCATAACAACTTTCTCTTTATTTTCTCTGTATGTACCATTTAATATCGATTTATATAAATCGATACGTTCCTTATTTCTGTCCCAGTTGATGGTTTGTCTTGCACCTTTTTTACCTTTGTATTTCCATCCACCATCTACTTTCAACCAATTGACACCAATACAATGTTTAAACTCTGTTTTTGTTTCATCAAAGTAATATGTTTTCACACATTGACCAATCCCTAAAATTTTGTTAAATCCTGAGGTAGCTATTATATAATCATTTATTTTTATGTCATGTGCAAACTTCCAAATAAATAAATTCCTCTGTTTTCCTTGCTTTAATTCTTGAGGATTTTTATAACCTAAAATATTAGATAAATTAGAATCAAAATCTATGCAAGCAATATTTTCATCTTTAAATAAAGACCAGACCTTTCCACCTCCTCCTGCAACTATCATCCAATAATTTACTTTCTCTTCCATTTTGTTACTCCGTTTTTATAAATAGGAAAGTTAATATCCAAGATTACTAAATCCTACTTTCATTTATTTCATATATAGAATATCATATCCTGTGAAAAATGAAAAGAATTTCTAAATAAAAAGCCCAGCGTTAGGAGCTTCAACCGCTCTTAACACTAGACTATTTTGAATCTTAATAATACTCACCTTGACGGTAATCCCATGAGTTAAAGGTATCTGATAGATGCATCATGATTTTATCAATATCCAGTCCTTTACGGATCACAACTGGAGCTGGTGAAATTGAACGTGCTCCACCTTGTTCTGGGATGAGTTTTCCATCCTTATCAACCATAGAGACCATCACACCTTGCTCGTAACGAGTTTCAATCGTTTTGTCTGGCTGGATAGATGCAACATAGTCGTCAGCTTCAATGACAAGATCCACTGCTCCTTCGATACGTTCACCGATACCTTCAACCTTACCACGATTTCCTTTTCCAGATGGGTTTGCTGATGAAGCGTAGACCATCTTGCCTTCTTCCCAGAGTTTAGCAGCCAATTGTTCACCAGCTTTCCCAAACTTGATAACGAAACAGCTCGTTCCACGCACGTCTGTCATGAGTTCTTCACGACCATCACCGTATGCTTTCAATTTTTCAAAGGCTTCTGGTTTCCATGGAAGGATACAACCGAGAAGAATGTCTTCGTCCCAATGTTTTTGGTAGAAGGCTTCAATTTCTGGGTTAAGTTGTGCTAAGTCACGAAGCTCGTCCATGCTACCGCAGAGGACAACACCTGGTTTGTTACGGTTACGCTCTTTAGCTTCAAATTTGCGTTCAAGACCTGCCTTATCGCTAGTCATGATAATGTAACCAACTTTAGTAGGACAAACGATACATCCGCCCTCACCTTTTAAAATGTCATAACCTTCTTGTGAAAGTGTTCCGTTCCATTGAATGTGTTTTGTCATAGTTCTATTTCCTTTTCTATTTTTTATTCTTGCCAGTAGGCTGGTCGTTGTTTTTCATAAGCAGCAATCAAGTCTTCATACTGCAAAGTAATACCGATATCATCTAAACCATTTAAGAGCTTGTGTTTCCACTCACTATCAATTTCGAAAGTGAATTCTCCAACTGGTGTGATGATTGTTTGTTGTTCCAAGTCAACCGTCACTTTGTCAGTTGGTTGGAGCTGGGCGAGTTTTTCTCTAACTTCCCTAGGTTGAATAATAGGCAACATACCATTATTGAGTTCATTATTGTAATGAATATCCCCAAAAGATCCTGCAATTACGACCTTAAAACCATAGTCTGCTAGCGCCCAAGCTGCGTGCTCCCTCGAAGAACCAGCTCCAAAGTTATCCCCTGTGATGAGAATACTAGCCTTACGGTACTCTGACCGATTAAAGACAAAGTCAGGATCCTCAGTATACTGATCATCTAGATAACGCCAAGCATACATGAGGTACTTGCCAAAGCCTTTCTTGTCAATCAACTTCAGAAACTGTTTGGGAAGAATTTGGTCGGTATCGATATTGTCATTCATCAGAGGAACCGTTGTTCCTGTATAAACTGTAAATTTTTCCATATCCTCTCCTTACTGGGCTTCAGGCATTTTCCGAACATCTACGAAGCGCCCTGCGATAGCTGCCGCAGCTGCCATTGCTGGACTACAAAGATGAGTCTTCGCTCCAAATCCCTGTCTATCTTCAAAGTTACGGTTGCTAGTTGAGGCGCAGTGAACACCATCTGGCACCTTGTCAGGATTCATCCCTAAACACATAGAGCAACCTGGGTCTCTCCACTCAAACCCAGCATCTAAGAAAACCTTATCCAAACCTAACTTCTCAGCAGCTCGCTTGACTGGACGAGAACCTGGTACTACGATTGCTGTTAGATTGGGAGCAATCTTCTTCCCTTTGACAAATCGCGCAGCCAGTTGCAAATCGCTAAGTCTAGCGTTGGTACAAGAACCAATAAAGACATAGCCTAGTTGGATATCTGCTGGTTTTTGACCTGGTTGCAAATCCATGTAATGATAAGCACGTTCATCATTCATATCTTTTATTTCTGGGAAGCTAGTTTCAAAGTCAACTCCCATGGCAGGATTAGTTCCCCAAGTTACCATAGGTGCTAATTCTGAAACATCCATACGAATCACCTTGTCATAGACGGCATCGTCATCACTAACCAGTCTTTTCCAATCAGCAACTGCTGCATCAAAATCCTTTGGAACACACTCACGTCCCTTCAAATAATCATAAGTCCTCTGATCTGGATTCATAATTCCCATTTTGGAACCAAATTCGATGGACATATTGCAGATAGTCATTCGCTCTTCCATGCTAAGTGCATCAATGGCCTGACCCCGATACTCCACCACGTAGCCTACACCACAGGCAACGCCGTATTTGGCAATCAAGGCTAGAATGAAATCTTTGGCATAAACCCCTTTTTGAGGAACTCCTGTGAATTCCACCAACATTTTCTTGGGTTTAACCTGCCAAATGGTTTGGGTTGCAAAGACATGTTCGACTTCACTAGTCCCAATTCCGAATGCGATGGCTCCAAAAGCTCCATGGGTCGCTGTATGGCTATCTCCGCAAACGATAAATTTTCCTGGTTGTGTTCTTCCTGTTTCTGGACCAACCATATGAACGATACCTTGCTTTTCTGAACCGTGGGGAGCGTGTTCGATTCCAAACTCTTCAACATTTTCAGCTAACTTATCAATCTGTGCTTTTGAGATTACATCTCGAATATCATAAATATTAACCGTCGGGACATTGTGGTCAAAGGTACCAAATGTTAAATCTGGTCGTCTCAATCTACGTCCTGCATCTCGCAATCCTTGAAAAGCTTGAGGACTGGTCACCTCGTGAATATAGTGCTGATCTACATACATGAGTTGAGGCTGTCCTTCTTCTCCTGTAATCACATGGAGGTCCCATAATTTATCAAAAATCGATTTTCCTGCCATTCATTACCTCCATATCAAATACAAAGCTACTAGTGTAGTCACTATTCCTAGGAACCAAACCGTTTTAAAATACCATTTTCTAGTCTTGTGGTGAAAGGTAACACCTGCCAACCAAGCACCAAAACCACCACACAAGAATGCAATTGATAATAAATATTTTTCAGGGATGCGCCAAGCACCTCTCTTTGCCCTGGATTTGTCAATTCCATAGATCATAAAAGTCAAAAGATTCCAAATCAGTAGGACAAAAGTAATTCCTTGATTTATCTTCATAGTCTTGTGATAATGGCTTCTGTCATTTCCTTGGTAGAAGCCTGTCCTCCTATATCTCTCGTTAAAATTCCTGCAGCTAAAGTTGCTTCAACAGCGCACTCAATACGGTCAGCATCCTCATATCGTCCAAAACTATCTCGCAACATCATAGCAATTGATAAAATCATCGAAATAGGATTGGCGATTCCTAGGCCTGCTATATCAGGCGCTGAACCATGAATGGGTTCATAGAGACTCGGTCCATTCTCAGAATGACTGGCTGATGGCATAACCCCAAGTGTACCAGATAAAACACTTGATTCGTCTGAGAGGATATCTCCGAAAAGATTCTCTGTCACGATAACATCAAACTTGGCTGGATTGGTAATCATGAGCATAGCAGCTGAGTCGACCAACTGGTGTTCCAGGATTACATCTGGAAAATCTTTTGCGACTTCCTCAGCCACTCTTCGCCAAAGTTTTGAGGTTGCCAAAACATTTTGCTTATCAATACTTGTAAGGATTTTTCTCCGATTTCTTGCGATTTCAAAAGCCTTACGAATGATCCGCTCTACTTCCTCATAGCTATAGTCATTGATATCACGCGCTTTTCGGTCTTCAAGGATATGATCACCAAAGTAAATCCCACCTGTCAACTCACGTACTACAACAAAGTCAACACCAGCAATTCGTTCAGGTTTGAGAGGCGATAAGTGCTTAAGACTATCAAAAATTTTAACTGGACGAATATTGGCATAAAGATTAAGTTCCTTGCGGAGTGCTAGAAGCCCCTGTTCAGGTCGAACTAGAGCATCATCATACTGAGGACTACCGATTGCAGCAAGGAGGATAGCGTCCGCTTCCCTAGAAGCCTTGAGTGTTGCTTCTGGTAAGGGGTGACCCTCAGCATCAATACCTGCACCGCCAAAAGGTTGTTTGACTATCTCAATGTCAAAGTCTGTTTTTTTGGCTATAGATGCTAGAACTTCTAAACCAGCTTCCATGATTTCTGGCCCAATCCCATCACCTGCTAGGGCAACAATTTTTTTTGTCATAGCTTACTCCTTTAAAGACTAGGCATGTCGCGATAGGAAACATTTGGACCTATCTCTCCGGTATTCTCTTTTTGAACAAAAGTATTAGCATTGATGTAGGCAATAGCTGAAGCCTTCAACACATCGAAATCAATTCCGGCTGCGTTAAAGATGGTTTCTGTATCTTTGTTTTCAACAGTAACTAAGACTCTAGCCTGAGCATCGATTCCATCCGTCACAGCGTCAATAGTGTAGGAAACCAAGCGAACAGATTGATTAAAGAACTTGTCAACAGCGTTAAAGATAGCTTCAACAGAACCTTGTCCAGTTGCATTAAAGTCGACTTTCTCACCATCCAAATTAGCCAATCTGACAGTTGCTTCAATTTCATTTTCCTCATGAGTTTGAAGTTGTAAATCATCAAAGTGAAAGCCTTCTGGGTTTTCAACCATGGTTCCAGCTACCAGAGCACGAATATCCGCGTCTGTGACTTCTTGTTTCTTATCTGCAAGTGATTTGAATTTGTCAAAGAGTGGCTTAATATCCTCTTCTGTGAAGTCTAAGGCCAGTTCTCTCAGTTTTTCTACAAAGGCATGGCGACCAGATAATTTTCCAAGCGGAAGACTATTACTCTTTACACCCACCAATTCTGGTGTTATGATTTCATAGGTAAGTGGGTTTTTAAGAACTCCGTCTTGGTGAATACCTGATTCATGAGAAAAGGCATTTCCACCGACAACTGCCTTATTTTTGGGAACTGGAATTCCTGAAAAACGAGAAACCATTTCAGAAGTATTGATGGTTTCATTTAGGACAATACTTGTCTCTGCTTGGTAATAATCTTGGCGAATATTGAGAGCTACTGCTATTTCTTCTAAAGCAGCATTCCCAGCTCGTTCTCCAATACCGTTAATGGTTCCTTCGACACGTCCTGCACCATTCTTTACAGCTGCGAGGCTATTCGCTACTGCCATTCCGAGGTCATCATGACAGTGAGGAGAATAGATAATCTGACGATTAGTCTTGACATTCTCAATCAAGTATTTGAATATAGCACCATACTCTTCTGGCGTCGTAAATCCTACTGTATCAGGAATATTGATATAAGTCGCACCCGCATCAACCGCAGTTTGAACAACTTGTAGGAGAAAGTCCAGCTCAGTTCTAGTCGCATCTTCTGGAGAGAATTCTACTACTTCAAACTTACTCCGTGCATAGGAAACATGTTCACTGATCGCTTCCAAAATCTCTTCCTTACTCTTATTGAGCTTATACTTACGGTGAATAGGACTTGTTGCTATAAAGACATGTATTTGTGGATACTTAGCATCCTTAAGTGCTTCATAACAAGCGTCAATGTCTGATTTAACAGAACGAGCTAAGCCTGTCACGGCTGTTTTTTTCATAGCCTTAGCAATTTCTTGAACAGCTGTAAATGAATCTGGACTAGCAGCTGGGAAACCAGCTTCGATTGCTGAAATACCCCATTTCTCAAGCTGTTTTGCTATAGCAACCTTTTCCTTTATTGAAAAATTGACACCTGGTGTCTGCTCACCATCTCGGAGACTGGTATCTAAAAACTCAACTACACGCATGAGAATTCTCCCTTCACATTTTCGATATAGAAAAAACATCTCGCTCGGAGTTCCAAGCGAGATGTTGATTTACTCCCGCTTGGTAAGCCAAACAGGACTAATGCTTTTGCACTAGTCCGAGTACCTCAACAACAAAGCAAATTGATTAAACTTAGCTGTTTTCATGTTTGGCTTTCTCCTTTGTTTGATGTCTTGTTTAGTATTCTAGCATAGGAAAAATCACTTGTCAAGAAAAAATCCAATATTTTCTGAAAATTTCTTCAATAAAGAATATTTTGCGAATTGAAAGTATTTGAAAACTCAAATATATTTATTTCTTAGAAGTCAAAAACCAACTTCTCTCAAATAATTCAAGGACCTTTTCGTCAGTTAGAGTTTCATCAAGTGGAAGACTAATCCAATAGCGTTTATTCATATGAAAGGCTGGATAAATCCCATTTTGTGAAAGCAAGTCAGCTACTTGGTCGTGTTTGAGGTTGACTGCTTCCACTAGCCCTTCTCTACCCTTATCTAGCCTATCCCAAGGAATTCTCATTAAAATAGCATACCACTTCTGATTATCTTCATGACGCAAAACCGCCGTATCAGGTGATTTCTCCCATAGATATTCCAGCTGATTGCCATACTTTTCTTGAACAAGCGTCATGATTCTCTTGGTCTGTGGACAGAGAAATTCCTGTACCTCAAAACAAGCCTTTCGAATGCCATAAAGAACTTCTAAACAAGCCTCTCGAACGCTTCCGGCAAAAGTACCTCTCATACTTTCCATATGAACTTGAGGATAGAGGTCCCTAGTTTCTTGGTCATAAACTCGAAAACTTAAGTCCCCATCCTCAACTGTAACCATCATGAGAAAATCTCCCTGCAAGATAGTCGAACTATAGGTCCATACACCTTGATTTTCTACAAAACCATACTCTTTAGCCTTTTTACTATTAAACTGATAGGCTTTAAAAATTTCAAACATAAGCGAAAACTGCTACCAAAAGCTAGCAGTTCCTTTCTATTTTTTAAAAGACAACCTTTGTTCCATGTAATTGTGTCACGCCCAGTTGATCGATAAAGGTTTGACGGTTGTCCATGTCAATCCCACCACCCGGTAAAATTTCGATTTTTCCTGCAGCGTGTTCTAAAATTCTGCGGTAGTGAGCAAAACGTTTCTCTAACGAGTCGCCAGATACACCAGCTCGAGTGAGGATGCGTGTTACACCAGCCTGGCTGAGCCAATCAATGGCTTCCAACTGCTCTTCATCGCTCAAATCATCGAAAGCCATGTGGAAGACAATCTCCATACCTTTAGATGCAGAAATCAACTTTTCGAGGTTAGCCTTATCCAATTTCTTATCTGCTGTTAAGGCACCAAAGACAACCCCTTGGCTTCCTGCTTGAGCAGTTAGACGAATATCCTCAAGCATAATAGAAATCTCGAGGTCATTGTAAACAAAGTCACCACCACGTGGACGAATCATAGTCATGATGGTCGTATCATAGTCGGCCGCCAGTTCCACAGCTGCCTTTGTCACTCCGTAGCTTGGAGTTGTTCCACCAACTGCTAAATTATCACAGAGCTCAATACGGCGAGCTCCAGCTTGCATAGCCTTTTCAAGCAAGGTTACATTTTCAGCACAAAATTCGTAAATCATTTGATACTCCTTGAAGGTTTCTTTGATATTATTATATCATATTGTTTTAAGTAACCCCTACTTTTTATCAAGGAAAATCATGACTTTTTTAGCTATTCTTTATCTGGTATCACCTTAAAGAGATAATAGGTTATAAATACTGTTAAGCAGCCTAAAGCAATTTTTACAGGTAAGAGCGGAGCAAAATAAATGGAGATTCCCATCAAAATATAAATCGATACGATAATCTTCTTCTTCCGTTCACGCGCAATAGACTTAGTTTCTCTAAAGTCCGCAACATAGGTTTGGTAGAGCTTGGTATGATAGAGCCAATCTTCAAAACGTTTAGAAGATTTTGAAAAACAAGCTATTGACAACAAGAGAAAGGGAGTTGTTGGCAATAGTGGCAAGGCAACTCCAACGATTGCCAAAGCTAGTGAAATGAATCCGATACTGAGATAAATGATGCGCATATCTACTCCTAAGTAAGAATAATCTTCTTCTAGTTAAGCATAAAAAGATAAAATCTGTCAAGTTTAAATTAAAAAGAGCTGAAATTATCATTTCAGCCCTAATTATTTTTATTTAATCTTTTCTTCTTCGTAGTCACCATTGCTACATACGATCTGTTTCCCGCCACCACGGATTTTTTTCTCCATGAGGAAGTGACCACATTTAGGACAATCACGTCCAACAGGTTTATCCCAAGAGGTAAACTCACATTCTGGATAACGATTGCATCCATAGAAAATACGATTACGTTTGGTTTTGCGTTCGATGATTTGCCCTTGATGACAATTTGGACATGTAACACCGACTTCTTTAACAATGGCTTGCGTATGTCGACAATCTGGAAAATTACTACATGCGTAAAACTTACCGAAGCGTCCAATCTTAATTACCATAGGACTACCACAAACTTCACAGTCAAATCCAGCTGGCTCATCCTTGATTTGAATTTTTTCCATCTCTGCTTCAGCTTTTGCGACCTCTTTAGAGAATGGTTTGTAAAATTCATCAATAACCCGTTGCCACTCTTCTTTTCCGACCTCGACATCGTCCAGTTTACCTTCCATTTCAGCGGTAAATTTCACGTTAACAATGTCTGGGAAGTATTCAACAATCAGCTTGTTAACGACTTGACCTAGTTCAGTTGGTTCAAAGCGTTTAGATGCTAGTCTTACATAGTAACGTTTTTGGATTGTTTCAATAGTTGGAGCATAGGTAGATGGGCGTCCAACTCCGTTTTCTTCCAAGGTCTTAATCAAAGTAGCCTCAGAATATCGTGCCGGTGGTTGTGTGAAATGTTGTTCAGGTTTGCTATTAACCTGTTTGACCACATCTCCTACTTCCATATCAGGCAGCATCTTATTTTTATCAGAATCATTGTAAATGGCTAAATAACCATCAAATTTAACCTGACTACCATTCGCTGCGAATTGAACACCATTTTGCGAAAGTTTAACAGCCATGGTATCAAAAATTGCACCAGTCATTTGACTCGCTACAAAGCGGTTCCAGATAAGGGTATAAAGTTTTAGCTGGTCTTTATCCAAATACTTAGCAATTTTCTCAGGTGTATTAAAGACACTTGAAGGACGAATAGCTTCGTGGGCGTCTTGAGCGCCAGAGGCATTTTTCACCTTGCTACCATGTTTAGAATACTTACTACCAAAACGTTCATTGATGTAGCTAGCGGCTTCATTCTGAGCAACTGGACTGATACGAGTAGAATCCGTACGCATATAGGTGATCAAACCTTGGACACCTGTACCAATATTGATTCCTTCATAGAGTTGCTGAGCAACCATCATCGTCTTTCGAGTACGGAAGTTAATCTTGTTAGCAGCATCCATCTGCATAGAAGACGTTGTATATGGAAGAGGAGCATTGCGCTTTCTTTCCTTTTTATCTACTTGATCAACTGTAAAATCCTTGCTGTTCAAATGAGATAAAACTTTTTTGACTTCATCATTGGTAGTCAACTTCATCTTCTTACCATTCATTCCGTTGAAAGAAGCTTGGAATTGCTTGGTTCCCTTTTTGAAGGTATCATCAATCGTCCAATATTCTTCTGGTTGGAAGGCATTGATTTCATTTTCCCGATCAATGATTAGCTTAAGAGCAACAGACTGTACACGCCCTGCTGACAAGCCTTTTTTAACCTTTTTCCACAAGATTGGAGAAATTGAATACCCCACTAAACGGTCCAAAACACGACGGGCTTGTTGGGCATCGACCAAATCCATATTGATTTTACGAGGTTCTTTAAAGGCATTTTTTACTGCATCTTTGGTAATCTCGTTGAAAACAACACGGTTGGCATCATTCTCGTCTAGATCTAAAATATGCGCTAAATGCCATGAAATAGCCTCCCCTTCCCGGTCCGGGTCACTTGCAAGAAAGACTTTATCGGCTTTCTTAGCTTCTTTTTTCAAATCATTGATGAGAGGACCTTTCCCACGAATATTGATATATTGCGGTTCGTAATTATTTTCCACGTCAACTGACATACTTGATTTTTTCAAATCACGAATATGTCCTACGCTGGCTAAAACCTTATAATTACGTCCTAGATATTTTTCAATCGTTTTCGCCTTAGCAGGCGACTCCACGATTACAAGATTTTTTTTACTTGTTGATTTTTTCTTTTTGGTTGCCGTTACCACAGTATCACACCTTCTCAAAGTAATTAAACTTTATAAAGTGTAAACCATTTTTAAAAACCTGTCAAGACATAACACCCATATAATAGAAGAAAAGTTTGCTAAATGAAATCATTTCATTCATTAAAATTCAAATTCTGCTAGTATATCCTGCCCACATGTTGCTAGTTTTGCTCCTTCTTGGATTAAATGATGACAACCGTCTGAGCGTCCATCTAAAATAGAACCTGGAATCGCAAAGACATCTCTACCTTCCTCCATGGCACGCTCACAAGTGATTAAGCTACCAGATCTCATTTTAGCTTCTGCAACGATGACTCCTCGACACAATCCCGCAATAATACGATTTCTTGCAGGAAAGTGAAATTTCAAGGGTTCTTCTCCTGGACCGTACTCACTTAGTGCTAAATGATTGTCTCCAATATATTCTTGAAGGCGTTTATTGGAGCGGGGATAATAGACATCTAAACCAGTCCCAATCACTGCAATCGTTTTGCCCCCAGTTTGTAGAACAGACATATGGGCTGCTGTATCAATTCCTCTAGCAAGTCCACTCACCACAACTAATTCATTTTCCAATTCTTCAATGATTTTACGGACTGATTTGGTTCCTATTTGACTACAAGAGCGACTACCAACAACAGCAACCTTGGGTAATTTTAAGAGATTTAGATCTCCTTTATAAAAAAGCAATACAGGTGCATCATAAATTTCACTGAGTGAAATGGGATAAACATCATCCAAAATTGAAAATGATGGGAACTTTTCAAAATCTTTCTTCAGGCGTTCCATACTTTCAAAAGTCAGTTTATGATACCGCTCCATAAAAACTACTGGATTACGACACTCCGATGCTTCAGCGATTTTCTCTAAACTCAATTCCTGATCATAAATTTCTCCGTATTGAAGTACTTTCAGAACCTGCTGATTACTTAAACCTGCTTGCTTTAACTTATAAATCTCGAAATTATCAATCTTAATTTTCATGATCGACTCCTTTTTTCTCTCTCTATTTATATATTCGTAGAAAAAGAAAAAAACTTCCAACAATTTTACTTGTTAAGAAATTTTTTTAATATTTGTTATTTTAATAATCAGGTCGAAGGACTCCGGTGACAGTCGCCTTGGTCGCTTCATAGTCTCCATCAATAACAACCTTGATAATGCGTTTAGCATCCTCTTCAGGCGCAGGAACCAATGGGAGGCGAGTTGGACCAGCTTCAAATCCCATATAGTTGAGGACAGCCTTAACAGGTGCAGGACTTGGGTATGAGAAGAGAGCATTAACCTTGGGAATAAACTTACGTTGAATAGCTGCCGCTTTCTTCATATCACTCTCTTCAATCGCAGTGAACATTTCATACATTTCATCACCATTGGTATGAGAAGCAACAGAGATAACCCCGTCAGCACCAAGGTTCATAGCATGGAAAGCATCTCCATCTTCACCAGTGTAGATCAGGAATTCTTCTGGTTTATGCTCAATCAAATAAGCCATATTTGCAAGGCTGGTACATTCCTTGACACCAATGATATTTGGATGTTCCGCTAAGCGAAGCATGGTTTCTGGTGTCAACTCAACTACTACACGACCTGGAATATTATAGATAATGATGGGTAAATCAGAGGCATCTGCAATAGCTTTAAAGTGTTGATACATTCCTTCTTGAGAAGGTTTATTGTAGTAAGGAACAATTGCGAGACCAGCCGCAAAGCCTCCAAATTCTGCTACTTCTTTGACGAACTCAATAGAGTCGCGTGTATCATTAGTACCAACACCAGCAATTAAAGGAACACGTCCATTAACAACCTTCTGAACTGCCGCAAACAACTGTAACTCCTCATCGTGAGTAAGAGTCGGACTCTCAGCAGTCGTCCCCGCCAAGAGAATTCCGTCTGTGTGATGTGCCAATAGATGTTCAATCAATTTCGGAATCGCGTCGAAATTTATGGAGCCATCTTCATGAAAAGGGGTAATAAAAGCAGTGATAATTTTACATTCTTTTAAATCTTGATAAGCCATAGAAGAAACCTTTCTCTATATAAGAAAGAGGCTGGGGCTTACTTGCCTTTGCCTCCTGTTCTGTTCGTAAAATAAGAGGAAGAAATCAAACTCTTCAAGTTACTGATTTCTGTTTCATAACGCAGTGGTTGATTGGAACTACTCATGTTTGCAACATTCGTACTTACTAATCAACTGTGCGGGGGGAGTATAAAAGTCCGGTGGACTTTTATAGCCTGAGCCTTAAATTATAAAAGCGAGGAAGAAATCAAACTCTTCGAGTTACTGATTTCTGTTTTGCTCCCTATTTCAATTCAAATTTTAATTCTGTAGTTGGACGAACCAAACCACGTTCATGTAAAGTCTCTGCAATTTGCACTGAGTTCCAAGCAGCACCCTTGAGAAGGTTATCAGATACCACCCACATATGGATCCCTTTTTCAGCATCCAAGTCTTTACGGATACGTCCGACAAAGGTATCGCGAGAACCAACCGCATTGATAGCTTGTGGATAGATTTGGTGAGCCACATCGTCTTCAAGAACTGCACCTGGAAAGGCAGCAATCGCAGCTTTGACTTCATCGATTGGAGCCACTTCTTTTGTTTCAATATAAACTGACTCAGAGTGAGCTGACAAGACAGGAATACGCACGCAAGTTGCTGAAACAGCAATGCTATCGTCTTCCATGATCTTCTTAGTTTCGTTTGTCATCTTCATTTCTTCATAAGTGTAGTCATTATCGGTGAAGACGTCAATTTGAGGAAGAGCATTAAAGGCGATTGGATAGTGCTTCTTATCTCCACCTGAAGGTAAGATTTCCGCATGCAAATCACGTGGATTTACACCATCATTCAATACTTCACGCAATTCACGTTGTGTCTCAAGAATAGCTCCCATACCAGCACCTGAAACAGCTTGATAAGTTGAAACGATGATACGGTCTAAGCCCCATTTTTGACGAACTGGTTCAAGAGCTACCATCATTTGAATAGTTGAACAGTTAGGACATGCAATGATCCCATTATGAGCATCAAGGGCATGGGCGTTTACTTCAGGAACAACCAATGGCACATCTGGATTTTGACGGAAATAAGAAGTGTTATCTACCACTACTGCCCCTGCTTTAACAGCATAAGGTGCGTATTTTGCAGAAGTTGAACCACCAGCAGAGAAGAGAGCAATATCAACTCCTTCAAAAGCTTCTTCTGTTGTTTCTTCAATAGTCACATCTTGGCCCTTGAATTGCAAGACCTTTCCTGCAGAACGTGCAGACGCAAGGTAGCGAATCTTATCGATTGGAAGAGTTGATTCTTCCAACATTTTGATCATTTGAGCACCAACGGCACCTGTAGCACCGACAACAGCAACTGTATATCCCATAACAAACCTCTTTTGGAATTTTCTAAAAATTTCTATAATAGAAACATTATACTACTTTTTAGAAAAATTGAAAAGTCTTTACCTTATCTATTTTCTGAAATTGACAAGAAAAAAGGTCGCTATCATTAGCGAACCTTTTTCTAAAAATTTACAAATTAATATCTTTGTTTATACGGTTTATTAAATGCATCTAAAACATCTGACGGAGTGTCTGAATAAGATTTGATTTCTTTTAAATCTCCCTTTACGATAATCCGTTCGGTTGCATCATAGTCTACACAAGTGACCAAGGTAATTTCATTGATACCTTCACGATCATCAATTTCATCAACTCGATCTGGGGTTACGTGTTTCACATCCCGAATTTCGTAGGTATAAACTTTATCCTTATCAGTCAGATAAATCTTCATTCCTTCTTTGGCATTAACCAAAGGAGAAAATAGCATTTGGCTAGCATTCTCAGCTGTAAAGATATGGTGACTAGCTAGAGAATAATTTCCTTCACCCATTTTTTGATTTGGTTTCATGGTTCCTGCTCCGTAGAACAAGTTTACATTGTCCAAACCTTTAAAGATTGGCAAGTTGATTTCTACTTCGGGAACTGCAATTCCACCTATAACAGGCAACTGTTGTGCATCCCATTGGGATGATAAAACAGCCTCCGAAGAAATAGCCTTCACGGAATTAAAATCAAAATTCCCTTCTGCACCATTGTTCTCTTCAAGCTTCTCTTTTGAGACTTGACTAACTTGATACTTGTTAGTATTCCAAACCATAAAGATATTACGAATCTTTGAGTTAAAAATCAAGGCTAGAGACAAAAGGATTAGAAAGCCAGCTAAAATATTAATCAGCAGATTCTTACGTTTATTTTTTTTACTCTTAGTTCTTTTTTGAGACATTATTCTTCACTTTCTGTTTCGTTTTCTGCCCCAACTTCTTCTTTCTCAGCTGCCGCAACTGTTGTAAAGGTTACAATCTTAGCGTTCTCATCTAAACGCATAACCTTAACTCCCATGGTTGAACGTCCAGTTTGAGAAATATTGGCAACATTTGTACGAATCATGACACCGGTATCTGTGATAACCATCAAATCTTCGTCACCTTTTACTGTTAGAAGACCAGCAAGATGACCATTCTTATCTGTAATATTGGCGGTCTTCATACCTTTACCAGCACGACCTTTAGTTGGATATTCAGTGGCAACTGTACGCTTACCGTATCCTTTTTCGGTGATAATGAGGACCTCATCTTGGTCAGTGATTACTCTAGCTCCGACTACAGCATCTCCTTCACGAAGATTTACCCCTTTAACACCAGTAGCACTACGACTCATGCTACGAACGGATGACTGGTTGAAACGAACTGCATAGCCTAACTTAGTACCGATAATGATATCAGTATCTTCTTGAGTAAGAAGAACATTAATCAATTCGTCCTCATCTTTCAAATTCAAGGCTTTTAGACCATTTTGACGAATGTTGGAAAATTCTTTAACACTAGTTCTCTTAACAATACCTGCTCGAGTCGTAAAGAAGATGTAGGCATCATCACTACGTTCTGATTCGACATTAATGATAGTTTGGATGCTTTCTCCCTCATCTAGCTTCAAGAGGTTAACTACAGGCAATCCCTTGGCTGTACGACCATACTCTGGGATTTCATAACCTTTCAAACGATAGACACGACCTTTGTTGGTAAAGAAGAGCAAGTGATCATGGGTGCTGGTAGAAACCAACTCACGGACAAAGTCATCATCCTTGACTCCTGTTCCCTGTACGCCACGTCCACCACGTTTTTGGGCAGTAAACTCGTCTTGGTCCAAACGTTTAATATAACCTTTATTTGATAGAGTGATAAGAACATCAGACTCTTCAATCAAGTCTTCATCTTCGAGGGTCAAGACTTCACCGACCATTAACTCAGTACGGCGTTTATCTTCATACTTGCGTTTGACTTCATCCAATTCTTCCTTGATGATTTGAGCCACACGTTCTGGTTTTGCAAGAATATCTGCTAAGTCGGCAATCAAAGCGATGAGGTCATCATATTCAGATTGAATCTTATCACGCTCCAAGCCAGTCAAACGACGGAGACGCATGTCTAGGATTGCTTGGCTTTGACGTTCAGATAGCTTGAACTTGCTCATCAATTCCGCTTGAGCTTCTTGGTCAGTTTCGCTGGCACGGATGATACGAATGACTTCATCAATATGATCCAGAGCAATTAGCAAACCTTCCAAGATATGCGCGCGTGCCTCAGCTTTTTCTTTATCAAATTGAGTGCGACGAGTCACAACTTCTTTTTGGTGCTCAATGTATGCATCCAAGATTTGACGAAGAGAGAGAATCTTTGGAACACCATTTTGGATGGCCAGCATATTAAAACCAAAGCTAGTCTGCATCTGAGTCATCTTGAATAAGTTGTTCAAAATAACATTAGCTGATGCGTCGCGTCTAACTTCAATAACAAAGCGAACACCTTCACGGTTAGATTCATCACGAACAGCTGTAATTCCATCGATACGTTTTTCCTGAACTAAGCGTACAATATGTTCATGTACTTTGGTTTTGTTGACCATATATGGGAATTCAGTAACAACGATACGTTCGCGACCTGTTTTAGTTTCTTCAATTTCCGTACGAGAACGAAGAACAATAGATCCCTTACCAGTCTCATACGCCTTATGAATACCTGATTTACCCATAACTAGGGCACCAGTTGGGAAGTCTGGACCAGGCAAAACTTCCATCAAATCTTTGGTTGTAACTTCAGGATTATCCATGACGAGTTTAACAGCATCAATGGTTTCACCCAAATTATGAGGTGGAATATTGGTCGCCATACCAACGGCAATACCTGTGGCACCATTGACCAAAAGATTTGGGAAACGAGCTGGTAAAACAACAGGTTCTCGTTCATTGGCATCATAGTTATCAACAAAATCAACAGTATTTTTATTGATATCGCGAAGCATTTCAAGAGTAATCTTGCTCATACGTGCTTCGGTATAACGTTGCGCGGCAGCACCATCACCGTCCATAGAACCAAAGTTACCGTGCCCATCTACAAGCATGTAGCGGTAGCTCCACCATTGAGCCATACGAACCATAGCTTCATAGATAGATGAGTCCCCGTGTGGGTGGTATTTACCCATTACGTCCCCTGTAATACGGGCAGATTTCTTATGAGGTTTATCAGGCGTAACTCCTAATTCGTTCATTCCGTACAAAATACGACGATGAACAGGTTTCAACCCATCACGAACATCAGGAAGAGCCCGCGATACGATTACACTCATGGCGTAGTCGATAAAGCTAGTCTTCATCTCCTTGGTCAGATTGACATTCACTAAATTTTTATCTTGCATTAACAAATGCCTCATTTCACTATTAGTAATTACATATATTATACCATAGTTTGGACTATTTTACAGTTTAACAACACGTGTAAAACGTTTACATATTTATCCCGAAGGTATATCCGTGACAAAGCTTAGCAAAAGTGATAGAATGAAATCAAATGGGGTTCCCCCTTAATAAAATAAAGGAGATGTTTAGACAAATGACAGCAACTAAACAACACAAAAAAGTTATCCTCGTCGGTGACGGTGCCGTAGGTTCATCTTACGCTTTTGCCCTCGTAACACAAGGAATTGCACAAGAACTTGGTATCATTGAAATTCCTCAATTGTTTGAAAAAGCAGTTGGTGATGCTGAAGACCTTAGCCACGCGCTAGCTTTTACTTCACCTAAAAAAATCTATGCAGCTAAGTACGAAGACTGTGCGGATGCAGACCTTGTAGTTATCACTGCTGGTGCTCCACAAAAACCAGGTGAAACTCGTCTTGATCTTGTTGGTAAAAACCTTGCTATCAACAAATCAATCGTTGAACAAGTTGTTGCGTCTGGTTTTGACGGTATCTTCCTTGTTGCTGCTAACCCAGTTGACATTTTAACTTACTCAACTTGGAAATTCTCAGGATTCCCTAAAGAACGTGTTATCGGTTCAGGTACTTCACTTGACTCAGCTCGTTTCCGTCAAGCACTTGCTGAAACTATCGGTGTTGATGCTCGTTCAGTTCACGCCTACATCATGGGTGAGCACGGTGACTCAGAATTTGCTGTTTGGTCACACGCTAACGTTGCCGGTGTTAAATTGGAACAATGGTTGCAAGCTAACCGTGACTTGAATGATGCTGACCTTGTTGAACTCTTCATCTCAGTTCGTGACGCTGCTTACTCAATCATCAACAAAAAAGGTGCTACTTACTACGGTATCGCGGTTGCCCTAGCTCGTATCACAAAAGCTATCCTTGACGATGAAAATGCCGTACTTCCACTTTCAGTCTTCCAAGAAGGACAATACGGAGTTGAAAACGTCTTTATCGGTCAACCAGCTATCGTTGGTGCGCACGGTATCGTTCGCCCAGTTAACATCCCATTGAACGACGCTGAAACTCAGAAAATGCAACTTTCTGCTCGTGAATTGCAAGAAATTATTGATGAGGCATGGAAAAACCCAGAATTCCAAGCTGCTTCTAAAAACTAATTCAATTAAATTTTAAAAAAAGAATGTCTAGACAAAACAGTCTAGACATTTTTTTATAACATTAATCCATTTGTGCAAACGCTGCTTCTGCATCTGCATTACTAATCGCTCCAAGCTGAATTTTTCCAATTTTCCCTTGTGAATCAATCAAAATTTCTGTTGGAATACTTCGAATTTGATAGGCTTGAAAAACAGCTCCTTTTGTATCATATAAAACGGGGATGTCTTTATAGCCTTGTTCCTCAAACCATTTTGGAAATTGCTCAACAGTTTTTTCACCTTGAAGCCCTGGCGCAATCACCGATAAAATTTCGAAATCACGATCTTTCTTAGCAGCGAGTTCCATTAATTCTGGCATACTTTTACGGCAAGGCCCACACCAAGAAGCCCAGAATTTTAGATAAACTTTTTTACCTTTAAAATCAGATAGTTTGACTTCTTTTCCATCCATCGATTGTAGCGTAAAATCAGGCGCTTCTGCTCCTACAGCTATTTGCTTAACCGTTGCTTGTTGTTGTGTTTGAGTCTTTTGATTTTCTTGACTTGATTCCTTCTCTTCCTTGCCACAAGCAATCAAAAGAAAGATAGATAAGAAACTAAGTCCAAAATAGATTGTTTTTTTCATAGATAACTCCTTTTATCCTAATATTCCAGATAAGACATTTAACTGTCCCAACATTAATAAAATTCCCATGAGAATAATTAGTAAACCACCAATTCTTTTCAGTAACAGTAGGTGAGATTTAATTTTACTAAAATAAGGCATGATGAGTCCTGATGCCAAGGCCAATACTAAAAATGGAAGCGCCATTCCAAGAGTATAAACTAGGGTTAATAAGGCCCCTTGAAGAGCTCCATTTCCTCCTGAGGCAGCTAATGCTAAAATTGAACTTAAAACTGGACCAATACATGGAGTCCAACCAAAGCTGAAGCTAATACCTAATAGAAAGGCTGATAGATATTTACTAGACTGTTTTTGATCAAATCTTACTGTTTTTTGGAACTCTAATTTTCGTAAATGAAGGATTTCCATCTGATGTAAGCCTAGTATGATAATAATACCACCCATAACATAACGAAACCAATCAGCATAGAGTAAGTTCCCGAGAAATCCAGCTCCAAACCCTAGAATAAAGAAAATTAGAGAGATACCTGCGATAAAACAGAATGTCCGAATTAATCCTGACCAGGCAACATCTTTACCTAAAAACCGAAATGTCTTTGACTGCTCTTGATCATCTAACAAAACACCTGCATAGACTGGTAACAAAGGAAATATGCAGGGAGAAAAGAATGACAAGATACCAGCTAAAAATACAGAGATAAAAAATATAATACTTTCCAATTAAAAACCTTCTTTCAAAATTTTCACTTTATATTTTACTACAAATAACATTATAAGTCTTAACTTTGCTACGCTATTATTTTAGAGAAAACAAAAAGGAGCTCAGCTCCCTTTTTTTATTAATAAGTTCCTTCTTCACCCTGACTTGTCAAGATTACAGGTCCATCCTTGGTAATAACAAACTGGTGTTCATACTGACATGATAGACCACCGTCAATAGTTTTGTGAGCCCAACCTGTTTTCATGTCTGTATCGATTTCCCAATCACCTGTATTAATCATAGGTTCGATTGTCAAAACCATACCTTCACGAAGTCGGAGACCACGACCAGCTACACCATAGTTAGGAACCATTGGTTCTTCATGCATGGTTGGTCCAACACCGTGTCCTACAAGATCACGGACAACACCGTATCCACGACTTTCAGCATATTCTTGAATCGCTGCACCAATATCACCAATTCGGTTGCCAACAACAGCTTGCTCGATACCCTTATACATAGCTTCCTTGGTCACGTCCATCAAGTTTTTAACTTCTTCTGATGGTTTACCAACTGCGTATGCCCAACAAGAATCGGCTAATCCACCCGTAAAGTTTTGAGTATATTTTTTCATCTGCTCAACGTTGTTAAAATTGAGTTTAGAAACATTGAGGTCAGACTTCACGATTGGCCCACCAAGAACCATATCAACCTTGAGAAGGTCACCCTCTTTGAGGATATAATGACGAGGGAAGGCGTGTGCTACTTCGTCATTGAGCGAACAGCAGGTTGCATATGGATAGTCCATCATTGCCCCATCAACACCTATCTGTAGTGGAAGGAAATTCTCTTCTTTACAACGACGGCGAACATACTCTTCTACTTCCCACATATCAACACCTGGCTTGATGATATCACGCAAGCCAATGTGAATGCTTGCAAGAAAATCACCGGCCTTATCCATAGCTTCGATTTCTCTAGCTGATTTTAATGTAATCATGTTTACTCCTAGATTCTAATTAATTTTTACAGTTACATTTGCTTTTGATACAATTTGATGATTGAGATAAATGTCATAATCAATAATAGCCGATCGTCTCGTATGATGAATAATTCTAGCTTGAATCCGAAGAACATCATCAATCTGAACAGCCTGTAAGAAGTAAATCAACATTTGTTCAATGATGAGATTACGACCGCTATTAACGACCAAGTCTTGCGTCATATGAGTCAAGATTTCTGAAAGAACACCATTAGCCAGAACACCATTTTTTTCTAACATAAAGGGTTCTACTGTAATAACAACTTCATCATGATGATAAGATAACTTCTGTCCAATCTGCTCTGAAAAGGTTGGTAAAGTTGAGACCTGAGAACGACTCATTTTTTCCATGACATCACGTCTAGTAATGACACCAAGCAAGGTTTGATTGCTCCGTACAACAGGTACCATTTCAAAATCTTCAGCAATCATTCTCTGGCTCACGTTAGCAATATTTGTGGCTAAACCTGTCATGTAGACAGTTCTTGTCATGACCTTATCAATGGTAGTCCCTGGTGATTTATCTCCAGCATCACGCATGGTCACAACACCCACAACAACCTTATGCTGATTGATAACAGGAAATCGACTACTTCTATTCTTACGAACTAAATCTAAATAATCTTTTACAGTATCCGTTTCTTGTAAAAAACCATATTCATGACTAGTACGATAAATCTTTTCAACCGTTAAAATATCTGTCTTAATTTGAACATTTGACAAAGCACGGTTGATCATCGTCGCAATTGTAAATGTATCATGTTTACTACGTAATACTGGAATATTTTTCTTATCAGCAGCATCCAAAACATCTTTATGAACTTCAAATCCACCGGTTACCAAGACAGCATTTTCGTTTTCTAGTGCCAACAATTGGATACGTGTTCGGTCACCGACAATGACTAATCCACCATCATGAAGGTATGAAAGTATATTTTTCTCAGTCATCGCCCCGATGGAAAATTTACTAAATTCTCTATTCAAACCAGCTTGTCCGGCTAAAACTTCTGAACCAGTAACTTCTGCAATTTCTGCAAATGTTAGCTTTTCGATGGCAACTTTTTTTGACTTCACACGGACTGTCCCACTTCGAGGACGTGTTTCAACTAAGCCTCTATTTTCAGCTTCTTTGATCGCACGATAGGCTGTCCCATCGCTCACTCCCAGACGATTTGAGATACTTCGAACGCTAACCCGTTTTCCGACTGGTAATTCTTCTAAATAAGCTAAAATTTCTTGGTGTTTACTCATTTAGCTCTCCTTTTGTATAGCGAAATTCTAGATAATCCCGCATCTTACGAGTATAGCGGTCACTACCTTTAAACCGACGATATAAAACGAAGCCGGACTTTTGCGCAACCTTTTGACTGGCGCTATTTTCCAGATGTGTCACAATAGACAGTTGTTTTAATTCAAACTGATTCACAGACAAATCTCGCAATTTGGTAACTGCTTCCGTCATATATCCCTGAGACCAATAGTCTTTCCTTAAAAAATAGCCAATTTCAGCTTCTTTCCTTATTTCATCAAGCTTTTCAAACTTAATTGCTCCAATCATTTTTTGGTCTTTTTGATCACAAATGGCCCAAATTCCCAAGGGTGATTTCATAAAGTAGTTGGCAAGAGCATATTGACTTTCTTCAATACTAGCTTGCGTAGGAAAAATAAATTGAAGATTTTCAGGGTCTGATGCCAGCTGATGGAAGTCTTCTACATCCGTAAAAAAGAATGGACGGAAATACAAACGTTCCGTCTCATAGAAAGAAAACATTGCTAATTTTGTCCAGATATTCATTGTTATCCTCGAATTGCTAATCTTCAATTAGCTCAATATCTGCTCCAAGATTACGTAATTTCTCAATAATATTTGAATAGCCTCGTAGGATGAACTCAACACTAGTAATCTCTGTTCTACCTTCAGCCATTAATCCAGCAATAACCAAAGCTGCACCTGCACGTAAGTCTGTCGCTCTTACACTTGCACCTTGTAAAGGATTGCCACCTTTGTAGAAAATATGGTCATTCGTTGTAGATATATCTGCGTTCATTTTGGCTAATTCGAAAACATGATTGACACGTTTTTCATAAATGGTATCGATCAATGTTCCTCGTCCTTCAGCTTTCAATAAAAGAGGAGTAATCGGTTGTTGAAGGTCTGTAGCAAATCCTGGATATGGAGCTGTTTTGATATTAACAGCCTTAAGATTTGTTTGCTCTTCAACGAAGATACTATCTTCAGAAACCGTCATATGAACACCCATTTCCTCAAGTTTTGCGATAAAACCTTCTAAATGTTCATAAAGTACATTGTTAATACGAATTCCTTGTCCCACAGCAGCAGCCATTGCAATATAAGTCCCTGCTTCAATACGGTCAGGAATTACTTGATGGCGTGTGCCGTGTAAAGATTCAACACCATCGATAGTAATCATATCTGTACCTGCACCACGAATATGAGCTCCCATATTATTTAACAAAGTAGCTACATCAATAATTTCAGGCTCTCTAGCCGCGTTTTCAATGACTGTACGTCCTTGGGCTTTTACCGCTGCAAGCATTGTGTTAATAGTTGCTCCAACACTAACAGTATCCATGTAGATGTGTGCGCCTTGCAACTTAGAACCATTTGTTGAGAGATTCATATTGTCTCCCTCATAGGTTGTCTTAGCACCCATAGCTTCAAAGGCTTTTAAATGCAAGTCAATCGGACGAGGTCCCAAGTCACATCCACCAGGTAAACCTACTGTTGCTTCACCGAAACGTCCAAGAAGACTACCGTAGAAATAATAGGATGCGCGAAGACTGTTGATTTTACCATATGGCATTGGTTTATTTTGAACACCACGAGGATCAATCTCTAAAACATCATCATAGCGCTTTACACTAGCACCCATAATTTCCATGATATCAACCAAACTAGCAACGTCAGAGATGTCTGGAACACAGTCCAAAATAACTACATCATCTGACAAAATAATAGCTGGAATCAAAGCAACTACACTATTTTTTGCTCCGCTAATGGTTATTTCACCCTTTAATGGACGTCCACCGTTAATGACAATTTTTTTCATTATTTTTTATATACTCTTTCACTATTTATTCATAAGGTCTCACCCTATATTATACCATATTTCTTTCTTATTATCTATCATAATAAATCAAATAAGTCCCTTAAGATTTTATTGATTTAGATTAGTTTATCAAGTAAACTTAACAAAAAAACTGATACTAATTATCGGATTTTAAATATGGATACCAAACTGGGTACCAAAATAAAAAATAGGCTTTCCGAAAATCTCGGAAAGCCTTATTTTATGCTAGTTCTAGCTTCCTCGCCTTTTCATTTCAAGGCTCGGGATAAAAAGGTTCACTGGACCTTTTTATTTAGCGATAGGGTAAACAGAAACTTGTTTCTTATCGCGACCTTTACGTTCGAAACGTACTACGCCTTCAATTTTAGCGAACAAAGTATCGTCTCCACCACGTCCAACGTTTACACCTGGATAGATGTGTGTCCCACGTTGACGGTAAAGGATTGATCCACCTGAAACAGTTTGTCCGTCAGCTGCTTTAGCTCCAAGACGTTTAGCTTGTGAATCGCGTCCGTTTGATGTAGAACCTCCACCTTTTTTGTGGGCGAAAAGTTGCAAGTTGTTAAGAGTCATTTTTAACATAATGTTTTCCTCCGTGTTAGTTTTCTGTGATAACTCTGGTTTGGACGAACTCAGAAGAGTTCTCCGATAAGTTTGCCATACCCAAGAAAAATGATTCAAAGAATAATTGTGTCATTTCTCTCTGGTGAGAAGGAAGATCTTTTGGAATTTCAACCATCAGATAGCCACCTTCATCTTCGTTTAATTCTAAGATTGGTTCATAGCCTGCAAATTTCTCAATGGAATTGATAAAGTTAATGGCAAGCGTAGAAACCGATGCACACACGACATCTAGGCCGTATTCGCCACTCTCGGCGTGTCCAGTAATCTCCGCACTCCTCAGCTCGCCATCTTCGGCTCTCTCAAAGACTGCTTGTATCATGTGTTCTCCTTAAAATTAAGCGTTGATTGCGTTGATGACAACTTTAGTGTATGGTTGACGGTGACCTTGTTTACGGTGGCTACCTTTTTTAGGTTTGTACTTGTAAGTAACAACTTTCTTTTGTTTTCCTTGTTTTTCAACAGTTCCAACTACAGTAGCTCCAGCAACAAGTGGAGTTCCGACAACAGTGTTTTCACCACCAACAAGAACAACTTCGTTAAAAGTAACTTCTTGACCAGCTTCAACGTTCAATTTTTCAACGTAAACTGCTTGACCAACTTCAACTTTAACTTGTTTTCCGCCAGTTTTGATAATTGCGTATGTGCTCATTATGCACCTCCTATGATTTTTTGGGGTTTCCCCGAATTTTTGTGAAGACTCGCCTAGCATCGTGGGACGAACCACTTAAACTTGATGAATCAAGCAACGATGTTCGTGCGGTTGCACAGGACTGTGCATAGTCAACTCTACAAGTATAGCATGATTTCAAATTTTTGACAAGTATTTTCACTCAAAATTCAGCCTTTTATTAGACTTTTTTCGCAAAGAAGATAAAAGCATACTTAGATAAAAAATACTCATCATGATAGGGACGCCTAAAATCGTTTTTTCGTTGAAGATAATCGTTAAGTAAGCTGAAAATACTACTCCTAGAATGAAACTAACTAGTAGGCTCACAAAAATCAATCCTTCCATCAAAAAGGCTGTATGCTTGGTCCGAACATATTCGCCAAAAGCCAACATGGTGCGTTTGATATTTCCCGTCATAAATGCATTGTTATAGGCTATCCCTGAAACCTCTCCAAAAGCTGTTGTAACGAGACCCATACAAAAAGCCAGAGGAGGAACAATAAACATGTTATCTACACTCAATGGAATAAAGCCGATTATCAATGATAAAATGGCCAATGGTATAAGTGATATAATGGGTTTTTTAACAATGCGAAGTTTTTCTTTGTAAATCGTAAGCAAAAAAACGCCTAACATGAAAGATAAAAGTGTCAATATCTTTATTTCAGCATCAGCTAAATTTCTCTGAACGATTCCGACTGATAAAAATACCACATTCCCCGTTTGCCCAGCGACTAAGGTATTCCCTCTTACTATAAAGGTATAGGCATCTACATAGCCTGCACAAAAAGTCAAAAAAAGCGCCAATCTTTTTGAATGACGAGAAATTTTTCTCATGGGTAATAATCTCATACTAATCTCCTAAATATACTGTGACTATTGTACCATTTTTTCTAGAAATTTCGAAGTATCAAAGCAAAAGAATTATCTCAAGGTAACGAGTTGACTCTTTCTATGTTATAATGAAATCAATCATTACTTGTGGAAAAGGAGTAACTATGCTAAAACTTGGTATCATCGGGACCAGTGCAATCAGCCATCATTTTCTAGAGGCTGCCCATACTAGTGGAGAATTTCAACTGGGTGCAGTCTATTCTAGAAAAATAGAAACCGCAGAAAAGTTTGCTGAACAGCATCAAGGCGTGAAGCTATTTGATCAGCTAAATGATTTCTTTAATGATTCATTCGATGTGGTATACATTGCTAGTCCGAATTCCCTGCATTTTAGTCAGGCAAAGATGGCTTTATCTGCTGGAAAACATGTTATCCTTGAAAAACCAGCTGTCACTCAACCACAAGAATGGCAGGATTTAGTTCAAACGGCTAAAGATAATAAATGTTTTATCTTTGAAGCAGCACGTAACTACCACGAAGATGCTTTTGCCACAATCAAAGACTTTCTTGCGAACAAACAAATTCTTGGTGCTGACTTTAACTACGCTAAATACTCTTCTAAGATGCCTAACCTACTTGCTGGCGATACTCCTAATGTTTTCTCAGACCGTTTTGCAGGTGGTGCACTCATGGATCTTGGTATTTATCCTATTTATGCAGCTGTTCGCTTATTTGGAAAACCGACTCATGCAACCTATCAAGCTCAGAAACTAGATAATAGCATTGATTTAAATGGGGATGGTATTCTCTCATATCCTGACTATCAAGTACACATCAAAGCAGGAAAGAATATCACTTCTAATCTTCCTTGTGAGATTTATACTACTGATGGAACCTTGACACTTAATACAATCGAGCATGTCCAATCAGCTACTTTTACAGACCACCAAGGAAATGAAGTTCAACTTCCTATCCAGCAGGCTCCTCACACCATGACTGAGGAAGTTGCTGCTTTCGCACATATGATCAAACAACCAGACCAGGCACTTTACCAATCTTGGATTGATGATGCGACACACGTCCACAACCTACTTTACACCATGCGCCAGAATGCTGGCATTAGATTTGAGGCAGAAAAATGAAAACCAAACTACCTACCGAATGGCAAGAATTGATTGATCAACTGGGATTCCAAGAATTTACTCCCATTCAAACTCAACTTTTTCAACCTATAACAGAAGGTGAAAATCTTCTGGGAGTCAGTCCAACTGGTACAGGGAAGACTTTAGCCTATCTCCTACCTAGTCTTCTCAAACTGCAAAAGAAAAAAGCCCAACAATTATTGATTTTAGCACCTAATACTGAGCTTGCTGGACAAATTTTTGAAGTCACTAAAACCTGGGGTGAGGCTATCGGATTAACAGCTCAGCTATTTCTATCCGGTTCGAGCCAGAAACGCCAAATTGAACGACTTAAAAAAGGACCAGAAATTCTAATTGGAACACCTGGTCGTATCTTTGAACTCATTAAATTGAAAAAAATCAAGATGATGAATGTGGAAACAATCATTCTTGATGAATTCGACCAGCTCCTTGACGATTCTCAAATTCATTTTGTTGAAAAAATTACCAACTATGCACCTCGTGACCATCAACTTATTTACATGAGTGCCACTACCAAATTTGACCAAGATAAGATTGCACCTAACACGCGCATCATTGATCTATCAGACCAAAAGTTAGACAACATTCAACATTTCTACATGCAAGTAGACCAACGTCACAGAGTAGATATGCTTCGTAAACTAGCACAGGTTGAAGATTTCCGTGGTCTTGTCTTCTTTAATAGCTTGTCTGACCTTGGAAGCGCCGAGGAAAAATTACAATATCGTGATGTTTTAGCAGTTTCGCTAGCTAGCGATGTCAACGTTAAATTTAGAAAAGTTATTCTAGAAAAATTCAAAGATAATCAACTGACACTACTTCTTGCCACAGACCTTCTCGCTCGTGGTATCGACATTGATAGCTTGGAATGCGTGATTAACTTTGACGTCCCTAGAGACACGGAAACTTACACTCACCGTGCGGGTCGTACAGGACGCATGGGTAAAGAAGGATATGTTATCACTCTTGTGACACATCCAGAAGAGCTAAAAAAACTGAAGAAATTTGCAAGCGTACGTGAAATCGTCTTGAAAAATCAAGAACTCTATATCAAATGAGAGTGGGACAGAAATCGGTAATTCTTTAGAATTCGATTTCGTCGTCCCACCTCCGCACAGTTGAGTAGGGCTGTAAAAGCTGATGAAATCAGCGTAGTAGAGCCCACTCAACCACTGCGTCTTGCTCGACACTCCAAAGACAATTGAGAGGCTAGGACTTTTGTCCCAGCCTCTTTTTCTTATCCCCAAGTAATTTCTAAACGGTAGTTGGCAAATGGAACTCCTTCTTTGTTTTGTAGTTGGTAGGCTAGTTCAATCTTCTCTTCACCAACATCGTAGTGGCTTGTTTGGATGATAAACTCCTGCAGTCCCATAGGTGTTGGAATATAGGCTAAACTATCAGTATCCTTGAGAAAACGCATGATGGTCTTGGGATTTGAGAAACGTGTCATGACCAGTTCCTCCCCATTAAATTTCAAAACTACTTTTTCTTGGTCTTCATTGTAAAAAAGGAGATAGGAAAAATCGCCCTTTTCACGTAATTCAACATCATAAAGTTGATCGATTACTTCCAATTGTTCATCGAACTTGATGGTATTTCTCATTCTAATCTTCACAACTATTCCTCTTTCTTCTCACTTATCCCTACTATTTTACCAAAAAGCCTCGGAATTTGCTATAATGGTCTTATGAATGAAAAAGTATTTCGTGACCCAGTTCACAACTATATCCACGTTAATAATCAAGTCATTTATGACCTGATCAATACCAAAGAATTTCAGCGGCTCCGTCGCATCAAACAGCTTGGGACATCTAGCTATACTTTCCACGGTGGAGAGCATAGTCGTTTTTCTCACTGTTTGGGTGTCTACGAAATTGCTAGGCAAATTACGGAAATTTTTGAGGAGAAATATCCTGAGGAATGGGATTCTAACGAGTCACTATTAACCATGACTGCGGCTCTTTTACATGATCTCGGACACGGTGCCTACTCTCATACTTTTGAAAATCTCTTTGACACCGACCACGAGGCCATTACCCAGGAAATTATCCAAAGCCCTGATACAGAGATTCATCAGGTTCTTTTGCAGGTTGCACCGGACTTTCCAAAAAAAGTAGCCAGCGTTATCGATCACACTTATCCAAACAAACAAGTGGTTCAGCTCATTTCTAGTCAGATTGATGCAGACCGTATGGACTATCTCCTTCGCGACTCCTACTTCACCGGTGCTTTTTATGGCCAGTTCGATCTGACACGTATCCTTCGTGTTATTCGTCCTGTTGAAAATGGTATCGCCTTTCAACGGAATGGGATGCATGCCATAGAGGATTATGTACTCAGTCGTTACCAGATGTATATGCAGGTTTATTTCCACCCAGCTACACGAGCCATGGAAGTCCTTCTGCAAAATCTTCTCAAACGTGCTAAGGAGCTCTACCCTGAAAATAAGGACTTCTTTGCCCTTACATCCCCACATCTACTGCCATTTTTTGAGAAGAAGGTAACCTTATCTGACTATCTTGCACTTGACGACGGGGTTATGAATACCTATTTCCAACTCTGGATGACTAGTACAGATAAAATTCTAGCCGACCTTTCCCAACGTTTTATCAATCGTAAGGTCTTTAAATCTATTACTTTTTCTCAGAAAGATCAAGACCAGCTTGAAATCATGCGAAATTTCGTAGAAGAAATTGGTTTTGACCCCAACTATTACACAGCTATTCATAAGAATTTTGACCTTCCTTACGATATTTATCGACCAGAGTCTGAAAATCCAAGAACTCAAATCGAGATTGTCCAAAAGAATGGCGAGCTGGCAGAACTTTCTAGCCTATCTCCTATCGTTCAATCTCTTGCAGGAAGCCGTCATGGTGACAACCGCTTCTACTTCCCTAAAGAAATGCTTAAGCAAAATAGTATTTTTACAAATATCATTCAACAATTTTCCCATTTGATTGAGAATGATCATTTTACTCCAGACAAGAAATAACAGAGGAAATTTATGAGTATAAAACTAATCGCCGTCGATATAGATGGTACCCTAGTTAATAGCAAAAAAGAAATTACTCCCGAAGTTTTTGCAGCTATCCAAGATGCCAAAGCAGCTGGAGTCAAGGTTGTCATTGCAACAGGACGCCCCATCGCTGGTGTTGCCAAACTCCTTGACGACTTGCAGTTGAGAGATGAAGGTGACTATGTTGTGACCTTCAACGGTGCCCTTGTTCAAGAAACTGCTAATGGCCATGAGATTATCAGCGAATCCTTGACTTACGAGGACTATCTGGATATGGAATTTCTCAGCCGTAAACTGGGAGTCCATATGCATGCAATTACCAAGGACGGCATTTACACTGCCAATCGCAATATCGGAAAATACACCGTACACGAATCAACCCTCGTCAGCATGCCAATTTTTTACCGTACACCTGAAGAGATGGCTGATAAAGAAATCGTCAAATGTATGTTTATCGACGAACCAGAGATTCTCGATGCTGCTATTGAAAAGATTCCAGCAGAATTTTACGAGCGCTACTCTATCAACAAATCTGCTCCATTTTATCTAGAACTCCTTAAAAAGGATGTAGACAAGGGCTCAGCTATTACACATCTGGCTGAAAAACTAGGATTGACAAAAGATGAAACTATGGCTATCGGGGATGAAGAAAATGACCGTGCCATGCTTGAAGTCGTTGGAAATCCAGTTGTTATGGAAAACGGAAATCCAGAACTCAAAAAAATCGCCAAATACATCACCAAAACAAATGATGAATCAGGCGTTGCCCATGCGATTCGTACTTGGGTCTTGTAAATTTATTAGAATATAAAAAAGCACCTCAGAAGTTAGAGATAAAAAACTAACTCCTGGGGTGTTTTAAATTACAGATTATTCTTCTGATTCCCTTTTTATACTTGGAATTTTCTTAGTATCAAGTTTAGGAATACCCTTGTTCTCAATCTTGGGAAGGTTCTTTATTTCATCGGCAGTAGGGACCTTCTGGTATACCTTAGCAGGCCTATAGAGTAAGGCAAACGAGAAGAACAAAGCAATGACACTTCCAACAGCTGCCAAATTCCGTTTACTCGTTTCTGACGATGGGACCTTAACTCTACTTGTACTAAGGTCCTTCCATTCAGGATGCTCTGCTTCAATCGCTTTTTTCTCTTCCCAAAGTGGAACGAGTAAAAAATGGTTAAATGGCACAACTGTAGCCATTGCTGTTGCTCCTAGTGGGATAAATCTATTGAGATTTATGATAAGCATAATGCTTAGAATAGAAAATAATACGAATAGAGCTATTACTAAAACTAGTCGAATTTTATATTCTTTTTTTAGTCGAAGGTATTCTTCTTGGGACATCTGACATATTACCTCTTTTCTCTAAACTCTATACAGCTAAAAAGCATTAGTACAGTGACTCCTACTGTAAATCTTTGATAAACTCCACAACTTGACGATTCTCAATCTTCACATAATATCCACCACTATTATTAACAAGTTTATTCCCCTCATATTTATCAATCTTTACAGCATAAAGACCGCTTGGAAGGGGTTGATTGTTAAGAAATTCTTTCATTTGCGATTCAAGATCTTCAAGATAGGCATCATATAACTGATCCTTCTTGTCTTCTGGAGTGTAGTATCCAAATTGAAATTCTGGTATAAAAATATCTTTTTGGAAAAGATATTGAGCATCCATAGGATACATCCCTTGTAATGCTTGTCCATTTTTTTTATTTTCCTCTAAGATTTCATCATAAAGGTGGATATTACCAGATTTACTATTAAATTGAAAATCAATCCCTTCGTACTTCAAAGCAGTCATTTTAGGATCTGTTATTGAAGTATCCAATGTTTTTAAAAATTCGCTGGTGCCTGGACTAATCTCAATTCCTAAATAAGCTAATTCTGGAAAAACTTGATAAATTTTTTTGTTTTGTTTATAATCTACTTCCGCATCAGTCTTTCTATACGTTTCTTTTTCCGAAGGACGAGTATAGTATTTAAAACGAGAATTAACCTGATAGATTTTACCATCTATATTTTCAGTGTAAGTACCATGGATTACAAATCCTCCTACACTTGTATAGTTTTTTTCGTATTTTTCTAACTCAAACTGACCTTTAAGACCGTAGTTCTCATAAGAGCGATGTACTACTTGCTCAAGTTCATTCCGACTTGCATGGGCAAATAGACCCCACATATCCATCATTGCAAGAATAGGACTAAGTATTATGAATATTGCAAATAGTATAACTATGGATAAACAGCCAATTAATAAACCTTTTTTCATGTTTTTCTCCTGAACATTCTATGTCCATTATAACACACCATGGATATCTTATGAATGGTTCAAAATTTGGTCAAAGAAAAAACACTGGTTACCCAGTGTTTTTGTGGCTAGTTTTGCTCCCTGCAGGAATATAAATATCAGTCCTAAAACCCTATTCTAATAGGCTTTTGAATACTTTTGGTCAATTTTTGGTCAAAAATTTCGCTAACTTTTTATCCAACTCACTCCGGCAATTCCACCTTCAAGCTCATATCCGAAAGTACAGCGAATCACTTCCTTTAGTCAAACATATAACTGAACAACATTGTTTATCTTCCTGCACTTTCATATTTTTTCAATCCTTTTCTAAAAATTGTACGACTGATAATAATCAAAAAAACTGTAAAAACTATTTGATAGAAAAATAGGTTCAATGTATCTTTCCCTAAAAATATTAATACTGCAGGATTGGCAATTAATAAATTGGGAACAAATAACATAGTGATCAATCTGTTAATACCTGTAAAAATATTATATGGATACTTAGAAATTCCAATATAATTCAAAAATATATCTACTTTTGAAAATTTAGTTGGGAACCAAAATGAACTAATCGTTATTAGAAACCAAATTGAATAATATATAATACAACCACACATTAAAGAAAGGATATAAAATAATATTTTTAATGAATTTAAATGTACATTTAAATTTCCATAACTTATAAAAATGATCGCAAGACCAAAAAAAGTATTCACGAATTGAACTAAATTAAATGATCTAAAAATATAGAACAACTGAGTATCAAACGGCCTCAATAAAATTTGATCCAAGTTACCACTCAAAATATCTGATTCTAAAATTCCCATACTTCTAATTAACAATCCCATCATAACTCCATCTACAATAGTGTAGGAACCTACCAAAAATAAAATTTGATAATAGTCCCAACCATTAAAAGAGTCTATGTTTAAGAAAATCAATCTAAAAAATACAATAGGTAAACCAATCCACAGTATCGACGAAAATAGACCACAAAAGAAGTCAAAATGAAAATTCATATCAGATTTAAAACCAAAATGAAGTAGCCTAAAAATTACTTTTATTCTAAACATTTTATCCTCCCACATTTGAGAAGTGCTCCACTCCTTTTCTCAATATGAATCTTGATATAATATAAAAAATGATGCACCAAATCAATTGAATACAAATAATTCTCAAATAGTCTATTAATTTATATGTATCATTACTAAACATCTGAAGCGGTTCATATACTAAGTATTTAAAAGGTAATACATCTAAAAACAGACGAAAATTATTTGAAAAAAAACTTAAAGGCAATAATATTCCTGATAAAAACTGAATTACTATTTCTTTAACAGTAAGGACAAAAAATATATTTTCTAACCAAAAAGAAAGCATACCTACACAACATGATATTAAAAACCATAGAACCATAGATAGAATAATTGCAATACTTCCTAAAATAAGAATTTCAATGGTTAATAACTCATTCTTGTAATAAACACTGGAGAATAAAATGACAGGAATGATGATAAATAATAAATGAGCAAGCCTATCTCCAAGCATTTTACAAAAATAATACTTATAAAAAGTAACAGGTTTTATTAATATGCTAAAAAAATTTCCTGAATGAACATCGTCATTGATTTCCCAATCAACTGGATAAAAAACAAAATATGAAAAAATTATAGTCCCCAAATAGTATTGAACCATTGAGGTAAAATCATATCCTGCTATATTTATCTGGTTACTCTGATATATATACGTCCATAAAAATACTGATATCATAATTTGTATACTTGCCTGTAACATTAACAATAGTACACTTGATTTATAGTTCAAAATAGATCGAAATGATATCAGAATAATAGACATTTCTTTTTTCAATTGTGCTCCTTTTTTGTAAAATAGTTTTGTAAAATAATTTCTTCTAAAGAAAGATTTGATATTTCAAAATCTTCTATATCTACAAGCTTATTGATTGATTCTAATGTCTCAAAGACAAAATCTCTAGGTATTTTTAGTATACATTCCGATTTTGTTTGAGAAATGACTACTACTCCTTTAACAGAGCATAACTCTGGTACCAAATCTAATGTCATTTTTATCTTTAAATATTTAAAATCAGAAAATTTAGATAAAATAACATCCATTGACTCCTGCAAAATAATTTTTCCTTTGTCAATGACGATTAATTCGTCACAAACAGACGAAATATCATCCATATCATGACTCGTTAAAATAATAGTAGTATGACATTCTTCATTCATTTTCTTTAAAAATGTTCTGATATCTTTTTTAGACTGTATATCTAACCCTATAGTAGGCTCGTCTAAAAATAATATTTCCGGACTTGTTAAAGATGCCGCGATAAACTCCATTTTCATTTTTTGTCCAAGAGAGAGGGTCCGGACCTGCTGGTAAAGCTGATCTTTTACATTCAACAAATTGCTTAATTCCTGAATTCGTTCTTGTAAAATCGCCGGTTCTACCTCATATAAAGTACCAATCAATTGAAAATAATCCATAGCCGAAACATCTTGAAATAACTGTAATTTATTTCCTACTACTATTGAAATTTTTTTTCTAAAATTTATACTTCTTTTAAATGGAATTTCTCCATTCACTTCTAATTTTCCGGAACTAGGATAAAGAGTCCCAGTCAACATTTTAATCGTTGTGGATTTACCAGCTCCATTACTCCCAATAAAGCCAACTATACTCCCTCTCTTAATCGTAAAACTAATATCTTGAACAGCTCGAATCGTTATTTGATTACGTTTCAAAAATCTCTTGATAAATGGGAGTCTTGAATCAAAATTATAAAAATTTTTAGATAAATTCTGAGCATTAATAACTATTTCACTCATATATCTCTCCTTTCGATAAAATATATTTACTTGTACTTTTTCCATACTTTACCAAAATGCTAAAGATTGAGCTAAAATCTTCGGGATGGGTAAAATAATAGATGTTAAATATATGTCTTCGTGTACTTCTGTTATTAAATCAATAATCCTCTGACTACTCTTAGAAGATATCAAAAATTCCGACCACAACGTTTCTTATTGATTTTATAACGGTTATAGTAATCATACATTTAAAGATTCAAATTCCATAATCCATTCCTTGCTATTCATAAATAACCTCCATTTTTTTATAGTCAGTCAAATATCTACTATTTTCTATATAATATCATTGTATCATTATTTTACATATTCGTATATAAACGAGACAATACTCCTCATAACTAATTTACATTAAACAGAGATAAAACAGTCAAAAATTAATTATTTAACTAACATAGCGAACATAAATAACTTATACCTATAAAGACTTACTCCTATGATCTACTTAACTTCATAATCATAAAAATCAAAACAAATATTTGGTCAAAATTTGGTCAAAGAAAAAACACTGGTTATCCAGTGTTTTTTTGGCTAGTACTGCCCCCTGCAGGAATCGAACCTGCAACTACTCCTTAGGAGGGAGTTGTTATATCCATTGAACTAAGGGAGCTAGAGAAAAACCCTGCCTTGCAGCAGAGTTTTGTTCATCGAATTAACGACGGATTTCTTTGATACGAGCTGCCTTACCTTGAAGAGCACGCAAGTAGTACAATTTCGCACGACGTACTTTACCGTAACGAACAACTTCGATCTTTTCAACACGAGGAGTGTGGATTGGGAAGATACGTTCAACACCTACACCGTTAGAGATTTTACGAACTGTGTAGTTTTCTGAGATGCCAGCACCTTTACGTGCAATAACAACACCTTCAAAGATCTGAACACGTTCACGGTTTCCTTCGACAACTTTCGCGTGTACACGAACAGTGTCACCAGGACGGAATGAAGGGATATCTGTACGAAGTTGACCTTCAGTCAAGCTTTGGATTAATGGATTCATTTTATTCTCCTATCTTTGTCAATCTTGAGGAAACTTCCTCAGCGGATAAACTGTATTTTTGTGCGTCCATTACACACAAGATACAGTTTATCAAA
Source organism: Streptococcus infantis (assembly GCF_019929665.1). Lineage (GTDB taxonomy): Bacteria > Bacillota > Bacilli > Lactobacillales > Streptococcaceae > Streptococcus > Streptococcus infantis_H. The sequence continues at coordinate 371,544 of NZ_JAHZPZ010000001.1, read as the reverse complement.
TTTCCTGGAAAAAGTAAAGAAATTTATAGCAAAGTTCCTAAAAAAATTGCAAGAAAACCAAGCAAGTAGGTTAATAATAAATAACTATAAAATGCCTTCTTGTCATTGATCAGTCTTTGGAGTTCATCATTCAAAGTTGAGAAAGTAGTCAAACCACCACAAAAACCAGTTGCAAGAATAAGATAGACTTCTTTTGACTCCACATGGTTATAGCATAATCCAATCAAAAAACAACCTAGAAGATTAGCTATGAGTGTTCCTAGTGGTAGCACTGACACTTGATTATAACGGGAAAAGAAATAACGAACAAGAGCACCCAGTCCACAAGCAAGCGCTAGATAAAATACTACCATTTCTTCCTCCCTAGACAATAAGCAAATAGAAGCCCACCGCCGATGCTCAAAAGCAAATAGGTCACTAAACTAAGGTACCGCCCTGTGTCCAGCAATTTCACTGCATCTAATAGGAGACTAGAAAATGTCGTTAAGCCACCACAGAATCCTGTTCCAAGCGCTAGAATAGTGCCTTTACTACTTCCCTTATAAACCAGATAACCTTTTACAAGGTAGACAAGGCAAAAAATTCCTAAATAGTTGACTACTAGTGTTCCCCATGGGAAGTCTGGACTAGATGGCAACCATCTCGAAATCTGAAAACGCACAATTCCTCCCAGCATACCAGCTAGAAAGATTCCTAGAGGGTAAAATTTTTCTTTTTTCATTTGATCGTTTTATCCTGATAATCACGTGAACGTTTGAGAATATCTGAAAAAGTCTCAACAATTGTATCTTCGTATTTTTTATTGCCTACACGACTTTTGACTTTCTCAAAGATAACTTCTTCTCTTTTAGTATCTAGAATAGGTTTTCCTGAAGCTTTTTTATAGGCAACTACTCCTTCAACTAAATGCATCCTCTCTTCTAAAAGTTGAACGATCTGGTCATCGATTTTATCGATTTCTTGTCGAATATTATCTAAATCCATAGAGTCTCCTTTTTAATTGAACTATTGTACCAAAAAAGCACTAAATAGGCTAGTAAAGTCCTAATCCTGTTTAATAAAAACTGCACTGACAATTTTCATCAGTGCACTTCATGCTTATCCTACTTTAGCAGCTAATTCTTCCGCGAATTGCTCCAAGCGTTCAATATCTTCTTCCTCGGCAGAAAGGTCAACTTTAACGCACTCTGAACCCTTTTCAGCTCCAGTAGCTATAAATACTCGGTCGAAGTCATCAACAGCTTTACAGAATTCATCGTAGAAAGTATCACCTGATCCGACTACACCATAGATTTTACCGCTCAAGTTGAGGTCTGCTAGATCTTCGTAGAAGTCCATCATCTCATCTGGTAATTCTCCATCTCCGTAGGTATAGGTTGCGACAATGGCGATGTCTGCTTCTAAAAAGTCAGAAGCGTCAACGGTTGTACACTCATCAACATCCACTTCTAAACCACATTCTCTTAATTTATCTGCTACAATATCAGCGATTTCTTCAGTATTACCGGTCATACTGGCAAATACAATTTTTGCTAATGCCATAAGGTCCTCCTCAATTAATCTTTCTCCATTATATCACATCTTTTTCATTTTAAAAATAAAAACTCTTGTGCTACAATGAAATGAGAAAGAATTGAGGTTCATTATGGAAATTTGTCACCAAATTTTAGAAAAAATCAAAGCATACAATACTATTATCATCCACCGTCATATGAAACCAGATCCTGACGCTCTGGGGAGTCAGGTAGGTTTAAAAGCCTTGCTTGAGCATCATTTTCCAGAAAAAACGATAAAAGTAGTTGGTTTTAATGAGCCAACCTTAACTTGGCTTGCTAAAATGGATCAGGTAGAGGACACAGACTATCAAGGTGCACTTGCCATTATCTGTGATACAGCAAACACAGCACGTATTGATGATAAACGATATCTTAATGCTGAGTCAATTATCAAAATTGACCATCATCCAAATGACGAAGTCTACGGCGATCTTGTTTGGGTAGACACGAACTCTAGTAGTGCGAGTGAGATGATTGCTCTCTTTGCTGAAGCAACTAACTTAGAATTATCCGACTATGCTGCTAAAATGCTCTGCGCTGGAATTATTGGTGATACCGGTCGTTTTCTCTACCCTTCTACTTCTGCACGCACGCTTCGTATCGCAAGTCAACTCAGAGAACATAACTTTGACTACGCTGAATTAACTCGTAAAATGGATACTATGAGCTTTAAGATTGCCAAACTCCAGGGTTATGTCTATGATCACTTAGAAGTTGATGAAAATGGTGCTGCACGTGTCATTCTCACCCAAGAAATCTTGAAGAAATACGACGTTACTGATGCGGAAACAGCAGCTATCGTTGGAGCTCCAGGCCGTATTGATACTGTTAGCCTTTGGGGAATCTTTGTGGAGCAAGCAGATGGTCACTACCGCGTACGTCTTCGCAGTAAATTTGTCCCAATCAATGAAGTTGCAAAAGAACATGATGGCGGTGGGCATCCTCTTGCTAGTGGAGCTAATTCCTATAGTTTAGAAGAGAATGAGCTCATCTACCAAAAATTAAAAAACTTGCTGAAAAATAGATAAAAAGCTTGCCAAACTTTTCAGAATCTGATAGACTAGTATGGTAACAATCTATGGCTCGCAAAGAGACCATGGCAGAAAGGAAATATTGCAAAATGAAAAAAGATATCCATCCAGAATATCGCCCAGTTGTCTTCATGGACACAACTACTGGTTACAAATTCCTTAGCGGTTCAACAAAACGCTCTAGCGAAACTGTTGAGTTCGAAGGCGAAACTTACCCATTGATCCGTGTGGAAATTTCATCAGACTCACACCCATTCTACACTGGACGTCAAAAGTTCACTCAAGCAGATGGACGCGTGGATCGTTTCAACAAAAAATACGGTCTCAAATAATCAACCGCATCACTTGTATACGGTTAAACGAAAACAACTTCGATTCGGAGTTGTTTTTTTGTTTCTTTTATTTTTTCAAGCTTTAATTTTTTATAGCTTATAATAGTGCCAATTTTTATTTCTACTTCTACTTTCGTAACAAGTCCCCTATTAAGCAAAAAAAGCCTGTCATACAAGCTCAAATGCTTGATATGACGGGCTTTTTATAAAATCATTATTTAACTGCTTCTTTAAGAGCTTTACCAGCTTTGAATGCTGGAACTTTAGAAGCTTTGATTTTGATTTCTTTACCAGTTTGTGGGTTGCGACCTTTACGAGCTGCACGTTTACGAACTTCGAAGTTACCAAAACCGATCAATTGAACTTTTTCACCAGCTGAAAGGAATTCAGTTACAGCTGCGAATACAGCGTCAACTGCTGCTGCTGAATCTTTCTTAGTCAATTCTGTAGCTTCTGCTACTTTAGCGATCAAATCTTGTTTGTTTGCCATGTTAATGAATCCTCCAAAAATTATTTCTAATTAACACTTATAATCATAACCTAAATTTCCTTTTAGGTCAAGTCAAAAACACGTTTTTATTGATTTTTCTCAATTTTTTTAGGAATTATAGCGAATTAAGATCGCCCAGGCGTTTTCTCCGGTGTGAGTTTGGATAATTGAGCCTGTTTCTAGGACTGAAATCGGTTTTTCAACGTAAGGTTGTAGAACAGCTTTCATCTCGTTTGCAAATTCATTTGTACCTGCATAAGAAATACCAATCTCAGCTACTGAACGATTTGAAAGAGTGGCTACTAACTCATCCAACCATTTCTTAAAGGTTTTTGAACCACGTCCTTTGACAATCGGTTGAAGCTCATGGTCTTTCATTTGCATAACTACTCGAATATTCAGTAAAGAGCTCAGCAAACCGGTAACACGGCCAATGCGACCACCTTTTACAAGATTTTCTAAAGTTGAAACACCGATGTAGAGTTCAGTGTGATTTTTTACGTCCTCTACATGGGTTAGAATAGTTTCAAGGTCTTTTCCTTCTTGAGCTAGTTTAGCAGCTTCCACAACTTGGAACTTCAAGGCCTGATCTGTGAATGAACTATCCAAAACAGTGACATCTGCTGTTGACAAACTTGCTCCTTGACGAGCCGCTTCAACAGTTCCTGATAAAGCATGGGACATGTGAATAGCTAGAATCTGACTACCATCCTTACCCAAATCATCAAAAATTTCTGCAAAGAGTCCCACTGGTGGTTGACTAGTCTTAGGAAGATTTTTACTAGCTTGCATCAAGCGAAGAAATTCTCCTTCTTCAAGATCTGCATCTGAATAAAGGACACTATCAATCATGACAGATAGTGGAACAACAGTAATATCAAATTCTTTAAACACTTCTGGTTCAATAGTAACCGAAGAATCCGTTACAATTTTTACTTTTGTCATTTTGCCAATCTTTCTATTTTTACTATTGTTGATTATTCAACTTATAACTATAACAATTATATCAAAAAAATACTAAAAGTTCATACTCAATCCACCTAAATTTAAAGCAATTTATACTTCTTTTTAATAAAAAAAGAAAATCACCTATGCTTGGTGATTATCTTTTGTATTTAAGCTAAATAATCATACAAATCTTGCATTTGTAAATTATCGGGTACTAATTGTAGATAGGATTGAATGTAGTCTTTTGATTCTTCTAGCTTACCTAACTCTCTTAACAAATAAATAAACTGTTCCAAAAACTCTGGATTATCCTTGAGTTCAGTAGCAAGTTCCTTATAGAGATCATAGGCTACATCTAATTCTTCAGTCTCTTGATAGCTTCGAGCAATCATCCATTTAGTCAAGAGGTTTTCAGGTTCATAGACTGCTAAAGCTAGAATATCTTCGTATCTTTCTTGTTCTTGGTAGATGGTAGCTAAGCGTAGCAAAATTTCTTCCTGGTCATCAGCATTTTCTTGTGCTTGAATCAGATAAGCTTCTGCTTGCTCAGGTTGATGCAACTCATAAGATAGCTGAGATGCAAGGAGTAAGAGTCGAGTTTCAAAAGGATTTTTTGACAAGCCCTGTTGAGCTATTTTAAGAGCCTCTTCTGTCTGATGCTCTTTATGAAGGGCTTGACTATAACCATATTCATAACCCTCAAAATCTGGGGAAATAGTGTCTAGTTGTTTAAAGTATAGTACGGCTTTCTGGTAGTCCTCTTGATCAAAATAGAGACTTGCAAGCTCAAAGGCTGTTTGGTCATCATATTCTAACTCTAAGGCTTTTTCTAGAAATTCTATTGCAGATTCAAACTTACCAAGTCGTGCATAAGCAAGACCTATTCTCTGATAAGTCGAAATTCCAGTTTGATCGTAGATAACTCGATTATCTAATTGAGCATAGCCTTTAATGGCTTCTAAATCGTTTCCTAGCTCGCTATCTAGCTCGGCTAGTCCAAATATTAGGAGAGGGTCATCAGAGTAGCTACGAGCTTCTAGAAGCTTCTCACGCGCAACATCTGTCAATCCTTCCATCTGATATAAATCTGCTTTTAAGGCAAGAGCTGATACGTACCATTCACTTTCCCGACCAATCTTCTCTAAATAATCAAAAGCCTCCTCAATCAATCCATCCTCACCAGCTATTGCAGCTAGATTGATGTAGACTTCTGGAAATTTCGGTGCTAGTTTCTCATAGATTTGTGCTGCCTGTGGATAGAAACCAATCCTTTCGAGATATGCAGCAAGTTCAAGAAGAACTTCATCTGAATCTTCCTCTAGGGCTTTTTGGAAAAAAGATTCTGCTTTTGATAAATCTTGTTGTTCTAAAGCTTCGAGCATTTGTTGACTATTGTTCACCTTCAGTCTCCTCTACTGGTTCATAAAGTCCACTAACTCCTTTATACCAATCAAATATTGCTGAGATGACTACTTTTGCGGAAGCGTAGATTGGAATACCTAGCAATACACCCCAAATACCAAACATGGATCCTGAAGTCAACAGCACAAAAAGAATGGTAATTGGGTGAATATTTAATTGACTACCCAAAATCAGTGGAGAAACAAAACGTCCCTCAATAGTTTGCTCTACAATGAAAACGATAATAACTTTTAAGAGCATAACAGGACCAGCAATCAAACCCAAAACAAGGGCTGGAATCATTGCAAGAAAACTACCTAGATAAGGAACTAAATTAAAAATACCAGCTGTGATACCTAAAGTAATAGCATAACGAAGTCCAATAATCTTGAATAAGATAATAAACATGATAGCTACGATTACAGCGACCGTAATTTGCCCTCGAACATAATTGGAAAGTTGTTGATTGACTTCTGAAAGAACCTTACCAACTGGTTCTCTCAATTTATTTGGTAAGAATTGAGTAATATAGTCTCTAAGTCCTTTTCCATCTCGAAGGAGATAAAAGAGCATAAATGGCATGATGATCAGAGCGACAATGACCTGTGACGTTCCACTGATAAGAGCACTTACCCAGTTAACAGCCTTAGAAGAAATATTACTTGCCCAAGCAGTTGCTTGTGTTGAAAAATTAGCTAAAACTTGCTCCAGTTGTGGTCTAAAGTCATCTGGCAAACGCTTGGTTACAAGGTCATTAATGACTCTATCAGCATCCTCGAGATAACTTGGGACATTTTGCGCAAAAATTACTACTTGACGTTGAAGGTTTGGAATTGCAACAGCTAGTCCAATAATCAAGAGAATGGCAATAACGATAAAGATAATACTAATGGCTAAGACACGGTTAATCTTGTACTTCTCCATCAGATCTACTAGTGGATTTAAGAGGTAAAAAAGTAGACCCGATAAGATAACCGGCAACATCACTACTGATAAAAAGTCTATAACCGGGAAAAATAAAAAGCTAATTTTACTGAGAATAAAAATATTGAGACCTAATAACAAGGTCACCAAGAAAACAGTGATCGCTTTATTGTCTAAAAACCATTTAAAAAACCAAGATAAGGTAAAGTGTTTCTCTTTTTGTTCCATTTTTTCTTCCTTTCCTTTGTCCTAACATTATACCACGTTTTAAGAAAAATAAGTTTTTTTTATAGTCTTTTAGCAAGGGATAAATTTGTATTCTTGACAAGAGAAGAGCTATTTTTTCTGACTTAGATTTTTCATCTAGCAGGCCATTTTATGTTATAATTGAATTATCTTTTTCTAGAGGTATGAATATGAAAGAAATAGTATATTTTGGAACCTATACACGACGTATTTCTCAAGGGATTTACAAGGCTGATTTTGATACTGAGACTGGCAAACTCTCAAATCTAGAACTCTTTGCAGCAGAGCCAAGTCCAACTTACTTAGCCTTCGATCAGCATCAGCATCTCTATACTGTCGGAAGCCATGATGACAAAGGTGGAATCGCAGCATACAAAACTGATGGTGTCCTCCTGAATCACGTCGTTGAAGAAGGTGCTCCTCACTGCTATGTTGCGGTCGATGAGACACGGGGACTAGTTTATGGCGCTAACTATCATAAAGGTCAAGTTCTAGTCTATAAACGTAAAGCAGATGGCTGTCTTGAATTGGCAGACAAAGTTCAACACACTGGCCATGGTCCACATGAAAACCAAGCTTCTCCCCACGTACACTACACAGATTTAACACCAGACCAATATTTGGTAACTTGTGACTTAGGTACTGACGAAGTCACTACCTATGATGTCAATCTAGAAGGAAAGTTGACTAAACTAGCAACTTATAATTGTAATCCTGGCGCTGGTGCTCGTCACCTTGTTTTCCACCACCACTACAAGATTGCTTATCTCATCTGTGAACTTAACAGTACGATTGAAGTTTTGATTTACGATGGTGTTGGAGAATTTGAACAAATGCAGGTCATTTCAACCTTACCAGATGACTATAGTGGCTTTAATGGTACTGCGGCTATTCGTCTTTCTAAAGATGGCAAATTCCTCTACGCTTCTAACCGAGGCCATGATTCTATCGCTGTTTATAGCATTTTAGCAGATGGAAGCTTGGAATTATTAGAGATTGTTCCAACCAATGGGAAAAATCCACGAGATTTTGATTTATCACCTGACCAAGAATTCCTTATCGCTGTTCACCAGGATTCTGATAATGCGACTGTCTTTAAGCGCAATCCTGAGACTGGTAGACTGGCAGAACTCTCTAATGAATTTCATGTTCCTGAAGCAGTCTGCATCAGTTTCAATAAATAAGGCATAAAAAAATGAACTTGATTTAACAAGTTCATTTTTTATTTTATAATTTATTTCCGACATTGATACGGTTAATAGCACGTTGCAATGCAATTTTAGCACGGCGCTCTTGGTCGATTAAGTGTTTGTCTTGTGCTTCTTCAATTTCGCGTTCTGCACGAAGTTTAGCACGTTCTGCACGACTAACATCAATATCGCGCGCACGTTCAGCTGAGTCAGCAATAATGGTAATGACATTATTAGCAATCTCAATAATTCCTCCGTTTACTGCAATCCAGTTCACATGAGTATCATCATCGATGCGTTTAACCTTTACTTCATCAACTGCTAGAACCGCAATCATATTTTCATGTCGTGGCAAGATCCCCATCTCACCATCCAGAGTTCGTACCGATACAAAGCTGGCATGGTGATCATAGACGAGGCCATCTGGTGTCACGATCTGGACAGTTAAATGTGCCATAGATCACCTCTTAAAATCCCATTTTTTCAGCCTTAGCAATAACATCTTCGATTGAACCTACTCCACGGAAGGCATCTTCTGGCAAATGATCGTATTTACCGTCGAGAATTTCTTTGAAGCCACGAACAGTTTCAGCTACTGGAACATAAGATCCTGGTTGACCTGTAAATTGTTCCGCAACGTTGAAGTTTTGTGACAAGAAGAACTGAATACGGCGTGCACGAGCAACCAAAGTCTTTTCTTCGTCAGAAAGTTCATCCATACCAAGGATGGCGATGATATCTTGCAACTCATGGTAACGTTGAAGCACACGTTTCACTTCAGCAGCTACTGCATAGTGCTCTTCTCCAACAATTTCAGGTGCCAAGGCACGTGAGCTTGAAGCAAGAGGGTCAACGGCAGGGTAAATCCCCAATTGAACCAATTTACGTTCCAAGTTAGTTGTTGAGTCCAAGTGAGCAAAAGCTGTTGCTGGCGCTGGGTCAGTATAGTCATCCGCTGGTACATAGATAGCCTGGATAGATGTTACAGAACCCTTCTTGGTTGAAGTGATACGTTCTTGCAATTGACCCATTTCTGTTGCGAGGGTTGGTTGATAACCAACGGCTGATGGCATACGACCTAAAAGGGCAGATACTTCTGAACCAGCTTGTGTGAAACGGAAAATGTTGTCAATGAAGAGAAGAACGTCTTGACCTTCTACATCACGGAAGTATTCAGCGATTGTCAAACCAGTAAGAGCAACACGCATACGTGCTCCTGGTGGCTCATTCATCTGACCAAATACCATAGCTGTTTTTTCGATAACGCCTGATTCTTTCATTTCCCAGTAGAGGTCGTTCCCTTCACGAGTACGTTCCCCAACACCAGTAAATACTGAGATCCCACCGTGTTCTTGGGCGATGTTGTGAATCAATTCTTGGATCAAAACGGTCTTACCAACTCCGGCACCACCGAAGAGTCCGACCTTACCACCTTTAAGGTAAGGGGCAAGAAGGTCGATAACCTTGATCCCTGTTTCTAGAATTTCTGAAGAGGTAGACAATTCATCAAAAGTTGGTGCTTTTTTATGAATTGGCTGACGCTCTGCATCTTCACCAAAAGGAGCTTCCAAGTCAATGGTATCTCCCAAAACGTTGAAGACACGTCCTAGAGTTTCTTTCCCAACTGGTACTGAGATTGGACGACCTGTGTCCAATACTTCCAAACCACGGGTCAAGCCATCAGTTGATTCCATAGCGATGGTACGAATCATACCATCTCCCAACTCCAAGGCTACTTCAAGGACGATTTTTGTTTTTCTTTCGTCATTTTTGTAGACGACAAGTGCATTATTAATCTCTGGTAGTTTCTCACCTGCTGCAAACATGACGTCTACAACGGGACCGATAACCTGAGCAATTTTACCTGAACTCATCTACTTCTCCTATTCTGTATAAGATACTGTCGGTTCCTAGCTCAACTAGGTCCTAATACTCTTCGAAAATCTCTTCAAACCACGTCAGCGTCGCCTTACCGTACTCAAGTACAGCCTGCGGCTAGCTTCCTAGTTTGCTCTTTGATTTTCATTGAGTATAAGTTCATTTTCATACGAGCTGGACTAGAGCCTATTCTAAGGCACTAGCTCCTGCTACGATTTCTGTAATTTCTTGTGTAATCGCCGCCTGTCTGGCACGGTTATACTGGATAGTCAAATCATTGATAACTTTTTTAGCATTATCTGTAGCTGTTTGCATAGCCGTCATCCCTGCCGCATTTTCAGCTGTCTTGGCATCAATAATAGCACCGTAAATCATACTTTCTGCAAACTGTGGCAATAGTTGATCCAAGATTTCTTCACGACTTGTTTCAAGCTCAAATGTCAAGCTGTAGTTATCATCTGCTTCATTTGGGTCCAAGTCGACAATTGGAAGCATCTGCTCCACACGCATTTGACTTGTCAGTGTATTCACGTGGTGGTTGTAGCAAACATAGAGCTCATCGAAAAGTTCATTTTGATACATTTCAATGGTTTTTGAAATAATCTTACGAACTTCATCGAAGCTTGGTTGACTTGCGAGACCACGCAATTCATAAATTGGCTGAATACCACGAGCTTTAAAGAAGTCTGCTCCCATACCACCGATACAGATGACTTCGAAATCATCACCTGATGGATGGTATTCTTGTTGCAGTTCCATGACAGCCTTCAAGATTGAAGAGTTATATCCTCCAACAAGACCACGGTCAGATGTAATGACGATATAGCCTGTTTTCTTGACAGGGCGACTAATCAACATTGGATTTGTTGATCCGCCAGCACCATCCCCGTGAAGGATGTCTGTAAGGAGTTTACGGACTTTTTGAGCATAAATCTGGAAGTTGCGTGCAGCTTCTTCAGAACGACCTAACTTAGCTGCAGAAACCATCTGCATGGCGTTAGTAATTTGACTAGTATTTTTCGTTGAGGCGATTTTTGTTTTAATATCATTTAGAGATACTGCCATCTGACACCTCTATTCTTATTGGAAGCTGGATTGGTTGAGAAACTCAGTAATCGCAGCATCCAAGACTGCTTCTTCTGGCAAGTCTTTTGTTTCACGAATAGTTTCCAAAATCTCTGGATGTTGCGCATCAAAGAAGGCATGGAATTCTTCCTCAAAACGAACAATATCATCAACTGATATAGTATCCAAGAATCCATGAGTCAAGGCATACAGAATGGTCACTTGTTTCTCAACAGGTAGTGGTTTATGAACAGGTTGTTTCAATACTTCTACAGTACGACGACCACGGTTCAATTTAGCCTGAGTAGCAGCATCCAAATCTGAACCAAATTTAGTGAAGGCTTCCAACTCTCGGTATGAAGCAAGGTCGATACGAAGAGTACCAGCAACCTTCTTCATGGCTTTAATCTGAGCAGAACCACCAACACGAGATACAGAAGAACCCGCATCAATAGCTGGACGAATACCCGCATTAAAGAGACTATCACTTAAGAAGATTTGTCCATCCGTAATAGAGATTACGTTTGTGGCGATATAGGCTGAGATATCTCCTGCTTGGGTCTCGATAAACGGAAGAGCCGTGATAGAACCACCGCCAAGCTCATCTGAAACTTTAGCAGAACGCTCAAGTAGACGACTGTGAAGGTAGAAGACATCCCCTGGGAAGGCCTCACGACCTGGTGGACGACGGAGCAAGAGAGAAAGTTCACGATAAGCTACCGCTTGTTTAGATAGGTCATCATAAACGATCAAGACATGCTTCCCTTGGTACATGAACTCTTCTGCCATAGCAACTCCAGCATATGGTGCGAGGTAGAGCAATGGTGAAGGCTGTGAAGCTGAAGCTGTCACAACGATTGTGTAATCCAAGGCACCGTACTGACGAAGTGTTTCCACTTGTGTACGAACTGTTGATTCTTTTTGTCCAATCGCTACATAGATACAAATCATATCTTGACCTTTTTGGTTCAAGATAGCGTCAATAGCGATAGTTGTCTTCCCTGTTTGACGGTCACCAATGATCAACTCACGTTGGCCACGACCGATTGGAACAAGGGCGTCAATAGCTTTCAAACCTGTTTGCAATGGTTCTGAGACAGACTTACGTTGCATAACACCAGGAGCTGGTGCTTCAACTGGACGAGTCTTATCAGTGTTGATTGGACCCAAACCGTCTACAGGACGACCAAGGGGATCGACAACACGTCCAATCAAGCTATCACCAACTGGAACTTCCATGATTTTCCCTGTACGACGAATTGTATCGCCTTCACGGATATCTGTAAAGTCCCCAAGGATGATAATACCGACATCTGTTGATTCCAAGTTTTGCGCCATACCATAAGAGCCATTTTCAAAAATCAACAGCTCACCACTCATGGCATTTTCAAGACCATGAGCACGCGCAATCCCGTCACCAATATAGGTAACAACACCTGTTTCAGTCACATCAAAATTGGGTTTGAAATTTTCAATTTGTTGCTTAATTAAAGCGCTGATTTCTTGTGCGTTAATTGCCAAAAGAACACCACTTTCTATTTCAAATTTTCCTTAACAACTTTAAGTTGTTGTTTAATACTCACATCAATTGTCTTGTGATTGGCAAAAATAACAAAACCACCGATTAAACTATCGTCAACTTTTTCCTTAATGCTACGAACTTTTAGAGACATCTTTTTCTCGATTAGAGGAATAAGTCGTTCTTTCTGTTCGTCAGTCAAAGGATGTGCAGACAAAATAGTCACTTCAAAACGATTGGTTTCTTTTTCAAGACGATTCAAGCAATCTACAATCACATCATAAAACAGGTTTGATCTGTGATTGTAAAGTAGAACCTCGATAAAGTTTTGTACTAAAGGTGACACAGAGTCCTGGAAAAAACGAACCGTTTTTTCTTTATCCGACTCATCAACTGCCACCTGAGCTAAAAAAGAAGGTAAGCCTGTTTCTTCAGCTACTTGCTTGATTTGAGACAAGTCTGAAAAAATAGTGTCTTCTTCTCCTTTTTCAATCACCAATTGGACAAAAGGCATGCTGTATTTTTCAATTACCTTTAGAGTCTTTTTGTCCATTAAGCTTCTCCTAGCTGATCGATATACTGATCAATGAGTTCTTTATGGGCCTGACCGTCAAGGTTTTGAGAGATAATTTTTCCAGCTAGACTGATTGTCAAGTCTGCCACATCTCCCTTAACACTTTGTAAAGCTTCAGCTTTATTTTGAGCAATTTCTTGGTTGGCTTTTTCTTTTAAGCGCCCTGCTTCAAGTTTAGCTTCGGCCAAAATATCAGCTTTACTTTTCTCAGCTGTTTCCTTTGCATTCTCGATAATCGTTTTAGCTTCGGTACGGCTACCTGCTAACTCAGCTTCGCGTTTGCTAGCAAGTTCCTCTGCCTTTTTACGGGCTTCCTCGGCACCATCAATATCTGAAGAAATCTTTTCAGCGCGTTCATCTAATACACTGGTAATATTTCCCCAAGCATATTTCTTCACTAAAAAGATCAATAAAAGGAAGGAACCAGCGACCAGAATAAAGTCACCAATAATGGTACTAATAGTTAAATCCATCTTCTAATCCTCCTCTACTTACTCTTCCCCTTCATTTATTTTTTTACCAATGTACATAGATGACAACATGGTAAATACATAAGCTTGAATACATGAAATGAAAATCGAAAATGCTGTCCATAACATGTTTGCAATAAAGGCAAAAGGATACCAATACAAGGCATGTTGTGACAAGGCCAATAGCAATCCTGCTAAAACCTCACCGGCAAAGATATTTCCGTAAATCCGAATCGCCAAAGAGGCAAAATTGGTGAACTCTTCTAAAATGTTCATCGGAGTCATAAAGCCAGGTGTAACAAATGCTCTCAAATATTCTTTAACGCCTCTACGACGAACTCCTTCCACATGAGCGATCAAAGTGATCAATAATGAGAGGGATAAATCGTATCCAAGGTTGGCTGTTGGAGAAGTCCACAAGTTATAACCGTTTGTTGTTTGTACTTTTGCCATTAAACCAATATTATTGGCAACCAAGATAAACAAGAATAGAGAAAATAGGAACAAGGAATAGTCCTTGATGTATGAATCTCCAATGTTTGGTTTTGCAAAACTAACCACAAAGTCATAAATCATCTCAAGAGCATTTTGTTTGCCCTTGGGACGGATGGTCATTTTTCGACTTGCCCAATAGACAAAGGCAAAAACCATCAAAACAGTTACAAGAGACATGGCAAGCAGGGTCAAATCAAAGGATATTGGTCCAATATTAACGGTTGGATTCAAACTTTCTTCCATGGTTTGACACCTCCATTTCTAAATAGAGTTGTCTATTTAATGACAAATGCCATCGCTAGGGTTACAAAGAAGGTACCTTCTACAAAGGCAACACCAAGAATTAAAAGGCTGCGTAATTGGTCAATAATTTCAGGTTGACGAGCGGCAGACTTGAAGAGATTACTCATAATCAATCCTTCAGCAATAGATACACCCATACAGGCAAGACAAAGTCCGAAAAATGTTAAATTCATGACGAATTCTCCTTTTTTAAATTAAATTTACATCCCTAGTTTAGTCCTAAAATTTGCTTTTGTCAACTTTTTACTAGTAATGAAAGCGTTTCGAATCATTTATTTCTAATTTTACGATTTTTAAGACAATTATTAGAAAATTTTATTGTTATTTCATACCACTTTCACTACCTTTCCTTGTTTTCTGAAAACAAAAAACCGAGTTTTACAACTCGGATTTGTCAGTTCTTATCTGAAATAAATTGAGTAATGATTTTGACAAGCTGGATTAAATGCAGCATTACAAAATGGACATGTGCCCGTCTCTGTATACTCCTCATACGTTAGTGTTTTCCCACAGGATCCACATAAGATAGGTCTATCCTCTTTCAGATTTAAAGGATAGGGAGAAAATACGTGCGACTCCAGTTCATTATGACACTGATAACAGGCATAGTATTTTTTACACTCATAGCACTGAAGTGCTACGATATCCTTATCACTATGGTAATGAACACATCTGCTTTCATGATCTACTAGTAAGCCCTGAGCTTGAACCATTCTTTTTCCTTATCTAGGCACGAACTGTGACGCTTGTTCCATCTTCTTTGTAAAGATTGATGAGACCTTCTTTCAGGGCACGTACCATGTCACCAGCTTCTACTGGTTGAGGAACCTTGATAGTCAAAAGTTCCATTGGATTTGGTGCGCGATCGATTTTATTTCCTTTAGCATCGTGAAGGTCTTCGATAAAAGTTTCAAAATGACGGAAGCCTGGACCGTAGAACTCAACTTGGTCGCCTTCGTTGATAACATTACGTTGACGAATAGTTGCTGTTTGAGTTGCAGCATCATAAGCTACTACTTCAGCAACAAACTTGTATTCTGGAATCTTACGACGAGCACCGAACAGTTGTTCATTTTCAGATGGTGTTCCGTAGTAGAAACCTGTAGCCAACTCACGTTGGGCAACCTTCCACATTTCATCAATCAAGTCTTGCTTAATAGCTTCAAACTTTTCAGGGCTCTCAAGATAGGCATCAACAGCTGCCTTATAACAGTTTGTTACTGTTGAAACATAGTGGATCGACTTCATACGGCCTTCAATCTTAAGACTGTCCACACCATTTTCAATCATATCAGGGATATGGTCAATCATAGACATATCAACCGCAGACATAGAGAATTCTTCAGGAATTTCTCCCTTAAGGCTCTTACGTTCTTGACCAAATGGCATGTCGTAAAGGTCATATTTCCAACGGCAAGATTGTGAACATCCACCACGGTTGGCGTCACGCATGCTCATATGGTTAGAAAGAGTACAACGACCAGAGTATGAGATACACATAGCTCCATGAACGAAGGCTTCAATCTCAACATCTGTACGTTTGCGAATCTCTGCCAATTCTTCCATAGAAACCTCACGCGCCAAAACGACACGAGTCAAACCAAGTTCTTTCCAGAATTCTAGGGTTTCGTAGTTAGTCGCACTAGCCTGGGTTGAAAGGTGGATTTCAAGTCCAGGTGCTTCTGTTGCTGCAATCATGATCAAAGCTGGATCTGATACGATAACTGCTGCAATACCAATATCACGCAACTTACGGAACCATTCTCCGGCTCCTTCTTCATTTCCCTCGTGCATAACCATATTGGCAGCCACATATACCTTAGCTCCATACTTAGCAGCGAACTGTACTCCTTCTTCCATTTGTTCGAAAGTAAAGTTCCCTGCGCGACTTCGAAGACCATAGGCCTGACCACCGATAAAGACAGCATCTGCACCGTATTGAACAGCTACTTTTAGTTTTTCAAGAGTTCCTGCAGGTGATAAAACCTCAGGACGTTTCAAAGTTTTTGTCATGTTTTCTCCTATTTGCAATATAAAAGTTTGACACTAATCTTTACCATTTTATAGCAAAAAGGTTCTAAAATCAAGTTTTGATTGATTGTTTAGACAATTTTAATTTTCTTGAAAAGCTAAGTTCAGCGAACTGTTTCTATTTGCCAAGCACCCCAACCTTTAAAACGAATGGCCCCCTTTTGATCCGTTTTGTAAATCGAATTCCCAAGTTCTTGGTTATTCTCCCCATTTTTTTCTTTAAATTTTTTCTTCTTGTCAACAGAAATGACAGTGATTTTAGGCTGGAAGATTTCGAAGACTTCGACATCAGTCTTTTTCTTCGATGCTTGCTGATGAGTTAGCACTACATCTGCTTGGATTTTGGAATAATAGCTAGTTAGGGAGTTTTCCTCTATATTCCCAGTAACTAGAAAGGTTTGATTTAGTAGTTTTCCATACATTGCTATTGAATCTTTACTATCCCTGTTTTGATTTTCGATTACTTCTAAACTACTCCCAAAAATAAATAACTGCTCTCCTGTTTTAATAGGACGTACTTTCAAGTTACTTTCATTTAATTTATCCATAAATTCTCTTTTAGATAGAGTTTCTTCAGTTACTAGAATCTCTCCAAGATTGAAGGCTTTACTAATTTCTAGTAGGTGGTCTAGCTGCTTAGGTTCACTATCCGTTAAAACAAGCTGATCAATCTTTGCCACTCCTCTACTTTTCAGATAGGGAATTAAACTCCGTTTGGCAACACTCGAGGTGACTTTCTCCTGCCAAGCTTCTTTTTTCTCAACTGCTAACTTTTCACCGACATCCAGTAATATTGTCTTTCCTGTCATGTCTCTTAGGAAAATGCTCCGTCCCTGCTCCATGTCTAGAACTGTGATTTCATTTTCAAGTGGATGTTTGGTTACTAAGAAAAGGGAAACGATAAATAGGATAAGCAAAGGTGCTTTCTTCAAATTTTTACGATAATCATAAATCAGCGCCAAAGAGACTAATAGACATACCAAAACCCAGAGATTAGGTTGACCCAAAATAAAGGGTTTAGTAGATAGCTGAGATACATAGCGTATGATGTTTTCTAGCCATTCAAAGAGAAAGTTAAACTGGGTAATAGGATATATCCATGACAGACAGAAGAGCATTGATAAAAGTGGTAGCAAGACCATATCAAATAAAAAAGAAAAGACAAAGGTTAAGAGTATGGACCAAGGTTGAAATTCAGAAAAATAGAATGATAAAATCGGCAGAATTCCTAAGGAAATAATGAAACTTTCTCTAACTAGACCTTTTATTCCTCCTACTTCTTCACCAGTCATGGTCAGGATAAAGGCATAGGCACAGGAGAGCACTCCTCCAGCAGTTAGGAAGAAATTCGGCATGATAAGAAATAGAATAAGAATCGTCAAAGCAAAATTATCCAGTCCCTTGAAGCCATGCTGAGCCAAAAGTTTTTGTAACAGACTTCTAATAACAGAAGCTGAGAACCCTGTCAAACCTGCATAGACCAAAGAAAAGGGATAGGCAAGCCATTTGAACTTCTCTTGCGTCAAACCCAATCGTAAGAGTGACTTTTTAAAAGCATTCATGAAGAAACCAACCTGCATCCCTGACAAAGCAAAAAGGTGAATAATCCCTAGACTGGAATAGAGTTCATTCATTTCCTCAAAATCTGTGTCCAAGTGCCCTAATAAAAGACCTGTCATATAATTACGCATGGGGTCAGGAAAATTCCTTTTTATCCAGACAACTGCTTTTCTCCGCAAGCTGGATAGATTTTCTCCTATATCCCAGCTGGATGCTTTCTTTAATTCGACAATTTCCGATATCGTTAAGGTCTGATAAATCCCCTGCGTTTTTAGATAATTTCGATAATCAAATCCAGCAAAATTATTTGCTCCTTGAGGAATAGCTAGCTTTCCTTTTACTACTATCTCATGCAGTTCAGATAACTCTTTAAACCTTTCCTTTTCAGCCTCTGACTGGAATTTATAATATACCTGAAAGAGTCTGCCGTCATCCTTCCCACGAAAGGATAAACTATCTCCATTGACCTTGATAGTATCAGGCAAGATTCGTACCGTATTAACGGAGTCAACAAGATGTTGACTCTCTTCTTCTTGTTGCCATTTTTGAAATATAAACCAGCTTCCAAAAAGACCACAAACAAAGA
Organism: Streptococcus infantis; assembly: GCF_019929665.1. Taxonomy (GTDB): domain Bacteria; phylum Bacillota; class Bacilli; order Lactobacillales; family Streptococcaceae; genus Streptococcus; species Streptococcus infantis_H. The sequence continues at coordinate 352,945 of NZ_JAHZPZ010000001.1, read as the reverse complement.
GAACCTTGACCACAGTCTTCCATGGAAATTGAAAAAAGAGGCAGAGGAGTAAAAAGACAAAGCCCAAGAGTGCTAAAAAGCTTGCTGAAAAGATAGCATAGTAGAGCCAAAGCAGGAGAAAACTAAGATAGATTTTGGGGATGGGAAATCGACTAATCCACTGTGACATACTCTTTTAACTTTTCTATCGTTTTTGCACCAATACCAGAAACCTTTTTGAGCTCATCAACTGACTTAAACTTACCGTTGGACTCACGATGGTCTATGATATCCTGAGCACGTTTGGCTCCCAACCCCTTGACTTGTTTCAGCTCCTCTAAACTGGCTTTATTAAGATTGACTTTCTTATTTTCTTTGGTGTTGGAAGCATTTGAATGCGCCTCTTGACTGGTAACTTCTTCCTTGGTCGGAACATAAACAAGTGCTTCGTCACTAATTCTCTGGGCAAGATTGATAGACTTACTATCAGCATTATCTGTCAAGCCACCCGCTTTTTGGACAGCATCGTTGATACGACTTCCAACTGGCAAATCATAAATTCCAGGTGATTTGACCGCACCTTTGACATCAACAGTAATCAGATCTTGCTCCACCACTTCTTCCTTCTGATTTTTATCTTCCTTTTCCTCCGTCGAATCCTTTGAAACAGTTGTAACTTCTGTTTGCAAATTGCTTTCCTTAGCAGGTGCTTGAGCAACTGGCTTTAGGAGGAAAAATCCACCCAAGACTAAACCCAAAATAGCACAGATAACAATGATTTTATATTCTTTGATTTTCTCAATAAGTTCTTCCATATTTTCTCCTCTCTTAGCTTATTCGTAAGAGGAAGAAAAAACAGCTGAAAAATCTTTTCAACTGCTTACTTATTTGCAAAATAATCTTCCTTGGTCAAGACATATCTTAAGTAGAGAAATAAGTTTTTCTTGCAATTTATAGCGGTTTTATATAAAATAAGAACATCACAAGAAAAGACTGGGTTCTTCCTGTGATGATTTCGTATAAGAACCTAGATGTTAAATAAGGAGCTAATCTCTATGTTAATTGGAATTCCAAAGGAAATAAAAAATAATGAAAATCGTGTTGCTTTGACACCTGCTGGTGTACAGAGTCTTGTCGGTCGTGGTCACCGTGTCCTCATCGAAACAAATGCGGGACTTGGATCTGGTTTTGCTGATGCTGACTATGAAAAGCAAGGAGCTGAGATTGTCGCAACTGCTGCTGAAGCCTGGGCTGCAGAGTTAGTTGTTAAAGTCAAGGAACCCCTTGCTAGTGAGTACCAGTTCTTGCGTGACGATTTACTTCTCTTCACCTACTTGCACATGGCAGCAGCCCCAGAATTAGCGGATGCTATGCTTGCAGCGAAAACAACTGGTGTTGCTTATGAAACTGTACGCAATACTGAAGGTCAACTTCCTCTATTGGTTCCAATGAGTGAGGTTGCAGGTCGTATGGCTGTCCAAATCGGAGCTCACTTCTTGACGAAACAAGCTGGTGGTTCTGGAGTTCTTTTAGGTGGTGTCCCAGGTGTACCAAAAGGAAAAGTAACCATTATCGGTGGTGGTGTCGTTGGTACACACGCAGCACGTATCGCTCTTGGTTTAGGTGCTCAAGTAACTATTCTAGATATCAGCGCTAAACGTCTCTCTGAACTTGAAGATGTCTTTGGTCACCAAATCCAAACACTCATGTCTAACCCATTTAATATCGAAGCAAGTGTGCGTGAAGCAGACGTTGTTATCGGTGCAGTATTGATTCCTGGTGCTAAAGCTCCAAAATTAGTGACAGATGACATGGTTCAACAAATGCGTCCTGGTTCTGTCATCGTAGACGTTGCTGTAGACCAAGGTGGTGTTATTGCAACAGCTGACCGTGTGACAACCCATGATGAGCCTGTCTATGAAAAACACGGTGTTCTTCACTATGCGGTTGCTAACATTCCTGGAGCAGTTGCTCGTACTTCTACTATCGCCCTTACAAATGTGACTCTTCCATATATCGAAGCCTTGGCAGGAAAAGGATTTAAGAAAGCAATCCTTGAAGACGCAGGCTTGCTTGAAGGTGTAACAACTTACCAAGGTCAACTCACAAGTCAACCAGTTGCTGAAGGTTTAGAACGTGACTTCACACCTATCAGTGAACTTGTCTAATAAGAAATTCAAAAAAAATTAAGAGCAGTTTTTCAACTGCTCTTTTTCTTTATTCTGTTTCTTCTTGATTCTCTTCAACTTTGACAGGTCGAGGTTCATAGGCTCTGATAATCTGAGCGACTACTGGATGTCGGACAACATCCTTGGCTGAGAAGTGTACAAAGTCGATTTGGTGAATGTTCTTAAGTTTTTCCTGGGCATCAATCAAACCTGACTTAACATTACGTGGCAGGTCAATCTGGCTAATATCCCCATTGACAATCATTTTAGAATTGAATCCTAAACGTGTCAAGAACATCTTCATCTGCATGATGGTTGTATTTTGGGCTTCATCCAAAATGACAAAGGCATCATCCAAGGTACGTCCACGCATATAGGCCAAAGGCGCAATCTCAATAATTTCTCTCTCCATGAGACGAGTTGTTTGGTCTTTCCCTAAGATCTGATATAAAGCATCATAGACTGGTCGAAGATAAGGGTCTACTTTTTCTTTCAAATCACCAGGTAGAAATCCTAGGCTTTCTCCAGCTTCTACTGCTGGACGAGTCAGGATAATACGCTTGACTTGACCACGTTTGAGAGCTGTAACAGCCAATGTCACTGCTAGGAAAGTTTTTCCTGTCCCCGCTGGCCCAATCCCGAAGGTAACATCATGGTTCTTAACACTATCTACATAAAGCTTCTGCCCCAAAGTTTTAACGCGGATTGGTTTACCAGTATTGTCTTTGATAATCTCTTCTTCATAGAGGGCAACAAACTTATCGATTTCATTGTTTCTAACCATATTGATGGCTGTCACCACATCCGGAGTTCCTACTGTCATGCCACGATTGACCAAGACCATCAAGGCTTGAATGACTTGCCGTGCTTCTTCACAAGAAGACTCCTCTCCCAAGACTTGTACAATCTCTGTACGAGCATGGATGATGACATCTAACTCTTCCTCCATCAAGCGAAGATGGCGTTCATTAGAACCAAAAAGATGAAACAGGTCATCTGGATGACTTAACTGAATGTCTATTGAATGTTCCTTCAAATAAAGAACCTCTCTAACTCTTTAATTTCTTTTTATTATAGCAAAGGCATTTAGAAATTGCTATCCCTAACACCTATGGTATCTTTAATGTTCTAAATATTCTTGCCAGATGCGATCGAAGTCTCCCATATTAAAGGAAAAACTAGCATGTTCTTCTAAAAATCGACTCACCTGATCGAAATCATCCGTATGTTTCGGGAAGGCTGACTCCTCAAAGGCAAGATCCGCTAAAATTGCTTTGGGACTATTACTTTTAGGATTACGCTCTGTCATAAGCCAAGTATAAAATGATTTTCGCATAAGCCTCCCTAAATTAACTCTGTACCAAATTGGTCTTGTTTAATCTTTCCAGCTTTCATTAAACCACCAAGCGCTTTTTTAAACTGACCTTTTGAGATACCAAAGGTAGCCTTGATGTCATCTGGTGAAGATTTATCATTTAAGGTCATAAATCCACCATTACTTTCCAAGTAAGTCAGAATCATTTGTGCATCATTTTCTAACATCTCAAAAGAGCGAGGTTTTAGTGATAGATTAAGAGTTCGGTCAACTTCACGGAAACCAATGACACGCACATCTAACACTTGCCCCAAACGTGGCTCTGCAAAGCGCTCACTTGGGTGGATAAATCCAAGCATGTTGTTTTCTGGTAGATAGACAAAAGTTCCTGATAACTTAAGACGATAAACGATTGCAGGCCAGTTCTGATTTTGCATGTTGTTGTATGCTGGACGTGCCAAACGTTGGAAGTCTTCCTGATAAGCCAAAACACCCCAAATACGGTCTTTCTTATCTACTTCTAGACGAATATAAAGTTTATCGCCCTTCTTAGGCCAAAGCTCTTTCAGTTCAGGAAGGATATCAAGTGACACAACGATTTCCTTGTCAGGAAGCCCTGTATCAACAAAAACACCCAAATCCTTACGCACTTCTGTTACAGTTCCCCAACCAAATTGATCCTGAGTCGCAGTCACTTCTAGTGTAGTCAAACGAAGTTTTTGCTTCATATCTGTGTAGGCAAAGCCTTTAACGGTATCACCTATTGCATGCTGGCCTTCTTCCTTATCTAGAGCATAGGTCTGACCATCCTTTTGGACAAAGTAAAAACGGTCATTTTCATCAGTTATCAAACCGACGATAAAACTAGCAAGATTTGTATTCATGTTTCCTTCTTTCGAATAAAACTCAGCCAGCAATGCCAACTGAGTTTTTCTGTTTATTTCTTAGACTTCCAAGATTTCTTTTTCTTTATTGGCAGTCATGTCGTCGATGTGTTTAACAGCATCGTCTGTCGCTTTTTGAATATCTTTTTCAAGAGTCTTCAATTCATCTTCAGTAATTTCTTTAGCTTTTTCTTGTTTTTTAGCTTCATCCATAGCATCACGACGGATATTACGAATCGCTACTTTAGCATTTTCACCAACTTTTTTCACTTCTTTAGCGAGGTCACGACGAGTTTCTTCTGTAAGAGCTGGGATTACCAAGCGAATAACAGAACCATCGTTAGCTGGTGTAATACCAAGGTCTGAAGCGTTTAAGGCACGTTCGATATCTTTTAGAGAAGATTTATCAAATGGTGTTACCAATAAAACACGTGCTTCAGGAATTGTGATAGAAGCGATTTGGTTAAGAGGTGTTTCGACACCATAGTATTCAACATTGATACGGTCAAGCAAGCTTGCGTTAGCACGACCAGCACGGATACCACCAAACTCACGAGCAAGCGAGTGGTGAGATTGAGTCATTCTCTCTTTAGCTTTTTCTACAATTGCGTTAGCCATAATTTTTCTTATTCCTTTTCTTCGATATTGTTTGAAACAGTTGTTCCGATATTTTCACCAAATACAACACGTTTGATATTGCCAGGTTGGTTCATATTAAAGACAACCAAGTCAATATCGTTATCCATAGATAGAGTTGAAGCTGTTGAATCCATGATACGGAGACCTTTATTAATAACATCACGGTGAGTCAATTCTTCAAATTTAACAGCCGTTTTATCTTTCTTAGGATCCGCATTGTAGACACCATCTACACCATTCTTAGCCATCAAAATAGCGTCTGCTTCAATCTCAGCTGCACGAAGAGCTGCTGTTGTATCTGTAGAGAAGTAAGGTGAACCAATTCCCGCGCCAAAGATAACGATACGTCCTTTTTCAAGGTGGCGAAGGGCACGTCCACGAATATAAGGCTCTGCTACTTGTTGCATGGCAATAGCTGTTTGTACGCGAGTATCAACACCAGCTTGTTGCAATGAATCTGCCATCACAAGAGCATTCATGACTGTCCCAAGCATTCCAGTATAATCCGCTTGCACACGATCCATACCAGCTTCTGCTGCAGGTTCTCCACGCCAAAGGTTCCCACCACCGATAACCAAGGCGATTTCAATTCCTAGCTCGTGAACTTCCTTGATTTCTTGGGCCATACTTTGGACGGTTTTGATATCAATACCGACACCACGTTCGCCAGCAAGGGCTTCACCAGATAGCTTGATTAAGATACGTTTATACTTAGGTTCTACCATTTTCTCTCTCCTTTTTTCATCCTACCTATTTTATCACAATTTCAAGGATTTTTATAGTATCATGAGCAATTCTTTCAAAAAAATTAGACAGATATAAATTTCTCTAAATCAGACAAGGCACGTTCTGCAATTTTCTCATAACGAGCCTTTTTATCACGAATACGCTCACCTTCTAACTCCTTGATAATCCCGAAGTTGACATTCATGGGTTGGAAATGCTTGCTATCAGCATGAGTGATATAATGAGCTAAACTACCGATAGCTGTAGTCTCTGGGAAAATAGCCTCACTTTCTCCCTTGAAAAGACGAGCAGCGTTTATCCCCGCAACTAATCCTGAAGCAGCCGACTCAACATACCCTTCCACACCTGTCATCTGACCAGCAAAGAAGAGATTTGGCTGTTTCTTAGAACGGTATGTTTGCTCAAGAAGATTTGGCGAATCCATATAGGAATTACGATGCATGACACCATAACGGACAAACTCAGCATTTTCTAGTCCTGGAATCATTTGGAAAACACGCTTCTGCTCTCCCCATTTGAGGTGAGTTTGGAAACCAACGATGTTATAGAGACTTCCAGCCGCATTGTCCTGACGAAGCTGAACAACTGCATACGGTGTTTTAAAGTCGCCATCACGAGGCCCTTTATAGTCTTCTGGATATTCTAGACCAACTGGTTTCATAGGGCCATAAAGCATGGTTTTAATGCCGCGTTTAGCCATAACTTCAATTGGCATACAACCTTCAAAGTACTTCTCTTTTTCAAAAGAATTAAGGGGTGCTTCTTCTGCATTGACCAAAGCTTCATGGAAATCCATAAATTCTTGCTTGGTCATCGGAGCATTGAGGTAAGCAGCTTCTCCCTTGTCATACCGAGACTTGAGATAGACCTTGCTCATATCGATGGTATTGACGTCTATAATAGGCGCTGCCGCGTCATAGAAATAGAAGCCATCGCCGTCATTAAGGGCATGAATTTTCTCAGCCAGGGCATCGCTAGTCAAGGGACCAGTAGCGACAACTGTAATAGCATCTGTCGGCAATTCTGTAATTTCATCACGAACCACTTCAATTAAAGGGTGATTGGCAATTTTTTCAGTAACCATTTGAGAAAAACCGTCACGATCAACCGCAAGCGCTCCACCTGCAGGAACCCGCGTTGCTTCTGCTGAATCTAAAATCACAGAACCAAGACGACGCATTTCTTCCTTGAGGAGCCCGACAGCATTTGTAAGAGCATCCCCTCGTAATGAGTTGGAACACACTAATTCTGCAAAATTATCTGTTTTATGCTGGGGTGTTGACTTGACACCACGCATTTCATAGAGTTTAACTGGAATACCACGCTCTGCGATTTGGTAAGCTGCTTCCGAACCTGCTAAACCAGCTCCGATAACATTAATATAAGATTGAGACACGACACTAATACCTCTTTGGGTGGAACCTAAGTTCATAACAAAACAAACTACTGGACTGTTTGACACCCACAAATCTTTCTAATTTTTCTTTTACTAGTATAACAAAAAAAGGGAAGAAGGCAAACTTCCCTGTTTAGTCATCCGATTGATTCTCTTCCCATTCATGATAAGATGCATAGAGCTGGCTTTTGTTCCACTGATATATTTTAGCGACTTCCTTAATGGCTTGATTTTTCTTAACACCTTGTAGGATGCGCTCTTGGATCTCTGAGAATAAATCCTCTTCATCCTTATCTTCTACTTCTTGACTAGCACCTTCTACAATCAGAAGACACTCCCCCTTGAGCGGTGTTTCAGAGATACTTTCAACCAACTCAGTGATTTTCCCCCGTTGGTATTCTTCATAAATCTTAGTCAATTCTCGAACTAGAACAACTGAACGATCACCGTAGACCTCTAGCATATTTTCTAGAGTATCAGCCACACGATGTGGAGATTCATAGAAAATCTGGGTCTCAGGATAATCTTTTTTTGATTCGAAAAATTGCTTTTGTTGTCCCGATTTTCGAGGTAAGAATCCATAAAAAATATGAGGTTGTGGAGCTAAACCACTGGCAATCAAGGCAGAAATTCCTGCGCTAGCACCTGGAACTGTGACAACTGCTATATTTTCTTCAATTGCAGCCTTGACTAAATCATGACCGGGGTCTGAAATACTTGGTAAACCCGCATCCGAAACTTGAGCAATACTTTGTCCTGCTTTCAAGAAACCAATCAAATCTGGAATCTTTTCCTTGGCATTGTGCTCATGAAAACTGATTTGTTTTGTTGAAATATCGAAATGCTTCAGCAATAGACCAGTATTACGAGTATCCTCGGCAGCAATCCAGTCCACTTCTTTCAAAGTCTGAATAGCACGAAAGGTCATATCCTCTAGATTCCCAATCGGCGTTGCGACAAGATATAACTTACCATAAGGTGACTGACCTTTAAAACTTTTTTGAATCTGCATGCTTACTCCCTAAACAACAATTCATCACAAAACATACATTCTGCATCTTGTTCACGACGTTGACCATAAAAGTCGCGACACACATGAAAACCGTCGTCATAGATTCGGCTCACGTTTTCTCTAACATGCTTGGTCTTAGTTGGAGCTGTTTCTTCTTCCTCATTCAGGCGCTCTCTCAATTTATCGTTCTCTAAACGAAGAGCTGTATTCTCTTCTACAACACTCTTGAGATTTTTTTTGATAGCTTCGACATCTGCCAAGGTTGCCAACAACTGTTGAGAAAAATCATCTAAGGCATCAAATAATTCTTTCTTGTTCATGAACAGCCCTTTCTTTTTTCTGTTTTCATGTTCATTTTATTGTAAAACTAGGTATTCCAAAGAATTCTGGAAAGACACATTTGCTTTCCACATTTTTCTGGCTTCGAGAAGGTTTTGCAAAATTGTACGTGCTGTATTTTTTTGAATCTCTTGGCCTGCTAAAACTTCTAAAATTCTAAAGACTTGGTCTTGTTTTTCTTTGTCATCTGCTAAACTAGCTAATTTTGAGACCTGTAAATAAGATTCCTTTTTCCCAGCATCTAACCAAGAATAGAATCGTTCACTTTCTTCAAGTAGAGTCCAAAAACTTGTTTGATTTGTCAGTTTTTCGGCTTCTGCTTGCGATTGACTAAACTCAGCTAAAAGCCTTGCTTTATTTTTGATCAATCCTGCTTGTTCAAGTTGATTCCTAAGGCTTTCGACTTGTTTCTTAAATTGGAAAATTTGAGTCCGACTTCGGATAGTTGGTAACATCTGCTCTTGATCATTGGTTAAGAAGAAAATATAGGTTTCACTTTGCGGTTCTTCAATGACCTTTAGTAGTGAATTGGCGGCATTGGCATGCATTTTTTCAGCTTGTTCAATAATAAAAACCTGACGTTGATTTTCGATTCCTGATTGAGAAAACTGGCCAACTAATTCTCGGATTCTTTCCGTTTTAATGATTTGATTCATCGGACGAATAATGGTGACATCAGGAAATTCTTCCTGATCAATCAACTTACAATTTCGGCAAGACTCGCAAGGTAAGACACCCTGCTTTTCTGTACAGAACAAACTCTTAGACAGAAATAAGGCCATCTCCATGCTTCCGAAATACCCTGAAAAGAGATAGGCATGATTCAGCTGTCTTTGTTCTAAGATGTGAACAAAACGGTCAAATTGCTGGGGTTGACAAGCTCTTAATTGCTCTTGATTCATTCTGTCGGCCCCATTCTGTCAAATAAAACTTGTTTAGTATTTTCAACCACTTGATTTAGTGGTAAACTCGCATCGATTTTAACAATACGCTCACCTTCTTTCTCAAGAAGGGAAAGATAGCCTTGACGCACTTTTCTGTGCAGGTCTAAACCTTCCAAGTCCAAACGGTTGACTTCGCGATCGCTGTTTGCAGCGATTCTTTCAAGTCCCTTCTCCACTTCAATATCAAAATAAAGTGTCAAATCTGGCTTGAGTCCATCTGTCGCAAATTGATTGAGCCAGTCAATAGCTTCAATATCCAAACCACGACCAAAGCCCTGATAAGCAACGGAACTATCAATAAAACGATCCATGATGACCAATTTTCCAGCTGCAAGTGCTGGCAAGACCTTCTCTACTAGGTGCTGTCTACGACTTGCAATATAGAGAAGCAACTCTGTCTTTGGATCCATCTGAGTATGACTAGGATCTAAAATGACTTCTCGAATCTTCTCACCAATCAAAACACCACCTGGCTCACGTGTTGTTAAAAACTCAATATTCTTTTCTTCTAACAAAGGGAGGATAGCTTCAAGCACACTCGTTTTACCAGCTCCCTCTGGCCCCTCTAAAGAGACTAAAAATCCTTTTGACATGACGAACTCATTTCTTTTTTTCTTCCTTCTATTCTATCAAAAAAACAGGCATTTGTGAAAAGCTTTTTAACCTAATAAAAATTTATTCTGAAAAACTAGGAAATACATTCGTTAATAAATAAGATAAATATTTAATTAAGTTTATATATTCGTAATCAACTACCATACTGTCTTATTTTGTCTTTGTATAACTAGAAAAAAAGAACCTTGCATAGCAAGATTCTTTTAATGTCTGACTTAAATAATTGTTCTTCTGGGAACTAAATCGAATTAAGCTTCGATTTCTGTAACCATACCTGAACCAACAGTACGTCCACCCTCACGGATAGAGAATGTAGTACCTTGTTCTACGGCGATTGGGTGGATCAACTCAACGTCGATTGTCACGTTATCACCTGGCATTACCATTTCAGTACCTGCTGGAAGTTCGATTGAACCTGTAACGTCAGTAGTACGGAAGTAGAATTGTGGGCGGTAGTTGTTGAAGAATGGAGTGTGACGTCCACCTTCTTCTTTAGTAAGGATGTAAACTTCACCTTTGAATTTAGTGTGTGGGTTGATTGAACCTGGTTTAGCGATAACTTGTCCACGTTCGATTTCGTCACGTTGAACACCACGAAGAAGGACACCTACGTTATCTCCTGCAAGACCTTCGTCAAGTTGTTTACGGAACATTTCAACACCAGTAACAACTGCTTTTGAAGTTTCTTCTTTGATACCAACGATTTCGATTTCGTCGTTGACACGAACAGTACCACGGTCGATACGTCCTGAAGCAACTGTACCACGTCCAGTGATTGAGAATACGTCTTCGACTGGAAGAAGCAATGGTTTGTCAGTGTCACGTTCTGGTTCTGGAATGTACTCATCAACAGTGTTCATCAATTCCATGATGATGTCTTCATATTTAGAGTCACCTTCAAGAGCTTTAAGAGCTGAACCTTGGATAACTGGAAGATCGTCACCTGGGAAGTCGTATTCTGAAAGAAGGTCACGGATTTCCATTTCAACCAATTCAAGCAATTCTTCGTCGTCAACCAAGTCGATCTTGTTCATGAAGACGATAAGGTGTTTAACACCAACCTGACGTGAAAGAAGGATGTGCTCACGAGTTTGTGGCATTGGTCCGTCAGTTGAAGCTACTACAAGGATAGCTCCGTCCATTTGAGCGGCACCAGTGATCATGTTTTTAACGTAGTCCGCGTGTCCTGGAGCGTCGATGTGAGCATAGTGACGTTTTTCAGTTTCGTACTCAACGTGCGCAGTGTTGATAGTGATACCGCGTTCGCGTTCTTCTGGAGCAGCATCGATAGACGCATAGTCTTTAGGTTGGTTAACTGCTGAAGGCAAGCGACGTGCCAAAACAGTTGTGATAGCTGCAGTTAGGGTAGTTTTACCGTGGTCAACGTGTCCGATAGTACCAATGTTAACGTGTGGTTTACTACGATCGTATTTTTCTTTTGCCATTTGAGTAAAAGCCTCCAATAAAATATATTTTATAGATAGACAGTAGGCAATACAGTCTAACTTTCCTTACTATTTTATCAAATTTTAGCTAAATTGCAAGTGTTTTACAAAGTTTTTATTAATTATTCTTATTCTTACTATAAGTTGTCGATTTATTGATAAAAAAGAAACAGATGAATCCGTTTCTTTTTAAAATCTTTATTTTTCTCCCACTTCTTGTACTTCTTTATGTTTTTCATAAAGTCGGACTAGGAATTTGGATATTTCTTTGAGAATTGAGTAGGTAGGAACGGCAACGATCATACCTACGACACCATAGATATTACTTGACAACAATAATAGCACGAGAATTGTAATCGGATGGACTTTCATGACTCCACCAACAATACGAGGGTATAGGATATTCCCATCTACTTGTTGGATAATCAGCATATAGATAACTGCTATAATCATCTTTTGAGGATCCGTAAACAGATTTGAAATAATCATCGGAATTAGTCCAATACTCGGTCCAACATAAGGAATCAAATTTGCTAAACCTGAGAAAATAGCAAAAACTAATGCATATTTTAAGCCAATCACACTATAACCGATAAAAGCCAAACACCCGATAATGAACGCATCGATTGATACTCCACTTATGTAACGGGAAATAGTCTCATTCAAGTTTGTTATTAAACCAGATATATTGAGTTTGTCTCGCTTTAAAATAGTTCTTTCTAGCATCGGTAAGAATTTATGACCATCTAAAAGGAAATAAATCAAGAAAACCGGTGTCATAATGATAATTAAAACAGTGCTTACCAAAGCTGAAAGGACACTTCCCACACTATTTGTCACACTATTCAAGATATTCTGTAAAATATCGACATAAGAAAGATTTAATTGTTGGATTGTTTGTTGAATATCTAGCTCTTGGAAAGTAGGATATTTCGATAATTCTATCACTAAATCTTGGATTCGAGAATAGATATCTTGGCTAGAATTAATCAAGCTACTCAACTGATTAATTAAAATCGGCAAGAGATAGACGACAGCTATCACTATGGTTCCAAAGAGAACACAAAGTGTTAACAAAATACCAATGATTCGATTAATGCGACATTCCTTCTCTAAAAAAATGACGATTGGATTTGTTAAGTAGTATAGAAATCCACCTAGTAAAAAGGGAATCATGATTGTATTTACGACACTTACAAACGGTGTAATAATAGCACCCATTTCTCGCCATAAGTAGAAAATAAGGGTTATTAATAATATCTCAGTGGTCCAGAAGAATAATTTATTTCTCCGAAACATATGCCACCTCCTCTTTTTCCTATTTTACCATATTTCGAAAAAGATTGATAACCTACATTATAAAAACAAGAATATTTTTTGTCTTTATGATAGAATAAAGTTACTATGAAGAAATTATTTTTAACATTAATCACGCTTATTTCATTTGGTTCTGCTACTACTGTTTTTGCTCAGGATTTTGATGTCGCAGCAAAACATGCCATCGCTGTTGAGGCTAACAGTGGTAAGATTTTATATGAAAAAGATGCGACACAACCGGTTGAAATTGCCTCTATCAGTAAACTACTTACCGTTTACCTAGTATATGAAGCTCTAGAGCAAGGCAAAATCACTCTTTCTACCCCAGTGGAAATTTCAGATTACCCCTACCAGCTTACAACCAACTCCGAAGCAAGTAACGTTCCCATGGAAGCTCGTAACTACACTGTTGAAGAGTTGCTAGAAGCAACATTGGTATCTAGTGCCAATAGTGCAGCTATCGCGTTGGCAGAAAAGGTTGCTGGATCAGAAAAAGACTTTGTTGATATGATGAAGGCTAAACTTCTTGAATGGGGAATTCAAGATGCTACCCTCGTCAATACAACTGGTCTAAATAATGAAACTCTTGGGAATAATATCTATCCTGGTTCTAAGAAAGATGACGAAAATAAGATGAGCGCCTATGATGTTGCAGTTGTCGCTCGTAATCTTATCCTCAAATATCCTCAGGTTTTAGAAATCACGAAAAAACCTTCTTCCACTTTTGCAGGAATGACTATTCATTCTACAAACTCAATGTTAGATGGTATGCCTGCTTACCGTGGTGGTATTGATGGTCTTAAGACTGGAACAACTGATAAAGCAGGTGCTTCTTTTGTTGGTACGACTGTTGAAAAAGGAATGCGTATCATTACCGTTGTCCTTAACGCCGACAACCAAGATACAAATCCTTACGCTCGTTTCACAGCAACTTCAGCTCTTCTGGACTATATCTCATCTAATTTTGCTCTCCAAACAATCGTTAAGCAGGGAGAAAGCTACCAAGATAGCAAATCTCCAGTTTATGACGGGAAGCAAGATACGGTTACAGCAGTCGCTAAAGAAGATATAAAAATTGTTCAACGTCTTGGTAGTCGAGCGGAATCAAGTGTTACATACACACCTGATGCTACTGAGCATGTTGCTCCTCTAGAAGCAGGTACGGTCGTTGGACATCTGACCTATGACGACAAGGACTTAGTCGGTCAAGGTTATATCACAACTGACAAACCAACCTTTGAAATGGTTGCTGATAAAAATGTTGAGAAAGCCTTCTTCTTAAAAGTATGGTGGAATCGTTTCGTTCGATTTGTAAATGAAAAATTATAAAAAAATCGCGAAAAATCGCGATTTTTTCTTTATTGATTTTTTGATAGTGTAGAGTTTTTATAGCCATAAGTAAAGTAAGTAATAACTCCTACTATTAATGCTAATACAAATGCTATCCAAGTTTCAAGAGTGTATTGAAGCATAAAGGACACACAGATCGCAGAAATCACGATAGATACCACAAGAGCAGGTCCTGCTAGTGTTGCTGCAACTGTTCCTGTAATGGTAAAAATACCAGTTCCCACCATGGCCCCAATTCCTTAAAGAATTAAATCCCATAATTTCAAATGACGATGCATTTCTGTTTTACTTAGGCTGAAGTCTTTTATTCTAAAAATATTCATTCTTCATCTCCACTAACAATAATTGTTTTATTTTACCACAGATAATGTATTTTGTGAATATTTATAAAATTGTATCTAAAAAAATGAACAAATGTAATATTTGTTCAGTTTTTTTTTTATAATGATTATCCAACTGATCCTTCCATTTCGTAGCTAATCAAGCGGTTGAGCTCAACTGCGTATTCCATTGGAAGTTCTTTGGTGAAGGGCTCTACAAATCCCATGACAATCATTTCAGTTGCTTCAGATTCTGACAAGCCACGGCTCATGAGGTAATAAAGTTGCTCTTCAGAAATCTTAGAAACCTTGGCTTCGTGCTCCAAAGCAACTTGTGAGTTGTGGATTTCATTAAATGGAATGGTATCTGACGCTGACAAGTCATCCATGATAATGGTATCACACTCGATGTGAGAAACAGATTTCTTAGAGTTCTTGTTGAAAGTCACTTGTCCACGATAGTCTACCTTACCACCGCCTTTAGCGATTGATTTAGAGACGATAGACGAGCTCGTATGTGGAGCATTGTGGATCATCTTAGCACCAGTATCTTGGTGTTGCCCTGCATTGGCAAAGGCAATCGAAAGCATCGTCCCACGCGCACCTTCTCCATCTAGGTAAACTGATGGATATTTCATAGTTGTTTTGGCACCTAAGTTTCCATCAATCCACTCAACAGTCGCATCTTTCAAAGCCTTAGCGCGTTTTGTTACCAAGTTATAAACGTTATCTGACCAGTTTTGGATGGTTGTATAACGCATATAAGCCCCGTCCAAAGCAAAGATTTCTACAATAGCAGCATGCAAGCTGTTGCTAGAATAAGTTGGCGCTGTACATCCTTCTACGTAGTGGACACTTGCTCCCTCATCAACGATGATTAAGGTACGTTCAAACTGACCAGTATTTTCATTGTTGATACGGAAGTAGGTTTGAAGTGGAATATCTACCTTGACACCTTTAGGAACATAAATGAAGGTTCCGCCAGACCATACTGCTGAGTTGAGGGCTGCCAACTTGTTATCTGTCGGCGGTACCAACTTCGCAAAGTATTGTTTAAACAAGTCTGGGTATTCCTTGAGGGCAGAATCTGTATCTGTAAAGATAATTCCTAATTTCTCAAATTCTTCCTTCATGTTATGGTAAACCACTTCTGACTCATACTGGGCAGAAGCTCCAGCTAGATAAGCACGTTCAGCTTCTGGAATCCCGATTCGTTCAAAGGTTTCTTTAATCTTTTCAGGTACATCATCCCAGGAACGAGCTGGTTTATCAGATGGTTTTTGGTAGTAGATCAAGTCATCAAAGTCAATCTCTGACAAGTCTGCCCCCCAAGTTTGCATGGGCATTTTTTTGAAGGTTTCATAAGATTTCAAACGGAATTCCAACATCCACTCAGGTTCTCCCTTAGCTGCTGATAGTTCACGAATGACATCTTCATTCAATCCTTTTCCTGTCGATAGGACAGGCTCTACATCGTCATGGAAACCAAATTTATATTCACCAAGATCGATTGGTTTTGGTTCTACTCTTTCTTCAGCCATAATATCCTTTCTTTCATTCTTTATTTCTAATGATTTATAAGACAAAGAAAGCTTGTCTTATTTGTTTTCTTGGTCTTCAATTGTTTTTTTAAGGGCATTCCAAGCTAGGGTTGCGCATTTAATTCGTTGCGGGAATTTGGCAACTCCTGATAAGAAAGCTGCATCTCCAAGTTGGTCTTGACGTTCATCCTTTTGACCTTGAACCATTTCAGAAAAGATGGTTGCAAGTTCTAGAATTTCTTGCTTGGTCTTTCCTAAAACTGCATCTGTCATCATACTAGCAGAGGCCGTTGAAATGGTACAGCCTGAGTTTAGAAAAGCAATATCTTCCAAACGGTCCTCTGCGTCAAACTTAACAGAGAGATTAATCACATCACCACAGGTCGGATTGTTGAGACTAATTTGCTCAGCGTCTTCTAACTTTCCTTGATGATGGGGATTTTTCGAATGGTCTGCTACCACTGCCATATAGAGGCTATCTAGTTTAGAAAGTGCCATTGAAAAACTCCTTTGTCTTTTGTAAGGCATCGACCAGCTTGTCGCAATCTGCCTTGGTATTGTAGATATAAAAACTAGCGCGAGCTGTTGCTGGAACGTCCAAATACTGGAGCAAGGGTTGAGCGCAATGGTGACCGGCACGAACTGCTACACCTTCATAATCCAGAGCTGTCGCAAGGTCGTGAGGATGAAGGTCACCTAGATTAAAGGCAATGACACCTGAACGCTGAGTCAAATCTTGCGAACCGTAAATGGTCAATCCTTCAATTGCCTGTAATTTTGGATAGACGTATGCGATCAATTCCTGTTCATGGGTTTCAATGGCATCCATGCCAATCTTTTCAAGATAATCCACGGCAGCTGCTAGTCCAATAGCACCAGCCATATTGGGAGTTCCAGCCTCGAATTTCCAAGGCAATTCCTTCCAACTAGCAGATTGCTCGTAGACAAAATCAATCATCTCGCCACCGAATTCAACAGGCGAAATTTGCTCCAGATATTTTTCTTTTCCGTAAAGAACACCAATACCAGTCGGACCAGCCATCTTGTGACCTGAAAAGGCAAAGAAGTCCACATCCAAATCCTGTACATCAATCTTCATATGAGGCGTGGACTGAGCACCATCCACCACCATAATAGCTCCAACTTCATGAGCCATTTGCGTGATTTCTTTGATAGGATTTACTACTCCAAGGACATTGGAAGCATGAGCTAGTGAAACAAATTTTACTTTGTCAGTCAATTTAGAACGCAAGTCATCCATATCCAGAGCTCCATCTTTGAGATAGACATAAACAAGCTCTGCCCCAGTCTTTCGGCAAGCTTCCTGCCATGGAATAATATTGGAATGGTGTTCCATGACTGAAATCAAGATCTGGTCTCCCTCAGTCAAGATTTCTTCAGCAAAACGCGCCACCCAGTTAAGACTGGTCGTAGTTCCTCTAGTGAAGAGTACTTCCTTTGTCGAACCTGCGTTGATGAACTTACCAATGGTTTCACGAGCGGCTTCATATGATGCTGTCGCACGCTCTGCCAAGGTATGAACACCTCGGTGGACATTGGCATTGTCCTGTTCATAGTAGCGATTAATGGCTTCCAGAACAGCTAGTGGTTTTTGTGTCGTCGCAGCATTATCCAAATAAACAAGAGGTTCGTCATTAACAATCTGATCTAAAATTGGAAAATCCTTGCGAATCACTTCTGCATCTAACATAGGCTTCCCCTTAGCGTTTTGACAATTTTTCTTCGATCGTCGCAATCATTTCATCACGAACTTCCTTGACAGGAATCTCAACGATTACAGATCCAAGGAAACCACGAACAACCAAACGTTCTGCAGTTGCCTTGTCTAATCCACGGCTCATGAGGTAGTACAGGTCTTCTGGATCAACTTGACCAATAGAAGCCGCGTGACCTGCAGTGACATCATTTTCATCAATCAAAAGAATTGGGTTAGCATCTGAACGCGCTTGGTCTGAAAGCATCAGAACACGGCTTTCTTGTTGGGCATCTGCTCCCTTAGCACCCTTGATGATGTGGCCAATACCATTGAAAGTCAAAGTTGCTTTTTCAAGGATAACCCCATGTTGAAGGATATTACCGATAGAGTTGCAGCCGTAGTTAGTCACTCGAGTATCAATCCCTTGAACCTGACGACCACTTGAAAGAGCTACGACCTTGAGGTCTGCATGGCTACCATTTCCAAGTAGGTCACTATCAAAGTCAGCAACAACATTTCCTTCGTTCATAACACCGATAGCCCAGTCAATACTTGCATCGTTGCCCAATTTACCTCGGCGGCTAATGTAGGCAGTAACATTTTCTCCAAGACGATCAATTGCAGCAAATTTCACTTGAGCACCAGAACGTGCAATCACTTCAACAGTGATATTAGCAGTTGCCTTAGCACTGCCCTTACCGCGTGATTCTAAACGTTCGAGGTAGCTGATTTTAGAGTTTTTACCAGCAATAATCAGAATATGCTTGTTGAATGGCACATCACTATCACTATCTTGGTAGAAAATTCCTTCGATTGGTTCTGTGATTTCTACATTGTCTGGAATATAGAGAACAGCGCCACTATTAAAGTAAGCTGTGTGGTAGGCTGCCAATTTGTCATCGTCGTATTTTACTGATGACATGAAAAATTCTTCTACGAGTTCTGGAATTTCTTCTAAAGCCGAATGGAAGTCTGTAAAGACCACTCCTTGTTCAGCCAACTCAACTGGAATTTGCTCAAAAACTGTTTGAGTTCCAACCTGCACCAATTTCAAGTGATTATCTAAAGCAGTGAAATCAGGAACATTTGCTGATGGTTCACTTTCCGTGATGGTACCATCACCAAGATTCCAACGGTGAAATTTTACACGCTCGATGACTGGCAATTCCAAACTCTCAATCTTATCAAAAGCTTTTTGACGGAGGTCTGACAACCAGCTTGGTTCAGCGTGCATTTCTGAAAAAAGTTTAATAGTTTCTTTAGTCATTTACTTCTCCTAAAAGATACGAGGGAATTACAATTCTTCCTTGTAGTCATAGCCAAGTTCTTCAGCTAGTTTCGCGTATCCTTCACGTTCCAAGCGTGCAGCCAATTCTGGACCTCCAGAAAGAACAACACGACCTTCCATCATAACGTGTACCACATCTGGTGTGATATAGTTCAAAAGACGTTGGTAGTGAGTAATGATCATAGCACCAAAACCTTCACCACGCATAGCATTCACACCTTTAGAGACAACTTTAAGGGCATCAATGTCAAGACCAGAGTCAATCTCATCTAAGAGGGCAAAAGTTGGTTCCAACATCAAGAGTTGAAGAATTTCGTTACGTTTTTTCTCACCACCTGAGAAACCTTCGTTGAGGTAACGCTCTGCCATTTCTTCTTTCATGTTGAGCAATTCCATTTTTTCGTCTAACTTAGTGATAAATTCACGAACTGAAATCTTCTCATCATCTTCTTTCCCAGCATTCATAGCTGCACGAAGAAACTCAGCATTGGTAATCCCAGGAATTTCTGACGGATATTGCATGGCAAGGAAAAGTCCCATACGCGCACGCTCATCCACTTCCAATTCAAGGATGTTTACACCGTCAAATAAGACTTCACCTTTAGTGACTTCATAGTTTGGGTTCCCCATAATAGCAGCTGAAAGAGTAGACTTACCGGTACCATTTGGTCCCATGATAGCTGCAATTTCTCCTGTTTTAAGAGTCAGATTGACCCCTTTTAAAATTTCTTTTCCTTCAATTTCAACGTGAAGATCTTTGATCTCTAATACTGACATAATTGTTCCTTTCTTTTCATCCTTTTTACTGTATTTACCTGAAATTTAACCTTTTTAAATCCCTAGAAAAACACAGTAAAATGTCAATAAATATACCTTAATAGTATAACAAAAAAAAGCCTAAAAGGCTTTGATTTTGTCTAGAAGCTAGGAGCTACTTCTTCCCTTGAAAATGATCATCTATAGCGCTCACAATTTTACCCATGATATAACTCACGCGAAAATTTCTCAGGATCAAAATAGCCCAAAGTAAGGCCACGATATACCGTTGCTCCATGATGGATTCATTAAAGAAATAAGTCTCAGCAGCAGTAAATAAGGCCATGATAATAAATTGTTGTCTGTTCATAGTCTTTTACCACCAATTCCTTTTAGTCTTCTGCTATGGTCACTTTATCTGCTAAAAATTCAAAGCCTTGAGGAAGTATAGACTCTTCCGGTTCTTCCTTATTGACTTGTTCTTGAGAACCTTTAGCTCTGCTTGAAAATGCAGCTCGAACTTCCTTCCATTCTTCCATAGAAATAGCAAGAATCTCTGGAGAAAATCCAGCAGCTCGGCTAAGAATATTGCCAAACATGGTGTTAAGATTGTCTCGTTTCATGGTTTGACCAGCATTGAAATTAGATTCAAAAGCCAAAATCGCATGATGTTCATTAGCCGCAACTGGTTTAGAACCAGCTAAGAGTGCCTTATCTGGACCAGATAAGCTTTCAATGACTTCTCCCCAAGCATTCTGAAGACGGATTAAGTTTTGACGGGCTAAGTCTGGATTTTCTACTGCTTCTTGAAGAATAGACTGCACCTTATTTCGGTCTACACGATAGATTGATTTACTGTTAGTCGGACGACTTGGTGTAGAAACAGTTTGTTTGGGATTAGAACCAACATTGGCAAGAGCTTGTTTCAATCGTACAACTTCTTCTCGAAGAGAAGACAATTCCTCAGCCACTTCACCTGAAAGTTCTGGTTGAGAATCAATTTCTGCTAAACGAATAGTCATCATTTCGGCATAAATTTTAGGTTGTAGGCTAGCCTTAATATCAGCTAGACTTTTAGTAGCAAGACTAATCATCTCAAACAAGACATCCTGCGGAAGAGCTAAGTTTCTCTCAAATGCATCACTATGATGTGTATTTTCTCCGCCTGCTTGAACAATTAAGATATCACGGAGATATTGTAGCAAATCAACTACAAAACGTGTCATGCTCTTTCCATTCTCAAAAATCAGATCAAGATTTTGAAGGGCTCCCGGTACATCCTTTTGAGCTAAAGCAGCCACGTAATGATCCAAGGCACTTAAACTAATGGTACCAGTGATTTCTTCTGAGACTGCAGTTGTCAATGTAGCTTCTTGGGTTAAGCTTAATGCCTGGTCTAAAATTGACAAGGCATCCCGCATCCCACCTTCAGCTCGGCGAGCAATAATTTCAACAGCTTCTGTTTCGTAATCAATCCCTTCTTTTTCTAAAATCTGGAAGATATGATCTCGAATATCCTGAGTCCTAATGGCCTTGAACTCAAATCGTTGAACACGAGACAAAATAGTTGCAGGAATTTTATGAAGCTCAGTCGTTGCCAAAATAAAGACTACATTTGGAGTTGGTTCTTCCAGTGTTTTCAAAAGGGCATTAAAGGCACCTGTCGAAAGCATATGAACCTCATCAATGATATAAACCTTATACTGAGCTATACTTGGAGCATAAGTTGATTTATCACGAATATCACGAATTTCATCAACACCATTATTAGAAGCAGCATCCATTTCGATAACGTCTTCTAAACTTCCATCCGTAACAGCTTGACAGATGTAACAGTTATTACAAGGTTCTCCCCCTACTTGATTAGGGCAGTTCATAGCCTTAGCAAAAATCTTAGCCACACTAGTCTTACCAGTTCCACGAGGTCCTGAAAATAGGTAGGCGTGACTAATCTTATCCTGTTCTACAGCCTGTTTAAGAGTTCTAGCAACAACTTCCTGGCCCACTAACTGTGAAAAATTTTGACTTCTATATTTTCGATAAAGCGCCTGATACATTATGCCTTCTCCTCAAACATTGAAAATTTCCATTCTGTCTTATCTAGTAAAATGGACACAAACTCTTCTAAATAGCGTTGATCAATTTCATCATAATCATCAACATAAGATGAGTCCAAATCTAATACACCCAAAAGCTGTCCATTTTGTACCATTGGAAGTACGATCTCGCTACGAGCACTACTATCACAAGAAATATAGTTTGGATAAGTCTTGACATCACCAACGATAACTGTTTGACGGCTAGCCGCTGACTCACCACAAACTCCTTTTCCGAGCGCAATTCTAACACATGAGACTCCACCCTGAAAAGGGCCTAAAATAAGCTCATTTCCGTCATATAAATAGAAACCTGCAAAGACAGTACGAGGAAAGTTCATTTTTAAGAGAGCACTAGCATTTGATAGATTAGCCAACACATTGGTCTCACCTTCTAAAAGACTAGAGAGTTGTTCATTTACAATTTGGTAAATTGATTCTTTTTCGGAATGTAACATAAATCCATTATATCAAAAAATACTAGTTGAAAAAAGAAAAATCCCTTGTTTTACAACAAAGGATTTATAATTAGTTCTGATTGATTAAAGTTCGATGTCTCCGAACAAGTCAGCCATTGAGAATCCTGTTTGAGTTTCAGGAAGTTCAAAGTCACGTTTTTCTTGACGTTTTGGACGACGTGGACGTGGAGCACGTTTTTCTTCGTTTTGTCCTTCTTCTTGAGCTGGACGTTCTTCAAGAGCTTTGATAGAAAGTGATACACGTTCTGCATCAGCATTAACATCAAGAACTTTAACAGTAACTTCTTGACCAACTGTAAGAGCTTCTTTTGGATTTTCAATACGTTTGTGTGAAATTTGTGATACGTGAACAAGTCCATCGATACCTGGCAATACTTCAACAAATGCACCGAAGTCAGTCAAACGTTTAACTGTACCTTCTACAACGTCACCTTTAGCCAATTTTTGCTCAACGCCATCCCATGGTCCAGGTGTTGTTGCTTTAAGTGAAAGTGATACACGTCCTTCTTCTTCGTTAAGGTCAAGGATTTTAACTTCAACTTCTTCACCAACAGTTACAACTGATTTTGGTGAAACGTTACGTTCGTGTGACAATTCAGTCAAGTGAACCAATCCATCAACACCACCAAGATCGATGAAAGCACCGAAGCTTGTGATACGAGCAACTTTACCAGTTACTACATCACCAGCAGCCAATTTACCGAAAACTTCAGCACGAGCTGCTGCAGTAGCTGCTTCGACAACTTCACGACGTGAAAGGATGAAGCGGTTTTCTTTAGGGTCAACTTCTTTGATTTTAGCTTCAAATTCTTGACCTACAAAACGCTCAGTGTTACGTACGAAACGAGTATCCAACATTGAAGCTGGGATAAATCCACGCAAACCTTCAAATTCTACTGAAAGTCCACCTTTAACAGCGCGAGTTCCTTTAACTGTAACAACTTCTTCTTCGCGTCCTACAAGTTTGTCCCATGCTTTGCGAGCTTCAAGGCGTTTTTTAGATACAAGGTATGTTACTGTATCAGTATCTTTACCAACTACTTGACGAAGTACAAGAACATCAAATACTTCACCTACTTTTACAAAGTCATTGATATCAGCATCGCGATCGTTTGTCAATTCGCGAAGAGTCAAGACACCTTCAACACCAGTTCCAGAGATTGCAACGTTAGCTTGATTAGCATCAACTGTCAATACTTCAGCACTAACAACATCACCAGGTTCAACTTGGCTAACGCTATTTAGCAAATCTTCAAATTCATTCATCTAAAAAATCCTCCAACAATCAAGTCTTTTTAACTTGACATACTTATAATTTTTTTCCTAAGCACCCGCAACGACATGAACATCTCGAACGTCCTTCAATTATAAAAATAAAATACCCTAAGATATTTTTCTTTTTATCTTGAATTTATTACCTAAGAACTGGGGTAGCTGGATTCGAACCAACGCATGAGGGAGTCAAAGTCCCTTGCCTTACCGCTTGGCTATACCCCATTGATGATATGGAGAGAGAGGGATTCGAACCCCCGAACCCGAAGGAGCGGATTTACAGTCCGCCACGTTTAGCCTCTTCGCTATCTCTCCGACAATCAACGAAAACTATTATATCATGAAAAATTGCAAAAAACAAGCATTATTTTGCTAAATTATAGTTCTCAATCAATATTTCCACAGCTTTTTCAAGATTCTTGTAAAAACTATCGACATTTCCATTCTTTATGATTGCAAATTGGTCATCTAGTTCGGCAATTTCACCGATTAACTTTTTACCAATTGTTAATGTGTAACCAGCGTACTTATCTTTTCCAACTACTACTTTAGCATCTGACAATTGAATCTCAATTTTTTTATCTTTTTTGCTCATACCATACCTCTTTTCACTTTATCTATTTTACAAGAAATTCCCTAATCTAGCAAGAAAAAACTCTCTATCATGCTTATCTTGACAGAGAGTTTAAGGAATATTTTTTAATTTGAAAATTGAATTATTAGTGAGTCGTCCCTCCGACCAATTTCAAATCTTTATCTTTATGGTCCACGATAGCAGCAATAGCAACTTCGATACCTCGGACAATATCTCTTAAGCACATGGATGCAGTACTAGGCTTATTTACCACTTGTTCTGTCATATAGGGAATATGCATAAATCCTGCTAGCATATTGGGAAATTTCTTATTCGCTAAATAGAGTGCCTGATACATCAAATGGTTGCAAACAAAGGTCCCTGCTGAATTGGATACTGAAGCTGGTAGCCCTTCTTCTTTTATAGCTTGTACCATTGCTTTGATAGGGAGTGTGCTAAAATAGGCAGCTTCTCCATCAAGACGGATAGGAGTATCAATAGGCTGATTTCCATCGTTATCTGGAATTCTAGCATCATCTTGATTGATAGCAACTCTCTCAGGAGTTAAACTCGCTCTTCCTCCTGCTTGTCCGATGCAAAGCACAACATCTGGATGGTATCGATTTATTTCTGCTTCTAAAACCTCTGCTGATTTATAAAAGACCGTTGGGATTTCTACCCAATGAAGCTCTGCACCATTGATTTCAGACGGTAGTGATTTAACTGCTTCTAGAGCTGGATTGACCTTTTCACCACCAAAAGGATCAAATCCTGTAACTAATATTTTCATTTTATTTCCTTTACTAAAATGCCAAAAAGTACATCAGAAATACATGTATGATAATCATGACAATAGCTACTCCTACTTGTGCTTTGATAACGCCATTTGGATCTTTCATATCCAAAAGGGCTACAGGTAGAGTATTGAAATTGGCAGCCATTGGGGTTAATAGAGTCCCACAACAACCTGCTGTCATAGCAAGAGCACCCGCCACGATTGGATCTGCTCCCAAGGAAAATACAAAGGGAACACCAATTCCAGCAGTAATGACAGTAAAGGCCGCAAAGGCATTTCCCATAATCATTGAAAATAGAACCATTCCCAACACATAAGCCACTACACCCATCAACCGACTCCCCGAAGGCACAAAACCACTTATCAGATGTGACATTAAATCTCCAACTCCAGCTACAGTAAAAATAGCCCCCAAAGCTCCTAAAAGTTGGGGAACAATCCCACTAGTTGAGACTTGCTGAACCATGCGATTGTTTTCTGATAATAAGCTTTTAGGAGAACTCTTAGTAATCAATAAAAGAGAAATGGTTGCTAAAAATGCTGCAAGACTGATAGCAATCTTACTAAACTCAGGGATCATTTTTGCTAATACTAAAGCAATCAAAGCCATCAGCATGACCGGAATAAAAATTTTATTCTTCAACCGTTTAGCTTCAAAGTTTGCCTTGACTTCATCCAGAGACGGTAAGGTTCCGATACGAACCTGTTTAAAGAGTGTTAGTAGGGCTAAGAGCAATACGATAACTCCAATACAGATAGAAGGTAGATAAGAACCACCGATAAAACTGATGCCCAATAAAGCCCAAAACCCAGCTGTTCCATATCGAACTGGGTTTGTTTTGTCTTTAGAACTACAATAGGCCGTGTGAAGAAATTGACAACCAATCACAATATAGGTTAACTCTAATAACTGTCTTGCTAGATTGGTCATTCATCTTTTCCTTTACTAAGCTTATTCGCTAGCAATTTTCTATCAAATAAGTAATTGTACAGCCCTACCACAAGCAAGGCAACTCCTGCAACAATAAGAGAAGCCGAAGCGATCCCTGCATAATTACTTTCGTAACCTAATTGGTCCAGAGTGCCCCCCACCAAGAGGACACCACCTGCACCAACGAAAGTGTTCTGAGCAAAGAAATTTGCAAAATTATCATTTGCTGCTGCACGCGCTTTTAGCGCTTCGCTCTCCTGCTCCGTTAATTTTCTACCTAATTGTGACTCTGCTGCTGCTTGTCCCATGGGTTGAACCAGAGGTCTTACAAACTGCGGCTGCCCTCCTAGACGAATGGCAAAGAACCCGTCGAGTTCCCGAAAAAAGAAATAAATTGTATAAAAACTTCCTACGGTCAGTCCTTTAATCTTTTGAATCAAGTCAATCGAACGTTGCTTGAGGCCAAAAGTTTCAGATAAACCAACCAAGGGCAAGGTTACCATAAAAATCGTAAGAACTCGTTGATTGCTAAATTCTCTTCCTAAAATTTCCAAGAACTCAACAAGAGAAACTCCAGAAACTAGAGCTGTAACTAAACTAGCTAAGACTACCGTTGCGATGGTATCTAATTTGTAGATAAAACCAACCACAATGATAACTATCCCTATTAGTTTAATCCATTCCATATAGGCCCCTTTATTCCAAAAATACTAGTCTGTTTTATTTGACATGACTTTCTAGTTCTTTTTGGTATTTACTGTTTGATTCCAATTTTTCTTTTTGCCATTTTTCAAGAGCTGCTTGATATTCTTTAGCAGATACAATTTCTTTTTGCAATTTCATTCCCTTGAAGATATATGGATCACCCTTAATACCTACTTGTGAGTATGGTTTAGAGAATGGAACTACGTTGCTGACAACTGGTGAGCCACCTGATGAAGCTGTTGGCATCAAGAGAGAACTATCAGTGAGCCATGCTTGAGCTTTAGCATATTTTTCATATCTCTTGTCCAAATCGTTTGTTTCAGAAACTGCATCATCCAAGAGTTTCTTATATTCGTCCAGACCAAGTTGAGCTACTACTTCCTTGTCTTTACCTTTTGTAATACCAAGGTGTTTCATAGCAGAACCAGTCTTAGGATCCATGATATTAAGATAACTTGCTGGGTCTTGGTAGCTTGGAGCCCATCCAGTACTGTTCAAGTCATAGTCTTTTTGGGCTGGAACACGTGCTTGCGATGTAATGCTTTCCTTTTCGTTATCGGTCATCTGAAGGACATCAATCACGACATTTTCAGAACCAAGAGTTGACTCGATTGATTGTTTGAAGGAATTACTTTGTTGAACGGCAATTGTATCTGTCTGTTCAACTGGAACATCCAAGTGAATTGGGAAGGTTACACCTTTTGCTTCCAATTCTTTCTTAGCTTTTTCGAATGAAGCTTTGGCTTTGTCTGGATTGTAGATGGTATCTTTTCCATCAACAAGCTCAACACCTTTCCATTGGTCTCCATAGTTGACCAATTCTGCTTGAGCGATATCTCCAAAGTTCTTACCGCCAGATTGTACAAAGTTATCTGGAACTAGACTGTTACGAATAATCTTGTCCGCACCATCTTCACCATTGAGCTGTGCAGCATATGAATGACGGTTGAAGGCAAAGTTGATTGCTTGACGGAAGTCTTTGTTCAACATCGCTTCTTTTGTAGAAGTTTTCTGTTCTTCACTTGTTTTCGCAGTCTTATTGTAAGATTGACGGTTTACGTTAAAGGTAAAGTAATAACTAGTTGAATCCTGTGGACTGTATGTGATTTTATCTCCGTATTGTTCCAATGTAGAAGCAAAGTTTGAGCTACTTGGGAAGATACGAGCTGTTGTATAAACACCTGAAGAGAAGCTACGGATTAATGATTCTTGGTCTGAACCATCATAGTAGGTCAATTTTACTTTCTCAATTTTAACCTTCTCTTTATCCCAATAATTTGGGTTCTTTTCGTATTCGATTAAAGATTTTGAAGTCAATGTCTTTAAGATATACGGACCGTTATAAAGAATTCCAGATGGACTTACTGCTCCGTAGTTCTTGCCTGAAGCTTTGAGGAATTCCTCGTTTACCGGCAACATGGTTGCTGAGGTTACTTTCGAATTCCAGAAACTTTCAGGTGCATTAAGAGTATACTGGACTGTGTAGTCATCCAATGCCTTAACCCCAACTGTAGAGAAGTCATTAGTCTCACCAGTCATATATTCATTCAAGCCCTTGATGGAGTTTTGAATAAGAGTGACACCGTCTGATTTACCATCTGCTACGTGTTTTAGTCCAGTAACAAAGTCATGCGCTGTTACTTCAGCGTATTCTTCACCTTCTGACGTGTACCATTTAACTCCTTTACGAAGTTTATAAGTATAAGTCAAACCGTCTTGTGAGACACTCCAGTCTTCTGCTAGTGAAGGAACCAAATTTCCATATTCATCGTTTTCCAACAATCCATCAACAACGTTACCAATAATATCCGTTGTTGAAGTACGAGTTGCAATACTGTAGTCCAAAGATGATGGGTCTACTCCATAGACATAAGAGAAGGTTGTAGGTGCATCTGCTTCTTTATCAGCTTTACCACAAGCTACAAGAAGAACTGCTGTACTCAGGACCACTCCTGCTGTTAACATCCACTTTTTCGTTTTCATAAAGATCTCCTTTAATAATGTTTAATCTACTTTTACAATCCAGCCTTCTGGTGCTTCAATGTCACCAAATTGGATACCTGTCAATTCATCGTATAGTTTACGAGTCACTGGACCAACCTCTGTTTCACTGTAGAAAACATGGAAATCATCACCGTGTTGGATCCCCCCAATAGGTGAGATTACTGCTGCTGTTCCACAGGCACCTGCTTCTACAAATCGAGCCAAGTTATCGATTGGCACATCTCCCTCAACAGGCTTCAAGCCCAAACGATGCTCTGCCAAGTAAAGCAATGAATACTTGGTTATCGATGGCAAGATTGATGGACTCAATGGGGTTACAAACTCATTATCAGCTGTAATTCCAAAGAAGTTCGCTGAACCGACTTCTTCAATCTTAGTGTGGGTTGATGGGTCTAGATAAATAACATCTGAGAAATGACGGGATTTAGCCATTTTTCCTGGCAAGAGACTAGCGGCATAGTTCCCACCGACCTTGGCAGCTCCTGTTCCATTAGGTGCAGCACGGTCATACTCATCTTGAATCAAGAAGTTTGTTGGAACCAATCCACCCTTAAAGTAATTTCCAACTGGCATAGCAAAGATGGTAAAAATATACTCCTCAGCTGGTTTTACCCCGATGATATCTCCGACACCAATCAAAAGTGGACGAAGATAAAGGGTTCCACCAGTTCCGTAAGGTGGTACGTATTCTTCATTAGCACGAACAACTGCTTTACAAGCCTCTACAAACATTTCTGTTGGCACTTGGGGCATCAAGAGACGATCACAGGTACGTTGGAGTCGTTTAGCATTTTCATCTGGACGGAAGAGTTGAATACTGCCATCCTTTGTACGATAGGATTTCAATCCTTCAAACGCTTGCTGTCCATAGTGAAGGCTTGGAGATGATTCTGAAATATGCAAGGTTGCATCTTCTGTTAATTCCCCCTGTGTCCATTGTCCATCTTTAAAATAAGCGATATAACGATAAGGTAGTTTCATATAGGAAAAACCGAGATTTTCCCAATCAATCGTAACTGTCATGACAATCTCCTTTATTCTAATCAGGCTTTGTGTTCTATTCTACACTATTCTCCTAAAAATTCAAGTATTATTTGTAATTTTCTGAAAATTTTACTTCTAAAAAATCAGTCACTAGGACTGATTTTTAATTTTCTTTGTCTTCTTTAAGGACTTCTTTGAGGTAGGCATCGAAAACTTCCTCGTCTGAAATAGTATCTGAGATAAAGCTTCCATTACTTGTGCGCTCTGATAGATTCAAATCTTGCAGAATTGCCTCGTAAATTGTTCCATTATTTGATTGGATAACAAGAGTTTGTTCGCCATCTTCTACTTCTGTACTGAAGAGATCTCCGATAAATCCTTGTTCTGAGACAGAACCGGCCAAGAAGACGCGATGTGGTTTACTCTTCAATTCTCTCAGAACTTGAAGACCACGCTTAGCACGACTGGTTGCTGGAATTTCCTCTGTTGATACACGTTTCAAGCTTCCACGTTGCGTTAACAGATAGAAGGATGAAGTATTGCAGATAAAGGCAACTTGAAGCTCATCATCTGCTTTCAGATTCATAGCTTTAACACCTGCAGCCTTGGCTCCAACAACTGGAACCTCTTCGATATTAAAGCGAAGGGCATATCCATTTTTACTAATCAACAAAACATCATCCAATTTAATCGGAGCTACTGCTACAATCTGGTCACTATCGTCTTTCAACTTGGCATATTTGACAGATTTAGAACGATAGGTTCTCCATGGAGAGAATTCTTTTCGTTCGACACGCTTGATTTGTCCAAGGCGAGTCGCTGCAAAGTAGGTCGTCGCATCATCAAACTGATCCACAACTTCTACGTATAGCACTTCTTCATTGGTTTCAAAGTTTGTAATCGTTTGGCTCAAGTGCTCCCCGATATCCTTCCAACGAATATCTGCTAATTCATGGACAGGACGGTAGATAACATTTCCTAGTGTTGTAAAGATTAAGAGATGTTGAGTTGTCTTAACAGATTGGATAAATAGCAATCGGTCATCATCCCGTTTACCAATTTCCTCTAACGTTGAAGCTGAGAAAGAACGAGGGCTAGTACGCTTGATATAGCCAGCTTTCGTCACGCTGACATATGTATCTTCTTCAGCGATCAAACTAGCTGTATCAATCTCGATCACTTTTGCTGTATCTTCTAAAGAACTCAAACGAGGTGTCGCAAACTGTCTCTTGACCTCACGAAGTTCTTTTTTCATGAGATTGTACATAGTCCGTTCGTCACCAATGATAGCCGCCAGCATAGCAATTTTTTCGCGAAGTTCTGCTTCTTCTTCCTGCAAGACAACTACGTCTGTATTGGTCAAACGGTATAGTTGCAAGGTAACGATAGCTTCAGCCTGCTCTTCAGTAAAATCATAACTGACCTTGAGGTTTTCCTTGGCATCAGCCTTGTTCTCAGAAGCACGGATAAGAGCAATGACTTCATCTAAAATAGAGATGACACGAATCAAACCTTCCACGATATGGAGACGTTTTTCAGCCTTTTCCTTGTCAAAGCGAGAACGTGCCAAGATGACCTCACGACGGTGGGCAATATAGCTAGATAAGATAGGCACAATTCCAACCTGACGAGGGGTGAAATTGTCAATCGCAACCATGTTGAAGTTGTAGTTGATTTGCAAGTCAGTATACTTGAAAAGGTAGTTGAGAACAAGCTCTGTGTTCGCATCTTTCTTGAGCTCGATAGCAATGCGAAGACCGTCACGGTCAGACTCATCACGAACCTCAGCGATACCTGCTACCTTGTTATTGACACGAACTTCATCAATTTTCTTGACTAAGTTAGCCTTATTAATCTCATAAGGAATCTCAGTGATAACGATTTGTTCCTTACCACCTTTTAACTTCTCAATTTCAGTCTTGGAACGAACAACCACGCGCCCCTTACCAGTTTCATAGGCCTTTTTGATCTCGTCACGACCTTGAATAATGGCTCCTGTAGGGAAGTCTGGTCCAGGTAAGAATTCCATAAGCTTATCAACTTTAGCAGTTGGGTGATCAATCATGTAGACTGTCGCATCGATAACTTCAGCCAAATTATGCGGTGGAATATCTGTGGCATAACCAGCTGAAATACCTGTTGAACCATTGACTAGAAGGTTTGGAAAGGCTGCTGGTAAGACAGTTGGCTCTTTCTCCGTATCGTCAAAGTTCCAAGCAAAAGGAACTGTCTTTTTATCGATATCTTGAAGAAGGTAGCCTGCAATCTCTGACAAACGAGCTTCCGTATAACGCATAGCCGCAGGTGGATCTCCGTCCATGGAACCGTTGTTTCCGTGCATTTCAACTAGAATCTCACGGTTCTTCCAGTCCTGAGACATACGGACCATGGCATCATAGATCGAAGAATCCCCGTGTGGGTGGAAATTCCCCATAATGTTACCGACAGACTTGGCCGACTTACGGTAGCTCTTGTCAAAAGTATTGCCATCCTTATTCATAGAATAAAGAATACGGCGTTGAACCGGCTTCAATCCATCCCGAATATCTGGCAAAGCCCGGTCTTGAATGATGTATTTGGAGTAGCGACCAAAGCGCTCTCCCATGATGTCCTCCAAGGACATATTTTGGATATTACTCATATAGGATACAAAGCCCGTAAAATGCAAAGTGAAAATAGGAAATTCTTGCAGTGAGCGATGCTCACAAGAGAATTTATCTTTTTCACACAGTATTTAGGGCGTGTTTAACTCCTTTCAAAAAAATAGAGTAGGTTTTTACATTAAAATTGGTATTGAGAAAAATATCTTTAGATACTATTTAAGTCATTTATTTAGATTAACCAAAAGCAACTATTCCCTATGGGTTGTTCTTTCTTCTTTGAAGAATGTACAAATATAGACAAGGTAAATAAGAAATTATAGCAGTTGATATCAGCAAGATATCAAATACAAACCTTTTCCCTCGAAATAGCTCCTCCCAATGCATTGTGTTAAGATAATGAAAAATTAAACCGAATAAATAACAGATACTTATAGGGAAGACTCTCCACTTGATTGATTTGTATAAATAATGTAAGCGTATTGAGTGATAGATTGTGGAAGAAATAAGCATAGGTAAACAAAAATCAATTAGAAAAAAATAAAACCTTAAAGTATCATGAAACATATCTGTCCGATCTATGGGAAACAACCAAATATTACATATGGTGATAATTACAGGAAAAAATAATCCATAAAATCTTTTGCCAAGTTTATTATTTTGTAAGGCAATATATATTGATAAGATTATGGACACAATTGGAAGAAATGGGAATAACATAGCAAATATTCCAAACATGAAATCAAACATACTATTTCACCTCAATAGCTATTATAAACCGAAGAATTTGTTCATCTTGTAAGTGTCTCTGAAACTATTTCAACTTCTCCAAAGCATACTCAATCATCTTATCAGCCACTTCTTTTTCATACTTAAATCCCATCTTTTGAGCAAGACTTTGAGCTTCTTGATGGAAAAGTTGCATGGTAGCAAATAAAGACTGAGTGATTTTGTCTAAACTTGATAAATCAAGAAGAGCAGAGAATTCCTTCTCTTTCTCTGTATGTAAATACTGGAAAAGATACTTGTAGTTCTTACCGATGTCGACTACTCCTCTATCACTTGCGACCTGCCAAGCTAAGATTTTCA
The DNA here is from genome assembly GCF_019929665.1 of Streptococcus infantis. Taxonomy (GTDB): domain Bacteria; phylum Bacillota; class Bacilli; order Lactobacillales; family Streptococcaceae; genus Streptococcus; species Streptococcus infantis_H. The sequence goes on along the minus strand of NZ_JAHZPZ010000001.1, from coordinate 319,643 downwards.
AGAGTTCTTGATGACAAATGCCGTAGAGATGGTCCGTTGCATAAATGACTTGCTTACGACAAATTCCTTTGACCACGTAGGCTGACACCCACCAAAATTCATTACAAGATTTTTCAAAATCCGTCTCACTAGCTGGATGTATCCAAAAACGCTCTGGACTTGGAGAATAAGTCTCAAAAATACCCTTCTTATCTTCTAAAACTGTGAAGCCTGCCTCGCTATCCACCCATTCTTGCATGTGTTCTTGTGGGCAGAGAGTCAAATCAATGCGATTACCATCCTCAAAGAGCATGAGGTAAAGACGGCGATGTCCTAGAGTAACCTCTTGCTCGATGACGGGTTTACCGAACTGGTCCAACCAAGAAATGTCTCTCGTTAGATTATCTAAATTATCTACGACATAGACAACATCATAATCTTGAAATTCATCTGTTTGAACCTTTTGGTTTGTACGCGAGCCAGATAGAGCCACAGCATCAACCTGTAATTTTTTTGCTATTTGTAAAATCAGGTCAAGTATCTCATGGTCAGTTCTCATGGAAAACCTATCTTTTCAGTTGAGACTATTGATTTTATATATGACATAACGAAAAATCCTACTTTCTAGCGTTATTTACTCTTTATGAAATTTTTTTAAAATTTTATATTTATTTCATAATTTTTTAATTAAGTTATTCGGATATGACTTTAAAATAATTAACATATTATACAACATTTTACTTAAACGTAAAATTCAGACTCGCTTGAGTATTATTATCCTTATATGTCTAAATTCTCAACTCTCCTACTAAATGCCACTTTAAGTTTCAACTTACTTCCCAGAAAAAATCTGCTATTCGAATTGGTTTAATTATTATAGATTGATAAACTACTAACAAGTCTTTCTTAAATAGCAAAAGACTATAACCATAACTTCTTAGATTCATCTTGAATACCAAATATACATAAAATAATCAGTATACTGATTCACATAAATTAAAGCTGGCAAAAAAGATAACTACCAGTTGCTTAAGATTAACACTCCATTTAAATAATACTCTTTTAATATCTGGTTAAAAGAACTTTAGCATGACCATATAAAAAGTATTATCTACAAGTTAAAGATAATTTATCTCCATATCAGTTAATTGTAAAACATATAAAAATTCCCTTTAATTATAAGTGAAAATATAAACTTCGCTTTTATAAATCTAAAGTTACTCTTTCCGCCACCGAAATTGAAAAAAGGTCATTAATTTTAATTTCATTACAAGTTGGAATATAATCTTTTGCTGCATTTCTACATTCTTTAGAAATCTCAGAATTCTGTTTTAAAATACCCATATAAGAACCTACAATTTTTTTCAAATCCATATATTTAAGAAAAGTTTTTTCATCAATTATCTTTTCATCAATATAATCATAAAATTGTGAATTGATTTTTAATTCTTTTTCTAATACAAAACATTGGTTAGAGTCCTTAGTTAATATTAGTCTGTGCCTAATCTTTTTCTCACTTTTAAAGTAATTCTTTAAAATCTCTATAAGAGATGATAGGTATAAATCTAAAATACCATGATAAATCAAGACAATATTTTCTACACTATAAAAATCTATCTGATAAATTCTATCTAAGTTTTCACTAAAAAAATCACCATCTATTACTCCATAGAATTTACTATTTTGAGAGACAATTTTTTTTATATTTGAACAAGGGCCTCCATTATCCAATGTATATTTTCTAAATAATTCTATTTTTTGGTAATATTTTTTATTTATTTTTCCTTCAAAAAAAATTTTTTTATCAGTGGAAGGCAACATTTCTTCAGCTAAGTGATTTAATTCTGCAACATTTAAATTAGAAACCGATAACTCTGTCATAGCTCTAACCTTTCAAAATCATTAGCAATACAGTCTTTAAAAATGTATGGTGCATGAGTTGCTAAAATAATTCTATTGCCTTTTCTTTCGCACAAATATACTAAGTCATTAATAAGTTTTGATTGAAAGTTTAATGATAAAGATACTTCTGGCTCATCAATTAGATAAATATCTGCTTTCTCGAATACAACAGATAGAAATAGTTTTATTATCCTCTTTTCTCCTGAAGAAAGTTTCTCACAATCTATAACTTCCGAATTCTTTTTGACTTTAACTCTACCAGATTGAATTATAATCTCCAATCCTCCATAGCCGGTTGATAATAATTTGTTAGTAATAATAATATTATCTAGGATTTCATTAATTTTACTGATTACACTTTCACGAGTTTTTTCAGCTATATCTTTCTTTTCAAAAAAAGTAAACCCATACTTCTCTATGTTTTTTTTGATGTTTTCATCAATTCTATTCATTATAACCTCTAAATTAGTATCAGGTGATATATAACAAGTATCATTACTCTTTAATGAATCTTCAAGTTCTTTTTGAAACGCCTTAATAGACTCTACTTTCTCATTATTTTCTTCTAATTCTCTATAATGAGCATCCTCTAAAGTTCTCAATAAATATTCATTAATAGTCAATGCTTCTCGAATAAACAAAAAAATATCTCTTTCGTCTGCGAACCCATTAGTAGAAGTATAAAAACCGTGTGGGATATCATTCCTTAGTTTCTTTAATGTTAAACTACATGTCCTGAATATCCGATCCACTTTTGTCAAATTGTTAATTTGCCTCCAATTTCCTCTCCCATTTTCCGCGATTTGTAATAATGATCTCAATTCATCTAAATGACGACTTAACAGCTCTTGAAAAACAAATGAAATCCCACTTAATTCTCTAAGTACTGAATACAAATCATTTAATGCAAACTCTATAGATTTAACATATTTGGTTAAGTATTTACTACCTAATATATTATTCTTTGGTAGAGAGAATTCTGTAAAATCTTTTCCATCAATTTTTAAAGTAGATAAATTCAATTCTTCTACTAAATTAAAAATCTTACTTTGAAATTCAATACTTGCAATCTTATGCAAATTATCAATCGCAGTTAATATTCTAGTTTTTCCTCGGCCGTTATTTCCATAAATAACAGTATTTTTAGATAAATCTATTTTTCTAGGTTCTTTCAACTCATCCTGCGGAACATCTTTAAATGAAAATTCTAGTTTCATAATATTTAAATCCTTTCCTAATTTTAAAACACAGTCGCTTCTTCCAGCGTAAACTTGACATTATCTTCAATCCACTTACGACGTGGCTCGACCTTATCACCCATTAAGACATTGACACGACGTTCTGCGCGTGCTAAGTCTTCAATCGTGACACGAATGAGGGTACGAGTTTCTGGGTTCATGGTTGTTTCCCAGAGCTGGTCCGCATTCATTTCACCAAGACCCTTGTAGCGTTGAAGGGTAGCACCTTTACCGAACTGCTTGCGGAGTTCTTCCAGTTCTCCGTCTGTCCAAGCATAGGCTACTTCTTCTTTTTTGCCTTTACCTTTGGACATCTTATAAAGAGGAGGAAGGGCGATATACACATGTCCCGCCTCGACTAGTGGACGCATGTAGCGATAAAAGAAGGTTAAGAGAAGGGTTTGAATGTGGGCACCATCGGTGTCCGCATCGGTCATGATAATGATCTTATCATAGTTGGCATCTTCAAGGGAAAAGTCTGCTCCTACACCGGCACCAATGGTATAAATCATAGTGTTGATTTCTTCATTTTTAAGGATATCTGCCATCTTGGCCTTGGCTGTATTGATGACCTTACCACGAAGAGGCAAGATAGCCTGGAACTTGCGGTCACGACCTTGTTTGGCAGAGCCACCGGCAGAATCACCCTCGACTAGGTAGAGTTCATTCTTAGCTGGATTTTTAGACTGGGCTGGTGTTAATTTACCAGAAAGCAATCCCTTATCTTTTTTGTTTTTCTTGCCATTTCGGCTCTCATCACGCGCTTTTCGTGCTGCTTCACGGGCATCACGCGCCTTGATGGCTTTACGAATCAGATTTGAAGCTAATTCCCCATTTTCCATAAGGAAGAAGGTCAGTTTTTCAGCAACAATACTATCAACGATTGGACGAGCTAGTGGACTTCCAAGTTTGTCCTTAGTCTGTCCTTCAAACTGAAGATGTTCTTCAGGAACCAAGATAGAAAGAACAGCTGATAAACCTTCACGGTAATCTGAACCTTCAAGATTTTTATCTTTTTCCTTGAGAAGCCCCGTCTTACGTGCATAGTCATTCATAACCTTGGTAATGGCTGACTTGAGTCCTGTCTCATGCGTTCCACCGTCTTTGGTACGGACGTTATTGACAAAGGACAAGATGTTATCTGAAAATCCATCATTATACTGGAGGGCTACTTCTACTTGAAAACCATTGTCTTCCCCTTCAAAGTATAGAACTGGTGTCAAGGTTTCCTTGTCTTCGTTAAGATAAGAAACAAAGTCCTGTACCCCATTCTCATAATGGAATTCAATTGCTTCATCTGTTCGCTTGTCCGTTAATGACAAGGTTACATTCTTCAAGAGAAAGGCTGACTCATTGAGACGCTCTGAAATGGTATTGTACTTAAAGTCTGTCGTAGAAAAGATACTGGCGTCTGGCATGAAGGTCACTTTGGTACCTGTCTTAGACTTAGGTGCAGTTCCAACCTTTTCTAGAGTGGTTACTGGCTTCCCACCATTTTCAAAACGTTGTCTATAAACTGCTCCATCACGAGTAATTTCTACTTCTAGCCAACTAGAGAGGGCGTTTACAACAGAAGATCCAACCCCGTGGAGACCTCCAGATGTCTTATAACCACCCTGACCGAATTTTCCTCCGGCGTGAAGGATGGTAAAGATAACCTCAACCGTTGGAATTCCCATAGCGTGCATCCCAGTCGGCATTCCACGTCCGTGGTCTTGAACCGTTAAACTTCCGTCTTTATTAATGGTCACATCGATCCGATCACCAAATCCAGACAAGGCCTCATCGACAGCATTATCGACGATTTCCCAGACAAGGTGGTGGAGACCAGCACCGTCAGTCGATCCGATATACATCCCTGGACGTTTCCGGACCGCATCCAACCCTTCTAGCACCTGAATGGCGTCATCATTATAATTGTTAATATTGATTTCCTTTTTTGACACAAGGAACCTCCTATTTGTTCATCTTTACTATTTTACAGGTTTTCTAGGGATTTTGCAAAGCTTTTCCCTTTCAGCCGTCACAATTTCACAGGATATTCTCTGACTTTCTATACCATTTCATGGTATAATAGAAACATGATGACAATAGTATTATTAATTATAGCTTATTTATTGGGTTCAATTCCTTCAGGCTTGTGGATTGGACAAATATTCTTTAACATCAATCTAAGAGAACATGGATCTGGTAATACTGGAACGACCAATACCTTTCGAATCTTAGGTAAAAAAGCTGGAATGGCAACCTTTGTAATTGATTTCTTTAAAGGTACTTTGGCTACTCTACTTCCACTAATCTTCCATGTGCAGGGAGTTTCACCAATCGTCTTTGGACTTTTAGCAGTCATTGGCCACACCTTCCCTATCTTTGCCAAATTTAAGGGTGGTAAGGCTGTTGCAACCAGTGCCGGAGTTATTTTTGGTTTTGCTCCTCTTTTTTGCCTTTACCTTGCGGTCATTTTCTTTGGAATCCTTTATCTGGGAAGTATGATTTCCCTCTCTAGTATCTCTGCTGCTATTGCTGCGATTATTGGAGTCCTTCTGTTTCCTCTCTTTGGATTTATTTTAACTAGTTATGACCTACTTTTTACTGTGATTATTATTGGTCTTGCAAGTCTAGTGATTGTACGCCACAAGGACAATATCAAACGTATCCAAAATAAAACTGAAAATCTCATTCCTTGGGGACTTAACCTAACGCACCAAGAACCAAAAAAATAAAACGTCAGTTTCAACTGACGTTTTTTTATGTTATTTAGACTTGATATAGTTGATACCATCTGCCTTCGGCGCAACAGCTTTACCAAAGAAGGCTGCTAGGACGACAATGGTCAAGAGATATGGTGCGATTTGCAAGTAAACGGCTGGAACTCCTTGCAAGAAAGGAAGTTGAGAGCCGATAACCGCCAAACTTTGTGATAGTCCAAAGAAAAGACTTGAAAGCATGGCACCAACAGGATTCCATTTACCGAAGATCATAGCTGCAAGCGCGATGAATCCAGGTCCTACGATAGTTGTAACTGAGAAGTTAACAGAGATTGATTGAGCGTAAATAGCTCCACCGATTCCTCCAAGGAAACCTGAAATCACAACTCCAAGATATCTCATCTTGTAGACGTTGATACCCAAAGTATCTGCTGCTTGTGGGTGTTCACCAACTGAACGAAGGCGAAGTCCAAAGCGAGTCTTAAAGAGGATAAACCAAGCTAGGAATGAGAATGCAATTGCTAGATAACCTAGTAGACTAGTTGACTTGAAGAAGATATCTCCGATAACAGGGATATTAGCTAATACCGGGAAGTCAAAACGACCAAAAGTTTGTGTTAAGTTATCCGTTTGTCCCTTATTATAAAGCACCTTCACCAAGAAAACTGCCAAGGCTGGCGCCATCAAGTTAAGCACAGTACCACTGACGACATGGTCTGCACGGAAATGAATTGTAGCCACTGCGTGAATGAGCGAGAAGATAGCTCCGACTAATCCACCAACTAGAAGAGCTAACCAAGGAGTTAATGCTCCCAAATCTTGAGCAAATTCAAGGTTAAAAACAACTCCAGAAAAGGCACCCATGACCATGATTCCTTCAAGACCAACGTTAACAACTCCACCACGTTCTGAGAAAACTCCTCCGATACTTGTGAAAATAAGTGGTGCTGCATAAATCAACATCGAAGAAACCATAAGGGTTAACATTGTTGTAATCGACATCCTTATTTACCTCCTTTAAGTTGTTTTCTTGGTTTGACAAAGCGTTCGATGATGTAGTGAACGCTGACAAAGAAGATAATTGAGGCTGTAACGATACTTACAAGCTCAGATGGTACTTGTGCAGCATTCATACCAGGGGCTCCAACTTGAAGAACACTGAAAAGGAAGGCTGCAAATAGAATTCCAACTGGTGAGTTTGAAGCAAGTAGGCTTACTGCCATACCGTTAAATCCGATTGCCAATGATGAACCTTGAACATAAACGTTTTGGAAGGTACCAAGTCCTTCTACTGCGCCACCAAGTCCTGCAAGGGCACCAGAAATAATCATTGATAGAATAATGGTGCGTTTCGCTGAAATACCTGCGTATTCAGAAGCATTTGGATTGAGACCAACTGCACGGATTTCAAAACCAAGAGTTGTTTTCTTGAGCAAGAACCAGATAACTGCTACTGCTATGATAGCAAAGAAAATTCCAATGTTCATACGAGAGTTTCCAGTCAACTCAGCAAGCCATGGTGTCTGATAGGTTGCATTTGTACTAACACGAATGGATGAGTCAGTACTTTGCATGATTTCTTTAGGGAAGTGATGAATAAAGGCATTGCCCACATAAAGAACAATGTAGTTCATCATGATGGTTACAATAACTTCAGATGTCCCAAGGTAGGCTCTTAAAATACCAGGAATAGCACCAACGATCCCTCCCGCAACTAAAGCAATTACAATCGTCGCAAGAATCATCAATGGTCGTGGCAAATCTGGGAAAGAGAGGGCGAACCAGCCACTCATAACCCAACCTGCGAGAGCTTGTCCTGGAAGACCAACGTTAAAGAAACCAGCACGACTTGCAACTGCAAATCCAAGGGCAATCAGAATTAAAGGTCCCATAGCACGGAAGATTTCACCGATTCCACGAACACTACCAAATGCTGTGTAGAATAGTTCTTCATAGCCCCAGATAGCATCGTAGCCGAAAATCCACATGACGATGGCTCCGAGTAGAATTCCTAAAATAACAGAAATCAAAGGAACCGAAATTTGTTGTAATTTTTTAGACATCACTCTTCTCCTTTTTCCAATTCACCACCAGCCATCAAGACACCAAGCTCTTGTTTGTTGGTTGTTTCTGGCGTTACAATCCCTTGAATCTTACCATCATGGATAACAGCAATTCTATCAGAGACATTTAGAATCTCATCTAGTTCAAAGCTGACTACAAGGACAGCTTTCCCATTATCACGTTCTTGAATCAAGCGTTTGTGAATGTACTCAATAGCACCGACGTCCAAACCACGAGTAGGTTGACTGACGATTAGGAGATCAGGATTTCGATCGACTTCTCGAGCGATAATTGCTTTTTGTTGATTTCCTCCAGAAAGAGCTGATGCTGGAACAATCTCACTAGCAGCACGCACATCGAATTCTTGCATTAACTGTTTAGCGTACCCGATGATATTGGTGTAGTTTAAGATTCCCTTCTTGCTAAGAGGTTCCTTATAGTAGGTTTGAAGAGCGATATTTTCAGAAATCATCATTTCTAAAACTAAACCATCACGGTGGCGATCTTCTGGAACGTGGCCTACACTCATTTCTGTAATTTGACGAGGGTGTAAACCTACGATAGACTGGCCTTTCAACTCCACGCTACCAGACTCAATCTTACGAAGACCAGTGATAGCTTGGATTAATTCAGATTGACCATTTCCATCAATACCGGCAATTCCGACAATCTCACCAGCTCGAACATCGAGTGAGAGATTTTTAACAGCAGGAACACCACGGTTTTCGTTTACTACTAGGTCTTTAATAGACAGAATAACTTCTTTAGGTTGAGCTTCCTGTTTCTCAGTTTTAAAGGAAACAGAACGTCCTACCATCATCTCAGCTAAGTCAGCATTAGTCGCACCAGCAATCTCAACTGTTTCAATAGATTTACCACGACGGATAACTGTAACACGATCTGATACAGCACGAATCTCATCCAACTTATGGGTAATCAAGATAATTGATTTACCTTCTTTAACCAAGTTCTTCATGATAGCCATCAACTCATCAATTTCTGATGGCGTCAAAACAGCAGTAGGTTCGTCAAAGATAAGAATATCAGCTCCACGATAAAGTGTCTTTAGGATTTCAACACGTTGTTGAGCGCCGACAGAGATGTCTGCAACTTTGGCAGAAGGATCCACAGCAAGACCATAACGTTCAGACAACTCATTGATTTCTCGAGTTGCACGAGCAATATCTAGCACACCATTTTTGGTCAATTCACTCCCCAAAATGATATTTTCAGCAACAGTGAAAGCTTCTACCAACATAAAGTGTTGGTGGACCATCCCAATTCCTAAGCTAGCCGCTTTTGATGGCGAATCTAGCTTTACAACTTGACCGTTGACCACAATTTCACCACTAGTTGGTTCTAGAAGCCCCGCTAGCATGTTCATAAGAGTGGACTTACCAGCTCCATTTTCTCCTAAAAGTGCATGAATTTCACCTTTACGAAGTTCAAGGTTAATCTTGTCGTTAGCGACAAATTCACCAAAAACTTTGGTAATTTCACGCATCTCAATGACATTTTCGTGTGCCATGTGCTCTTCCTTTCAGAATTATATTTTATTTCAATAAAACCTGCTAAAGAAACTTAGCAAGCTCTATTGAGACAAAACCATTTGTCTCAATTCTTAAAGAAGCGGCCACTGGCCGCTTCCTAAGAAATGACTTCCTTCAATTATTTTTCAGGAACTTTGATGCTACCATCAAGGATTTTAGCTTTTGCATCTTCAACAGCTTTTTTACCTTCTTCAGAAAGGTTTGTCACTGCCAAGTCAACACCTTTATCCTTCAATGAGTAAACGATAACTTGACCACCAGGGAATTCACCTTTTTCAGCCTTGTTTGAGATATCTTGAACTGTTGTTCCAACTTGTTTCAATGTAGAAGCAAGCACGAAGTTAGCTTCTTTACCGTCTTTAGAAGTGTATTTACCTTCATCAACTTGGTCACGGTCTACACCGATAACCCAAACTTTTTCGTCTTCATTTTTACTTTCGTTCAATGATTTAGCTTCAGAGAAGACACCAGCTCCAGTACCACCAGCTGCTTGGTAGATAACGTCTGCACCTGCAGCGTATTGGGCTGCAGCGATTGTTTTACCTTTAGCCGCATCACCAAATGATCCAGCATAGTCTACTTGAACCTTGATAGATGGGTCAACTGACTCAACACCAGCTTTAAAACCAGCTGCGAAACGAGAAATAACTTCAGATTCCATACCACCTACAAAACCAACTTGTTTAGTTTTTGTAGTTTTAGCAGCTGCAACACCTGCAAGGTAAGCTGCTTCGTTGTCTGCGAAAGTAACGCTAGCAACGTTCTTTTGATCTTTAATCACATCGTCAATCAAAACATAGTTTTTATCTGAATGTTCTTTTGCTGCTTCTTCAACAGCGTTGTGAAGAGCAAAACCAACACCGAAAATCAAGTTGTAGCTTCCAGCTGCTTGGTTCAAGTTGTTAGCGTAGTCAGCTTCACTTGTTGATTGGAAATAAGTGTAACCATTGTCTTTTGAAAGGTTGTGTTCTTTACCCCAAGCTTGAAGACCTTCCCAAGCTGATTGGTTAAATGATTTATCATCAACACCACCAGTATCTGTAACGATAGCTGCTTTAGTCTTCACATCAGAAGAAGATGAAGCTGCGTTACGAGAAGAGCGATTACCACATGCAGCAAGTCCAAATGCTGCTACTGCAACTAGACCAAGGCCTAGCCATTGTTTCTTGTTCATTTCTGAACCTCCTAAATAAGATGCGCAACTAAGTTGCAAGTATGGATTGATTGGTCACAAGGACCCTTGCCACTCAGAGAGTGACACAGACTATTGTAAGTCTGTAAAAGAATATGGAAGTAATTCCCCGACCGTCATCTCGACCGTCGTTTTATCTTTGGCGACTAGAGTCACCTTTAGATCTGGTTTAAAAAATTCGACCATAACTTGGCGACAAGCACCGCAAGGCGAAATTGGTTTTTCAGTTTGACCATAGACAATCAATTCTGAAAAGTCTCGTTGTCCTTCAGAGACCGCCTTAAAGATTGCTGTTCTTTCGCCACAGTTGGTCAAGGGGTAGCTAGCATTTTCAATGTTAACCCCTGTATAGATACTTCCGTCCTTGGCTACCAAAACAGCGCCAATCGGAAAATGTGAGTAGGGAACGTAAGCTTTTTTACTAGTTTCAATCGCTAATTCAATCAACTCAGTAGTCGCCATCAGCTAATTCTCCTTTTAAGATTGCAACACCAGAAGATGTTCCAATACGAGTAGCTCCTGCTTCAACAAAGGCAACTGCATCTGCATAAGAACGAGCTCCACCAGCTGCTTTGACCCCCATATCAGGACCAACTGTCTGACGCATTAATTGAACATCTGGCAAAGTTGCTCCACCTGATGAGAAACCTGTAGAAGTCTTGACAAAGTCTGCACCAGCTTTTTGAGCAAGTTGGCAAGCCAGAACTTTTTCTTCATCCGTTAACAAACAAGCTTCAATAATAACCTTAACAAGTTTGTCTCCACTTGCTTCCACAACAGCTTGAATGTCTGTCTCAACTAATGCAACATTTCCTGATTTTAGTGCACCAACGTTGATAACCATATCAATTTCGTCGGCACCATTTTGGATGGCTTCTTTGGTTTCATAGGCTTTGACAGCTGAAGTTGTAGCTCCAAGAGGAAAACCTACAACTGTACAAACCTTGACATCAGTATCTGTTAGACCTGCTTTTGCATGCGAAACCCAGCAAGGATTCACACAAACACTGGCAAAATCGTACTCTCTTGCTTCAGATAGCAAACGATCGATTTGTTGTTCGGTTGCATCTTGCTTTAAAAGCGTATGATCAATGTATTTATTTAATTTCATTTCGGATTTTCCTTAAATTAGGAGATAATTTCGATGATTTCACGCATTTTTAGCGTTTCATCACTCATTTTAATTTTAACATATTTTTGGAAATCTGTAACTAGTTCCGGAGAAATTTTGCCATTTGCATATACTTTTGCAACAATTTCACCTTTTTTGACTGATTCTCCAACTTTCTTCTCAAAAACAATTCCTGTTTCATAATCAAGAGCATCTGTTTTGACTGCACGACCAGCACCTAATCTCATAGCGAAAAGACCGAACTCCATGGCTGGAAGTGCCTCAATAACACCATCTTCCTGAGCAGGAATCTCAATTACATGGTCAACTTTTACTGGACGATAGAGGTCTTCTAGGTTTCCACCCTGAGCTAGAACCATCGCTTCAAATTTCTTGAGTGCCTGACCATTTTCAAGATGTTGCCTTACTTCCTCGACTGTTTTTTCAACATTTGCCAGAGAAAGCATAATCTGAGCTAACTCACAGATAAAGTGACTAATATCCTCGCGTCCTTTACCCTGAAGAATTTCTAGTGCTTCTAGAATTTCCAAGCGATTCCCAATGGCACGTCCCAAAGGTTGACTCATATCCGTAATGACTGCTACTGTCTTACGCCCCACAGCTTTCCCGAGATTCACCATGGTTTGAGCCAGTTGGCGTGCCTCGTCGACTGTTTTCATAAAGGCACCTTCACCGACAGTAACATCCAGCAAAATAGCATCCGCTCCAGCTGCAATCTTTTTACTCATGACAGAACTAGCAATCAGTGGAATAGTGTCAACTGTTGCTGTCACATCACGTAGTGCATAGAGCAACTTATCCGCTTTGACTAATTGGTCAGATTGACCAATAACTGAAACACCAATATCTTGGACTTGTTTGATAAAGTCATCCTGACTGCGTTCGACTTGAAAACCTTTGATAGATTCTAATTTATCGATTGTTCCACCAGTATGTCCTAGACCTCTACCACTCATCTTGGCAACTGGTACGTCAAAACTAGCTACCAAGGGTGCTAGGATTAAAGTTACCTTGTCACCAACACCACCCGTAGAGTGTTTATCAACCTTGATACCTTCAATAGCAGATAAATCAAATTCCTGACCTGTCTTGACCATGTTCATAGTCAAATCAGAAATCTCACGTGTGGTCATGCCTTTAAAATAAACAGCCATAGCAAAAGCAGACATTTGATAATCTGGAACAGTTCCAGCTACATAGCCTTCTACCAGCCATTTGATTTCATTGGAACTGAGTTCTTGTCCATCTCTTTTTTTCTGGATTAGATCTACTGCTCTCATTCTTTCACACTTCTAAGGATATAATATCCCTTGTCTTTCTTCACGACCTCACAATTACCAAAGACTTCTTCCATCTTATTTTTGGCACTTGGAGCTCCTTGTTTTTTCTGGATGACAATGGTCAAATCTCCACCATCCTTAAGATAATCAATACTGTTCTCGATGATTTCATGAACGACCTGCTTGCCTGCACGAATGGGCGGATTCGAAATGACATGATCGAATTGACCTTCTACCTGCTCATAAATATTGGACTGGAAGATAGTCGCTTGAACATTGTTTTTTACTGCATTTTGCTGGGCTAAATCCAGGGCACGATTATTGATATCCACCATGGTCGCTTGGGCACCATAAGCTTTAACCAAAGACAAGCCGATGGGACCATAGCCACAACCAACATCAAGGATTTTTTCATCTTTTTCGACATCTAGACATCTTAACAACAACTGACTTCCGAAATCAATCATTTTTTTACTAAAGACACCAGCATCTGTCAAAAAGGTCATCTTTTGCCCAAGTAGGTCAACTCTAAGTTCATGAACATCATGGGGTGCATCTGGGTTTTCTGCATAATACATTTTACTCATAGGATTATTTTACCATAAAATTTAGATATTTTAAATCGTTTACACGGTCTATACCAACTAAGGCCCTAAGAAGAGATAACCTAGGAACATACTAATAAAAAATGAAAATAGACAAGCTAGACCAATCAATATCAGCCACCATTTTCTTGTTAAAATGGCGAGAATCAAGTAAATAAAACCAATAATTGGTAGCAAGAACAACAAGACAAAGGCAGACCAGCTATAGGTTTGACTTCCTAAACTCACAGTAAACTCAATCAATGTTGGAGACAACCACAAAATAGCAACAAGTAAACAACTTAGTTTTAGAATTTTATCACTCACTACTAGTCTCATAACATAACCTCTATTGATAGTTATACTACTTATATTTTAACAAAGAAAGCGCTTTTTCTCAAATGATTCAGATGTCTTTCTTTGTAAATTATGGTATACTGAGATATCAAACGAGGAAATTTTATGACCAACGAATTTTTACATTATGAAAAAATCAGCCGAGGAACTTGGCAATCATTACATCGTAAGACAACACCTCCTTTAACCGAGGAGGAATTAGATTCGATTAAGAGTTTCAATGACCAGATCAGTCTCCAAGATGTAACAGATATTTATCTACCGCTGGCTCACCTTATTCAAATCTACAAACGTTCCAAGGAAGATCTAGCCTTTTCAAAAGGAATTTTTCTCCAAAGAGAGAGTAAAAATCAGCCTTTTATTATCGGGATTTCAGGTAGTGTAGCAGTCGGAAAGTCAACTACTAGTCGACTCTTACAAATTCTGCTTTCTCGTATTTTTCCAGAAGCAAGTGTTGAATTAGTTACGACTGATGGTTTTCTCTATCCTAATAGCATCTTAAATGAGCGCAACATTCTAAATAGAAAAGGTTTCCCTGAGAGCTATGATATGGAAGCTCTACTTAATTTTCTTGACCAACTTAAAAACGGGCAAGATGTTGACATTCCTGTTTATTCTCACGAAATCTATGATATCGTACCTGATAAAACACAAAGAGTTCAAGCAGCGGATTTTGTCATCGTAGAGGGTATCAACGTCTTTCAAACCCCTCATAACAGCCGTCTTTACATTACAGACTTCTTTGATTTTTCAATCTACGTAGATGCTGCAGTTGAGGATATCGAGAATTGGTATTTGGACCGTTTCTTAAAACTTCTCAGTTTTGCACAAGATGATCCAAGCAACTATTACTATCGCTTCACCCAACAACCGATCAGTGAAGTCAAAGATTTTGCTCATCAGGTTTGGACTAGTATTAATTTAACCAATCTACAAAACTATATTGAACCGACTAGAAATCGGGCAGAAGTCATTCTTCATAAATCTAAAAATCATGAAATTGATGAAATTTATTTAAAAAAATGATTTCCCCTTGTCAAAATAATAGTTTTCAGATATAATGGTATAGTTAGTAAATATGGAGGTAAGAACATTGGCAAACATTAAATCAGCTATCAAACGCGCTGAATTGAACGTTAAACAAAACGAAAAGAACTCAGCTCAAAAATCAGCTATGCGTACTGCTATCAAGGCTTTTGAAGCAAACCCATCTGAAGAACTTTACCGTGCTGCTAGCTCAGCCATCGATAAAGCAGAAACTAAAGGTTTGATCCACAAGAATAAAGCTAACCGTGATAAAGCACGTCTTGCAGCTAAACTTGGTTAATCAAGAACCGCATACAAAATGAGCTCTTCGGAGCTTTTTTTGTGCACATTTTTCTGGAGGTTATCATGAAAATTGCTATTATAGGATATTCAGGATCAGGTAAATCTACTCTAGCAGAAAAGCTTTCCAGTTACTACTCAATTCCAAAGCTCCATATAGACCGATTGCAATTTCAGCCTGGTTGGCAAGATAGCGATCGCGATTGGATGTTAAAAGAGATGGCGACTTTCCTTACTGAACATGAAGATTGGGTTATTGACGGCAACTATAGCTGGTGTTGCTATGAGGAAAGGATGGAGCAAGCTGATCAGATTATCTTTCTAAACTTCTCAGCATGGAATTGTTTAGCAAGAGCCTTAAAACGCTATCTACAATACAGAGGAAAAGTTAGAGAAAGTATGGCAGACGGTTGTCCTGAACAGTTTAACTGGGAATTTATCCGCTGGATTATCTGGGACGGACGAACAAAAAATGCTAAGGATAGATACCAAAAATTAAGTGATACCTACCCTGAGAAGATGCATATTCTCCATTCTCAAGCAGAGATTGATTATTTCTTGCAATCTCTTAAAAAATAGACGATAGAGTAACATTCCATTAAGGTCAGTCTGGACTGAATAACTAAAAAAGGAAGATTTTCATCCAGAAAATCTTCCTTTTGTGTTCCCTTTTATTCTGCAATTAAAGTCTCTAGACCAACCTTCATCATATCGGTGAAGGTATTTTGGCGTTCTTCTGCTGTAGTGTCCTCTTCTGGATTAACCAAGCTATCAGAAATCGTCATAATAGCTAAAGCATCGACATGGTGTTGAGCAGCAAGGTAGTAAAGGGCTGCTGCTTCCATTTCTACAGCTTTCACGCCCCATTTACCAAGTTCAATGTTCTTTTCACCATAGTTTGAATAGAAAACGTCTGATGACAAGACATTTCCGACATGAGTGGTCATACCAAGGTCTTTGGCAATGTGGTAAGCCTTATCTAAAAGATCAAAGCTTGCAATTTGTGGGAAATCGTATTGAGGCCAATCGTTGCGGATGATGTTTGAGTTAGTTGCAGCTGCTTGAGCCAAGACCAATTCACGGACGTGAACATCCTCATTCAAAGATCCAGCCGTTCCCACACGGATTAATTTCTTCACTCCGTAGTCAACAATCAACTCGCGCGCATAAATAGAGATGGATGGCATCCCCATCCCAGTTCCCATGACTGATACACGGTGACCTTTGTAAGTACCTGTGTAACCAAACATGTTACGAACTTCGTTAAAGCAAACAGCATCTTCAAGAAAATTCTCAGCGATAAATTTCGCACGAAGAGGATCTCCAGGAAGGAGAATTTTATCAGCAATTTCACCCTGCTTAGCAGCAATATGGATAGACATAATTAAGATATAAAGGGCGACAGAGAACAAAGTAAAAATAGGAAACTGACGACGCATCGTAGATGCTAGACAGTTTATCTTTTTTACACAGTTCTCCGCCCGTATTCAGTTCTGCGAATACGGTTAACCCTACCTTTCTGTGTGTATTTTTTGTTTAGAAAAGTTTTCTGCTCGTGTTCAAATCTGAACACATGCTCTACCTTTCTTTATTAAATGATATTGATTATAAATTTAAAATATACTTTGGATTAGAAAAACTAGAGTATTCTTATTAATTTTCTATTATCCTTGTCTTTGGTCGTAAGTATTTCTCCCAAGGGATTCGGTCCAGCATTTTAGCAAAACCAAATGCCAAGTAAGCAGTCACCAAAAGAAAAGGTATAGCCTCAAATGACTGACCAGTGAACCCCATCACCAATCCAGTTGCAGACAAGGGAGCCTTCAAGGTCACAGCTAAAAAGCAAACCGAACCTAATAGTAAGACTGCTGGCTGGTTGCCACTACCTAAAATCATGGTCAAGAGTGCAGCTCCTGCCATCCCCAAGGCAAAAGATGGGGTCAAGGTCCCACCATAGGCACCTGCCCAAAGGGTAACTAAAACGACCAAGGCTTTCAAGACAAACAAGAGGATTACCATCTTGGCATTACTGCCGTTTAAAATCTCCTGAGCCATCATACGCCCATTACCAAGTAGATGAGGCAAATGGCTAGCCAATCCAACAAGGAAAAGGAATGTTACCGGCAGAGTATAGAGTATCCGCTTGTCCTTTATTCTCTTTGAAGAAACTTGTTTGTTGAAGCGACTAAAAAGCCAAGCAAGTGGAGTCAGGAAAAGAACTAATAAGGGAACAAGCCACACATCACCTAGTGACCAAGTCAGAGCTGGAATCTGGTAGAGAGCATGATCTGAAACAACAAAGCCTGCTATAAAGGCTGATACATATGTAGTCAGACCGACCAAGAAAAAACGTTTGACAGATAAAGCAATTCCCAAGGTTTCAAAAACGAAAAATACACTCGTTAACGGAACCTGATAGACAGCTGCTAAACCCGCACCAGCTCCACAGGCAATGAGAAAGATTTGGTCCTTCACGGAGAGAGAAAAAATATTGGCAATAGGTCTTGCAAATAAAGCTCCAATCTCCCGCGGCGCAGCTTCCTTACCGATAGGCGCTCCTCCTCCAACTGCAACAATCTGCCAAATTGAATGAACTAACTGTTTTAAAAAATGAAGTTTGTATTGTGATGTTTCATCTTTCATCTGCGCTTTGATGGAAAAAATCTTTGCTTTTCTTTGCAAGAAATACCAGACTAAGGCAGAACTGACACCCACGATGATTAAACTGAAGCCTATTCGTGATGAGGCAACACCATCTGTCAAGAACCCAGTGTTATGTTCTGTCTGACCAAAAGCAATCCCTTCAACCAGCTCTAAAAGATAATGGAGCAAAATTCCGAATATGCCTGAAACTAGTCCTAGCATGATGACCGCTAGAACTAATTTGAGGTTATATGGGATCTTCTGAAGACTCCTCCTCAACTCATGTACCATGATTATAATTCAGCAAGAATCGCTTTCAGCAATCCTTTGAAGTCGCCTTTGACACGCTCGGTCACTTCTACAACTTCTTCGTGGTTAAGTTCTTCTTGGAATCCTGCAGCATGGTTAGTGATACATGAAATACCGAGAACTTTCAAGCCTGAGTGAGCGGCCACAATAACTTCAGGAACAGTGGACATACCGACAGCATCTGCACCAAGAGTCTTATATGCACGGATTTCAGCTGGAGTTTCATAAGTTGGACCTGTCACACCGATATAAACCCCATCATCCAGTTTAATGCCCAATTTGTCTGCTACTTGATGAGCAGTCTCACGGTATTCTGGAGTGTAAGCTTTCGACATATCAGGGAAACGTGGACCAAAGTCATCCAAGTTTTCACCGATCAATGGGTTTTGACCAGTCATGTTGATGTGGTCAGTAATAGCCATCAAGGTACCAGGACCGAAGCCGATACCGCCAGCTGCATTGGTTACAATGACACCTTCGCAGCCCAAGACTTTCATAACACGGACAGGAAAAGTCACAACTTCAAGAGGATTTCCTTCGTAGAAGTGAAAACGACCTTGAAGAGCCAAGACTTTACGTCCAGCAAGATCACCATAAACCAATTTACCAGCATGTCCGACTACTGTGGATTGACCCCAGTTTGGAATGTCAGAGTAGTCTACTACGACTGCATTTTCGATTTCTTCAGCCAATTCTCCAAGACCTGAACCAAGGATCAAGCCGAACTCCGGCGCTTCAACTCCCTTTTCTTTCAAGAAAGCAGCTGTTTCATTGATTTTATTTAAAAATGTCATTAGGTATCTCCTTCTTTATGTTTTAAAAATTGACCAATTTTGTCAAAGGTATTAGCGTTACGAATGGTAATATTGCGATAGAAAGGCATCTTAAGTAAGTGCTTGTGATAGGCTGTTGCATAGTAGGATTCCTCAGAAAATTTCCCCCAAAAAATCCCAAGTCTTCCAAAATGAACCACTTCATCTTTCAGTTCCAAACTGTTCACTTTCTCGATGACTTGATCCACATCCAAGCTCTCAGTGTAAAAGAGCACATCCTTGCGAACTAGGTCTTTGGTCCACCAATCTGGCAGATTATTCAGCTCTTCTTCATAATCTTCCTGACTCAGCAAAGAAAAGCTCTGAATAAATGGATAATGGATTTCAAAGAAAGCCTCTAACTTTTCAACCAATTGGGCTTTAGGAGCTATCGAAGTAAAGAAAATGTTGCCACTGTTGATGTAGGTTTCAACCTTTTCCAGTCCCAACTCTGTCAGTTCTTGACGAAGTTGCGCCATGACAACTTTATTTTTCCCACCTACATTAATGCCCCGAACAAGTAAAGCATAGCGTTTCATCTTATACCAATTTATCTAAGAAACTTTCACCAATCATGGCTTTTTCAACACCAAAGTTCTCTGCAATCGTTGCTGAGATGTCAGCGAAGTGTCCAACTGGAATTAATCCATTGCCTTTAAAGGATGGACTGTATGCTAAAAGTGGAATATATTCACGAGTATGGTCAGTACCAGCATAGGTTGGGTCATTTCCGTGGTCAGCAGTAATCAAAAGAAGATCGTCTTCTCTCATTGCTGCCATAATTTCTGGCAAGCGCTCATCAAACTCATGCAAACAATCACGATAGCCGTGTGGATCACGACGGTGTCCATATAAAGCATCAAAGTCTACCAAGTTTGTGAAGGAGAACCCTTTTTCAAATTCAGGAAGTCCCATAGTCTTCAATAGTGTATCAATTCCATGACTATTTGACTTATTGTGACCCATATCGTGGTTGATACCTGCACCATTGAAGATATCGTTAATCTTACCAACTGCATATGTATCAATACCGGCTTCATTCAATTTGTCCAATACAGTTGGAGCAAATGGAGATACAGCCAAGTCACGACGGTTAGCCGTACGAGTGAAGTTTCCAGGCTCACCAACATAAGGACGGGCAATGATACGACCAAGAAGAGCTGGACGTTCCAATGTGATAGAACGAGCGTACTCACAAATACGATAGAGTTCATCCAAAGGAATGATGTCTTCGTGAGCTGCGATTTGAAGAACTGGGTCAGCTGATGTATAGATAATCAACTCGCCAGTTTCCATTTGGCGTGGTCCAAAGTCATCGATTACTGCTGTTCCTGAGTATGGTTTGTTGGCTTCACGAATAACCTTACGTCCTGAAAATTCTTCGATTTTAGTAAGGATTTCCTCTGGGAATCCATTCCAGAAAGTATCGAAAGGTTCAGTGATATTAAGTCCCATGATTTCCCAGTGACCAGTCATGGTATCTTTACCTAGAGATACCTCTTCAAGCTTAGTCGCATAACCTGTTGGATTGCTCTCAGCTGGAACTGTCTTCAATGGTGTTTCTCGAGGAATGTTCCCAAGACCAAGTTTTGCCATATTTGGAACATTCAAACCTACTGATTTTGAAATGTGTCCAAGCGTGTCTGATGCACCATCAGGAACACCAGCGTTGACAAAGTTATGAGCATCTGGTGCTGCACCGATTCCTACAGAATCTAGTACCACCAAGTGAATACGATTAAATTTTGGCATAGTGTGTCTCCTTTTTATTTTGATTATTTTGCTTTTGTTGAAGTTAAAATCTGAACGCCCTCTTGTCCAGCAACGATGACCTTATCCACCATTTGGTTAAACAATCCATGCTCGACGACACCAACGACATGATCCAATTCTTGTCCAAGAGCAATTGGGTCTTCAATCACTTCCAAGGCCAAATCGATGATAAAGTTTTGCATGTCAGTCACAAAACGTTGACCATCCTTTTCACGAAAGCTCGGTTTATAGCCAGCTCGTTCAAATCGACGGAAGACCTGTTCGGCACCATATTGAACAACCTCTACTGGTAATTTAAAGGCACCAAGTTTCTCTACTAGCTTACTTTCATCAACTACCCAGATATATTCTTTAGATGGAGTTGCGACAACCTTTTCCATGAGAAGGGCACCACCACCGCCTTTGATTCCGTTAAACTGACTGTCTACTTCATCTGCACCATCAACTGTCAGGTCTACAAAGTCCACTTGATCAATTGACTTAAGAGGAATATTGAGTCCTTCTGCCTGCTTGCTGGTCACACTAGAAGTCGTTACAGCTGTAATCTGTAAGCCCTCTTCCTTGATACGACGACCTATTTCTTCTACGAAATAGTAGGCAGTTGAGCCTGTTCCAAGCCCGACAACCATACCATCTTTGACGAACTCGGCAGCTTTAATCCCTGCCATTTTTTTCAGATTTTCCACTTATACACCTCCAAATAGAGCTACTTCTATTATATCATGAATACGCTTCAAATTCATCCTTGCACTAGAAAAACCCGAACATTTTATGTCGGGTTTTGTGATGTTTACTTAACCATATCAGGGTCATAGTCGTAAAATCCAGTATCCAAGAAACGATTTTTAGGATGGAGCTTGCGAACTTCTTCATCGAGCAAGAAGGCCTGGTCATGAGTAAAGTTACCTTCTTGAATTAAATTGCGCGCTTGGATAAAGAGTTTTGCAATTTCTACAAAGTTTTGGCCTGGAGTGTAGAGACCTTCAAGCTTCCAATGAGTGAAACCATGTTCTACCAACTCAGTCAACTTGGTCATCAAATCAAGATCATTATTAGCAAAGATATGAGTCCCATGATTGTCTTCAAAAATAGAATAATGGCTCTCTGGGTCACTTGGCTCAGCCAAGAACAAGTCACGTTGACGAGATTTTTCATCATCAATCTGTGTGAAATTATAGTAGTTTTGCAAGAGTGGACGCTTCGAATGGTGGATGACACTAGCACCGTATACCAAGACCTCAGCAGGAATTTCTAAAATTTCAGGCATTTTGAAAAGTTCTGCAGATGGGATTTCACGCGCCAAAACAGCTTCTGATGCTCCTGCTTTTTGTCCCCAGAAATTAATCTGACGACTGCTTGTGACCATGGTTGAGGCATCGTAGATGGTTTTGAAAGAATAGCCATCACGGTTGACTACATAAAAGACACCTGCGTCCCCAACTGTGATATAGTCCGTTTTGATTTCTTCTAAAAAGTCCAAGAATGGCTTGATACGGTCCATCATGTCTTGGTGCATAAGAGCATTGACCGCAACGATTAATTCCTTACCGGCATCATGAACGATTTTTGCGATTTCACGCAATTCTTCATGACTAAAGGTAGTTGGCAAACGAAGACCAAAATCTTTCTCACCGGCATAAATGCGGTCGACACCAGCTTCAAGTAGCTGTTTTACTTGTTCAATACTTTCAGCAGTTGCTGTAATGATAATCTTTTCCATAGAGAAAATTATACCACATTTCCAAAAAATCAGCTATATAGAAAAGTGGGTCTTGTTAGTCCAAATTTTGAAAAAAAAAGTGAACCGTATCACTAACAGTTCACTTTTTAGATTTATGCTTGTGTCTTTTCAACAAGTCGTCCGTCATTCATCACATAAATACGGTCAACCTTATCTAGTAAGCGAGTATCATGTGTAATCATGACAACTCCCCTGCCTTGCTCATGGGCAATTGAAGCCAGCATATCCGTCACTTGATAAGCACGTTGTGTATCCAAGCTAGCTGTCGGCTCATCTGCAAGTACGATACTCGGGTTATTGTATAAGGCTCTAGCAATTGCAGCTCGTTGGCGTTCTCCACCAGAGAGAGCTTTGGGATAGTGATTTTGAACCTTTTCCAAGTCCAACAAACTGAACAACTCTTGTCGGTTACTTTTTTCTGATTTCTTTTTATCCAAGCGATCAATTAAATCTAATTGCTCCTTAACCGTTAAAAAGGGAATCAGATTTGAAGCCTGGAGGATAAAACCAAATTCACTGAAGCGTAAATCCGTTTTTTCTTTTTCAGATAAATGCCCAGTCTCTTTTCCCTTTACTAGAATCTTTCCACTTGAAGCTTCCTGAAGTTGGCCTAGAGTCGTTAAAAAGGTTGTTTTACCTGATCCAGAAGGCCCCACAATCGCTACAAACTCCCCAGCGTTTAGCTGAAAATTGGTCTCATGAAGAGCTGTGACTTTCATATTGCCTTCGCCATAAGTTTTTGTCACTTGAATCATCTCAATTAATGTCGTCATATCATTCTCCTTATCATTCTGCAATCGCTGTAATTGGATCCACTTTAAGTAGACGCGGAAGCGAAATGACGCCACCTAGTAGTGCCATCAAGCAAATGACCAGGCTTAAGACAAAGTATGCCAACCAACTAGGGTAGAAAAAGAAGGTCGCAGGTAAGACTAAAATGACAGCCCAAATGGCTAACAAAGCCAATCCTATACCCAAACCAGATAAAAGAAAGATTTGACAGAAAAGGGACCATACGATGGATTTTATCTGAATCCCTTGCGCTCGCATAATTCCATAAAGGCCTAATTTTTGAATGGTAATGATGTAGATAAAAATTCCTACAATCAGACCTGTAATGACAATCATAGCTAGAATCATTCCTGAGAATACATTGACCTGAGGGGTATAGCCAGGAATTTTAGAAATCATTTTTTGAATAGAAATCTGCTTCAAACCATCGCCAGTCACTTCTACATCATTTTGCAATACCAATGCGGAGATCGAACGATTGCCTTTTGTTATTCCTTGTAAATCCCAATACGTTGTTAAACTTGTAAAGATAACAGGTTCCGTGAAAAATTTATTTTCTCTGGTCAAACCTACAATCTTAAAACTTGTCTCACTTCCGTTGAGTTGAATAGCATCCCCGAGTTTGATGCCGTAATTTTCAAAAGACTGATCCACTACCACTTCTTGCTCATTTTCTGGGTAACGCCCTTCAATCAAGGTTGGCGAGATAAAACTGTCCCACTCTTGACCAAAAATAGAGACATTCAACTTGTCACTACTATCGACAAGGTTTGTCACCGCGAACATGTAGCTTAGGGGAACAGCATCCTCAGACACTTTATCTTTGTAGTCTTTTTCTGGTATAAAGGATGCAGTCAAATTATCATTTGCATAATCAGATAGCACAACTCCTGTTGCTTGCCAATTATCAATAGCAGCCCTGTTATTTCGAACAAGCCCGAGAGCCAAACTAGTCATAAAAAAGACCATAAAAGCAATGAGAAAAATGGTTGTTAGAATTAAACTGTAACGCAATTTATTCTGTAAAATTTCTTTGATAGCAAGATACATGCCAATCTCCTTTAAGTATTCTGTTGTCGAGGGAACAAATCTCCTCTTTACCATAGCACTAAAGATAGAAAACTATCTCGTCATGAACAGCTAGAATCAATTTAAAAGAATCCTGTCCTTACTTCAAAATTGAATTTATTTGCATCTGTGTATGATTTTTATTCGTTTTAACCATCAAATTTCCCCTCGTTAAAATAAGAAAAAAATAATAAAGTTTAAACGGTTTACTCATCCTATCATTTTCCCATCAGCATGTCAAGAATTCCGAAATTGGCCTTGATAACAGATTTTATGCAATTTGTAACAATCCTGTAATAATTCTCTCTTTAAAAAATGATAAAATAGTAATGTACTGTTAAGGAGAGAAATATGCACGCAAGAAAACTACACCCGTATGAGTTAGAACAAGAAAGTATAAAAACTGCTCAGTTTCAAGATTATGTTCCAGAAAATACTTCTGTTGCTAGTGTAAAGGAAGTCCTATTTTTTGTAAACATTGCTTGCTTCTGTGTCTTTTTAGCTATCTTTAGTTTTATGTTCTTATCGCTTAAATTGAACACTGTTTTATCATTTGCTTTGGCTATCGGCCTCAGTCTTGTAGCTTTACAATTTCAGCGCACTTTTATCAAGAAAAAATTCAAATAAAAACCTTCGATAAATCGAAGGTTTTTTTATTTATTCTTTCGTTTTGATGGTGTTGTGATAGCTATCTTGACTTCAAAAATTGTTCCGTTAGGTTTGTTATCTTTCACACTGATAGAGCCTTTTAAGGCATCGACGATCTGCTTAGCTAAAGACAAGCCTAAACCGAAACCACCCTTTTGTCGTGTACGTGCCTTATCCACGCGATAAAAACGATCAAAGATTTTCTTTTTATCGGCTGCAGAAATACCGATCCCATTATCAGCTACCGTTAGATAGAGGCTTCGTTCTTTTGTTGAAATCTCAAAATAGATATCTCCTTCTTCTTCTGTATACTTGACCGCATTGTCAAACAGAATGGTCATCAATTGCTTGAGGAGGAGTTTATCTGTGATAATGGTGCGATGAACACGATTTTGGAAACGAAAAACACGATTATTCTCGGACGCAATCATCTCATAGTTAGTAAAGGTTGTATTAAAGAAGTCTGGCTCTACCTCTCCAAACTCAGGCTTGATTCCATCATCTCTACGTGCCAGATTGAGAAGGTTAGTCGTTAGAAACTTCATATTTCGAACTTCTTCCAAACTAGAAGCGATACTCTCACTTGACTCCATAATAGTCGCCTCTGGTTTTCTAAAAAGAGTTTCCAGACGGTTCTGAAGAACTGCCAACGGAGTCCGTAATTCATGACTGGCATTTTCCACAAAGCTTTTCTGCTTTTGCATACTTTCAAGTAAGGGTTTAACACTGACACGTGCAAGATAGAGACTGGCTAAGATAGATAGAATCCAGAAACTTGCCATCACCACCACGATTAACTGCTCGTGGTTTTGACTAATTTGCTCTAGTTGGCTTGTGTTAATCAGGATAGCAGCATACTTAATATTAGTCGAAACAGAATCAATATTCATTTCCGTTAAGACCACCCGATAAATCTCATCCTGGCCGTAGCTATTCACAACATGAAGTTGTCGGATATGGTTTAAATCCTTTTTATTGAAAGTTATTCTGTCTAATCCTAAAAAGCGATTGCCAGTCACTAATTGATTCAAATTTGAATCTAGCAAAATCACTTCAGTATTGGAACTCACATTTGGCTTTTTATCAGAAGCTGAAGCGACACTGCCACTATCTAAATCCTTAACGTCTTCAGTTGCACGATTGACGGCCAATTGAATGATGTCCTGAGGATTGTTGCTGAGAGATAGCAGTTTCTCATCCACTGATGTGTAGAGACTGGAGTGCATAACTTGCAAGATAATCAAGGTCATAGCAGAGAAAATTAGGGTGAACACACCAAAATTACGGACAAAGTAGCTGAAATCTTCTGCGTACCAATTCTTTCTTATTTTATTAAACATGTTTTAAAATATACCCAACACTACGCAAAGTTTGGAGATTTTCAGCAAAGGCTGAACCTTTCAATTTCTTACGAACTTTTGATACATAGACTTCTACCACGGAGATGGTTGTGTCACTGTCAAATCCCCATAAACGGTCAAAGATTTGGGTTTTTGGTAAGATGACATTTTGGTTTTGGAGGAAATAGACCAAGAGTTCAAATTCTTTACCAAGCAGCTCAACAGAGGCATCTTGAACCTTAACTTCATTCGTAGATAGATTGACTGTCAAATCACCGTACGTTAAGGTATTTTCGTTAAATTTCCCTGAGCGTTTGAGAAGGGCCTGAATACGCATCTTGAGTTCTTCTAGATAAAATGGTTTGGTTAGATAATCATCTGCTCCCAGCTCAAACCCATGTCCTTTGTCATCGAGACTTTCCTTAGCTGTCATGATGAGAACAGGAGTCGAAACACCTTTTTCACGTAGTTCTTTTAAGACTTGGAAACCATTTTTTTCTGGTAACATCAAGTCCAATAGAATCAAGTCATAGACGCCACTTTCAGCCTCGTAGAGACCTTCTTCGCCATCAAATACCTGCATAACATCTGCAAAATCATCCAAAAAATCAAAGACTGAATTTGACAGGCCTAGGTCATCTTCCACTAATAGAATTTTAATCATCAAAAATTCCTCCTTATTATATCCATTATAGCAAAAATATCTTAAAAAAAACTCAACTTTCCTTGTTTTTCTAAGAGAAAGTTGAGTTTTTATATACTATTTAGTCAAGAAGTTTTTAAGCCTTGCCATATTGTGCAACAACTGCTTCAACCGCTGCTTTTTCACGTTTAATCAATTCAACGCGCGCTGCGATATCCTTGATACCCATGCTGATATTACGGCTAAGAGCGAGGTCAGAAAGTTGTGGTTCAAAGAAGGCCTTATACTCTGCCAAACGTTGTTCTGTTTTAAAGATGTGTGATGGGAAGATGACAAAGCTATCAAAGCTCATATCTCCACCAAGGGCTGCCTTGATCCAATCCCAGTTTTCACGAGCCCAAACCCAAACAGTTTCTTGGGTAGCTTGGTGTCCAAGGAATTGGAGATACCATGCTGAAAGGTCTTGTGGTTTGACGACAAATTTGTCCTTCCAAGTTGCAAGAAGAGTTTGGATGTTTTCTGCATCTGTACTGTATGCAAGCGCAGCTGCTAATTGACGTTTGAAAACTGCATCTGTTGCATGTGTGTATAGGTCTAGGTAAGTTGCAACCAAGTCCTTAGTTTCATTGTGTTTAATCTCATTGATGAGGACTTGAGCACGAATGGCTGCCGGAAGTCCTGCAAGATTTTCTTTATGGGCTGCAAAGATTTGACTAGCAACTTGACTAGCTTCTTCATCATTTGAACGAATCATCATAGAAATGGTCAATTGACGAACCAATTCATCTTCATCAGATTCACCCTCTTTAGCTTCAAAGCCAAGTCGTTCATAGTTGTGACGAGCCAATTTAGCAACCAGATTATTAAAGGCTTTCTCAGCTTCTGTTCCTTCATCGATAAAGCGCTCAAGGGCAGAAATAACTTGAGAAACTGCAGCAACAACCAAGTAAGACTCTTCCTTGGCAAGTTTATCAAGTACTGGCAACAAGTCTGCATATGATACATGTCCTGCTTCAGCAAGCAAGCGACGTTCTTGGACGATTTGAAGCTTACTTGTGTTATCAAGTTCAACTAATTCTGAAAGGATAGCATCCAGTAATTCATCTTGATAGTCAGTAATGTAGTGGGCAGTGTTTTCAGTGTTGAGACGAAGAGCTGTTTTGTTTTCAGCAAGAAGAGCTGCATAACCTGGAATTTCGATGCTTTCAGTTTCGAGTGTATCTGGCAAACCTTTCCAGTTACTGTTAAGGGGTACTACCCAAAGACGGTTTTTGTCTTCGTGTTCACCGATGAAGAATTGTTTTTGTGAGATCTTCAAAACATCATTTTCAACTGTAGCAGTCAAAACTGGATAACCAGGTTGCTCCAACCAAGAATCCATAAAGGCTGCTACATCACGGCCTGATGCTTGACCAAGGGCATTCCAAAGGTCACGACCAATAGTGTTTCCGTATTGGTGTTTTTCAAAGTAAGCATGCAAACCTTTAGCAAAATCAGCATCTCCTAGCCAACGACGAAGCATGTGCATGAGACGACTTCCTTTAGCATAAACGATAGCAGAGTCAAAGAGTGTATTGATTTCATCTGGGTGTTTGACTTCGACGTGAACAGACTGAACACCATCAGTTGCATCACGTTTAAGAGCAGCTGGCACTCCACTTGTTTGGAAATCTTCAAAAATATTCCAGCTTGGCTCAATCGCATCTACACAGACGTATTCCATCATGTTGGCGAAGCTTTCGTTGAGCCAAAGGTCATCCCACCACTTCATAGTCACAAGGTTACCGAACCATTGGTGAGCAAGCTCGTGGGCAATGACAAGGGCTACTTGTTGACGGCTAGCAAAGGTGGAGTTCTCATCCACAACCAAGTAGACTTCACGGTAGGTTACGAGACCCCAGTTTTCCATAGCACCTGCTGAGAAGTCAGGAAGGGCGATGTGAAGAGATTGAGGGATTGGATACTTGACTCCGTAGTAGTCTTCGTAAAATTCGATAGAACGAACAGCGATGTCTAGTGAGAAATCAAGGTTTGAAAGTGGATGGGCCTTGGTTGAGTATACACCTACCAAGGTACCATTTTTAGTTGTAGCAGTTACCCCCTGCAAATCACCAGCTACGAAAGCTAGCAAGTAAGAAGACATTCGAGGTGTAGTTTCAAACTTCCAGATGCCAGTTTCTTTGCGATTTTCAACGTCAATCTCAGGCATGTTTGACAAGGCAAGTTCGCCTTCTGCTTGGTCAAAACGAAGAGCTAGATCAAAGGTTGCTTTCGCTTCTGGTTCATCCACACATGGGAAGGCTTCACGGGCAAAGTGGCTCTCAAACTGAGTCGACAAGACTTCCTTCTTAACTCCATCAACTGTGTAGTATGATGGATAGATTCCTGTCATGTTGTCTGTGATTTTACCTGAAAAAGCAATAACCAATTCAAATGAACCTGCTTCTGTAAGTTCGATATGAAGGGCTTCGTTTTCGTTATCAACTGTAAATGGACGAGCTTGACCTGCTACTTCAACTGAAGCAATTTCCAAGTCCTTTTGGTGAAGGGAAATACGGTCACTTTTAGCTAGACCGGTAATAGTTACTTTTCCTGAAAAAGTCTTGGTCTCACGACTCAAGTCTAAAAACAAATCATAATGTTCAGGAACAAATGTTTCGATATAATGTTCTACTGCTTGCATCATATTCTCCTATTCTAAATTCATGAGCATATGCTCTAGTTCAAACATACCTATTTTATCATATTTTAAGTCAGAAAAAAGCTTTGAAAGTTCATTTACACATTTTTGTCTTTTTGAACTCAAATAATAAGAAAATGGTTTTGTGAACGCCTAGAATTTCTATATTTTAAGCCTGTTTTGGTATTTTGTCAAAACGAGCAAAAAACACCAAAATTTATAGGAAATTCGCATCAATTTCTTTGACTAATGCATACGTTAGTGCTAAAATAAGTGTGTTTGGTATATTAATACTTAATCTATGATAATCATTATGTCTTTTTTAATGTATTGCACTTCTATTTTTAGTTTTCTTCAAAAGCGAATCCAATATTTAAAACATTCATTAGTTATTTTTTAAATATTGGATTCACGTCCATGAAATAAACTAGCATAAAATCCCTTTTACGTCTAATAGTTACTCTAAATATAAAGTAGTTGATAACATACGGAGTCTCAAAACTATTGCATTAATTTATCTTCACTGGAGCTGGAGTAAACTGCAATAAAGAAAGGATTATTCGTCAGAGTAGGACTGTCAATTTTATTAAAAGATATAAATCAACATTTTGGTTGTTATTACCAAACAAGAAGATTTTCTGGAAGAAAGGAATGGAGGAACAAGTGAAAACTTTCTATAAAAAATTATTCGCGTTTGTAGCAATGTTCAGTGTAGTTGCTCTTGGTTTGTCAATCATCAAGCCAGTTTCTGCAGCAACTGTCACTCCCACTATTACAAACCTTAAAGCAGATACATCTGGTCAAAAGGTCACATTTTCTTTTGAATGGGACTTAACAGGTAAATCTGTTAAAGAAGGAGATACTTTTACCATCGATGCTCCCGAAGGTTTAAATATCACAGAACTCGCTACGCAATCACTTCAAGCCAACGGTGCTGAAGTAGCTACCTTGTCAATGACAAACAAGAAGATTACTTTTACTTTTAAAAAAGCAATCGAATCCATGAACCAAAATGTTAAGGGTGGGTTCCAATACCGAGCAGTGTGGGATAGCACTCCAGGAAATCCTGGAAACAAGACAGCCACTTCTAAAGTCGGTTCAGAATCTGTCATCATTACACGCCCTGATGGACCTGGCGTATTTGAATCAGTATTGAATAAATACAACCTTACAGGTGACTATGTATCTAAGACATTCAAATTGGATGTTTCTGAAAACTATGCTTGGATGAATGTTGGAGATGACTACTATCTAACAAAATGGTTTATCCGTATCAATGGAGATGGTAAAAAACAAGCCATCACAAACCCTGTTGTATCAGATAAAATCCAAGCTCCAGCCGTCGATTACTCAAAAATCACTTTTGCTCCTGCTGCAAACCACGCTGCAAGTGAATTCTTCGTTGGAACTTACTTGAAACCATCATTCACATTGAGAAAAGGTGGACAAGTGGTTGCTTCAGGTTGGGATTTCTGGAAACATGTGAAATTCGATGCAGACGGAAATGGATTTACCGTTAATTTATCAGACGTAAGTGATGTTTTCAAAACAGCTACGGACGAAGAATTAATCGTTGAATACCAAACAATCATTCCTAAGACAACCATCCGTGTTGACAACAATGCAACCTTGACAGCTGATGAAATCACAACACCTCAAACTGATCCAGCTTTCTGGAACAATAATGAGTTGAAATTCTGGGTATCTGGTGATACAACTGTGACAGTTCAGAAAGAGTGGGTTGGTGACGAAGAATCTGACCGTAAAGATATCACTGTTCAATTATATGCTGATGGCCAAGCTTTGGAAGGGATGACACAAACTCTTACAAAAGCTTCTGATTGGAAAGCAGCATTCACTAATTTGCCAGGTATCAAAGACGGTAAGAAGATTGAGTACTCAGTAGTGGAAACAAATACACCTGAAGGTTACACTTCTAAAGTTGAAAAAATTGATGATGCAAACGTAATTAAGGTCGTCAACACATCAAACAAACCAACTACAACAACTACTGAAGCCCCAACAACAACTGAGGCTCCAACTACTACTGAAGCTCCAACTACTACTGAGGCTCCAACTACTACTGAAGCTCCAACTACTACTGAAGCTCCAACTACTACTGAAGCTCCAACTACTACTGAAGCTCCAACAACTACTGAAGCTTCAACAACTACTGAAGCTCCAACAACTACTGAAGCTCCAACAACTACTGAGGCTCCAACAACTACTGAAGCTCCAACTACTACTGAAGCTCCAACTACTACTGAAGCTCCATCAACTACTGAGGCTCCAACAACAACTGAAGCTCCAACAACTACTGAAGCTCCAACAACTACTGAAGCTCCAACTACTACTGAAGCTCCAACTACTACTGAAGCTCCAAAAACGACTGAAGCCCCAAAAACGACTGAGGCTCCAACTACTACTGAAGCTCCTTCAGAAGTTACAACAACAACTGAAGCCCCAACAACAACTGAAGCTCCTTCAGAAGTTACAACAACTACTGAGGCTCCAACTACTACTGAAGCTCCTTCAGGAGTTACAACAACAACTGGAGCTACAACAACAACTGGAGCTACAACAACAACTGAAGACAAACCAGGACTTCCAAATACTGGTGAACGTAATAGCCTAATTGTTTCTGTTGCTGGTGTTGCAATGCTTATCGTAGCTGTAGGAACAGTTTTACATTATCGTAAAAAATAATCAACCAATGTAGAAGTGATATGAATAGGGATTTTAAAGATAACTATCTTTGAAAACTTTATCCAATAACTTCACTTGATAGATTCAAAAAAGCGGACATGATTGTCCGCTTTTTGTTTAGCTATTTTATCATTTAAAGTCAAAAAAGCTTTGGACGGCGATGCCTAAAACTTTATTTCTTATAGCAGTCTATAGAGGGTAAACCTTGCGAAATTCTTCTAAAACAACCTTGCTGTCAGGTGTAAAATCCAGACCTGCTTCTCCTAACCAGTCTTTGAAAAAGTCTTCATGAACCTGACGCCAATAGGCTAAAGATTTGTCACCTTCCCCTTCTTTGAAGGCATGATCAGCTGACACTTGATGAAAAGGCTGAACGGAAACCTTTGTAATTTCGATAATGCAGACAGCTTGATCCTTACTGTCTAAAATAACATCAAAGGTCCCTTCTTGGGGAAGGGGTTCGTCCTCTACTGCATAGAGGTCGTAGGCAGAGGCTGTTGCTGTTTTTTCGCCTGTAAACACCAGATCCGCTAAAAGATCTGGGTCCACTCCAAAAGCCCAAGCGTCTATCTCATCACCGATAGAGGGGTTGATTTGCTTGTAGGCATTCCACATTTCTTGAGGTGTCATAGGTTGCTCCTTTGTATTTTTTTACTTTCTTCTTTTACACGTTTGAGATGATCTGGATGGTCAATTTTTAAATCAAAAATCTCTGGAATAGAACTATAATGGATAATGCACTTGATATCCATTTGATTCATTTTTTGTATGAAAGAAGCATTCAGATATCCTGCTACGGCGAAATCTATCTTTTTCATCCTTGCTTTATCCTGCATCTGTCTCAGCATTTCTAACATAATGGGACTTTCCATATCATGCCATTGACTATTTCTCACAGTGGCAAAAACAAAAGAAGTTAAATCATTCATTCCCACTACAATCTTTAAAATGCCCGTTTCCAGTATCCTGTCTAAGTCAAAATAAGCTGACGGTAATTCAATCATTGTTCCAACTTTTCCAGTAAAACCATGCTGGCGCAATACTCTAATAGCTTGTTTTAACTGTTCAGCATCATTGACAAAAGGAAAAATAACAGACAGATTGGGATTGGTTTGATAAACTTCTGTAACGACATGTGCCTCAGCCTGAAATTCATCCAAACACGCCAGTAAACGCCTAGTTCCTCTATATCCAAATAAGGGGTGGCTTTCGTCAAAATACTCTTTAGTCCCGTCTAGACTATTTGCTTCTGCATTTGTTAACTCTGAAAAGCGATACCAGACTTCTTCATCAGGGTACAAATGACAAATAGTGTCTAGATAATCTCTTACAAATTGCTGACAACTTGGTAACAGGATGTTTTGACTGATTTCCCTCACCAAATATTCGCCACGAATCAAGCCGACGTGGTGCAATAAATGGGGATAAACTTTTTCAACAATTTTTTCGCCACTAAGAGCTAGTTGATTTTGCATGTTTTACCTTCCAATTCATGTAAGAGGTCTTGTCCAATTCTGGAAATCCTCGTAACTCTGCCTTCACTTTTAATACTAAAGGCGAGGCATTTTTTTCGGTAATTTCTTCCAAATTCAGCCAAATGACATTTGCTGAATCATTACTTCCATCAAGAACTTCATGAGGAAGGGATTTTTGAGAGCTCTCGAAATCGAGCACGATATCATAAAAGGCCATGATATGATGTACAGCGAAGTCTTCCCCCTCTTCTTGAACCAGCACGTCATAAATCCTAGGATTGCAATAACGGCTAAGAGTATAGCCCGTCTCTTCTAGAACTTCTCTCTTAAGGGTTTCTGTCAACCCCTCACCGAGTTCCTGACTACCACCCGGTAGATCAAAACGATGTTGATAGGGGCCTCTTGTTTTTTCAATACAGAGCAGTTTCCCCTCTTGAAGACAGACTCCGTATACCCCAAAGTGATTTTTGATTTCCATCCAACTCCTCCTACTTCAAAGACCAGCCACCATCAATAGTCAGAATCTGTCCCTGCATGGTAGATGCCTTCCCACTTGCTAGGAAGAGGCTGACTTCAGCTATTTCACTTGGCTCAATCCAGCGTTTGATAGGTGTTTCACTGGCTACCCAGTCTGCCAGACCACCTGGTTCAAAGTCAGCTGCTGTCATACCAGTCTTAACCGCACCAGGAGCAATGCCAAAGACCTGAATCCCAGCTTCAGCATAGTCTAAAGCCAACTGCTTGGTAAAGCCTGCCAAGGCATGTTTTGACGAGGTATAGGCGTGACCACCCCCGCCTGCTAGACTTGAAGCAATGGAACACATATTGATGATGATCCCTTTTTTATTCTCTAGCATTTGCGTAAGATAATGTCGCGTCAGTTCTACTGGTGTCACATAGTTGATTTCAAAAATTTCTTGGATTTCCTGAGCAGATTGTTCTAGTAGAGATTTGTAGTCATCTAAAACCCCAGCTGTATTGCAGAGGACATCCACCTGAGGACACCAATCAAAAATGGGTTCCAAGTCAAGCGTTAAATCACGTTGCAAAAAGTAAAAGTCACCCTGTAAATCAGGATTTTCACCCTGATCCACTCCAAAAACCTGATAACCTTTTTCTAAAAAGAGTCGAGCTTGAGCCAGACCAATCCCTGAGCTAACACCTGTAATCAATACACGTTTAGTCATGGACTTCCACCCAATCCGTCGCTAAGACATCACAAGGAGTTGGACTCCACATAGAAAAACCTTCTCCTTCACCAGATACGTTGATGAGGAAATAGGGTGTCACTTCAAGGGCGACGCCATTTTGCTCGATGGTATCAAAAAGCTGCACATAATTTTCAGCTCCACCCCATCCAGTACGTACATATTTCTTTTTCGCCTTTAGTCCAGGCAGGATTTCTTCGAATGTCATGTATCTCTCCTTTATAGTTCTCTTGTTTTATTATAACAAAAAACCGTTTTGCAACGGCTTTTTGACTGTGATTTCTTAAAATGCATTTTTTCCTATGGCAAATCATTCCCTGCTGCGAGGTAAATCTCATACCATTCTTTTCGAGTTAGGTTAACATTACTTGCTTGGCTTGCTTCTATCAAATGTTTAGGGTTGGTTGTTCCTACTACTGCCTGCATCTTAGCTGGATAGCGTAACACCCAAGCGATAGCAATAGCTGATGGGCTCACCCCGTATTTTAAGGCTAGTCGATTTAGGACTTGGTTTAGTTGTTGGAACTTCTCATTGCCGACAAAATTCCCTTTGAAATATCCGAACTGCAAGACTGACCAAGCCTGAATAACCATGTCGTTTAATTTGCAGTATTCAAAGACGCTACCATCACGCAAAGCTGCCTTGTCACCTTCCATATTGACATGGAAACCTGATTCAAATCCTGGAGTGAAAGCTGCACTTAGTTGTAATTGATTGATAGATAAAGGTTGTTTGACCTCTTTCTTCAGTAATTCCATCATCATAGGATTTTGATTGGACACACCGAAGTCTCGAACTTTACCTGATTTGTGTAGAATTTCAAAGGCTTGAGCCACTTGAACAGCTTCCATCAAAGCATCTGGACGATGGAGAAGCAAACTATCTAGATAATCAACCTGCAATCTTTTTAGAATCCCGTCTACTGATTCTAAAATATAATCTTTTGAAAAATCAAAATAGGTAAATTCTGCTATGCGAATGCCACACTTGGACTGGATCCACATCTTTTCTCGCAGGTCAGGACGATTGTTTAACACTTGACCCAGTAATTCTTCGCAACGACCTCCACCATAGATATCTGCCAAGTCAAAGGCATTGATTCCTACAGATAGGGCTGTTTCAACCAACTCCTCAACCTCTTTAACCGACTTGTCACTGATTCGCATCATGCCTAGAACGATTTCGGACAATTCTCTTTTCTCTTGACCAAATGGAATGTATTTCATGGCAATTTCCTCCGTTTTTCTTCATAATACTTAATATTTTAACTACTATTGAGAATCACTTTCCTCTACTCTATAATAATAAAAATCTGCATTATAATTTCCAGCTGTTTGAGTAATAATTAGTCGTGGCCGTGAGCTATCTGATTGGTCACCCATTGGGTTTTTAAAACCTATTCTAAACAATCCTATAGCAGCACTCGTATGACCACTTTGTAAACTAACAGACGGAACACCACTCTTCTTAGATGAATTTTTGATTACTTTAATCCTATTTCCATCCCCGGTTGTTCCATCAGAATTAATTATCAATTCATTTCCACGACCATTCCTCCATGTTCCAACAAGGGTTGAAATATCACCATTTTCAATCGCTTCAATATCTAAATCGACTTCTGAAAGTGACTTATGTTGATAAAGTTTCCACCAATCCACTCTATATGGTCTAAGATAACTTTTCCCATAGAGAATTCTGTTCTCTTGAGTTTTGTTATTATCTGGTCCAGTTTCATTAGCAGGGATAAATGTTAACACTAATTCTTGCCCAATAATTGCATTTCTATTATCCCCTACAAAATACACTTCATAATAATCATTAATTTTTTTCGGTTTTTTACTTTTATCCAACTTAAATTGAGCATGCATAGAACCACTCCAAAATATCCAATTTCCATCTTGATAAGATAATCTTGGAAAAACAGAAGTTATGCCTTCATAGTAATCTTCTCTCTTATACCCATACAAAGTAAAATTTGATTCTGCAATTGCTTTTTCTAAATAGTCATTAGAATATGTCCCTTCAAAAGCGCTTAAATCTCCTTCAAAAATATTATCCTTACTATTTTTAAAATAATCACTACTACTAGCAAACACCATCTCATGATTTTTATTTCCATCAGATAAGGTGATTACCTTTAAAATTTTAGATGAATCATCTACATTATTATTAATTAAAATAGAGATTTTAAAATCCTTATTTCCGTCTGACTTATTAAATTCTGTAACAGAAGAACTATTGTTGCCATCTTCCTTCCAATCCGTAGAAAAGTCTCCAAATACATTACCTTCGTCTGTATTATATGAAATTCTCCAATTTTGATTATTCTTAGCAACAGTAGCTTTCTCACCTGTAGAAGAAATATAATCACCTGAAATATCCTCAAAATCTGATTTTATGACGTCAGTAGTAGTTGATTGTACTTCTTGAGGTTTACTTTCTTTACGATTTATAAATATAGAAAGCAAAAGAAAAATAGCAAGTATTAAAACAACTCCTATATAAAGAATAGCATTTTTCTTCATTCCCAATCTCCAAAATATTATTTGTTTTAGTAAAAAAACAGTTTTTCTATGTTAAAAATAGAAAACTGTTTTTATCTATAGATCTTAGCCAATCACACTTCCATTTGGTACAGCTGGATCAACTGTTAGAAGGGTTAATTTGCCATCATGTTCAGCTGAGAGGATCATCCCTTGGCTGACATATTTTTTCATCATTTTACGTGGTTTGAGGTTGGCAACGATTTGGACTTTCTTGCCGACCAATTCTTGTTCGTTTGGATAGTATTTCGCAATTCCTGAGAGGATTTGACGATCTTCACCATCACCAGCATCCAAGCGGAATTGAAGCAACTTATCAGAACCTTCTACTTTAGAAACTTCTTTGACTTCAGCAACACGAATTTCAACCTTGTCGAAGTCTTCAAACTTGATTTCATCCTTGTTTAGTTTGAGTTCAACTTCGTCTGGGTTCCATTCTTTTTCGACTGCTGGCATGTTACCTTCCATTTGTTCCTTGATATAGGCGATTTCTTCTTCCATATCGAGACGTGGGAAGATTGGTGTTCCTTTTGCAACTACAGTTACTCCTGCAGGGAAATCAGCTAAGCTCAAGTTTTCAAGGCTAGAAACTTCTGCTAGTCCAAGTTGAGTCAAGACTGCACGACTGGTTTCCATCATAAATGGCTCAATCAAGTGAGCTACGACACGAAGACTAGCTGCCAAGTGGCTCATCACACTTGCCAATTGCTCACGAAGAGCTTCGTCCTTAGCCAGTACCCATGGAGCTGTCTCATCGATGTATTTATTGGTACGTGAGATAAGAGTCCAGACTGCTTCAAGTGCACGTGGATAGTCAACTGCTTCCATGTAGGTATTGTAGTCAGCGATTGATTGTTCTGCCACTTGAGCAAGTTCATTGTCAAAGTCTGTTACACCTTCTACATAGGCAGGGATTTGACCATCAAAGTACTTGTTAATCATTGAAACCGTACGGTTGAGGAGGTTTCCGAGGTCATTTGCCAATTCATAGTTGATACGCCCTACATAGTCCTCTGGAGTAAAGGTGCCGTCTGAACCAACTGGAAGGCTACGCATGAGGTAGTAACGAAGTGGATCGAGACCATAGCGCTCTACCAACATTTCAGGATAAACGACATTCCCTTTAGACTTGGACATCTTGCCATCTTTCATGACAAACCAACCGTGGGCAATTAAACGATCTGGCAATTTGATATCCAACATCATAAGAAGGATTGGCCAATAAATCGAGTGGAAACGAAGGATGTCTTTCCCAACCATATGGAAGACTGTTCCATTCCAGAACTTATCAAAGTTACCATGTTCATCTTGACCGTAACCAAGAGCTGTCGCATAGTTAAGAAGGGCATCGATCCAAACGTAGACAACGTGTTTCGGATTTGATGGGACTGGTACACCCCAGGTAAAGGTTGTACGAGAAACTGCTAAGTCTTCCAAGCCTGGTTCAATGAAGTTACGCAACATTTCATTAAGGCGACCATCTGGAGTGATGAAGTCAGGATGTGATTTGAAAAATTCGACCAAGCGGTCTTGGTATTTGCTGAGGCGAAGGAAGTAAGACTCTTCTGAAACCCATTCAACCTCGTGACCTGATGGAGCGATACCACCTGTTACATTTCCAGCTTCATCACGGAAAACTTCCGCAAGCTGGCTTTCTGTAAAGAATTCCTCATCGGATACTGAGTACCAGCCAGAGTATTCACCTAGGTAGATGTCATCTTGAGCAAGCAAGCGTTCAAAAACTTGTGCTACCACTTTTTCATGGTAATCATCTGTAGTACGGATAAATTTATCATATGAGATATCAAGCAATTTCCAGAGTTCTTTAACTCCAACTGCCATACCGTCGACATAAGCTTGAGGCGTGATGCCAGCTTCTTCTGCTTTTTGTTGAATCTTTTGGCCATGCTCATCAAGACCAGTCAGATAAAAGACATCGTAGCCCATCAGGCGTTTGTAACGTGCTAAGACATCACATGCTATAGTTGTGTAGGCAGAACCGATATGAAGTTTACCAGATGGATAGTAAATCGGTGTTGTAATATAAAAATTCTTTTCAGACATAATATTTCCTTTCCAGGCTAATGAAACCTGTTTTTCTAACACTTCATTATACCACATTTTTAGTGATTTTCGATAGAGAAATCCATACAAAAACAAGACAGACATATGTCTATCTCGTTTTTTATCTTTTAAATTATTCATAGCGAAGTGCTTCGATAGGATCAAGCTTAGAGGCTTTATTGGCTGGTAGAACACCGAATATCATACCGATACTAGCTGAGACCGCTAAACTAAAGAGAGCGATTGGGATGGATACTCCAACCTCGATTCCTGCAATCAAATTTTGAAGAAGAACCCCTGCAAGCATGGTCATTCCTGCAGCAAGCAGTAGACCAATAAAACCACCTAATAAGGTTAAAATCATGGATTCAATCAAAAATTGAACCAGGATATTACCCCGAGTTGCTCCTAGCGCTTTGCGTAGACCGATTTCACGGGTACGCTCTGTCACCGAAACAAGCATGATGTTCATAACACCAGTACCACCAACAAAGAGGGAAATCCCCGCAATGGCACTAATAATCGTAGTTATAAAGCCGAACATTTGTTGCACTTCGTTGAAGGCTTCTGTTGCATCTGCTACCTGATATTCCCCTTGTTGGAGACCTGCAATCTCTGTCATTCTTCTTGCCAACTCTGGCCCCAAAGTCTGGGTCAGGCTGGTATCGTTAACACGAAAGACAATATTTGAAATCTCGTCTGTGTTAAAATTAGCTGCCAAGGAAATGTTGGTCGTAATTGGAAGTCCTCCAACACCAAATGCTTTGGCTGCCTTGGCTTCCTTACTTGCATAAACACCAATAACACGGTAACTAATCTCATTTACTTCAATAATTTGATTGAGGGCTTCTTTTGCTGAACCAAAAAGGCTATTGGCTAGTTCTTCATCTAAAATGATCACACTTGCAAAATCTTTATAATCTTGTGCTTTAAGTCCACGACCTGCAATGATTTCATTTTCGACCGCATCCATATAGGTGACATTCCCACCCGTCATGTTCGCGTGTTCGACCTTTTTATCCTTATAAGTCAAGGTCACATTGGCTGAGTTGGTTACGTAATAACTATCTACTCCCTTGAGCTTTGCAGCTTCCTTAACCCAAGCTTCTTGAGGTTTTGGTGGTTCAACAAAATCTTCTTCTTGACCGCCAGACAAGGTCAGGGCAGATTGTCTTTGTGTAAAGGAACCGTCCTTACTCTTAGTAGGTGAGAAAAAGACATGAATGTCTTTTTGAGACTTGGTCATATTTTTATTGACCTGACGAGACATAGAGTCACCCAAGGCCATGATAACGACAACGGAGGAAACACCGATGATAATACCAATCATGGTCAGGAAGGAACGCATCTTGTGGGCCATGATGGATGAAAAGGCAAATTTCAGATTCTGCATCTTAGTTTTCCTCCTTTTCTACTAGTCCACTATCAGACGAAATGACACCATCGCGGATGACAATCTGACGCTTCGCGTAGGCGGCAATTTCAGGCTCATGCGTAACCATAATAATGGTTTTTCCTTCTTTGTTTAATTCAACTAAGAGTTGCATGATCTGATTACCCGTTTTAGTATCAAGAGCTCCTGTTGGTTCATCAGCTAAGATGATAGAAGGATTGTTAACGAGTGCACGTGCTATGGCCACCCTTTGTTTCTGACCACCTGATAACTCCGAAGGTAAATGATGACTACGCTCAGTCAGTTCAACCTTTTCCAGATACTCTTCTGCTAATTTGCGACGTTTTGAGGCAGGAACCCCCGCATAAATCAAGGGAAGTTCGACATTCTGGAGAGCATTCATTTTGGACAAGAGAAAGAATTGCTGAAAGACAAAGCCAATCTCTTGATTTCGCACCTTGGCTAATTGTTTCTCACCCAAACCAGCTACTTCTTTTCCATCTAGATAATACTGACCACTTGTAGGGGTATCTAACATACCAATGGTATTCATGAGAGTAGATTTACCTGAACCAGATGGCCCCATGATAGCCACGAATTCTCCCTCGTGAACTTCAAGGTTAATGTTTTTGAGAACTTGAAGCTCTTGATCACCATTTCGATAACTACGGCAGATATTTTTGAGGCTAATTAGTTGCTTCATCAGTCTTCACCTCTTTTCCTTCTTGCAAGGAAGCTGTCGGATTACTGATGACTTTTGCTCCATCTGTCAGACCAGATGTGATTTCTTGGTTTTCTGCATCTGCATTGCCCAATCCAACTTCAACCTTTTTGGCCTTTTGATTTTCATCAAGAATCCAAACGTAGTTTTTATCTTCTTCCATCACAATGCTGGTAATCGGAACAAGCAATGCCTTACTCATACTTTTCACTTCTACACTGACAGAAAAACCTTGTTTCAAATCGCCAATTTCACTAGTTACATCGACTGTATATGGGTATTTAGAACCTGTGTTTGAACCAGCTAAGCTACTACTTGCTTCGCTACTGTTCTTTGGATAATTTGAAATATAGCTAATCTTACCATTCCAAGTTTTATCTGGGTAAACCTTTGAAGTAAAGGTAACTTCTTGACCTACAGATAGATTGGCAAGGTTATATTCAGAAAGCTCTCCCTTGACCTGCAAGTTGTCGTTACTAACGATATGTACCAATACTTGGCTATTTCCTGTTGGAGATTTTGAAACATTGCGATTGACTTCGACAACTGTACCTTCTACAGTACTCAAAACTGTAGCAGAATCCAACTGTGCCTGGGCTTTTTCAAGTTGTGCCGCTGCATCTGCACGAACATCACGCGCATCACTGATTTGTGAATCGATAGAAGCTGTAGCTGATGTAGAAGATTGTGCTTGGGTTTGGTCCGTAGCGCCTTCAATCCCAGCTTGAGGGAGCACAGGTGTTGCTGCAGCAGTATTTCGAGCCTCATTCAATTCATTGATATGACGGTCAGCTTTAGCAACTGCACGACTGGCAGCATCATAGGCAGCCTGAGCTTCTGTACTACTATACTTGACAAGAGCTTGGCCTTCACTTACCTTATCTCCGACAGAGACCGAAACCTCATCCAAGTCACCTCTACTAGCATCATAATAAACATATTGTTCATTTTGAGCTGTTACGGTACCAGATAAGAGAACCGATGAAGCCACTGATCCCTCTTTGGCAAGAACGATTTTTGCAGTTTCATCTTGTGTTGCAGTTTGATTTGGTTGTCTCAATAGAAGGACAGCAGCTGCTCCAACTACAAGAACTGACGTAACTCCTATAGCTGTAAATAGGGGCCATTTTTTAGCTTTTGACTTCTTTTTCATATCCATACCTCTTTTATAAACATATATTAAGATTATAGCACAAGTCCTAAAAATGGACAATTGCTTTCTGACTATCCAAAAAACAATCACCAAATCTTTTATTGTTGTGTTAGTTATATAATACAGCTTCTTTTTTATTTTTGCAAGCATTTTCTTAAGAAATTTAAGCGTAGCAGATTTTTGCATTGACTTTCAAAAAAAGATAGAATATGACTAGAAAACAACTAAAGGAGCTTTCTTATGAGAGAATATGATATTATCACCATCGGAGGAGGTAGCGGGGGAATTGCTACCATGAATCGTGCTGGTGAACATGGTGCTAAGGCGGCAGTTATTGAGGAAAAGAAATTAGGTGGCACTTGTGTCAACCTCGGCTGTGTCCCTAAAAAAATCATGTGGTATGGAGCCCAAATTGCAGAGAGTATCCACAAATATGGACCTGACTATGGATTCACAAATACTGGGAACGAATTTGATTATGCAACTCTTCGTAAGAATCGTGAAGCCTATATTGATCGTGCTCGCTCGTCTTACGATGGAAGCTTCAAGCGCAACGGAGTTGATTTGATTGAAGGACGTGCCGAGTTTGTCGATGCTCATACTGTCAGCGTTAATGGCGAATTGATCCACGCTAAGCATATTGTGATTGCGACTGGAGCTCATCCTCATATCCCTGCTATTCCTGGTGCTGAACTAGGTGGTAGCTCAGATGATGTCTTCGCCTGGGAAGAGTTACCTGAATCGGTAGCTATTCTAGGTGCTGGTTACATTGCTGTAGAATTGGCTGGTGTACTCCATACACTTGGTGTTCAGACAGATTTATTTGTCCGCCGTGAACGTCCACTACGTGGATTTGATAGCTATATCGTTGAGAGTCTAGTTCAAGAAATGGAAAATACTGGATTAAACCTCCACACCCATAAGGTTCCTGCTAAACTTGAAGAAACTGAACAAGGTATTACCATTCATTTCGAAGATGGCAGCACTCATACTGCCAGTCAAGTTATCTGGGCAACTGGTCGCCGTCCAAACGTTGAAGGACTTCAACTCGAAAAAGCTGGTGTTACCCTCAATGAACGTGGCTTTATCCAGGTTGATGAATACCAGAACACAGTCGTTGACGGAATCTACGCACTTGGAGATGTCACAGGTGAAAAGGAACTAACTCCTGTTGCTATCAAGGCTGGTCGTACCCTATCCGAAAGACTTTTCAACGGTAAAACCAATGCTAAAATGGACTACACGACTATTCCAACTGTAGTTTTCTCACACCCAGCAATCGGAACAGTCGGTCTGACTGAGGAAGAAGCTATCAAAGAGTACGGCCAAGAAAACGTTAAAGTCTATACTTCAAAATTTGCATCTATGTATTCTGCTGTTACTAGTCACCGTCAAGAAGCTCGCTTCAAGCTCGTAACAGCTGGTGCAGATGAAAAGGTAGTAGGACTTCATGGAATCGGCTACGGGGTTGACGAAATGATTCAAGGTTTTGCAGTTGCTATCAAGATGGGAGCTACAAAAGCCGACTTTGATGCTACTGTCGCTATCCACCCAACTGGCTCAGAAGAATTTGTGACTATGCGTTAAAAGAAAAGAGAGACCCCTTGGTCTCTTTTTTACTCTAAATCGGCCGTTACAAATTTGTAACCTTTTATTTTAAAATA
The DNA here is from genome assembly GCF_019929665.1 of Streptococcus infantis. GTDB lineage: Bacteria > Bacillota > Bacilli > Lactobacillales > Streptococcaceae > Streptococcus > Streptococcus infantis_H. The sequence goes on along the minus strand of NZ_JAHZPZ010000001.1, from coordinate 274,954 downwards.
GGTTGACATTTATATCTCATTCAGTATAATAGTTACTATAATTTATAGAAGAGGTTAACTATTTTGAAAAAAGCACACATTTACGCTATCCCAGCTATCGGGGCTGCACTGATTGCAGTATTGGCACAAATTAGTATTCCCATTGGTCCCGTTCCTTTCACTCTGCAGAACTTTGCTATTGGACTGATAGCTACTGTTTTTAGACCTAGAGAAGCCGTCCTCTCTGTTGGACTCTATCTATTACTTGGCGCCATTGGTCTTCCTGTTTTCGCTAGTGGAGGAGCTGGTTTTCATGTTTTGGTAGGCCCAAGTGCTGGTTATCTTTGGTTCGACCTTGTCTATGCAGGGATTGCTTCCTATCTCATTCACACCAATAGTGGTGTCCTACGTATTTTCTTTGCAAATCTCTTGGGAGATTCACTTGTTTTTGTCGGTGGTATTCTCAGTCTCCACTTCTTAGCTGGAATGACTTTTGATAAAGCACTGGCTGTCGGTGTTATTCCCTTTATCATACCTGATCTTGCCAAAATTGTAGCCATTAGCTTCATCAGCCGACCACTACTCCAACGTCTCCGTACACAAGCTTATTTTTCAAGCAAATAAAAGGGCCGGGAATTTTCCTAGCCTCTTTTTAATTAATCTTAGATGAAAGTTTATTGATTCTTAAAAGCATCCACCATGATTTGAAATTCTTCATTTGAGAGAGTAATTCCTTTCCCCATCTTGGTGTGGTCAGGACTCCAGCTACGAATGTCAAACTTCGCTGGCGCACCATTAAAGCTGACACGATTGATTTCTTTGGTCCATCCTTTTTCATTTTCAGATAGAGTAAGCAAGTGTTCTTCAATTTCAAACGTAAATTCTGCCATGTTTTTCTCCTTTTTGTTCTCAATTGATTATTCGAAAAATCTTGTAGATTTCATAAAATTTTTATATAATGATTAAAAGAAGGGAGGCCGGAATGAAAGATTTATTAAAACAGGCTTTGCAAAAAGTCCATGATTTTGTCAATGGACATGAAGATTCCATTCCTGAAAAAAGCGATCCCCTAATTGCTAGACTTGAAGAAGCCTTAGCTAAAAAAACAGCTGTACACATCATTTTTGCTGAGTCAAGTTTTACCGGCGATATTATCAAGTATGATACTGACCGCCAACAAATTATCGTTAAAAATTTCGCAAAAAACGTTAGCCGTATTATTCGAGTGTCGGATATTCGAAGAGTAACTTTCGTTCCTTCTACTATCCAAACGGCCCAAAAAAGAAGATTTAAGAAAGAGTGAGATGCTTCTATCATCTCACTCTTTTTATCTTAGCGAATTTGTTCAAAATGAAGGTGAACAGCGATGTGGTCGCCATAACCACTTCTCTCCAAATCACGTTGCAAACGATAAGAGATATAGTGTTCTGCGATTGTAATGTAGCCAGCACCAAGTAAGCGGTGCTCAACCATTGATTGAATCATACTGATAGTCGCACGTTCTACTTTTGCTTCTTCCAAATCCAACACAACTTTTTTAGTAACTTGAGCTAGATTTTGGCGCAAATCGTCAGTCAAAACATAGACTGTCTGAGCCGCCTTAAGGATAGCTTGGTAGATTTTATCTGGATCAAAATCAGCGACTTGTCCATCACGTTTAATTACTTGCATAGTTTTCTCCTTTTAATTGTTATTTTCTTTAATTTCTGCTAACATTTTCTCTTCTTCTGCTGTCAGTTCATACTCTTCTAGCAAATCAGGTCTACGTTGGTAGGTTTTCTTGAGGCTCTCATAGAGTCGCCATTGACGTATGTTTTCATGGTGTCCACTCATAAGAACATCTGGAACTAGCATTCCACGATAATCATAAGGTCTTGTGTACTGAGGATATTCCAAGAGTCCTGATGAAAAGCTATCATCTTGGTGACTTGCTTCCTTCCCAATAACTTCTGGAATCAAGCGAACCGTCGCATCAATCATGGTCATCGCTGCTAGTTCTCCACCAGTCAAGACATAATCTCCAAGAGATATCTCATCGGTTACCAAGGTCTTAATACGCTCATCATAGCCTTCGTAGTGACCACAGATGAAGATAAGCTCTTCTTCTTGCGCCAAATCCTCCGCATAAGCCTGGTCAAACTGTTTCCCAGCAGGGTCTAAGAGAATCACGCGCGGGTTCTTTTTTTCAATCGCATCAAAGGCGTCAAAGATGGGTTGCGCTCGGAGGAGCATCCCTTGACCACCTCCATAAGGTTCATCATCCACATGACGGGCCTTTTCAGCGTAGTCACGAAAATTATGATAGTGGATATCTAAGAGTCCTTTTTCACGAGCCTTGCCAACGATGGAATGTTCTAAGGGTGTGAACATTTCTGGAAAGAGAGTTAAAATATCAATCTTCATCGTCTAACCCTTCTAAGAGTTCAACATCCACACGGTTATTAGGAATATCTATATTAAGAACTACAGGCGGGATATAAGGTAAGAGTAAGTCTCGTTTGCCTTTTCGTTTGACTACCCAGACATCATTGGCGCCTGGCTGAAGGATTTCCTTGATAGTTCCAATCAAGTTATCTCCCTCATAGACTTCTAAACCGATAATCTCGTGGTAGTAAAACTCACCCTCATCGAGGTCATTGAGATTTTCCTCTGCAACCTTCAGACTGTAACCCTTGTATTTTTCGATATCATTGATATGGTACATATCCTTAAACTTGATGATATCGAAGTTTTTTTGTTTACGGTGGCTTGCAATGACCACTGTGCGCACAAACTGATCTTTTTCATCAAATAAGGCAAGCTCTGCCCCTTTTTTAAAGCGTTCTTCAGCAAAATCTGTCACTGACAAGACTCGCATCTCACCCTGTAGCCCCTGCGTATTGACGATTTTCCCAACATTAAAGTAGTTCATCTGATCTCCTGTATCTGTTTCTCCCTTTATTTTATCATGTTACAGGGATTTTCACAAGTTGGAGAAAGAGATAACGATTCTTTAATTATGAAGAACATTCATGGATTTTCTTGCAAAAAAAAGCGAGACCATGTCCCGCTTTTCTTATTTTTCGTCAATAACGATTCTTACTTTTTTGTCTTCAGTTGGGACAGAGTAGACAATCGTTCTTATCGCAGAAATAGCGCGACCCTTACGACCGATTACACGACCCACATCGCTCTGGTCAAGATCCAAATGATATTCCAAAAATTCTGGTGTATCTTCAATCTTGATAGTTAAGGCATCTGGTTGTGAAATCAAAGGTTTCACAATTGCAATAATGAGATTTTCAATCGTATCCATCTGTCAACCTACTTTAAACTTATTTTGAGAATTTAGAATCGTGGAATTTCTTCAATACGCCTTCTTTTGAAAGGATGTTGCGAACTGTATCTGAAGGTTGAGCTCCATCAGCTAACCATGCCAAAATACGGTCTTCTTTCAAAGTTACTTGGTTTTCTTCAACAAGTGGGTTGTAAGTTCCAACTGTTTCGATGAAACGTCCGTCACGTGGTGAACGTGAATCTGCTACGTTAATACGGTAGAAAGGTTTTTTCTTGGAACCCATACGAGTCAAACGGATTTTTACTGCCATTTTTAATATCTCTTTTCTTTTATTTTTTATTTCGGTGAAATAGCTAAGCTATTTAGCACATGTTCTATTATAACAGATTTCTAACAGGTGTCAAGAAAAAAACTTGACAGAACTTAAAATTTTTTATTTTTTAGAAATATGTAGACTAATTGGGATAAGTTAGAAAGAAAAAATTAACTTCTACACCTACAAAGCTTATTCTGACAGACTTTATAACAGTCTAAGAAAAAAGCAGAGATTCATACAGTATCTAGATTTTCCAAAATTTCTTTATCATCAAATATTATTAACGAAATTATCTAAACCAAATCCGATGCATTGCTTCAAAGAATTCTTTAGTTGTTTTACTAGCGAAGGCTTTTATTAAAAAGTTTTTTCAAATAATTGCCTCATTGACACATAAATTCTTGCTTTCTAAACTTAAGTGTGATATATTTATAACATAAATTTAAGTGTTATATATTTATAACACAAAAAAGGAGTCTATCATGAAAAAAAGTCAAAAAATGCGTGGCCTCATTGCAATGATTGCCGTAGCTCTCTTTATTGATTTTATTGTTTTATTTGGTTCTAATCTTAGTTGGGGACCCAAGTTAGTTATTACTGGTATTTCAGTGTCAGGTCAAATTATAGTTATTTGGAGCTGGCTACATATGAAACCACGGCCTCATAAGAGTCAGAAAGATAAGGGGAAGATTATTTTTGACTTGTCTGCTAAGCTTTACTCGATACTTATTTTTGCAGCAAGCATTTTTTATACAGTAGGGATTTGGGTTGCGACCCCAAGCGTAAGTTCTGATATTAAAGAATGGATTTTGGGAATTGGCCTCGTTATTGAAGTGATTTTATTTGCTTTTTTCTGTTTGAAAAATGTCAAGGAAACTCCGGACGAACGCTTTTATGCTAATTTAGCCAAGGCAGCTTGCTTGATGTTTGTTTTTATACTAGGCGCACTGATGATCTTAGCAGTTATCATTGGGTATATGGGGTCTCTCACTCTTTACATGGGACAGATATTTTTTAGCATAGCTGCCTTGATTTGCATCTTTGCAGTTGTCTATCTTATCTTGGAACGGAGAGGATAAGCATGGCCAAAGAAAGTAATATTATTACTAATCTCAAATCTGTTCGTGAGTCCACAGGCATGACCCAGCAGGAGTTAGCCGCCCTCATCGGCATGCGACGTGAGACAATTCTGCACTTGGAAAATAACCGTTACAATCCTTCGCTGGAAATGGCTCTTAAAATTGCTCAAGTTTTTAATCTGAAAGTAGAAGACCTCTTTGAACTCAGACAGAAAGAGGAAGCATAATTCTTTTCGATTCGTGGCTACAAATTGACTCCAAAAGGAGAGCGGATACTGGAACAATACCAGAACATTGTCGACCGTCATCCGAAGAAAAATCTCTAATCAAGCCACTTTTTGGTTGACTTCCTCTTAAACTACCTTGTCACTAATATTTGAAATCCCTTTTCTTTTACGGTACAATAGTAGAAATGAATCTTGAAAGGAATAACATGAAAAAATTAGCTACACTACTACTCATCTCAACATTTGCCCTTGGTGGATGTACAAGTATCCAACGTGCACTTCGTGGGGATGATTACGTAGATTCTAAGATTGCTGCTGAGGAAAGTTCAAAAGCGACTGCCCAAGCAGAAAAAGATTTGAAAGACGCCTTAACAAACGAAAATGCTAACTTCCCTCAACTTTCTAAGGAAGTTGCTGAAGACGAGGCTGAAGCTATCCTCCACACAAGCCTAGGCGATATCCGCATCAAGCTCTTTCCAAAGTTAGCTCCACTTGCGGTTGAAAACTTCCTTACTCACGCTAAGGAAGGCTACTACAATGGCGTTACTTTCCACCGCGTAATCGATGGATTTATGGTACAAACCGGAGATCCAAAAGGGGATGGTACAGGCGGTGAATCTATCTGGCATGATAAAGACAAAACCAAGGATAAGGGAACCGGTTTTAAAAATGAAATCTCTCCATACCTCTATAATATCCGTGGTTCCCTATCCATGGCCAATACTGGTCAACCAAGCTCAAATGGTAGCCAATTCTTCATCAACCAAAGTACAACAGACTATTCTGCTAAACTTCCTACAAGTAGCTATCCTAAGAAAATTATCGAAGCCTACAAAGAAGGCGGAAATCCAACTTTAGATGGAAAACACCCAGTCTTTGGTCAAGTTATTGATGGGATGGATGTAGTAGATAAAATTGCTAAGGCTGAAAAAGACGAAAAAGACAAGCCGACTACTGCTATTACCATCGACAGTATCGAAATTGTTAAAGACTACGATTTCAGTAAACAATAAAATCATTAGATTTAAGGAGACTATAAAATGATTCTATTTTGGGGGTCAAAAGGTTACCAAAAAGTGTTGGGACATACACAAACTGCTATCGAATGTGGCCATTGTAACAATGTTGGTACTTGGGAAATTACGGAATACGGGCGCAAGTTTACTCTTTACTGGATTCCGCTCTTCCCTTATGGTAAAACTTATTTCGTTTCTTGCCCGATTTGTCAATACGGAAAAGAAATCCAAAAATCTGAGATTGAAACCTATTTGAATTACTAGTCAAAAAGCCAAGTCACACAGACTTGGCTTTTTCCTATTCTAGTTTTGCGAGTTTCTCTTTTTATGTTAGTTCATTGAAATCCCAGATTTGATCCATCCAACCTTCATAGAAGTCTGGTTCGTGGCAGACCATAAGGATAGAACCCTTATACTCTTTTAGAGCACGTTTGAGTTCGTCCTTGGCATCCACATCCAAGTGGTTGGTAGGCTCGTCTAGAACAAGGACATTATTCTCACGATTCATCAAGAGACAGAAACGAACCTTGGCTTGTTCCCCACCTGATAAGACTTGAATTTGGCTTTCGATGTGCTTAGTCGTCAAGCCACAACGAGCAAGGGCTGCACGAACTTCTGCTTGATTAAGGGCTGGAAAGGCATTCCAAACTGCTTCTAAAGGTGTCTGGCGATTGCCACCTTCCACCTCTTGTTCAAAGTAGCCGAGTTCTAGGTAATCACCACGTTCAACTTCCCCAGAAATGGGTGGAATAATGCCTAAAAGACTCTTCAATAGCGTTGTTTTCCCGATACCATTGGCACCAATGATGGCAACCTTCTGATTGCGCTCAAAGGTAAGATTTAATGGTTTTGTAAGTGGGCGGTCGTAACCAATCTGTAAGTCCTTGGCTTGGAAAATAAAACGTCCAGGTGTACGAGCTGGCTTAAAATCAAAGGACGGCTTTGGTTTCTCACTTTGAAGCTCGATAATGTCCATCTTATCCAATTTCTTCTGGCGAGACATGGCCATATTACGAGTAGCAACACGCGCCTTATTACGGGCTACGAAATCCTTGAGATCAGCAATTTCTTTCTGTTGACGCTCATAGGCTGCTTCCAGCTGCGATTTCTTCATGGCATAGACTTCTTGGAACTGGTAATAATCGCCAGAGTAGCGTGTTAACTGTTGATTCTCCACATGATAAACGATATTGATCACATCATTGAGGAATGGAATATCGTGCGAAATGAGAACAAAGGCATTCTCATAGTTCTGAAGATAACGTTTGAGCCAGTCAATATGCTCTGCATCTAGATAGTTGGTTGGCTCATCCAAAAGCAAGATATCTGGTTTTTCAAGGAGGAGTTTAGCCAAGAGTACCTTGGTTCTTTGTCCACCAGATAAGGCTGTTACGTCCGTATCCATACCATAATCCATGACACCAAGAGCACGCGCGACTTCGTCAATCTTAGCATCCAAGGTATAGAAGTCACGACTTTCCAAACGGTCCTGAAGTTCGCCGACTTCTTCCATTAGAGCATCAATATCAGCACCCTCTTCTGCCATTTCCATATAAAGGTCATTGATCCGTGCTTCGGCTTTGAATAATTCGTCAAAGGCTGTACGCAAAACATCACGCACAGTTTGACCTTCTTTGAGAACTGCATGCTGGTCTAGGTAGCCTGCTGTCACATATTTAGACCATTCCACCTTACCTTCATCAGGTAACATTTTTCCAGTTACGATGCTCATGAAGGTTGATTTTCCTTCACCATTAGCACCAACTAGTCCGATGTGTTCACCCTTGAGGAGACGGAAGGATACGTCTTCAAAAATCGCACGGTCACCAAAACCGTGACTTAAATTTTTTACTTCTAAGATACTCATTTTAATTCCTTATCTTGTTTTTATGTAGTAGTTTATAAAGGACCCAAGCCAGGTAACCACCCAAAGTGTTGGTCCATAAATCATCAATCTCAAAGACCCGATTGAAATCAAAGAAAAAGTCTAAAACTAGCTGTGTGCATTCGATTCCCAAGCTCAATAAAAAGCTAAACAAAATCACACGCTTCGTTTTTCTTAGAGCAGGTATAAGATAGAGAAGCTGGAAAATTAATGGGAAGAGCAAGAGGATATTTAAAGCATTTTGTAAAAAGATCCAAAAGAGCTGTAAAAAGCTGGTTACTTCTCCCAGATTCCAAAGGGAGTTAAAAGGCGTCAAAAGAAAAACCAGGCGTCCAAAAGTTTGAATACCTGGAGTTTCCACTCCTGTAGGAAGTTGAGGCTGGGGAGTAAAACAAAAACAGACGATACAAACACTGTATAGCACGATTCCCAGGCCTAGTAATTTTTTTCGATTCATCTTATGGATTTACTTCAGCTACTGCTTTTTGGCGATCACGTTTCATGGTATTTGAACGCAATTGTCCGCATGCGGCATCGATATCTGTACCGTGTTCTTGACGAACAACACAGTTGACGCCTTTTTTCTTGAGTGTATCATAGAAAGCCATGACACGCTCTTTCGGACTACGACTGTATTGGTCGTGCTCACTGACCGGGTTGTAAGGAATCAAGTTGACATATGACAATTTCTTAATATTCTTGAGCAATTCTGCCAACTCAAGTGCTTGTTCAACTCCATCATTGACTTCATTAAGCATGATATACTCAAAAGTTACACGGCGGTTGGTTGTTTCGATATAATACTCAATCGCTGCAAAGAGTTTTTCAATTGGAAAGGCACGGTTAATCTTCATAATGCTTGAACGCAGTTCATTGTTTGGAGCATGAAGAGAAACAGCAAGGTTAACCTGGACTCCTTCATTGGCAAACTCACGAATCTTATGAGCCAAGCCAGAGGTTGATACGGTGATATGACGAGCACCGATAGCCATTCCCTTGTCATCATTGATGGTACGAATAAAGTTCAAAACGTTATTGTAGTTATCAAATGGTTCTCCAATCCCCATAACAACGATATGGCTAACACGTTCATCTTGTCCACGTTCGTCAAAATATTTTTGAACCAACATAATTTGAGCTACAATTTCTCCGTTATTGAGGTCACGTTGCTTCTTGATCAAACCTGACGCACAGAAGGTACAACCGATATTACATCCTACCTGAGTTGTTACACAGACTGATAAACCGTAGTGTTGACGCATAAGCACCGTCTCAATCAACATACCGTCTGGCAACTCAAAGAGGTACTTCACAGTACCATCGGCTGACTCTTGAACAATACGTTGTTTCAAAGGATTAACCACAAACTGCTCGTTGAGTTTGGCAATCAAATCCTTAGACAAGTTAGTCATTTCTTCAAATGTCTGAACACGTTTACGGTAAAGCCATTCCCAGATTTGATCCGCTCGGAATTTCTTTTCTCCTTGCTCTAAGACCCATTCTTGCATTCCTTGACGAGTTAAACTATAAATCGACGGTTTCATCTTTTCTCCTTATTTTCTAGTCTTTCTTACGGATGACGAAATGACGTTGTCCCTTTTCTTCATTCTGTGGTTTCTGTTCTTTACGGCGACGTCTATTCCTCTTGTCCGTATGATTTCTTTTCTTATTTTGAGAAGACTTTTTCCCTTTACGGTTGTCTTTCTCTTCTTCTTTCTTGCGCATTTTTTGGTCAAATGGTGCTCGTTTAGGAGTCTCATTTTCTAAGACAAAGTAGGCACAACCATAGCTACAATACTCGAGTAGGTAATCTTGTAAACGACTGATTTTCTCGAGAGATTCTTCAGCTCGCTCATTCTTGTAGAATCCTCGCAAGCGCAACTGCTCATTGCTCCAGTCTCCTACAATATAATCATACTTGTTTAAAACTTCCGAAAAGCGTTGAGTAAAAGCTGTTGCATCAAAAGCTTCCTTACTATTTTCAACCAAGTTGAAGGTAAAACCTTCAGCCTCGACTTTATCTCCAGATAGATGAAATTCTGGACCAGGGAATTTATTGTAATTGTATAATTCAGGTGCAATTTCTTTACGCATAATATTCCTTTTTAACGTTTACTTAATACTCTATTTTACCATATTTTTGCCATATTTACATCTTTTGATTTAAAATGAAAAAAGTCTGACGATTTCACCCTTTAATTCTAAAAGACACAACTGTACTAAAAAGAAAAAACTGGGAAAACCCAGTTTTTAAATATTATAGGTAAAGTAATTTGAAAAGTGCTACAGCGGCAATAGCAGCAGCAATCGGTGCAACTACTGGTACCCAAGCATACCACCATTTTGAATCACCCTTGTGTTCACCAAGGATTGATTTAGGAAGTACTGCGTGAAGAAGACGTGGTCCAAAGTCACGAGCTGGGTTCAAACCTGGTCCTGAAGGCCCACCAAGTGAAGTAACCAAAGCCATTACCAAGAAACCAAGTGCCAAGTGTGCAATACCAAGACCTGGTGACAAGAATGGAGCTACTTGTGTTTTCGCTTGTTCAAGATATGTAGCGACTTGTTCTTGAGGAATTGTTTGACCTTGAGCAGTCGCTTGTGCCACTTGTTCATTAATCAATGCTTGAGCTTTTGTAACTAACTCAGCACCAAAGAAGTTCTTTGTTAAACCAAGTGCTGCAAAGAAAAGAACAAATGATCCAATAAACTCATTGATAAATCCGTTCACAGTTGCTGCATAACGTGATTCTTTTGTTCCATGGTCGATACTTGAAATTGTTGAGAAAGTTCCCAAGATGTTATTTGGATTTTCTGTCTTCAAGTAGTAAGGACGGTGAGTCGCAACAACCAAGGCTTGTCCGAAGATTGCTCCCAAAACTTGTGCGATGATGTATTGGGCTACTTGTGACCAAGGGAAGAGACCGCTAACTGCAAGTCCAAGAGTGAAGGCTGGGTTGATGTGGTTACCAGAAACGTTACCAAACATCAAAGCTGGGATCATAACCCCCATACCGTAACCAACAGCGATAACGAGCCAGCCACTTTGGTGACCTTTCGTACCTTTAAGTTCAACGTTGGCAACTGCACCATTACCCAAGATAATCAAGATAGCTGTTCCCAAAAATTCAGTGGCATATTTGACTGCCCATGTGAAATCCATTGATAGATTCTCCTTAATATTTTTTAGACAATCCCTATTCTATCAATTTTTAAACCTTTTAGCAACAGATTTTCTAAAAGAATCCAAAGGGAAAACGCTTTTATTTCAAGTCTACAAAAAAGACCTAACAAACATCCTTTGTTAAGTCCTAATTTCGATTATTCTTGACGCTGACCAAAGTCCTTAATCATCTGCTCCATTTCCTCACGACTTGGTGTCGTAAGCATATAGAGATAGTCTCCTTGCAATTCAGCAAAGGCTGCCGGCATAATTTTCTTTACTTTGAACTGCTGACCATATTTAGCGAGCAAGTCTTCTTCTGAATAAACATAGTTAGCATTGGCGCGACGAGATGTTGCCAAGCAATACTGGGTTTCAAACGGAGACTCTGGGAATGCTTCACCTGCAACGATAGCTGCATAGCCCTTGTACAAATCTAAGGAATGCGCATAGTTATAGACATCAATAGTGAAGCCACCCGCTGGACGGTTATTGTACTCAATGGCAATATAATCATCACCCTCACGGAAGAACTCGATATGGAAGAAACGTTCTTTCATACCAAATTCCTTGACGATAGCCTCACCATACTTGCGAAGTTTCGGATCCATATCTTTAAGAACATAATAAGAATTGTCCATCTTGTAAATCATGAGATCAAGGGGTGTATGTGCATAGTCAAAGGTAGTTGAAAAGACAATATTCCCATCTCTATCCACCAAACCATCGAAGGTACAGATTTCACTAGAGGTAATAAATTTTTCAAAGAAATAAACTGTTGAATGGTCCCATTCAGCCTTAAAGTGGTTTACATCATCTTCTGTTTCAAGTTTGAAGGTTGCAGCTGCCCCAACTCCATTATCAGGTTTGGCAATCATGGGAAGACCGATTTCTTTCACAGCTTTGTCAACATCTGCTTCTGTTTCAATGACAGCACCTGGCACAACTGGAACTCCAGTTTTTTGGAAGAGTTTTTTCATTTCAGACTTGAACTTGGTCTTCTTGAGGTCTTCTGGTTTGGCACCAAAAACATTGAACTGTTCACGAAGAGCAGCATCCAACTCTAGCCAGTATTCATTATGAGATTCGATGCGGTCAATTGGACCATGCTTATAGAAAAGAAAGGCAACTGCTCGTTTAACCTCATCGATATTTTCAAGATTATCAACTCGGAAGTACTCCGTCAAGCTATTGCGTAATGGTTCATCTAGTTGTTCGTAGGGTTCTTGCCCAATCCCTAGAACTGTGATTCCTTTATTGGCTAGCTCAATACTAAATTGCTGAAAATTTTGTGGGTAATAGGGTGAAATTACAAGATAATTCATAAGCAACTCCTTTTATAGACTCATATGACCGAGGAAATAAGGCATTTGTTTGCGCCACCATTCCCAGTCATGGGCAACATCGTGCCCCCATTCTGCAAACCAGGCAGGAATTTGTTTTTGGTCAAAGGCTTCTTTTAACTTGTAGTAAGAAGGAAGGCCATCCTGTTCCCAAGCACCTAGTCCTGTACAGATGACAATCTCAGCCTGACGGTAACGATCGATAAACCAACCATCATTTTGATTCCAGATATAGTCTACTGGTGAATTTTGATAGATAGCATCATCGTTGTAGTAATCTCCAACAAAGAAACGAGCATCATAGACACCACTGAGGGCGATAACCTTGGTAAAGACATCTGGATGATGGAGGAAGAAATTCAAAGCGTGATAGGCTCCCATAGAGCACCCTGTTGTCATCATACCGTCAAACCAGCCTGTCTTGTGCTTGATAAAAGGAATAGCTTCTTCAATCACATATCGTTCATAGGCACGGTGCATCTCAGCTTGATCATGACTATTTTTCCAAGTCGCAAGCCAGCTCTCACTATCTACACTTGAAAGGGTAAAGAACTGCACGCGACCTTCTTCAATAAAGGATGCACAAGCATCAATCATCCCAAAATCATAGTATTCATTGTGGCTACCACCTGAAGAAGCAAAGACAACAACTGGGATGCCTCCATGTCCGTATCGATTGACATACATTTCACGGTTAAGATGACCACTCCAGTGGCTAAGATGTTCAATATGCATATCCTGTCTCCTTTATACTAATTACCAATTTTCTGCAAAAAAGCGTAGGCAAGCTGGAAGATTTTCTGACCATGGCACTTCATGGTGAATGGCTCCAGCCTGAACCTTGAGAGAGAGATTTTCCAACTCAACTCCTCCTGCTATCAAATCATGATAATAGCTAAGAGAAGAGTCAATATAGGCCTGCTTAATATTACCAGCCATAAGGGTCTTATCCGTGTCATCCGCCTCTTCCGTTCCAACATAGATGAAGACACGCTGGTCAGGTAATAGTTTTTTACGCTCCATATAGCGATCAAAGGCCTCTTGGTGAAGCCAGTTGGCTGATGAGAACACTCCCAAACACCCAATCTGATCCTGATACTCCAAGCCAATAAACTGAGTAATATTGCCGCCTAGAGAAGACCCAACCATAGCAGTGTGCTTGCGGTCTGATTTTGTACGATAGTTTTCATCGATAAAGGGTTTGACCACTTCCATGACAAACTCAGCGTACTCGACTCCCTTACCACCAAACTGTTGACCGGGAATATTAGACTCCTGGAATTTCCATGCCGCATACTCATTCATCCGTCCTAGACCATCATTATCAATAGCCACTACAATCATACGGCTGATATCTGGATTCCGTTTAATGGTAGGAATGATCTTCCATGAATGACCGACATAGGATTCTTTACTGTAAAAGACATTTTGACCATCATGAAAATAAACAACCGGATAAGTGCGATCCGTGTCTTTCTCGTAGTTTTTCGGGAGGAGAACACGTACACGGCGGTCCTTGCCTGTGTATGGAACCTTGAGTTTATGCTCTCGCATTTTCAGGTAAAAGTAGGATTGATTCATTGTCAGAAAACTCTCTATATTCAAAATTTTACCTAATTATATCATAAAAATAGAAAAAAAGTCAGTTTCCATCCAGATTTAGGACAATAAACTAACTTTTTTTACTTATTTTATCTTTTCCTCTGGTTTTTCTGATTAAAGGAGGTCATCAATTAACTCATCAACCGCATCTTTCTCAGCTTGAGGGGTAATTTCAGTAATCATAATTCCTGCTACTGCTCGCTCAACCAATCCTTCAACATCCATACGTGTTTCATACTGTTCAGCATTCTTAATTTTAGGATTTGTTTTGGGACGATCAGGCGCAAAAATCGTACAGCAGTCTTCAAAAGGTTGGATAGAAATTTCAAAGGTATCAATTACCTGAGCAATATCTATGATTTCCAACTTATCCATGGTCACAACTGGTCGGATAATCGGTGTATTGGTTACGGCGTTGATAGCCTGCATACTTTCTAGGGTTTGGCTTGCCACCTGACCAAGACTTTCACCATTGATGATGACCAAACCATTTCTCACTTCACGGATACGGTCTGTAATGCGCATCATAAAGCGGCGAGTCAGAGTCATGAGGTAAGCTTCTGGTGCCTTAGCCTTAATCTCTTCTTGAATCTCCGTGAATGGCACTTCGATAAACTGGATATTCCCACCGAACTTGGTCAATTTACGGGTCAAATCCTGCGCTTTCTTGAGGGCACCTGGACTAGTATACGGTGGGCTCGCAAAGTGAACAGCCTCTATATCTACTCCACGTTTCAAAGCAAGATAACCTGCTACAGGAGAGTCAATCCCCCCTGACAACATGAGCATACCTTTCCCAGAAGTGCCAACTGGCAAACCACCAGCCCCACGAATGGTCTCATAGGAAAGATAAGCCGCCTCTTCACGAATCTCCACTTGCAGATTGATATCGGGATTTTTCATCTGGGCTTGTACATTTGGAATGGCATCAAAAACAGCACCACCAAGAACTTGATTGAGTTCTCGACTATCCAGTTCAAAGTTGTGATCACTACGTCTACTAGAGATCTTAAAGGTCATACCTTCCTTATAGATGTCCTGCATAATCTCTTGAACAGCAGATTTAAGAATTTCTACAGATTTTTCAACCTTATATACTGGAGAAAAGTTTTGAATCCCGAAAACCTGTTTGAGAGACTCAGCTACTGCTGCATAGTCGGCTCCATTAAGATAAGCATGGGCACGGTCGCGATCAGCAGTTACCTTGACTTGAGGATAGATAGATAAAACATCTGAGATATTATTACGTAGTTTATTGATGAAACGCATACGGTTTTTACCTTTGGTTGAAAGTTCCCCGTAGCGAATCATAATTTCTGAATATTGCATGAATGCTCCTATCTTACTTTTCTAGTTTGATTGTAAATTAATTTTAGTTTGGTCAAAAATTGCTCAACTTGACTCATGTCATTTTCTAGGTCTAGGCTGACGCGTACTGCTGACTGAGCCTTATCTTTTTCAACACCCATGGCAATCAAGGTACCCGCAGGTTTTCCTGCCTTGGACGAGCAAGCAGAGGTTGTGGAAATGAAAATATCATAGTCTTCAAATGCATGAACGATGACTTCACCACGGACACCCTTAATTCCAAAAGTCAGAATATGAGGAGCAAAGTCTTCCTCACCTGAGAAAACAAAAATATCTGGATATTCGAGTAGAGCTTGACGGATGACTGCCTTCATCTGACTTGTTTTGATTGTAAACAAATCCAGTTTTTCCATGGCCAAACGTAAGGCCTTGGCTGTTGCTGCAATTCCTGCTACATTTTCAGTTGTTGAACGATAGTCACGCTCTTGGCCACCACCAGTTAATAGGGGGATGATTTTCTTGCCAGACTTGATATAGACAAATCCAACACCACGAACTCCGTGAAATTTATGACTAGAGAAGGTCGCAAAATCCACTCGGTCAGTCAAATACTTTTCTGTCGGAATCTTAGCTAAAGCTTGAACGGCATCAACATGGAAGGAAATCGTTGGCTTATCTGCCAAAAGTTCTGAAATAGCTTCAATAGGCTGGATTGAGCCGATTTCATTGTTAACAGCCATGATGGAAATAAGTGTGGTATCAGGTCGTATTAGACTTTCTAATATCTCCAAATCCACAAAACCTTGCTCATCTACTGGTGCAAAATCCACCTCAAATCCTTGAGTCTGAAGCCAAAGAGCAGACTCCTTAACCGCTGGATGCTCAATTTCTGACACGATGATGTGTTTACCAAACTGAGCTTTTTCAAAAGCGACACCTTTGATAACCCAGTTATCTCCTTCGGTACCACCAGAGGTAAAGAATACTTCTTCGCTTTTCTTACCAATTAAATCTGCAATCTGCTGACGAGAAGCTTCTAAAATTCTGGTAGACTGATCACCCAAACGATGAAGGCTAGATGGGTTACCAATAATTTTTGCAGACACCTGCATGTAAGTTTCAAGTACTTCAGGATAAGGCTTGGTCGTAGCCGAATTATCAAAGTAAATCATTGTTTCTCACGCTTTCTAAAATCACTCCTTCTATTGTAACACGAAACAGTTCAGGCTACAAGAAAGGCCGTTCAGGTTTATTTAAGTTTTTTTTAAAGATTTTAGGTATAATGAATCATAGTAAAGGAGAGCTATTATGTCTAACTATCGTAGAAGATCAAAACCTAAAACAGAACACATCAAAAAAGGGTTTACTGTCTTTCAAAAAACCATTGCAACGATTGCTAGTATTCTAGGTTTGATTACTGCTAGTATCACGATTATGAATGCCTTTGATAAAGATAAAGATAAAAAAGCTACAAATCCGCAAACAACTATTATCAAGGAAATCCAAAAGGAAAGCCCTGCTCAATCAAACGCTCCTGCACAGAGCCAACCAAGCAATCAAGAAACCACTCAAAAAGAAGAGGTTCAAACTCCTAGCAAGAAGGAGGATACAAAATCAGATAACAATTCTCAGAAAAATGAGCAATCTGATTCTTCTTCAAACACTCCAACTACTGAAGCAGGAGTTAGCGCAAATAACGGGGCATCTTAAGCATTTTTCAATACCAACGGTTACTTCGTTGGTATTTAATTTGCAGTTTTCTATACTTTCGAATCACAAAAAACCAGGAACTAGTGTCCCTGGTTTTTCTTTTTAAAACAAGCTATTCTGCATCGAATTAAGATTCGTACTTAGTCTTCTTTCCCTTTTTTGATAAAGGTTGCAGAAAGAACCAATCCAAGACTAGCTAGGAATGCTAAACCTACTGAATCTTGCTCACCAGTTGCTGGAAGTTGAGCTTTGGCTTCAGTTGCTGGAGCATGTGGTTGTTCTTGTTTTTGGTTTGTTGAAATTTGAGCTGGCTTGTGATCCGCAATTGGTGTAACTGGGTTTGCAACAGGCTCTTTATATTCTGGAACCTCATTCTTAGCAGCTTCAACTGCGTTAACGCCACCCTTGAACTCTGGAAGCTCATTCTTGTAAGCTTCAACTGCGTTAACACCACCCTTGAATTCTGGGAGCTCATTCTTGTCCGCTTCAACCCAATTAACGCCACCCTTGAACTCTGGAATGTCATAAACAGCCGCTTCTGCAGCATTAACGCCACCTATAAATTCAGGAATTTCAACTACTGGTGGTTCTTGATCGCCCTTACTTGAAAGGACTTCAGGTTCCGGAGTTGGTTTTGGATCTGGAGTTGGTTTTGGATCTGGAGTTGGTTCTGGATCCGGAGTTGGTTTCGGATCTGGAGTTGGCTCTGGATCCGGAGTTGGTTCTGGATCTGGAGTTGGCTCTGGATTTGGGGTTGGTTCTGGATCCGGAGTTGGTTTTGGATCTGGAGTTGGTTTCGGATCTGGAGTTGGTTCTGGATCTGGAGTTGGCTCTGGATCTGGAGTTGGTTTCGGATCTGGAGTTGGCTCTGGATCTGGAGTTGGCTCTGGATCTGGAGTTGGTTTCGGATCTGGAGTTGGCTCTGGATTTGGAGTTGGCTCTGGATCTGGAGTTGGTTGCTCAGGTTCTTCTGAAAGTTCTTGATAGTAAGTCGTCATTTCATAGAACTCTGGTTTGCCACCCTCCCAAATGAGTTTAACATCAAGTAATGGAGCCTTATCTCTGACTGCAAATGTTTGGAAGCTTGAAGTAATTGCTCCCAAATCTGTCCAAGCACCGTCTCTGTCTGTTTTCAGAGTACGAGCGAGTAAACGAGCTGCTACTCCTTGAGGCAGACTAGAAACAAGTCGGATGTGGTTAGCGTTTGTTGGTTCTGACAAGTGGTAAACCAACTCACCTTGGTCTTTCTCAGCCTTATAGCTTGTCAAGACTTTGCCATCTACAAGATTTGTGTATAGGTTGCCTCGACTTTCTCCACCGTTTCCTTGAACAGTTGGGTCGTTGATAGGTTTCACAAATTCGCCGTCATTGATAACCAACTCAGTAAATCCAACAAAACGAGCATCGTAATTAGCAGTGAAGAGAACACGGAGATAGTTAGCTTTAACTGGACTTGCAAGTTCACCTTCGATGTAGCGATTTCCAGGCATCTTAGAATCATGTGTCCATCCATCTGTCAATGAATCATCACGCATTTCATTAGCGACACCATCACCTACTGTCACAACATCTGTCCATGTCTTACCATCTTGACTAACCTGAATTTTACCATCACGAAGATAGTTCTTCGTACCATCTTGGATATAGGCTCTAATCTTCTTGATTTCACGTTCACTACCAAGTTTCAAGGTAATATGACCATCTTTACGTGCATAGTCAGAGAACTCTACAAAGTTATTGTAAACACCATCAAACAACTGATCCAAATTCTTGATCTTACGAACATCATTTGCACCATAGTAGGCATCAATTCCCATTGATGTAGAATCAAGTTTAGTTGGCTCCACTTCTTTTGTCTTAACGAGTAGAGATGTTGCTGTCACTGCTTGTTCTTGGTCAGTCTTATTAGCCAAACGAGCATAACGTACCAAGGACTTATCAGTTACTTGGCTAGCTGGATACCATTCTTGTGCATTTGGAGAGAATTCCAAGTCAAGGGCTGGATTTCCAATACCGATAGCCTGAATACTTTCAGCCTGGTGTAGACGGTCTAGCTTCATACCCAAGTAGCTATGAGCTGGAAGCTTAGTTCCACTTGGAATTTGCATGTCATAACGACCGAGACTGTCATATACTGGAGTTGATTTCAAACTTTCAACATTAGTATCTGTCATCTCGCTATTGCCAGCACGTGTTTCAACTGAGAAGTCAGCGATACGCCACCATAGATTGATATTCTTGGTGTTACGAACACGGATGTAGCGAGCTGAAATTGGAGTTTCAATTTCTTTGGTTTGTTCACCAGCTAAACGATCCAATTCTTGCCATGAATTTCCATCTGTAGAATACTCAAGAACACCTTCTGCCAATTTATCTCCTGAACCTTGAACGAGACGAACCTTAGTTACTGGTTTGACTTCACCCAAGTCTAGTTGTACCCAACCATCGACTGGAGTTGTATCCGTGCGATCAGCATTTGCAAGCATGGCTTCCGTATTATCACGGCCATCTGTAATCTGAGCAACTGTCGTGTTGTACTTGTACATGAGATTTGGACTGATGGTCACTGTAGCTGTCTGTTTAGGACGACTTACTTCTACAGGACGATTAACAGCAATTTCTCGCACAGCAAACCAAGTATTATCACGATCAGAAGTGGCAATCATTCGAACAGCTTTAGCATTGATATTGAGATTTTCAAATTTAAGAAGAGGCTCATTACCAGTGTAGCTTGGTTCTGAAAGTGTTACCCACTCATCATTTTCATTGAGGTACTCAACTTTAGCATTGTTAAAGGTATCGCGTGGATTTGCTTGAGTTCCCATTGCAAATGTCAAGTTTTGGATTGGAACAGCCTTATTAAATTTCAAGCCGATGTAGTCACCAGTTTGGATGCTGTTTGGTGATTTGATAAGGGCATGTGTTCCTAAATCTCCGTCAGTGACTTCAGCAAGTCCACCTTCTACACCTGTACGGTTTGTGATAAAGGTGCTGATTACTTGGTCTGGGTGTAGGGCTTTTTGAACTTCAGTTGCCAAGATTTCACGAAGTCCAAGCAGGAATGGACGGATATGTTGTACACCCAACTCAGCTCTTTCATCATGGTCTACATAATGGAAAGTATAAGTTTGTGATTGTTCATAAAGTTTTAAGCCCTTGTAATAGCTATCCCAAAGTCTAGCAGAATCATTGTTTTCAATAGCTTCTGATCCATCTAGGAAAGCACTCAAAGCATCCATTTGGTCAATGGCATTATCCAACCAATAGTGGATTTGAGAACGCATCTTTTCGTCACCAGATGCTTTATAAAGTTGTGCTGCAGCTTTTATTTTAGCAAATTCTGCACGCAAGTCAGCACGCTCTGCATTGACATCTTGACCAGCTTTCAACTTAGACATGAAGGCCGCCAATTTTGGTGCAAGTTCAACAGACTCTTCCAATTTCACAACACGACCATCCATGTTTTGGTTGATCATATGTTTACCAAGTTCACGGAAGGCAACAGATGTTTCACTGTCAGTAAATTTACCTGTTTCAACAAAGTTGAAGGCGATGTCATTTACTTTCTTAGCTTCTTCTTCAGATTTCCATTGTTTCCATGCGTACTGAGCTGCTGAAAAGAGGGCAATCTTAGAAGGCTCAGATTGTTGCATTGGGTTCAACATGATACCTGAAAGGAGACTTGGGTCCACATTTGGATGAAGGAATTTCTCACCGCCACCCAAAATCAAGTGTTGTTTAGAGTTATCTGTAACAGGCCAGTTAATCCATAGAGAAACTGGGCGGTATGTCTTACCTCCTGCAGTCAGATTATTCTTAAGGTTTGAAAGGAAGCTTTCAGATACTTCACCCCAAATCTTACCACCAGTAAGGGTCATAGAAGTTGAAGTTGGAAGATTTTCATTTAGAGATTTCAACTCATCTTCACGACCATTACCCCAATACTGACCAGGAACGAAGATCATTTCCTTACGAAGGCCAACATAAGTTGCTTGTTTTTCAGTCAACCAATCTGTCATGTCCTTCATCAAGCGGTTGTAGCTATTGTAGCCACCAACTGGACTTGGAGCATCATCTGCCAAAATACCGAACTCACGAACGCCGACATCCATCAATTGAGTGAATTTAGCCTTAATGGTTTCAAGGTCTTTTTGGTAGTCAGCATCGTTGCCAAAACGGATACGGTTGTTCATGAATGGGTGGATGGTCCAAACATAACGAGTCTTGTTTTGGTTTCCGACACGCGCCAATTCACGGATTTCAGCTAATTTTTCTTCTGGATAAAGTTCACGCCATTTCTTGTTGTGGTATGGATCGTCTTTTGGAGCAAAGAAGTATTGAGTCAACTTCAAGTCACCACCATAGCGCATCAATTCAGCACGATCAGCATTGCTCCATGGATTTCCATAGTAACCTTCGATAAAACCACGATTCTTAATTTCAGCGTAGTCTTCAACAGTTACATTACGTAAAACTGGAGCTTCACTTTCATTAAGCATGTGTTTAAGAGTCGTCAATCCATAGAAGACAGCATCTGTATCTTTACCGACGATAGAGATTGTATTGTTCTTAATTGACAAAGCATAAGCATCAATCTTATCAAAGAGTCCTTGAGAAATACCAGATATTTCTTTTTCTGCCTGTGAATGTTGACCATGAACACCAAGATAGATATTTGTAGCACCTGCTACTGCTGCTTGACTGCTTGTGTATGAGATTTGATGATCTTGTAGAACACTCTTCAAGCGGTTGCGAGTGTAAATATCTAGATGGTCTCCCATAACAAGATTAACTTGTTTTTGAAGTTTAGTGACACCTTCACCGTAAGTAACTTTTTGTGGTGTTGGGAATACCTTGTATTCTTTCTTGAGATAGTCTTGACTTTGTGCTGCAGCAGCGATCGCATCATCACTGGCTGGTTTTGTAGCTACAAAGCTATCCGCAAGTTCAGTTGTACCATCACTTACTTCTTCAACTTTTGGTTTTTCTGGAGTCACCGGTTTCTCAGGAGTTACCGGTTTTTCTGGAGCAACTGGCTCTTCTGATTCACTATCAGAAAGTGGCTTGAGCAGTTGAATTTCTGCAGCACTACCAAATCCTGCGACACCTGACAGAACTTTAAATTCTACCTTATTGGTTTCAACTGCTGCAAAATTAACCGTTTTTTCTTTAGTATTATTTTCCCAAGTTCCTGAAGCAACCTTAACCATTTGACCATCTTTTTGAGCATAGATTTCATAAGATGTCACGACTCCATTACCACCACCAGGACGTGGAAGATAAGTCAAACCATTGACTTTTTCAGGAGCATTCAAATTCATGGCAACGGTATATGGAGCACGGTCTCCAGTCCATTTTGAATGCCAGAAGGTGTTCGGATCATTGTCGAAAGCTTTTTCTACTGGTCCTTCAGTCTCTGTTCCTGGTGTTTCCTGACTGCTTGCAGAAACTGTGAAGTGATCTGTTGGGATTAAACGTGGGTTTACAAATGCTTCATTCGACAACTCTGCACTATGCAAGATTCCTTGGAAGCCACCGATTGTTTCAAGTGGAAGTACCAAGCTATTGTGAGCCAAGCGAGGATGAGCTGGATTTGCAATACGCTCAACCTTTTCGCCATCTACATAAACTTCTGTTTTTTGTGGTTTCGTAACAACAGAGATTTGATAACGTTTATTTTTCTCTAGTTTCTTGTCAAATTGAATATGGAATTGTTCAAATTTATAAGCTAAGTAGCCATCCTTGTCTGCAAGATAAAGTTTATTGTCCCCACTTGTAGAGAAGACTTGCTCTCCATCACCTGTAACAGTTACATCCAATTTCAAAACATGACTCGGACCAACATCACCTACTAAACCTTCGATACTAGAATCTTTTTCAAAATTCAAACCTGCTTCTGTTTTCTTCACATTCTTAGCAAGATATTCCTTGATCGTTTCTGGTTTAATGGTGAATAGGTCGCTATCTTCTATTGTCTTTTCTGGGTTTGAACGTGGTGCATAAACACTTGTTGGTTGGATACGGTCTGCATAGGTCTTAGCTGCACGATCTGAACCCCAAGTGCGTTCTGCAGTTGATTGCATACTCTTGAAGAAGCGTTTAAAGATATCAAAAGATGTCAGTCCAGTTTCATGTAAGTCAATGTTGTCATTCCAGACTGCATGACCACCACCAAGGATATTTGGATTAGATGCTTCTAAGCGTGGTCCTCCACCAGTTGAGAAGTCATTTGGTGTCCAGCGGTTGTATTGAGTTTCATAGTTTGCATAATCCCCATAACCACCTTGACTATTGCTTCCACTTGGAACACTGTAGGTTGGAATATCTGTGATATTGATAATCTTGGCACCCTGAGCAATTGCTGCCTGTGGACGTTGCCAGTGGATACTCCAGATATCCACTTCTACATCTTTCCAATCCACTGGCGTAGTTCCTTGTTTGGCAGAGAGTGAACCCCAAATACGTGGTGTTAAGCCCTTACCTTTGATGTACTGAATCATATCATTGACATAACGACGATAACTTTCAGGACTTCCATAGTACTCATCTGTACCGATATGAACTGTTGAAACGCCACGAAGTGGTGCGTCTTCACCATCGAGTAATTTATCATAGACTGATTTAACAAAAGCCAGCGTTTCTTCGTACTTGTTATCCAAGTCGAGCATTGCTACACGTTCTACATTGTGTTTTCTCGCACTAAGTTGACCCTTGTACATCAAGTCTGGACGGACCTTAACAAATGAAAGGGCGTGGCCTGGTGTATCAATTTCAGGAACAAGGTTGATATGCAAAGCTTTAGCTAACTTGATAATTTCTTGCATTTCTTCCTTGGTATAATGCTCGTCAGATGTTAATTTTTCACCATTTTCACCGACAACATCAGTTTCTACACGGAAGCCTGTCTTGGCATTTTTAAGAACATAATCCAATTCTTCTTGTTGGCTGAGATGTTTACCTTCCACGTGTTTATCGAGGAAGATATAGTTGTCGTTCAAGTGCAATTGAAGATCGTTCATCTTGTAGTAGGCCATGTTGAGCATGATATCTACAAGCGTATCATAAGGGATAAACTTACGACCTGTATCTAGCATAAAGCCACGGTGACTAAAGCTTGGGTAATCACGGATTTCTCCGTTTTGCAAGTCATTTTCTCCCAACTGAAGGAGGGTACGTGTAGCATAAAATGCTCCTGCATTGGTCGCAGCTTCTACAGTGATAACTCCATCTTTAATGGTGATACCATAGCCTTCTTTACCATAACCCTTGTCTTCAACCTTTTTAAACTCAATACGGTTTTGCGCTTCTTGACCACCGGTTGCGACTTCCAAACCACGATTTTCAAGGTCAGTTTGGTAGAACTTAGCTTCCTTGTCAAACCCAGAATTCCCAACGGAAATGACAGTTTCTGAAGTAATAGAAGTTTTACCTTCAGTGCCGTACCATTGTTGAACTGCTGGAGCAACTGCAGGTTTGGTCCCAACACCTTCATCAGCATGCAAGCCTTTAATGACAACTTCAAATTCTTTTGTGAAGGTATGGTTATCATTGGTTTGTTGGACCATCACTTTGACATGTTGTTCTGTCAGCGGTGTGTAGATTTTATTATTTAGGTCGATAACACCTTGCTTATTGCTTCCAATCAAGCTAACTTGACCAGGTAATTTAGGTAATACAAGTGATTTTCCGTCTTCAGCAACCGCTATTTCTGTAACTTGACGAATATCTGTTGGTTTGCTGGTGTCTGGAATATTTGAGTAGGCACGAATTTCTTGAATACCCACATTTTTCCATTGCATAGTACCGGCTTGATAATCTGTAATTTCAAGTTTAAGATACTTAGCTTGAACGGCTTCTTTTAAGTCAACTTTTTCATCTAGAACCGGAGTCCCTGTTCGTTGATGAGCCAACTTCCATTCTCCAGGACCTGATCCATTTACTTCGTCTTGACCTGCATAATAGAGATTCCAAGATTTGATGTTTGGATCATTTTGCTCGCCACGAACACGACGATCCCAATCAATTTCCACATGCTTGATTAAGGTTGTCTTTTCAAGCTTAAATTCGATTGTTGGTTTCACAACATCACGGTCAGTTGCCCAACGAGTATCTGGATTTCCATCAATCGCCTTCTCAGCAGTAAATGGTGTGTTCGCTTCATGGTTTGATGCTGTCGCAGTAGCCTTTTCCAAATGATTGACATCTGGAGTTTCAACCAAATCTTTAGTAACTGGCTTTTCTGCTGGTTTAGCTACTGGTGCTGCTTCTTCTTTTGGAGTTTCAGCTGGTTTTGGTGTTGCTTCTTCCTTAGGAACTGGAGTTTCAGCTGGTTTTGGTGTTGCTTCTCCAGTATTTTTAGGCTGAGCTTCCGCATCAGTCGGATTCGTTTCAGTAGGATCAGTTGGTTTTGCTGATTCAGCTTTTTCAATAGCTGCTGCTATATCCGCTGGTAACTTATCCAGGGGCTGAACCTGTGTCACCGTGCCTTCTGTCTCTGCAGGCCCTTCTGTTTCTGCTGCTTGAACCATACCAGCACCAAAAATGCTTGCACCAATCATGACAGAAGCAGCGCCTATTGCAAACTTACGTATACTGTAATGACACCGTCTCTCAAAAAAATGTTTTCCCATTTTCTTTATTTCCTTTCCAACGCTTAAATTGGGTAAGCGTTCTCATTTCCCTTTTAAAAAGGGAGGACCAAGAGGTCCTCTCTAGGTGTTTGGTTTTCTCCATTACAATAAGTTAGGAGTTTGAGTTTTCATAGTATAAAACTCAATTATATTTTAATCTTCTTTTCTTTTTTGAAGAAATAGAGCAGACATTGCTAATGTAAGACCAGCTAGGAAGAGGTGTTCAGTTGTGCCTTCACCTGTTTCAGGAAGTTTAGGCTGTTCTGTTTCTTTTTGTGCCGCTTGCATAGCAGGTGTTGGTGTAAGAGCTGGTTTCTGATCAAGTTCTTCTGCAACTGGACTTGTCTGATTGTCTTCTGCACCTAATGTTTCTTTATACTCAGGAACATCATTCTTAGCTGCTTCAACCCAATTAACGCCACCTTTGAACTCTGGAACATCATTCTTAGCTGCTTCAACCCAATTAGCTCCACCCTTGAACTCTGGAACATCATTCTTAGCTGCTTCAACCCAATTAACGCCACCCTTGAACTCTGGAATGTCATAAACAGCCGCTTCTGCAGCATTAACTCCACCTGTAAATTCAGGAATTTCAACCACTGGTGGTTGCTGTTCTCCCTTACTTGAAAGAACTTCAGGTTCTGGAGTTGGTTCTGGATCTGGAGTTGGTTTCGGATCTGGAGTTGGTTTCGGATCTGGAGTTGGTTTCGGATCTGGAGTTGGCTCTGGATCTGGGGTTGGTTTTGGATCTGGAGTTGGCTCTGGATCTGGGGTTGGTTTCGGATCTGGAGTTGGTTTCGGATCTGGAGTTGGTTCTGGATCTGGAGTCGGCTCTGGATCTGGAGTTGGTTTCGGATCTGGAGTTGGTTTCGGATCTGGAGTTGGCTCTGGATCTGGAGTTGGTTTCGGATCTGGAGTTGGTTTCGGATCTGGAGTTGGCTCTGGATCTGGAGTTGGTTTCGGATCTGGAGTTGGCTCTTCAGTTTCTTTAATTTCTTTCAAGCCTTCTACCAATTTATTAAGTCCGTTTGGAGTTAATAAGTTATGTTCTGCAAGACCATTCTTGTAAGCTTCAACAGCCGCCAAGTATTCTTTCGCATCTTGACGATCGATCTTACGAACACGTTCTACTTCAGCATTGTATGCAGCTTCATCTAATGGTTTATCCTCTTCAACTGGAAGGACGAAGCGTAATTCCGCTGCTGAAATATGTCCAGGATCACCGTATGTTTCGTTACCAGTAAAGATTGCTTTCTTCACTTTGATTGGAGCATCGAAGTTAATCACTTTTGTTTTCGCATTATTTTCCCATCCAGTAAAGCTAAAGTTATGTTCTTGTCCTTTTTCATCAATCACTGTAAGGCTACCGCTCATCACACGTCCGTTTGGACCTGAAGGGCGAGGAACATATTCAAAGCGAGTTGATTCCATCGGATTATTGAACTCTACTGTTAATGGTTTTCCTAAGCTATTCACTCCATAAGGTGTATGCCATAAAGTATTTGTATTTCCATCAAATGCATACCATACATTATCTGCTTCTTCATAAGGAGCATCAAGATCATGAATATCATCCCAATCTGGAGCGCTACGTTTCACCGCAAGTTTTTCTTTAGCCTCGTTAACGCGTTCTACAAGAGCTTTAGCGTCATCCACACTAATATCATCGTCTGCTTCTAATAAAGCTGCTACAGCGTCTTTATATGCATTTAATGAATCTTGTTTGTAGTTGCCATTTACGATTGGAGTATTCTTTTCGTATGCTTCATCGATGATCATCTTACCAGTTAACTTAATTTCTTCAATTTCAAGGTTATCTAACATAAAGTCTTTATAACCTTTGAAGTTGATTTCGTTGTTATCTGTATCTCCTTTAGTATCGGCACCACGCGCATTTGAGTAAATACCAATCCAAGTGTTTCCACCTTTTTCACCAGTAACATAGAAGCTTACTTTCTTAGGAGTTGATGATTTTTCCCAAGTGTTTTCTAAGTCGTATTTCGTTAATTTGCTACGACGAGAATTTTCGCCATTACCGATAACGAATGAGTATGCTCCATTTGAACCTGCTTCATACTCGAAGGTTACTTTATAAGTCTTACCTTCTTCGAAGCGGAAGTTTTGTGGAATTGTTTGGTAAACGAGTTTGTCATAACCTGATAAACCGTTCGTCTTCAATGACCAATTGCCTTCGATAACATCGTTGACTTTCTTACCATTCCATCCACGTTGAGTATATGGTTCGTGTTTCTCAGATAAG
The DNA here is from genome assembly GCF_019929665.1 of Streptococcus infantis. Taxonomy (GTDB): domain Bacteria; phylum Bacillota; class Bacilli; order Lactobacillales; family Streptococcaceae; genus Streptococcus; species Streptococcus infantis_H. Next base: position 247,159 of record NZ_JAHZPZ010000001.1, on the reverse strand, counting down.
TGAGTACGGTTATCTTGTACGCCTTCAACATCGCCGACTACGAATGGGAAGATACCTTGAGGCACTTCTTCAAAGTCTTGTTTGAATTTACCATTTCCTGTATCGTGTTTTTCGTTGTACATTACAGATTGATTTTCAAATACACGAATTTCATCGAAGTAAGTTGCTGCTGCATCCGCATCACGTCCAAGTTCTAATGTCACGTTAGAAACATCTTCGCCGGTTGTGAAGTATACATACATGTTTTGGAAGTAACTTGTATTGTCCACTGTCGCGTTCTTCGAAAGTGTGTTATGCGCATGTGCTTGTACATAGTTCTTCGCGATTGATTTGTTAGTGTAGTTAGAAATCACTTTGTCGCCTACACGGATTGTGATATCTGCACGTGCATCACTTCGGTTATCTACACCTACATAAACAGCATATCTTGTATTTGGTTTCAAGTCTGTTAAGCGTTGTTTCAATGTCACACGTTCAGTGTTTCCTTGAATACGTAACATTTCGTTAGCCCCTTGAGATTTCACGATTTCAGCGTGTTCGCTGTCACCCGTTTTTTCCCAATGATCTAATGTTCCGCTGTTGAATCCTTGGTCATAGATGTGTAGACCTTCACTCCATACCATTGTCTTTTTGCCTTGAGGAGCTTTGTAAAGTACATATGGTTGGTTCGCATCTCCAGTAATTTGAATCTTACGGTCTGCGCCGACTGTTAATTCTACAACATCTTTCTTACCTTGGTCTGTTAAACGGTAAAGGTATACTTTATCTCCAGTCCAATCTTCTGGAAGAGTCCATTCAGTTGTTCCACCTTCAGTTGTGTAGAAGTACATCTTTTCTTTGTCGCCTGTTAAAGCTTTACCATTTTCATCCCAGTTCCATGGTACTAAGTAGCTTCTACCATTTTCGATGACACGACCGTTTAATGTTGTGACACGTTTACGGTAATCTGGGCTATTAGGGTCGTTTGATTGACGAACAATTTTCACTTCGTCCCCATTGTCATTTGTTAAATGTACTTCCATCTCTGGAGTCCACTTGTAGTTTTGACCGTTGTCGCTCATCGCAACTGGGTCACCGTTCACCCATTTAGAAACTTTGTAGTGTTGGAAGTACTTCGTCATGATGTTGTTTTCGAAGAGGTTACGAATATATCCTTCGTAGTCGCTTCGGCCTTGCCATCCTTCGAAGTCTTTCATGTTATATCCACCAAGTAATGGATAGTTAGCGGCACCACCGTAACTTGGATAGTCACCCACCCATGAGTCTTTTTGGTGGTTACGAATGAATCGAGTGATGTTTGAGTTAATACCCTTCAGTGAATATCCACCGTAAGTTAAGTCAGCTGCCCAGTGTTGGAATGTTGAGTCATATTCCGCACCGAAGCCCCACTCGATAGCCATACGCCAGCCTTGAGAGTTTAATTCTTTAGCAAGTACGTGAGTTGGCCAAGCAGTGTTATCTCCTGATTGTCCGTTACCCCAAACGTCCACATAGATGAAGTCTAAGTCAGCACCTAGTTTTTCTCTTAACTCTTTCCAACGATCCAAACGTCCATGAGCTAAGTCATATTCTGCATCGATGTTGATACCTTGGTCTAACCAGTTCCAACCGTACATATATGTCCCGTCAGAGTTTCTACGTAAAATCGCTTCGCTGAAGTATTTAGATTCAGGATATGTTTCAGAAGCATTAACGTGAATACCGATTTTAGCTCCATATTCTTTTGATTTTGCTAATAATTTCTTGAAGTCTTCAACGCCACCGATTCTCTTACCGATATCCGCATAGTTTAAGTGACCTGAGTCGTGACCTTCACTACCATATCCTTTAAGTAGGATTGATTGTCCTAAACCATCTGTGTGTAAGTTAATCTTCTTAATACCATCTAATGTCATTAAGAATGGGTTTTGCGCTTGAGATGCGAAGTTCATCGCAATACGATACGCTACTAAATCTGGAACAGATTCTGCCCCTTTAGGATTGTTCATGATATTACGATATGCAATCGCACCATCTTGCCAGTCCACCACATTATCTTTGTTTAAGTCTTTTGTGATGACTACTTTAGAACTTGGTAATTCTAATGTGTATTCTGGGAATACTAAGTTCTTATAAGCACGTTGGTACCAGTAAGGTGAGCTTTGGATACCTAAGTAGTTTACGCCTTCAACACGTTCTAACGCTGTTGTTAAACGTGCAAAGTCATTTCCTCTATAAGTAAATTGAGAGTTACTCCAAACAGATGCTGCTAATTCATTAGAAGAAACAAATCCATACATGAAGCCGTAAGCATATTCATTCATCTTGCCTTCTTTCAAGTCTAAATGATAGTCTCCACGGTTATGTGTGTTTGTAGACATTTGAGCTCCGTCGAATTTTGCACCTTGTTTGTTAGAACCAACAGAAACAAGTGTGTTTCCTGGGAATTCAATGGTTTGGATTAATTTGCGAACATTGTCGACTGGTTTACCCATTTCGACATTGTTTTTGTTCACTACTTTTGTCACATCGAAGTGCATTTCGTTGCCGACTAATTGTAATTTTACAGTGATTTCAGCGTTGATGAATTCATCATCGTTTCTTACTTTCATTACATATTCTGCAGTAGTGTCATCAATCTTACGGTATTGAACTTCTGGAGTGACTAATACACCGTTGATTGACATTTTATCTAATTTTTGAACTTGACCTGTTAACGTTTTTCCATCTAATTCATATTCTTTAACACGTGGAAACGCTGTGTCGATAATCGCTTTTAATTGTTCTGATTGTAAAGTTTCATAGTGAACATCTTGGTCATTGCGACGTAACCCATCATCCACAGCTGGAGTTTCTTCTTCTGGTTTAATGTTTTCTTGGTTATCCGCTTTGATCGATACAGAAGATAATTCTGTACCGTAAGTACCAGCTTTGAGGTAAACTTTATTCACATCAGCTAAAGCGTTCTTGACAGCTTCTGGAACAACTTCTGTGCTAAATAAATTTTGTCCATTATTTGTAGCATTTAATTGACCGTCTTTTTTGTAAACGATAGATAGGTGGTTTTCTTCACCTACATTTGGTGCTTCTACACGAGTCTTACTATACCAAGTGTTTACATTTGGTCCTTTGTATTGCCAGAACCAACCGCCCTTGTCATACCCAACAAAGATGTTGTTATCATTATCTTTATATTTTAGATATACCCCAAAGCGTGTTTCAGCTGGAGGAGTGTTTGCCTTGAACGTTAAGTCGACGCTTACATTTCCTTCCGCATCCGCCTGTAATCCAGCTTTTTCAAATAAAGCTTCGTTCGCTCCATTGTCGTTAGCCGTTGTTGAAGTTAATTTGTTGTAGCGTACTCCGCCTTCTTCAACGACTTCAACATTCCCTTTCACACGGCTTACTGAGTCCCACTCTTTTTTCACTTCGGCAGTAGCGTCACTAGTTTCTCCCGTTGCTGCTTCAGCCGGTTTGTTTTCCGCTGGTTTGTTTTCTGCAGGCTTATTGTCAGCTGGTTTTTCTTCTTGAGGTTTATCCTCTTTTGGTTTTTCTTCTTTATCTTCAACTTGTTTATCAAGTGCATCTAGACCCGCTGGTTTAGTTGTTTCAATACCTTTGATATAGTTTTGAATCCATTCTAACTGTGCAGGTGAGAAGAGGATACCACCACTACGTTTACCAGATACACCGTTTTGGTGAATACCAATTAATTTTCCATTTTCATCAAAGATTCCGCCACCACTGGCACCAGGTTCACTTCCTTGGTAGCTAATTCCACGAACGCCTTCGCCATGATTGTTAATAGCTTCGACAGTTGTATTCAGAATTGGATCGAGCTTTCCTTTTGGATAACCAAAGACGTGTACCTTATCTCCTACCTTAATGGTAGATGGTTTATCTAAAACTTCAACTGGAGCATTTGCAAGAGGTTTGCGAAGTTTGACAATGGCTAAGTCATTTTTATAACCTTTTAGAAAACCTTCACGATCCCAGTGTTTTACATCATTTTTACTAAACTTAACGTCTGGTGCACCTTCATAAGAAACTGTATACACATCCTTATCACTTTCGATGTTGTCTGCTACCTTACGATTGTTGCCATCCGGAACATCCTTGATAAAGTTATGAGATACTGATAAGACAAGATTTTCTCCGATAACAACCCCACTACCAATACCAGCTTCGCTCTTAATTTCAACAGTCGCACCGTAGTTCAATTCACCGTTTTTTGTTTTAGCGACATCTTCTGGAACTAAACTTTTATTTTCTTTTTCTAAATCTTCTTTTGAAGCAGAATGTCCACTATCTTCAGCCTTATCGAGTTTTTCACGCAAATCTTTTGGAAGTTCATTTTCAGTTGCTGAACTTACTGCAACTTCTTTTTCTTTCTCTAGTAATTCTTCCTCAGTTTTTGGTCCTTCGGTAACTTCAGGAGAACCTTGGTCTTCTCCAGGTTTTGGTGCTTCAAAATCATGTCCATTATCATCTTTTGCATTTGCCAGAGCTGCTGCTAAATCAGCTGGCATATTTGCAGTAGAACCAGTTTGCGCTGTATCTGCTAAAACAGTACTTGTTCCAAAGAATGTTGCACCAATGACAACAGAAGCAACACCTAATGAAAATTTCCGAATACTATATTTACAACGTTTTTCAAATAATCTTTTATCCATTATTTTTTATTCCTTTCTGCTTAAAAAGTAAGCGTTTGCATTTTGTCTTAAAAAAATAACCCCCTTCATTATTTTCGCTTATTTTTTAAACATATAAATATTTCTTATACCATTTTAATATATCAAAAACCGGTTTAAAAATCAATACTATATTAGTTAAAATTAGTAAAAGTAAAATCTAAATTCCGAACCAGACTGAAAGTCTTTTTACTACAAGAACACCTATAATCATAGGCATAAAAAAAGAAATCACCTTCGAAAAATTAGAGTAGATTATCCCCATTTTCGAAAGGTAATTTCTTGAATTTTTATTCTATTTTCAAACAATTATTGTTGTAAGACTTTTCGAGGTTTTGTCCCTTCAGCAGGACCAATAACTCCAGCCATCTCTAATTCTTCCATCAATCGAGTGGCTCGGTTAAATCCAACCGATAGACGGCGCTGAATCATGGATGCACTTGCTTTTTGAGTTTCAATAACCAAAGCCTTGGCTTCTTCGAAAAGTGGATCTCCACCATCTTCTCCAGAACCAAACTCACCTTCTGTCTCAGATACTTCTCCTGGGTCAAAGCTTTCATCATAATCTGCATCAGCTTGAGCCTTAATGAAGTTTACGATGCGTTCCACATCATCATCTGAGATAAAGGAACCTTGGAGACGAACAGGATGGTTTTCATCAATTGGTTTAAAGAGCATATCCCCTCGACCAAGCAATTTCTCAGCACCATTTTCATCCAAAATCGTACGTGAATCTGTTCCTGAAGAAACCGCGAATGCTACACGTGATGGCACATTTGCCTTAATCAAACCAGAAATAACATCCACTGAAGGACGCTGGGTTGCAAGAATCATATGAATACCAGCCGCACGCGCCTTCTGTCCAAGTCGGATAATGGCATCTTCTACTTCCTTGCTAGCAACCATCATGAGGTCAGCCAACTCATCCACAATCACGACGATTAAAGGTAGAGGTACTTGTTTGTACTCTGATTGAGCGTTGAATTCCTCAACTTTAGCATTGAAACCGGCAATATTTCGAACACCAACCTTAGCAAATAGTTCGTAGCGGTTTTCCATTTCATCTACGACTTTTTGAAGAGCTTTACTTGCTTTGCGAGGATTTGTTACAACTGGAATCAAGAGATGAGGGATATCGTTGTATACGGATAGCTCAACCATCTTAGGGTCCACCATCATAAATTTGACTTGGTCCGGGCGAGCCTTCATCAGAATACTTGCTATAATACCATTAACTGCAACGGATTTACCAGAACCTGTAGAACCGGCCACTAGCAAGTGAGGCATTTTTGCCAAATCAAAACTACGAGCTGTTCCGTTAACGGCCTTCCCAAGAGGAATTTCTAAAAGATTTTCAGGTTTTGTTTGAGATTGTTCCCAAAGCTCACGGAAGGATACAGTTGCAATTTCCGAGTTAGGAACTTCGATACCTACCAAGGATTTCCCAGGAATAGGTGCTTCGATACGGACATCTTTAGCAGCCAAAGCCAAAGCCAAATCATCTGCTAGATTTGAAATACGGTTAACACGGACACCAACTGCAGGTTTAACCTCATACTTGGTCACCGACGGACCGATTTCTGCTCTTTCTACAGTCACTTTAATACCAAAACTTGCGAAGGTCTCTTCCAAAATTTTAATATTTTCTCGAACGATTTTCTTTTCTTTAGACTGGTCTTTTGGTTTGTCTGGCGCAAAGAGTTGCAAGCTTGGGAGCTTATACTCCAAAGCCTTTTTAGCAGAAAAATCTACTTCAACCTCCTCGTCATCATCATCTTCAGAAAAAACTTCTTCCTCTGGATAGTCTCCTTCTTCAGGGTAATCAAAATCAGCTTGCGGGAGAATAATCTCAGGTTCTATCCATTCCTCCTCTGGAAGTGGAGGAAATTCTTGCAGTGGTTGGTCTGATAAGATTTCTCCAGTTTCCATATCTACAGGCTGCATGTCAAGCAAAGCCTGCTCTTCTCTTTCTTTTTCAAGTCTTGCTTGCTCTTCTGCTTCTCTTCGTGCCTTTTCCTCTTCACGCTTGATAAAACGCTCTTGTTTTTTCTGTTCACGGCGCTCCATCCAGATAGCAAATCGAGCTGAAAGAAAATCAGCAATATCATAGATAGACCATGGACTCATTAAAAGAGCTCCGATTAGGATTAAGATTGCCCCGATGAAATAGGTACCGATGTTTGAGAACAAAAAGGCTACCGGAATGTAGAGACCTACCCCTAACAAGCCTCCCCCTGCAAAACCGCTTACTTGAAAACTGGTTAAATCTTTAAAGATTTGTCCAATCGTTCCTTGAAAAACAGCATTTGCCATGCTAAGCTTCCAGACAAGATAAGCTTGAAAGATGAGGAGCAAGCCTGCAAAAATAAAGAAGAAACCTGCTAACAAGCCTTCTTGTTTATGAATCCATTTAAAGAAGAATAGATAAATCAAGAGAGAGAAAATAGCTAAGTATGCCAAACTCCCTACGAGTAAGCGAATCAGGTTATAAACAGTGATTCCGACAGCTCCCCATTTGAGGGCTGCAAAAATTAAACAGATAGCCAAAGCTAAGGAAATCAGCATTCGTTGAATCGCTTGTTTTCTTTCCAATTCTGCTTTAGACGGTCTTCGTCTTGTTTTAGTTGTATTCTTGTTTGCCATGCTTCTATTATATCATATTTCACCGCCATTTCTAAAAAGATCAATATCCTCCTTGAGTAGTTATGTATTAAGAGATTCAAAAAAAATTTTCTTATCCATAGTTTCCCTCTCTAAGCAATTTCAGAACATCTTTTTGATAGCCTTTATGATCCAGCTGACTGTTCATCAGAAAAAGAAGATATGCAAAATTTTAAAATTTTGATATAATAAAACTATCAAAAAGTAAAGGAATGATTGGTATGAACGCAATCACAGCTCACAGCTCACAGCTCACAGCTCACAGCTCACAGCTCACAGCTCACAGCTCACAGCTCACAGCTCACAGCTCACGCTGATTATGTAATCGGACGTGTTTTTTGTCAAGCACTAAAACAGGCTTTTTCACGTTTTTGTGGAGAAGTCTTTTCTGCTGTTCCTCAACTATATGGGTTGATTGTTGGAGGTGTAAAATGACGCCTCTAGCTATTGATAGAAGTTGGCAATCTGGAAATGAAAGAGCTGACAATTTATTTTTCTGGAGAAGTTTCGGTTTTGACGAAAAGGATATTTTAATCGAAAATACTGATGGTATCGTTAACGGAGCTCTGTTTGAATTTAAAAATAGCATTGCTGATCTTAATGCTGTGCTTACTCAAGCTATCCACTATCTGTCTAAATTAAGGATTAAAGGTGGTATTCCTATACCAAGCAAAATCGTTTTAGTTGATATAAATAAAAATCGTGCAAGTGTTTATGATGCAACTAAATATCGTTTAGAAATTTTACAAAATTATACGAATAGTGCATCAAAAAATGTAAATCAGAAGACTTTAAAAGATGCTACTAACCCTGAAAAAGTAATTGAATTTGACGTTCTTCAACCAAAAAGCCCTAAAAATCATGAATTGCTTGAATTATTCCAAATAGACGAGTATCAAAAATTTGAAATTGATTTTCCAAACATTTTAGGGTGGGCGAACTACATATACCGTCACGATAAAACAACAACTAAATCTCAAATGTTTGAGATGCTCAAACAACCATCTAATTCAATAGTCGAAAACTATATCTTACCTTGGTGTGGAGACGAAAGCGATTTTGACACCGTAATGGACGCATTAAATGACCCTGCAAATAGAAAAGATTTAGGAGCGTTTTATACACCACTACCCTATGTTAAAGAAGCAACTAAACTTGTTCATCAAGCTATTAGCAGTCTTCCTAAAGGTATGGACTATGTTATTTTGGATAGATGTGCTGGTACAGGAGCATTAGAGCATTATTTAACTGAAGAAGAGTTAAGCCATGTCATCTTGAATACTTATGAAATAAAAGAATGGCTTGTTTTGTATAACAAATATATTGGGAAGGTACGGGCTATCATACCACCACTTTCATTGGTACAAGCAAACAAAGGGAACTTAGTAACAGGTGGAGATGCTTTATCAGAAGAGTTTTTATCAATTCCAATGGAAACAGATGGAAAACATAATACATTACAAGAAGTCATAGATGACAAAAATGTTGCGATTATTGGTTTCGAAAATCCCCCTTATTCTAGCGAGTTAGCCCGTGCTCAAGAAGGAAATGTTAAATCTAAAGATAAATACAGCTATATAAGAAAATTGATGTCCGATGAATTTACTGGGGATAGTAGTCATGCAAAAGATTTACTCAATCAATTTGTTTGGTCGTTTGAGAAGTATTTTATGAGAAATGAACATGATTATTACATCCTATTTGCACCAGTAAAGTATTGGAAGTCTGTAGGATTGATGAAAAAAATTTTCGTTGATGGTTTTTTAGCAAATAGAGGGAATTTTAAAGCACAAGAAAGTTCTGTTTTAGTCGCACAATGGAAGAATGAAGTTGATACCATAACAGAAAGTTTAACTGTTCCAGCTAAAGAGATTTGGAAAGATGACAAAAAGTGGGGAACTGGGAAAGGGGCTGCAGTCATTGATGTACCTGAGGATGCTATTCTTAAAGATGTGAAGCATGTCACTATAAGAAAAGTATACAAAACGCTAGGAGAATTTTATTCTAAAAAGGTAAAAACAGATGTATTGTCTAAAATTGCTACTGGCTACGATGGTAGAGAAGTGCCACTGAAAAGCTATGGGAAACCTGTTTATAATGATAATATTTTAGCGGTTATAGAAGCCAGTGGTTTTGGTATTACTCCGCAGGACATACGAATGACTAGAATTGCTATATATCATGGACGAGGTAGTCAAGTTAGAACAACTAATTATGCAGAGCAGACAGTTTTGTTTGTTGCCAAGCAGTATCCTCAAAAAAACTGGTATGAAAGAGATATTTACTATACAACTGCCGACAAAGGAGATTTGTATAAAAAGGATATAGATTTTCTTAGAAAATCTACGTTATGGACTTGCATATCTCAAAAGAATCATTGTTTAAGCTTCCATGGTTCTGATGGGAAATTTTACAATAACGAGATGTGCTTAGATGAGAACTCTATAGTCCGTAAAGAATTGGTCGAACAAGAAAAGTATGGGAAGCTTGATAGAGCGGACTTAATGTTGTTAGGTGTCTTCGATGAATTACTTGAACTAGTCAAAGATACTCAAGAATACAATCCGGAATACAATTATGGCACTTATCAAATTGAATTAGAGATAAACACATCATACAAAGATAGTAATGATAAAAAGATATTCAACAATGAAAAAGTTAACACCAAACTAAAAGAGCTTAAAACAAGGCTAGCAGATTACTACGAAAATGAGCTTGAAAGTAAATTATTTGAATATGAACTATTGAAATAATGAGAAGACGATTTCCAAACGGAAATCGTCTTTTTCGATATTATTGAAGTACTACATCTTGTTGTTGTAAACAGATATATAGTTCCCTAAATATATTTGACTTATTTCACTGCTTGTGGTTTACGAAGGTAACCGTAAACGACACCACTGACAATTGCTCCTACCAAGACAAAGACAAGGTAAAGAAGAGCATTTGAAGTAAGGGCGATAACGAAGATTCCTCCGTGAGGAGCCATGAGTTTGATATTTGCAAGACCAACGAGTCCACCTGCTACCGCTGAACCAAGGATGAAGCTTGGGATAGCACGAGCTGGGTCTGCTGCACCAAATGGAATCGCACCTTCAGTGATGAATGACAAGCCCATAACGATGTTCGTCAAACCAGAGTTACGTTCTTCTTTGGTAAATTTATTCTTGAAGAGAAGTGTTGCCACAAAGATTGCAAGTGGTGGAACCATTCCTCCAGCCATAACTGCTGCCATGGCTACTGAACCACCTGTTGCCACTGTTGCTGCAAGAGTACCAGTACCAAAGACGTAGGCTGCTTTATTGACAGGCCCACCCATATCGACAGCCATCATTCCTCCAAGAACGACTCCAAGAAGGACAGCTGATCCACCTTCAAGACCACCAAGGAAGTTGTTCATACCAGTATTAATTGCGGCCATTGGGATATTAACAGCTAACATGACAAAGCCTGTCAAGATTGTTCCAAAAAGTGGCAAGAGAAGGATTGATTTAGCACCTTCAAGTGAGCGAGGAACCTTCACGTATTTCTTAACCAAGAGCACCAAGGCACCTGCGATAAATCCACCTACGAGGGCTCCAAGGAAACCTGATGATACCCCTGCAAGGGCTGAAGTTGCTTCACCACCCTGAGCGTAAGGGATTTTACCAAAGGCATAACCTTCTTTAGCGATAGCACCAGCTACGAAACCGGCTACCAAACCTGGTTTTTCAGCAATTGAGTAAGCAACATATCCTGCAAATACTGGCAACATCAAACCAAAGGCTGACCCACCGATTTTCATGAACATAGAAGCTAGCTCATGGTAAGAACCAAGATTTCCAAGACTCTCATTTGGAACCCCCAAAGCACCATCAATCAAGAAGGCGAGGGCAATCATGATACCACCACCAATAACGAATGGCAACATTTGTGATACACCACTCATCAAGTGTTTGTAGAAGGCACCACCTAGACTTTGTTTTTCATTAGATGCTGTTGAAGCTTGCGCTCCATTCGCAGCACGATATACTTCAGCATTACCAGAAAGAGCCAAGTTGATCAACTCTTCTGTCTTACGAATACCATCTGCAACCGGACGGTTTACCAATGGTTTACCATCGAAACGATCCATCTCAACTGCTTTATCTGCAGCAATGATAACAGCTTTGGCATTGCGGATATCTTCTGCTGTTAATTTGTTGCCAACACCACTTGCTCCGTTGGTCTCAACCTTGATACCAACACCCATTTCCACAGCCACTTTTTGAAGAGCTTCTTGGGCCATGTATGTGTGGGCAATTCCTGTTGTACAAGCTGTAACTGCTACGATAAAGTCACCAGATTCATCTGCAGGAGCTTGAACTGGCTCTTGAGCTTTTTCTGAAGCTTGGTCAAAGAGTTCAATGACTTGATCAGCTGATGTTACTTGACGAAGTTTATCAGCAAATCCGTCTTTCATCAAATATTGTGACAATTCTGCCAAGGCAGCCAAGTGAGTATCATTGGCACCTTCTGGAGCAGCAATCATAAAGAAGAGGTCAGTTGCTTGCCCGTCTAAACTTTCGTAGTCAACACCCTTGTTTGACTTAGCAAAGAGAACAGTTGCTTCTTTAACTGCAGCATTTTTGCTGTGTGGCATAGCGATACCGTCGCCCAAGCCTGTAGAAGTCAAAGCTTCACGCGCTAAAATTCCTTCTTTAAAGGTTTCAAAATCTGTCACGTATCCATGCTCCACCAAGCTATGAATCATTTCTTCGATAGCTGCTGTTTTTTCAGTTGCTTGCAAATCAAGTAACATGACATCTTTTCTCAATAAATCTTGAATTTTCATCTTTTTTCTACCTCAACTTTTTCATAAGTTTCTTTAATAAATGCTGCAGTTGCTAAATCATCTGAGAAGGTAGTTGCTGTTCCACAAGCCACTCCCCACTTGAAGGCTTCTACTGCATCTTTTGATTTGACAAACTCACCCGTAAATCCAGCAACCATAGAGTCACCAGCCCCCACTGAGTTTTTCACTGTTCCCTTGATTGGTTTAGCAAAGTATGCTCCATCTGATGTTACCAGAAGGGCTCCATCACCAGCCATAGAGATAATAACGTTTTGAGCACCTTTAGCCAGCAATTCTCGAGCGTATTTCTCTATTTCATCAAGGCTTTCAAGCTTGACTCCAAAGATAGCTCCCAGTTCATGATTATTTGGTTTCACCAAAAGTGGTTGATAATCCAAACTATCAATCAAGGTTTGACCTTCAAAGTCACAGACTACTTGAGCGCCTGTCTGACGCGTCAAGGCAATCAAATCCTTATAGATGACATTGCCTAAGTTTTTAGCACTTGATCCAGCAAATACTACTGTATCTTCTACTGTGAGATTTGAAAGAATGGCTTTTAACTCTTCAAGTTGTTCGGGCTCAACATTAGGTCCTGTCCCATTGATTTCTGTTTCTTGGTCGGCTTTAATCTTAACATTGATACGCGTATCTTCTGCCACTTGGACAAATTGCGTTTCTATTTGTTCTTCAGCTAAAGTATCTGTGATAAATTTTCCAGTAAAGCCTCCGATGAAACCTGTCGCTGTATTTGGAATATCCAAACGCTTCAAGACACGGCTAACATTGATACCTTTACCACCAGCAAACTTATCATCACTATCCATACGATTGACACTACCAACTTCCACTTTGTCCAAACGGACAATGTAGTCTATAGATGGATTGAGTGTGACTGTATAAATCATACTTCTATTACCTCCGTTTTCTCTTTGATAGCTGACAAGAGCTCTTGACCCTTACTTGTAATAACAATAGCACGTTTTATAGGAGCTACCTTAGCAAAACAAGACTGACCAATCTTGGATGAATCTGCTAGAACATATGTCTGTTTAGCATTTTCCAAAATAGCTCGTTTAACAGCTCCCTCCTCCATGTCTGGAGTTGTAAAGTAACCTTCATCTACACCATTCATTCCAATAAAGGCACGATCAAAGTGCAGTTGGTTAATCTGATTGAGAGCTACTCCTCCGATACTGGCATCAGTTGTCATCTTGACTCCACCACCGATAATGACTGTTGGGATTTGCTTATCCACTAATTGAACCGCATGGTGAATGGAATTGGTTACCACTGTAATGTCTTTTCGCTCCAATTCTTTAATGAGAAAGGCTGTCGTACTTCCTGCATCTACAAAGATAACATCTTTTTCTTTGATGAGGGAAGATGCTTTTTGAGCAATCAACTTTTTCTCTTGAAGGTTTTTGACAGATTTTTCTTGAATGGTTTCTTCTTCTTGCAAGGAGTGAGGCAACTCTGCTCCTCCATGCACTCGACGAAGTTTATTTTCGGACTCCAATTCATCTAAATCACGTCTAACTGTTGATTCTGAAGTATCTAACAAACCTACTAATTTCTCAAGTGAGACGATTTTATGCTGTTTCAATTCTTCTAAAATCACCTGTTTTCGTTCACTTTTTAGCACTAGTTTACCTCCTGTTAACGATTACATTATTCATTCTATCATAAAAAATAACAAAGTCAAGCATTTTTTGTCAATTTCTTTCACTTTCTATCATTTTCTTTTTCTAAAAATTTATTTGCAAGAATGAATCCTTTATGATAGACTATTTTAGTAAGTGTGGAAGATTACTCAAGAGGCTTAAGAGGCCGTGTTGGAAACGCGGTAGGCGTGTTAAAGCGTGCGTGGGTTCGAATCCCATGTCTTCCGTTTATTTTCTAAAAAAGATACCCAAGAAATCTTGGGTATCTTTTTTCTTATATGTTTGTTTTATAACTCGGGTGAATTTCTTAGAAAATATCAAATAACAATTTCACATTGAGAATTGTTAAGATAATGGAAACAATATAACCAAGGATGGTATTCCATTTAGCATTGGTAAATTCGCCCATCAGTGATTTCTTAGAAGTTAGATAAATCAAAGGGAAGATTGAAAACGGAAGAGCGATTGAAAGAAAGACCTGCGAATAGACCAATAACTGATCCAAGGTTTTTTCCTGATGACCAAACACAACCGCTACAATCATGACAGGCAACAAGGCAAAGAGACGAGTTGCCAAACGAATGAACCACTGAGGCAATCGCATACGCAAGAAACCTTCCATAACGATTTGTCCAGTCAAGGTACCCGTAATTGTCGAATTTTGACCACTGGCTAATAAAGCCAAGGCAAACAAGGTTGATAAGGTTGAGCTAGCTATAGCTCCTGCAATGGTGGAATCCTGCAGGGCGTTATACATTTGAGAGAAGGCAGAAATCTCGGATGCATGGCCGAAAAAGAGGGCCGCCCCGAGGATTAATAGAAGGGAGTTAACGATAAAGGCCAAGGACAGTTGAAGATTTGAATCCCAGGTCATAAAGCGCACGGCTTTTCGAACATCATCCTTGTCCTTGTGATTGATTTTCCGAGTTTGAGATAAGGAAGAATGCAAATAGAGGTTATGGGGCATAACCGTCGCACCTACAATCCCCAAGGCTAATGTTAATTGACTTTCATGTCCTGGCAAAGGACTCTCAAATAAGGTTGCATTTGGCAGATAACCTTCAACGATTCCTTGGAAACTTGGATTTGATAAAGCTACCAGATAAGTAAAGATTGCTAAAATCGTTAAAATCAGTGTTGTCACAATAGCTTCTATCTTCTTAAAGCCAAATTTCATCAAAAGCAATAAGAGAAAGACATCTAGAACCGTCAAAAGGATGGCTATCATAATCGGAATCTTAAAGAGAAGATTGAGAGCAATGGCTGAACCTAGAACTTCTGCCAGGTCTGTCGCCATCAAGGCCAACTCCAAAATCACCCATAAACCATAACGCAACCACTTTGGTGAGTGACGAGCTGTTGCTTGAGCCAAGTCCATTTGAGTTACAATTCCAAGCTTTCCTGCCATCTGCTGAAGCTGCATAGCAATGAGTGATGAAATCAAGATGACAAATAAGAGACTGTACTTATAGGATGCACCTCCAACCACACTGGTTATCCAGTTTCCTGGATCCATATACCCTACAGCCACAAGGGCACCTGGACCCAAGAAGGCCTTTAAATTTTGCCAGAAATGATTGTTATTTGGAGTATCGATAGATTGATTAATCTCAGAGAGTGACACTTTTTTATGAGAAGACATAGCTACTCACCTCTTTCTAAACCTACTTTTTCATTATTTTCTATTAGAGAAAAATAAGATTGACTTTAAACTATTAAAACAATGAAAACTATATGAAAAACATTTAGTTTTTTCATTATTTTTCTTAAGGCACCTTAATATTTTTCTTAAGGCACCTTAATATTTTTCTTAAGGCACCTTAATTATAACAGAAAATATGATAAAAACTTAAGAAAATTCAGGACTTGATTTAA
Organism: Streptococcus infantis; assembly: GCF_019929665.1. Lineage (GTDB taxonomy): Bacteria > Bacillota > Bacilli > Lactobacillales > Streptococcaceae > Streptococcus > Streptococcus infantis_H. The sequence goes on along the minus strand of NZ_JAHZPZ010000001.1, from coordinate 231,476 downwards.
TATTTAGGATACAACTGAAAATTGTATCCTTTTTGTATAAAAGAATACCAAGGAATACTAAAGAATAAAACAAAAAACGTTGTAAAAACAACGTTTTAGAAAGATTTACAAAACAATGTAAATTATTAATGGAGCCGGTGGGAGTCGAACCCACGTCCAAACACCTGCTAACATATTTGTCTACAACCATAGGATATGTATTGTTTTAACAGCTCCTCGACACATAACTCAAGCCTAGGAACTGCGAGCCTATAAATCTCTTACCAAACTGCTAGACAAAGTTTGATCGTATCTCGCTAATAATAAGACCTATCATCAGACACGAGCAATCCGAATCGGGTCACGCCTGCTGGTTTTTAGGCAGCTAGAGCGTAAGAAGTGTTATTTTTTGCAGTTATATTTAACTGAGCGTTTACGTCGCCACACGAGTCGCAAAATATGCCTCATAATGCCTGTCGAATCCGTAACGACCCCAAAAGACAATAGAACTATTATACCCTATCTATGGTAAAAAAGCAAAAATGCAAGTAGATGTTCAGAAAAGTCTAGTTTTCAAGGTTTCTGATAGAGCCTGATAGCCAGAAACGCTAAGGTGAAGCCCATCTGTTGTATAGTCTGATTTGAGTTGCCCTTCCTGATCGAGTAGCTCTTCAAAGACAGATACATATTCTACCTGCATGTAGGCAGAAGCTAGATCTTGATAGGCTTGGTTCCAGACCTTGATTTTCTCATTTGTACGAATATAAACTGTCTGTTTGTATTCTTCCCCTTGATGAACTGGCAGAATAGAAACTAGCTTAATCTGTGACAGCGGATAGTCACGAGAAATACTTTGAATTACACTTTCAAGATTTGTTAATGCTTGACTCATTGGAACATCTTTCCCAATATCATTGGTCCCAATCAAAAGCACAATTTGATCCACTGCATCACCATAAAGATGGGCATCAAGGTTATCTAGTAAAAGTCCGGTCTGATAACCACGAATACCTCGATTCACAATGGTCTTTGTTGTTCCTAGCAATTCCTGCAAGGGATAATACTCAACAATAGAATCTCCGATAAAGATGATATCTGGTTCAATTACCGAAATCTGATTGAGTTTACGATACTTGGTTTGAATTTTTTCCTGCTCTTTTAAGAGCCAGTTTTCTAATAGCTGTACTGCCAAGTTATTCTCCTCTTTCTAGCCAGTTCTCTAAAACTTTGTAAACACCTGCCTGACTGTTGGCTGGAGCTACTTTTGTCGCAACTCTCTTAACAGACTCTTCTGCATTTTCCATAGCGTATGAAATTCCGGCCAACTCTAACATTTCAATGTCATTTTCACTATCACCGAAGGCCATGATTTGTTCAGGTTTTAAGTTCCAACGTTTGAGCAATTCTACTAGCCCCCACGCTTTATGAATCCCATCTTGTAAGATATCAATACAGCCATAACCGCTGGAAACAGCTCGAACACGACCATCAAACAAATCATTAACTTCTTGTAAAACCGAATCCAATCGCTCTTCACCAACTACCATGCTCATCTTGAGAACGCCACCGAAGAGACTGGAGTCAAATTCATCAACAAAGTTCATTCGTTGATAGAGCTTCTCAATCATCTCTGGAGTCATAAATTTATCAAGTTCTGTAAAAACAGTACCTTTCTTTACAAAACCACCATTCATCGCAGTTACGACAAACTGATCCTGACATTCCCTACCTCTAAAATGAGCTAAAGCCCTATCAACCATGGCATCATCCCAAGTTTGTGCTTGAATCAATTCATTGTTCTCGAATATCCGAGCACCGTTAGCAACTACGAGAACCACTCTCTCTGCTAAATGTCCCAGTAATTGTCTCATACGATGAACTTCATTTCCCGTTGAAATGACAAAACGAATGCCACGTTGATCCAGCTTATCCAAAATTTTTTCTAGGCGAGGAAGTTCTAGTTGTCCTTTTGTATCCAACAAGGTTCCATCCATATCCGTCGCAATTACTCTAATGTCCATCTTTTTCTTCTCGCTCTCCATTGCTACCATTTCAAACCTACATGCTCATTCATTTCTTTGTAGGCTGTATCAATCCGTTCCTTGGTTTCATCATCTAACTGGCTACGATATTTCCCACCCTCAATGAAATCATCTAAGATATAGGTCTGGTATAGATAGAGTGGATAACCTTCTGGAGAATAAGTTCCTTTTGGTGTCCTATTAACCCAGCTAGGATGGGCTTTAGCAGTCTCAATCGTAGTCTTTCCTGCTTTTTTCTTAATAGTCACGTCCATGAGAACGCCACGTTCTGTCCATTTGGCATTTTCCTCATCCTGCATGGTTTCAATACGCTGATTTGATAGGAAATTTCCCATAGAATAGATGATGAGTTTCTTATCCCCGTCTTTTTCAACTGTCTCAGCTGGTTCAACAACGTGAGGGTGTCCACCGAAGATAATATCAGCCCCCCAATCGATCATTTTATGGTAGAGTTCCTTTTGCTCTTCTGTTGGTTCTAATTGATACTCAATTCCCATCTGAGGCATAACAACCGTTATATCTGCTTCTTTTTCAGCTCGTTCAATTTCTGCCTTCATTTTCTCTTCGTTAAGGTCAGAAAGATGATTGTCGTAGTCTTCTTTAGAAATGTATTCTTCAATACCGTTAAAGCCATAAGAATAAGCTAGAAGAGCAACTTTTATGCCCTTGACTTCCTTGATGACGATAGGCGCCTTATCTCTTGGTTCGTGGGTGTAAACTCCGATTGGAGTCATTCCAGCTTTTTCGATAGCATCAGCAGTTGAAAAAACTCCCTCAATCTGAGAATCTAAGATATGATTGTGAGCCAAGTCTAACACTTGGTAACCAGCATCCTTTATAGCATCCATGACTTCTCCTGGTGCATTAAACAAAGGATAACCTGCAAGATAGTGGTCTTTATTTACGGTTCCTTCAAAATCACCAATAACTAGGTCTGCTTGTTTGAGCCAAGGTTTTACATACTCAAAGTTTTCATGAAAATCATAAGTCCCATCTTCCTTTAGGGCAGTTCGATAGATCGGAATATGATAGAGGAGGTCACCATTTGCCATGATGCGAACACTCGTTTCTTCTTCCGTTACGGAATTCTTACCTTTAGATTCTGAATTCTGACTCACTGCAGGTGCATTCCTATTCCACAATGGAACTCCCTTTATTCCTTGAGCTAATAAAGTCAAAGCCATCGAAATCGCAACAACAATCAACAACACAAAAACAAAGGTTTTATTACTCCACTGTCGATAGTTTTTGAAAAATTGGATAGACTCTCTGACAACTGGTAATCCTGATTGCTTTTTTCTTCTACTACGTTTTTCCATATCTTTTCTCCTTGCTTTTTGATGCAATTCTCCTTACCTTATTATACCACAGACAAATAGCTATTTCCCTTTATTAGCAACTTCTATGACTTTCTTTCTCAACTATTTTGTGTTATCATTGAATTGTAATGGAAGGAAGGAGAGAAGATGTCTGCTATAGAACGTATTACAAAAGCTTCACATTTAATTGACATGAAAGATATTATCCGCGAGGGAAATCCAACTCTACGTGCAGTTGCCGAGGAAGTCAATTTCCCATTGAGCGATCAAGATATCATCCTTGGTGAGAAAATGATGCAATTTTTGAAACATTCACAAGACCCAGTTATGGCTGAAAAGTTAGGTCTACGTGGAGGAGTCGGACTTGCTGCACCACAATTAGATATCTCAAAACGCATCATTGCTGTTTTAGTTCCTAATATCACCGAGGAAGGTGAAACACCTCAAGAAGCCTATGACTTACAAGCTGTTATGTACAATCCTAAGATTGTCTCACACTCAGTCCAAGACGCTGCTCTAGGAGAGGGAGAAGGTTGCCTATCAGTCGATCGTGCTGTCCCAGGTTATGTTATCCGCCATGCTCGAGTAACTGTCGACTACTTTGACAAAGATGGCGAAAAGCATCGCATCAAGCTAAAAGGCTACAACTCCATCGTTGTACAACATGAAATCGACCACTTAAATGGTGTTATGTTTTATGATCGTATCAATGAAAAGGATCCTTTCGCAGTCAAAGAAGGTTTACTCATTCTGGAATAAAGAAAATCCCGTTGAAAGACGGGGTTTTATGTTATAATAGAGCCATGAAAACAAATGATATTGTCTATGGCGTTCACGCCGTTACCGAAGCACTGTTAGCAAATACTGGAAATAAACTTTATCTCCAGGATGATTTACGAGGTAAGAATGTAGAAAAAGTCAAGGAACTGGCGACTGAAAAGAAAGTATCTATCTCTTGGACTTCAAAAAAATCTCTTTCCGAAATGACTGAAGGAGCTGTCCACCAAGGTTTTGTCCTACGTGTTTCTGAATTTGCCTACACTGAACTTGAGCAGATTCTTGCTCAGACTCGTCAAGAAGAAAACCCACTACTATTAATCCTCGATGGACTAACTGACCCTCATAACCTAGGTTCTATCCTAAGAACAGCCGATGCAACCAATGTTTCAGGCATCATTATTCCCAAGCATCGAGCTGTTGGTGTTACTCCTGTCGTTGCAAAAACAGCAACAGGTGCTATCGAGCACGTCCCCATTGCTCGCGTTACCAATCTCAGCCAAACCTTGGACAAGCTAAAAGAAGAAGGATTTTGGACCTTTGGAACTGATATGAATGGAACTCCTTGCCATAAATGGAACACCAGCGGAAAGGTCGCCCTTATTATCGGAAATGAAGGAAAAGGTATCTCAAGTAACATCAAAAAGCAGGTGGACGAGATGATCACTATTCCAATGAATGGACATGTACAGAGTCTCAATGCAAGCGTTGCTGCTGCTATTCTTATGTACGAAGTCTTCCGCAATCGATTATAAAAAAGTGAGGTTGGGACAAAAGATCCCGACCTCACTTTTTATTAGCAATCAAACTTTGACGCGGTAGCTGATTGAACTTTTTGTTCGTCTTTTAGACTCCAAAAAGCTCCTAATCATCCTCGCGGGGCTGGGACTACGAAATCGAGACTTTGTCTATCGATTTCTGTCCCACCGCCTTTTTAACTGTGTTCAGTAATATATTTATAGGCTTCTTGACCTGCAATAGCACCATCTCCAACTGCTGTTGTAACTTGGCGAAGGTCTTTCTGACGAACATCTCCAACTGCAAAGACACCTGCAACACTTGTCTTCATGTGGTCATCTGTCACAATCCAACCTGACTCATCTTGGATTTGTAAATCTTTTGTAAAATCGCTAACTGGATCTAAACCAACATAGATGAAGACACCTCCAAAGGCATGTTCAGTCACTTGATTTGTTTTAACATTTTCAATGACAACTGACTCCACACGGTTTTCACCCTTGATTTCTTTGACAACAGAATCCCAAATGAAGTTGATTTTATCATTGGCAAAGGCGCGGTCTTGCAAGACTTTTTGAGCACGAAGCTCATCTCGACGGTGAACGATGGTTACAGTTTTGGCAAACTGTGTTAAGAAGATTGCTTCCTCAACCGCTGAGTCACCACCACCTACAACCAACAAATCTTGGTCACGGAAAAAGGCTCCATCACAAACCGCACAGTAGGAAACTCCACGACTATTCAGTTCTTCTTCTCCTGGAACTCCTAAGAGGCGATGTTTTGAACCAGTCGCTACGATAACTGTGCGAGTTCCAAATTCTTCATTGTCTGTTATTACTTTCTTAACATCACCATGGTTCTCAATATTTTTTACAAAGCCATAGAGATGTTCAACACCTAGATTTTCAAGAGGTTCAAACATCTTTTCTGCTAGCTCAGGTCCACTAATGTTAGCATAACCTGGATAGTTTTCAATGTCAGAAGTGTTGTTCATCTGACCGCCAGGAAGGCCACCTTCAATCAAAGCTACTTTGAGATTGCTGCGAGCTGCATACAAGGCTGCAGTCATCCCAGCAGGACCTGCACCGATAATAATCGTATCGTACATTCTATTTCCTTCTTTCTTGTTGTAACTATTATTATTCTAACGGATGAAATCCTATTTGACAACTATTACGCCTTGAGAACCAACAAGATGCTCATGGTTGCAAAAGACAATACTGGAATTGTTAGAACTCCAATCATAATCATATCATAGAGGTGAGCCTGACGCTCCTTGGCAGTTTTATCCACACCTGATAGAGCTCTTAAACCAATCCAAATCCCTAAGACAACCAAGACTAGTAAAATCGTCAAAACCAAACTCTCTAAATACAAAGCAAATAGCTGAACTAGCATGCTCTCTCTCATTTCTATTATTTTTAAAGAGCAAACCCAGTTAGCTTAGCCAACTGAGTTTTTCTTATCTTCTATTATATCAAATATAGGTCCGTTTGTAACTAGCAAAGAACTCTTTTGTTCGTTCTTCTTTAGGATGGTTGATAATCTCATCCGGTGTTCCAGATTCAATAATCTTTCCTTTATCCAAGAATAAAACCTTATCAGCCACTTGAGCAACAAATGACATATCATGACTAACCAAAACCATGGTTTGACCTGATTTTGCAGCATTGGCAATCGATCTTTCTACCTCACCAACCAATTCTGGGTCCAGTGCTGAAGTTGGTTCATCCAAGAGTAAGACGTCTGGTTTCATGGCTAGGGCACGCGCTATAGCTACCCGTTGTTTTTGCCCCCCTGACAAGTGACGCGGATAATGCTGTTCACGATCAGAAAGCCCAACCTTAGCTAGCTCTTCCTTAGCAATTTCAGTCGCTTCTTCATCCGATAGTTTTTTTACTACCACCAAGCCTTCTTTAACATTGTCTAACGCTGTTCTACGCTCAAATAAATTAAACTGTTGGAAAACCATCGATAGTTTACGACGAAGAGTTAGAATTTCTTCTTGCGTAATTTGAGAAAAATCAACTTTGAAATCATCAATCTGAATAGAACCACTATCAGGAGTTTCTAGATAGTTTAGGCTACGAAGAAAAGTTGATTTCCCAGCTCCTGAAGAACCAATTAAGGCAACAACTTCTCCTTTTTGAATATCTAAGTTCAGATGGTCTAAAACGGTTTGACCTGAAAAGGATTTGCTTAAATTTGAAATTTTAATCATTAGCGAAGCTCTCCTTTCACATCTGTCTCAACATTATCTGGTGCTGTAATAGCCATTTTTCTTTCAATGAAACGGCCAAGATTTTCAATAACGATATTTACCACCCAGTAGACAAGGGCAACTGAGATAAAACGTTCAAAGTAACGATAGTCTGCACCACCCAAAATCTGAGCTTGGGCAAAGACTTCTACAACACCTGCACTGAAGGCTAGGGAAGTCCCCTTGGTCAAGCCAATCAAGGAGTTAATCAAGGTTGGTGTTGCAACTACGGCTGCATTTGGAATAATCACACGACGGTAAACTTGTGCGCGTGTCATTCCAAGACTACGGGCAGCTTCAATCTCACCAGGATTTACAGAAAGAATTGCTGCACGGATGGTTTCACTAGCATAGGCCGCCTCGTTAAAAGCAAATGCTACAATCGCAAATGTTGCTGCTGGAATAGCATTAATGTTCAGAGAAGTTCCCCATTGTTGATTCAAGGCTTTCAGAGCTAATGGAATCCCGTAATAGGTCAACATAAGTTGAACTAAAATTGGGGTTCCTTTTAGGAAACTAACAAAAAAGGCTTGTAATGGGTATATAAATCTAACTCGGTTGATTTTAACGATAGCAAAGATTAGGGCTAGCATGATACCAAAAAAGGCACCGAATACCGTTAACATCAATGTTGTAGGTAATTGCTGTACTATTCTTGGAATCCCATCAAAGACAGAACGCCAACTAAAAAGTTTGCCATCTGGAATATATTGCATCAAATTTTGATACCAATCAGATGCTAAAATCGTTGTAACATTCATAGAAACATCCTCTCAAGATAATGATTCATTCTATCATACTTATGCTCTAATTAAAAATATTTGCTACGAGCATATCAGATTTCATCTACCTTCTAGTTTATCATACTTTAAAAGTGGGAGGTTATATATATTATCTATCAAGGAGATAGAAAAAAACTAATTCAAATCCAAGTCCTTGTATGATTTACGATAGCCAATTTGTTTTACAAGACCATTTTCAACTAATATCGGACGTTTTAACAGCATACCATCACTGGCCAAGAGTTTGGCTGCTTCTTTGTTTGACAATGTTCCAACTTTATCTTTCAAACCCAGTTCACGGTATTTGATACCACTAGTATTGAAAAATTGCTTCAATTCAAATCCCGAAGTTTCGAGCCAGTTTAAAATGACCTTTTCACTCGGAGTCTCTTCAACGATATGAACGTCTTTATATTCTAGTCCGAGTTGATCTAATTCTTTCTTAGCTTTTTTACAAGTTGTACATTTTGGATATTCGATAAATTCTAACATTTTCTTCTCTTTCTATTTTTTATTTTCTTGATAACTTGCACCTTCATGCCTCAAGAGCCAAGCCTTCTTTTCGAGTCCCCAAGCATAGCCTGTCAGACGTCCTCCAGCACCTAGCACACGGTGACAAGGTACAAGGATAGACCAAGGATTGCGACCTACTGCTCCTCCGATTGCTTGAGCAGAAGCCACCTGCAAGTCCTTAGCTATTTGCCCATAAGTAACTGTCTGACCAAAAGGAATTCCTCTCAAGTAGTTCCAGACTCTTTTTTCAAAGTCACTACCGACAGGAGCTAAAGGCATTTCAGATAAGTCTTGATCTTGCCCCTTAAAATAAGTCTCTAAATAGGAAGTGATTTGATTTAAAATGGGATGACTGTCAACAACAGTCACATCATTTTCAGATAATCCCTTCTCAAAATCGCTCTCTTCTTCAATCCATATCCCAAACAAATAGTGGTCATCTGCTACCAGAGATAGGGGACCAATCGGTGACTTGTATAGCATCTTTACATACTTCTTAGGCATTTGATTTTAATTTTTGATAGGCCAAGCGTTCCCCGTCTACTGGAACTTTACCAACCTGTTTGAAGCCAAGTTTTCCAAAGATATGCTGCATGGCTATGTTTTTAGCGTGCGTATCTGAACGAAAATCTAGGTAATCGAAGCCTTCAATCAAGCCTTCTAAAAAGGTCTGAGCAACACCTTGACCTTGCGCGTCTCTAGCAACAGCAATACGATGAAATACTAAGTATTCTGCTTCATTTCCCTCCCAGTTGCCATCATAAATTGCTTCATAAGCTTTTTCTGGGCTCTTAGTCACTGCTGCATAAGCTAAGAGGTCCCCTTCGTCTAGGGCTACATAAGCTTGACCAGAGATAATATCTTCAATAATGGTATCTGCATCTGGGTAGCCGTTTTGCCACTGAGTGCTACCAGCTTCTGCCAAATATTTCTTGGCTCCCTCAATCACTTGCATAATTGCATCAACTTCATTTGGAAAGGCTAAGCGAATCTCCATCATTCATCCTCTTTTCATACTATTTTCTCTCATCATAGCATAAATTATTTCTTTCTACAAGCACTTGAAACTTGACTTATTATTTCTAATATTTTATAATCTAGTTATTAAAACTAGATAAAAAGGAGTTGAAAATGAATACCACTTTTTCCTATCCAAAATGGGAAGAAATTCCAAGTATCAATCTCTATCTGGACCAAGTTCTGCTCTATGTCAATCAAATCTGTCCTCCAGCTTCTCCTGACAAGGAGAAAGGTTTGACAGCATCCATGGTGAACAACTATGTCAAACACGGTTATATCAGTAAACCTGAAAAGAAAAAATATCAACGCAAACAAATCGCACGATTGATTGCTATTACCACTCTCAAGTCTGTTTTTTCTATCCAAGAAATTGCTCAAACCCTTAATACCCTACACACAGACACTAATTCAGAAGAACTTTACAATGCTTTTGTGGACTATATGAATGAAGATATTGATCCAGCTAATCCCATTATCCAGGCAAGCTGCCAAACAGTCAAACTCTATCATCAAACACTTGCACTAGTCTATACAGAAACCGAAAAGGAGGAAACAAATGAATACTAGTTTCAAACTTAGTAAACGACTTAGTTTTGGAGAAGAAATTGCCAACAGTGTCACCCATGCTGTAGGAGCATTTATCATGCTCATCCTACTTCCTATTTCATCAACCTATAGTTATGAGGTACATGGTTTCTTATCGTCTATCGGTGTTTCCATCTTCGTCATCAGCCTCTTTCTCATGTTCTTATCATCATCTATTTATCATTCTATGGCTTATGGTTCGACTCATAAATATGTGTTACGAATTATTGACCATTCTATGATTTATGTTGCCATTGCAGGTTCTTATACCCCAGTGGTTTTAACCCTGATGAATAATTGGTTTGGTTATCTCATTATTGCTATCCAATGGGGGACAACTATTTTCGGTATTCTTTATAAAATCTTTGCCAAGAAGGTCAATGAAAAATTCAGCCTCATCCTTTACCTCATCATGGGATGGCTTGTATTGGCTATCTTACCAGCAATCATCAGTCAGACAAGTCCAATGTTTTGGAGTCTTATGGTATCAGGTGGCCTTTGCTATACAGTTGGCGCTGGATTCTACGCTAAAAAGAAACCATACTTCCATATGATTTGGCATCTCTTTATCCTAGCAGCCTCTGCTCTCCAATATATCGCTATTGTTTATTACATGTAAAAAAGAAGTTGGGAAAAATCCCAACCTCTTTTTTTATTTACACATATTCATAAAGTACTGATGCAGGCGAAGATCATTTGTCAATTCAGGATGAAAGGAGGTTACCAGCATATTCTTTTCTTGTGCCGCAACGATTTGATGATTCACTACTGCTAGAACATCAACACCCTTACCAACTTCACTAATAATAGGTCCACGGATAAAGGTCATTGGAATTTTACCAACGCCCTTGCAGTCAGCTTCTGTATAAAAGCTTCCTAGCTGACGTCCATAGGCATTGCGCTCTACCACAATATCCATGGTCGCTAGATGGCTTTCCTCTTGAGAAGTGATTTGTTTTGCTAGCAAAATTAAACCCGCACAAGTTCCAAAGACTGGTAAACCATTGAGAATAGCCTCTCTTATAGGAATTAGCATCTGCTGATCTCGCAACAGTTTCCCCATAGTTGTAGACTCTCCCCCTGGCAAGACTAACCCCGACAGGTCACTCTGGTGTTGCTGAAAATCTTCTAGGTTTCGCAGTTCAATACTTTCAACTCCTAGTTGAGCAAGCATTTTCTCGTGTTCTACAAAGGCACCTTGCAAGGCCAAGATTCCGATTTTCATCTATTTTCCTCGCTCCGCCATGAGAATTTGGATTTCATTCTCATTGATACCAACCATGGCTTCTCCTAAATCTTCAGAGATTTGAGCCAGAATTTGAGGATTCTGATAATTGGTAACAGCTTTGACAATTGCTGCCGCACGTTTAACAGGATCACCTGATTTGAAAATCCCTGAGCCAACAAACACACCTTCTGCACCTAGCTGCATCATAAGAGCAGCGTCCGCTGGTGTTGCAACCCCTCCAGCCGCAAAGTTAACAACTGGTAATTTCCCATGTTCGTGGACATATTGAACTAATTCTACAGGTACTTGGAGTTCTTTGGCAGCAACATATAACTCGTCCTCACGGAGGTTTTGAATGCGGCGAATTTCTTGATTCATCATACGCATATGACGAACCGCCTGAACGATGTCTCCTGTTCCTGGTTCCCCTTTTGTACGGATCATAGAAGCTCCTTCAGCAATACGACGCAAGGCTTCTCCTAGATCTTTAGCACCACAAACAAAAGGAACTTGAAATTCTTTCTTGTCCACATGGAAACGATCGTCAGCTGGAGATAGAACTTCGCTCTCATCAATATAGTCAATCTCGATGGCCTCTAAAATCTGTGCTTCAACAAAATGCCCAATTCGAACCTTAGCCATAACTGGAATGCTGACTGCTTCTTGGATTTCCTTAATCATCTTTGGATCACTCATGCGAGAGACACCACCCGCTGCACGAATATCAGCTGGGATTCGTTCTAAAGCCATAATTGCTGCCGCACCTGCAGCCTCTGCAATTCTTGCTTGTTCAGGATTTTGAACATCCATGATGACGCCACCCTTAAGCATCTGTGCCAAATTCTTATTTAATTCATAACGATTTTCAGTCATTTTTTTCATCCTCAATAGTTGTATTGGTAGCTACAGTTTTATTGTAAGGTATAAAAGACTGCATAACAAGATAAAATAAATTGATTTGTCCGGGTACAATTATCTCTATCACAAAAAAAGCACCCATATTGGGTACTTTTATTTCTTAGATTTTTTAATACTTTTCACAAGATAAAAGAGATATCCTGAAACCATGTAGGCAACAAAGATAGTTGCTGCCCATTTAAAGACAAAGCCCCAACCATGTTTGGTAGCATTCAAAAAGAAATAAGGGAAGGGACTATCCTTAGCATTAGGGACATCCATCTTTAGAACAAAACCGTTTAAGAGGGCAAAAATCATATAAAGCAAAGGAAGGCTAGTCCAAAGCATGGGATCGACTAACTTATATTGACGACTCTTATCAAAAATAATTGTATCTGCTAAAAACCAGAGAGGGACAATATAATGGCAAAGGAAATTTTCCAAACGGTAAAAATCTGTCGTCAAGGGAGCTAGCATGAAATGATAGATGACACAAGTAATCATAATACTCATAGTGACGCCACCTTTGAGACGTAGAATACCAGGACTCTGCCAACTATCACCTCCACCACGCATCTTTAACAAAAGATAAGCTGTAAAAAGTACAACCAAAAGGTTAGAAAGTACTGTGTAGTATAGCAACATCCCTAAACCACCGCGCTTGGTAATCTCCAAGTATACACCGGTAAAGGCTGCTATAAATAAAAAGATACGACTATAAAATATTACTTTTTCATTTTTAATCATGATTAAATCTTCTTCACAAATTCTGATTTAAGCTTCATAGCACCAAAACCATCAATCTTACAGTCAATGTTGTGGTCACCTTCAACAATACGGATGTTTTTCACACGAGTTCCTTGTTTGAGGTCTTTAGGAGCCCCTTTGACTTTAAGGTCCTTAATCAAAGTGACTGTATCTCCATCAGCTAGTTTATTTCCATTTGCATCGATGGCAACAACTCCTTCTTCAACTTCTGCTTGCTCAGCAGGATTCCACTCATAAGCACATTCTGGGCAAACAAGAAGTGTGCCATCTTCATATACGTATTCTGAATTACATTTTGGGCAATTTGGTAATTGACTCATGTTATCTCCTTAAAAAATGTTGATTATTTGATTGTCAAATTTTCTTTAACAGCAACTATTATACCTTAAAACAGACTATTTGACAAATCATGATAAAAAAACGACAAACCGAAATTCAGTTCATCGTTTTTATAGTTCTTACAAATGTTTTTGGGCTTCTGATTTAATTTTTTCAACAACTTCTAAAATAGAGAGTCCAGTCGTATCCAAATAGATTGCATCCTCAGCCTGTTTAAGAGGTGAAGTTTCACGATGACTATCTTTATAGTCACGCGCAGCAATCTCTTCCTTCAAAGTTTCCAAATCCGTTTCGATTCCCTTTGAAAGATTTTCTTTGTAACGACGTTCTGCACGTTCATCTACAGATGCTACAAGAAAAATCTTTAATTCAGCCTGAGGCAAGACTACTGTTCCAATATCGCGACCATCCATAACGATACCACCTAGTCGGGCAATTTCTTGCTGAAGGGCTACCAATTTTTCACGAACAGCTGGAATCGCCGCAAAAGCAGAAACAGCATTGGTTACTTCATTTTCACGGATTGGATTTGTTACATCTACATCTCCAACAAAAACAAGCTGTTCTCCTGTTTCAGCGCGACCAAAACTAATCGGGTATTGTTCCAATAATTCAAGAAGTTGAGATGGCTCATCTGGGCTAATTTGGTTTTTCAATGCGATGTAAGTCGCCGCACGATACATAGCGCCTGTATCCAGATAAGTATAGCCAAAGTCCTTAGCAATAATCTTAGCTACTGTACTCTTACCACTGGAAGCTGGCCCATCAATCGCAATCTGAATTGTTTTCATTTTCACTCCTATCTTGTCTTAAGGACATCACCAGGATTTGCAAACCAAGTTCCTGAAGACATATGACCAGGATTCAAGGCTTCAAGTTGAGCAATAGAGATTCCAGCGCGAGCCGCAATGGCCGCTTCCCCTTCTCCTGCCATGACTGTAATAGTTCCTTCAGAATCAGTACGTGCCTCCGTATGTTCTTGTTGAGTTGTCTCTGCTTCTGTTGACTCTGTTGACTGGGCAGTAGTAGCCACTGTTGTAACTTCTTCTACTTTTGGAGCTGAAGAATCATAAAAATCTTTCAAAGCTGAAGTGCGATCACTTCCGCCTGATGACAAGTAGACCAATACAACTACCATCCCAACAACAATGACAAAGAAGAGAATAGCCAGAACCGTTAAAATACGATTGGCCACTACACCTGAACCTTTTTTGTTTCGTTGACGGCGTTCTGTTCTTGATTCCTCTTCTTGGTTTTCATAAATATCTTCTTGCCACGGTTCCTTTTCCATACCTTACTCCTTGAGTTTTTTTTACTTTCTTATTACAATATAAATATGAAAATCACACTTATACCTGAACGTTGCATCGCTTGTGGGCTCTGCCAGACTTATTCTGAATTATTTGATTACCATGATAATGGTATCGTCCGTTTTTATGATAATCCTGATCAGCTAGAGAGGGAAACTCCCCTAAGTAAAGATGTGTTAGAAGCTGTAAAAAACTGTCCTACACGTGCCCTGATTAAAGATTAGTCCTAGTTTTTAGCAGAAAATAAACGAGGTTTTCCACTTTATCTAGTTTAGCATATTTTTCTAGAAAATTATAGTATTTTGCTAGCTATTTTTATACAATTTTACTTTTATTTGTTCCAGCATTTCAATAATAAATAAACTGTTCTTTTAGGACATTTTTCTATCACTTAAGCACTAATCAAATTTTTTATTTCAACCACATATAAAATTATAAAAAAGAGGAATTACTTCCTCTTTTTTTGTTTAATCAAACGATTAGTCTTCAAATCCATTTGGATGTTTGCTTTGCCAACGCCATGCATCTTCACACATTTCTGTAATACCAAGTCCTGCTTCCCATCCGAGCTCTTCCTTAGCTTTTGCTGGGTCTGAATAGCAGGCTGCAATATCACCTGGGCGACGTTCAACGATACGGTATGGAATTGGGCGCCCAACAGCTTTTTCCATATTTTGGATAATTTCAAGAACTGAGTAGCCTTTTCCAGTACCAAGGTTATAGACATTGAGTCCAGAGCCTTTTTGAAGCTTCTTAAGGGCGGCAACGTGTCCTTTGGCTAAGTCAACTACGTGGATATAGTCACGAACACCTGTTCCATCTTCTGTATCGTAGTCATCTCCGAAGACTTGAACTTGTTCTAACTTACCAACTGCGACTTGTGTGACATACGGTAGAAGGTTATTTGGAATGCCGTTTGGATTTTCTCCTAGATCACCACTCTCATGCGCCCCAATTGGGTTGAAGTAACGAAGTAAGACAACATTCCACTCTGAATCTGCTTTATGGATATCTGTCAAGATTTCTTCCAGCATAAGCTTGGTACGGCCATAAGGGTTGGTAGCTGAAAGTGGGAAATCTTCTAGGATTGGAACAGTATGTGGATCTCCATAAACTGTTGCTGATGAACTGAAGATAATGTTCTTACAGTTATTTTCTTCCATTGCCTTCAAAAGGCTAACTGTACCAGCAATGTTGTTGTCATAGTAGGCAAGAGGGATACGAGTTGACTCACCAACTGCCTTCAAACCAGCAAAATGGATTACACCTGTTGGTTCTTCGTGTTTGAAAATGTCACGAAGTGTATCTGTATCGCGGATGTCAGCTTCGTAGAAAGGAATTTCAACTCCTGTAATTCTTTCCACTACTTCTAAACTTTTACGGCTACTGTTGACCAAGTTATCCACTACAACAACCTGATGTCCAGCTTGGACCAATTCAATGACAGTGTGAGTTCCGATAAAACCTGCACCACCTGTTACCAAAATCTTTTCTTGCATCTTTTTTCCTCTATTCTTAAATTATTTTTTTCATTTTACCATTTTTGATAGGGAAAGTCATTTGCTATCCTAATCCTATCGTAAAAACTAGGTAAAAAGTTTACGATTATTTCTCTTTAATATATCTTTCAGTCGGATAATCCGCTGGATCCAAGACTCCACTTCTCCCCTCAAGCATTTGGGCTAGGTGATAGCCTATAATGGGTCCAGTTGTCAATCCTGACGATCCTAATCCACTCGCAACAAATACTCCTGGCAAGTTTGGCACTTGTCCGAAAAACGGCGAAAAATCACTCGTATAAGCACGAATCCCCACACGTTCACCACTTATCATTGCACCTTTTAAGCTAGGATAAAACGAACTTGCTGCTTCAGCCATTTGTTGAAGCAAATTCTCATCAACTGCTAGGTCAAATCCCATGTCATTTTCATGGGTAGCTCCTAGAGATAATTTACCTCCAGGAAATGGTATCAAATCCCATTCACCTTCCGGCATAACTACAGGGTAAGCTCCCATGTCTTGTGGCACTTGGTAATCTCGGAGTTGCCCCTTTTGAGGACGAACGTCTACCTCATATCCTAAGGGCTCTAAGATGTGGCCAAGCCAAGCTCCTGTGGATAAGATGACTTGGTCAAACATTTGATTGTCTATCTGATAGCCCGATGATAGAGGGGTTAGACTGACCTCTTTATTTATGACCTTCACTTGACTAGCTCCCAGTAAGCGACTCACTAAGAGTTGTCCATCTACTCGAGCTCCTCCAGAAGCATAAAGTAATCTCTCAAATCCCTCTAGACCAGGAAATAGGTTACTTGCAGTCGCTTGGTCCAAAATGGCTAATTCGCCAATCAAGGGAGATTCAACTTTACGTTGCAAGGCTAGTTGATAGAGTTCTTCCAACTTAGATTCATCTTTTTTCAAGAGAAAGACTCCCGAGCGTTGATAAAAATCAACCTCCTGTCCAGACTCTTGTAAATCATTCAACAAATCTACATAGAAATCAGCTCCTAGGCGCGCCATCTTATACCAAGCCTTATTGCGTCGTTTAGAAAACCAGGGACTAATAATTCCTGCTGCCGCCTTGGTAGCTTGCCCGTGTCCAAAATCAAAAACAGTTACTTCGATATCAGCTTCCTTAGAAAGATAGTAGGCTGCTGTGGCCCCTACAATTCCTGCTCCTACAATGGCAACTTTTTTCATTGTCTTTACCTTCTAACTAGATATGATGGAATGGATTGGTTGATGCCTGACTTGCGATAATCTCTAGATACCAAGCATTCTCTTCCTTCCATTCATTCAGGAACGCTGCAATTTTTTCAACAAAAAGAACTTCAATATAGTGGCCTGGATCCAGAGCCAACAAGCCGTCTGACAACATATCTTGGGCAGTGTGGTAATAGATGTCACCAGTAATGTAAACATGAGCTCCTTTTGCTAAAGCATCAGAGTAGAAAGACTGCCCACTGCCACCACAAATAGCTACTCTTGAGATTGTTTTTTGCAAATCAGTTTCTTTATAATACACCATACGAAGGCTATCTAGACCAAATACTTCCTTAACATGACTAGCAAATTCTTCAAATGTTTGAGGTTTAATATTGCCTATACGCCCGATGCCACGTTCAGGACCTGTTTCCTGTAGAAAAGTTGTATCCTTAATATCCAATAGTTTGCAGAACCAGTCATTAAGGCCGTTTTCAACAATATCAATATTGGTATGGCTAACATAGACTGCAATATCATGCTTGATAAGATCAATATAAATCTGATTTTGAGGGCGACTAGCTACCAAGTCCTTTAACGGACGGAAGATAGGCGCGTGCTTAACGATAATCAAATCCACACCCTTTTCAATAGCTTCTGCCACTGTATCTTCACGTATATCAAGGGCAACCATGACTTTTTGGATATCCTTGTCTAAGGTACCAATCTGCAAACCACGACTATCGCCTTCCATAGAAAATTCTTGGGGGCAATAGGTTTCATAACGCTTAATCACTTCACTTGCTTTCATGGAGCACCTCCTTGATGGCTTGAATTTTATCTACTAAAACTTGACGTTCTTCATGATTTTTTTCTGGGATTTGACTAAGGGCAAATTCGAGCTTACTTGCTTCTCTTTGCCACTTTTGGACAAATACGGGGCTAAGTTCTTTAGATAGAAAAGGACCAAAGCGGGTGTCACTTGCTGACAATGTCATTTTCCCAGCCTCCACTACTAGAATCTCATAGAATTTTCCAGCTTCCTCTAAAATACTTTCAGCTACAATCTTAAATCCATGCTCTTGTAACCAACTACGTAACTCATCTTCACGATTATTGGGTTGAAGAATCAAAAGCTCAACATTGGCTAGTTTATCCAAACCCTCTTCTAATATCGTAGCAATCAAACGACCACCCATTCCTGCAATAGTGATAACAGAGACCTGATCACTTTCTTCGAAAGCTGCTAAACCATTGGCTAAACGAACCTGAATTTTCTCAGTCAAACCATGACTTTCAACATTTCTAACTGAAGATTGATAGGGTCCCTCTACAACTTCACCCGCGATGGCAGCTTCAATATGACCTTTTTCAACTAATTCAATAGGTAAATAAGCATGGTCGCTACCGACGTCCAGTAAAACAGCTCCTTGGGGAACAAAAGAAGCTACTGTTTCTAATCTCTTTGAAATCATCTTCTCTCACTTTCAAAAACTCTATTTCCCTTTATTATACCATATTTTATCTGGCAATCCTGCACCTAAAAAAGACCGCAATCATGGATTGCAGTCTTTCTTTATCTTTTAACTTGATAACGACTTGTCAGTATGAAAATCACAATAAAGACGAGCATCATAATGCCATAGATAGGCAATGTTTGACCTGTAAGTGTTGAAATTTCAAGCAATTTTTGGATTCTTGGGAATAGAGCTGTTCCAAGGAAACCTCCAACTGACCAAATAATCAATAACACACGCCAAAGACTAAATGGCAAGCAAGCTCTAACTACAGACATGAAACCAATCGATGCCAATAGATAATACAAAAGTGTCGAAATTTCAATGTCGGTCCAGCCTTGACTGGTTCCAAAAATTTTAACAAAGAGAACACTAAAGACTACCATCAAGGCACTTGGTAAAGCTCGAAGCATGGATTTTCTGAGGAAGTTTTGTTCCACAGGTTTGATATTTCGTTCAAAAGTTAATACAAACGGTGGGAATCCTTCCACAAACTGGTCAATCATGGTAATCTGAATCGGAATGAATGGGAAAATCAAAATCCATTCAGTACGTCCCAACAAAGCACTGGCAATACAGATAACTGCTAGCAAGAAGGAATAGATAGTCTTAATCAAGAAAATTGGAGCAATGTGGGCAATGTTATTGACCACACGACGACCTTCGAAGAGAATCTCAGGAACATCATTGAAATCTGAATTCAAGAGAACCAGATTTGCAATCTGACGAGTTGCTGGGTCTCCCTCAGCCATAACAATGGAACAGTCTGCCTCACGCAGAGCTAGGATATCATTGACACCATCCCCTGTCATTGCTGTAGTATGTCCTGCTTTTTTCAGAGTTTGGATGATGAGTTTCTTTTGATGAGGTGAAACACGTCCGAAAATGGCTGTTCCTTCAGCCATGGCTATCAATTCTTCATCATTAATTTTCGAACAATCTACATAGCTGTGATAGTCTGCAAAACCAGCCTTCTGGGCAATACTTGAAACAGTGACTGGATTATCACCAGAGATAATTTTCAATCCCACTTCCTGAGAACGAAGATAGTCTAGCGTCTCAGCAGCACCTTCTCGAATCGGATCTAGAATCTCAAGCAAAGCCAAAGCCTGAATATCAGATGGCTTTTGTGGCTTGTGATGGTCAAGTTTTTCTTGACTGAGCGCTAACACCAAGACACGAGATCCTCGTTCAAGAGCTTCTCTAGCTTCAGGAACTTCAGCATCCAACAACATCTCCGGTGCGCCTAGGAAAACAGTTCCTAGACCTTCCAACTCCATTGCTCCCCATTTTCGATCACTTGAAAATGGAAGGCTAGAAATCATCGGATAAGCTACCTCTCCCGCAAAACACTTTCGAATAGCTTGGGCAGTTGGATTTTTATCCTCACTGTGTGCCATATAACTAGTTAGCATTTTGGCAATGGAATCTTTGTCGTAAGCTTGAGTAAGAGGAAGGACCGTCTCAACTTGCATCTTCCCTTGGGTGATTGTCCCTGTCTTATCCAAGCAGAGCATATCCACACGTGCCAAGGTCTCAACAGAATACATCTCCTGCACCAAAACCTTTTTCAACCCAAGCTTGATAACAGCAGTTAAGAGAGAGGTGATGGTCAAAAGGGCTATACCTTTAGGCAACATTCCTAAAAGAGCTGTAGATGAATTGACTACAGAAGACTTGAGTGGCAGACCTTTTAAGACCAAGGCTTCAAGCAAGAGAGCAATACCAAAAGGAATGATAATTTTCCCAGTAAAACCAGCTAACCGGTCTAGCGATTTCATGATACGAGAGTTAATTGGCTTCACTGTCTTAGCTTCAAGCATGAGTTTAGCAGCATAGTTATCCGCCCCAACATGATGTACCTGAGCGAGGACAGAACCACTTGCAAGAAAGCTACCCGACAACATTAAGTCTTCTACTTCTTTTTGCACCAAGTCGCTCTCACCCGTTAACATAGCTTCGTTGACTTCTGCAAAACCTTCTAATACAATGGCATCACTTGGAATCTGATCTCCTGCTGACAAGCGAATAACATCATCTAAAACAAGCTCTTCAGGGTCCAAAGCGATCTCTTGTCCATCACGAATAGTGATAATCTTTTCTTTATTCAAGAGATTGAGTTTATCAACCATATGTTTGGCACGTAGCTCGGTTACAATCCCAGAAAATGCATTAAAGCAGATAACCGCAAAGAAAACTAGGTTGCTCCAGGCTTGAACAAAGGCGAGCGCTAGGGCAATGGCAAAGTTTAAAGCATTGAATAAAGTAAAGACATTTCTCTTCACAATCTGCCATGTACTAGTACTAGCTGAAGCTTGGAAATCATTGACCTGTCCCTGTTTTTGACGTTCTTTGACTTCTGATTGGCTTAATCCCAACATTTTATTTTTATCCATAAATTCTATCATATCATTTTTTTTTGAATATTTCTAATTTCATATAAAAAGCTATTCCGCCTAAACAAAAAACATTTGCCTGTCCTAGTATGATAAGGTATAATAAAAGAAAGAAAACTGAAGGAGACATCATGTTTTATACTTATCTTCGTGGGCTGGTTATGTTGATTCTATGGTCAATTAATGGAAATGCTCACTTTCACAATACTGATAAAATTCCGAGTCAAGATGAAAACTATATCCTAGTCGCTCCCCATCGTACCTGGTGGGATCCCGTCTACATGGCATTTGCGACCAAACCGAAACAGTTTGTCTTTATGGCTAAAAAGGAACTTTTCTCCAACCGAATCTTTGGCTGGTGGATTCGTATGTGTGGTGCCTTCCCTATCGATCGTGAAAATCCAAGTTCTTCTGCTATCAAATACCCAATCAATGTACTTAAAAAGAGCAATCGCTCACTGATTATGTTTCCTAGTGGTAGTCGTCATTCTACCGATGTTAAGGGTGGTGTTGCCCTAATCGCGAAGATGGCAAAGGTTCGCATCATGCCAGTTACTTACACTGGTCCTATGACTCTACAAGGGCTTGTCAGCCGTGAACGTATTGATATGAACTTCGGAAATCCGATTGATATCTCAGATATTAAAAAGATGAATGATGAGGGAATTGAGATGGTTGCAGACCGCATCCAATCTGAATTTCAACGCCTGGATGAGGAAACAAAACAGTGGCACAACAATAAAAAGCCAAATCCACTGTGGTGGCTCATCCGTATACCTGCCTTGATTCTAGCAATTATAATAGGAATTCTGACAATTTTCTTTACTTTTGTTGCAAGTTTTGTTTGGAACCCAGATAAAAAGAGAGAGCAATTACAATAGTCTAATTTTCATAAGCCCAAGTTTATTACTTGGGCTTTTCCAATGAGTTAGCATACTAATTAGCATATTGACAAAAGCTTAAATCTATAGTATACTTTCAAAGTAAGCTGATTTAGCTCAGTAGGCAGAGCGCATCCATGGTAAGGATGAGGTCGCCGGTTCGATCCCGGCAATTAGCATCAATTCAGCAGTTCCTATCTGGGGAGCTTTTTTTTCTTGACAAAGTATTGGCTCTATAGTAAAATAAAATCTGCGATGAGTCGATATGTAGCGAGAGCTACAATTGCGCAAAGGAGGTCATTACGCAGGAGCGGACCTTGAGAAATTGTGTGAACCAGTTTCTCACATGGAGATGCCTCTCACACTCTCTGGTTTTTCCAGAGAGTTTTTTCTTTTCTTAAACAAATAGGGTTCTGGACCTTATGAAACAAAAAAAGACCTATCATACAAGCTGTAAAGCCTAGTATGATAGGTTTTTAATGTTAGATTAACGTACTGTACGGATACGCATTGTGTTTGTACGAACAGCTTCACCAAGTGGTACACCTGCAACGATAACGATATCGTCACCAGATTCTACAAGACCTGCTTCAACTGCTTTACGTTCAGCGATTTCGAACATATCATCAGTTGATGATGGAGCTTCAGTCAACATTGGGATAACACCCCAGTTCAACATCAATCCACGCTCTGTCAATTCGTCGAATGTCAATGCCAAGATATCAGCATTTGGACGGTATTTAGAAATCAAACGAGCTGTGTGACCAGTCTTAGTCAAAGTTACAACCAATTTGATATTCATTGAGTTAGTAGCGTCTTTAACAGCTGAAGCCATAACTTCTGTCTTAGAGTTACGTTCGAAAGTATCTGAGTTCAAACGTCCGTATTCGTTAAGAAGAGTTTGAGCGTTCTTGTCAATTGTAGCCATTGTTGTTACTGACTCAAGTGGGTATTTACCGTTTGCAGACTCACCTGAAAGCATTGTAGCATCAGTTCCGTCGATAACAGCGTTAAATACGTCTGATACTTCTGAACGAGTTGCACGTGGTTTTTCAGTCATTGTTTCAAGCATGTTTGTTGCAGTGATAACAACTTTACCAGCAGCGTTTACTTTAGTGATGATCATTTTTTGGTAAACTGGAACCATTTCGAATGGTACTTCGATACCCATGTCACCACGAGCGATCATAATACCGTCAGCAGCTTCAATGATTTCGTCCAAGTTATCGATACCTTGTTGGTTTTCGATCTTGGCGAACAATTGAACATGACCGTTACCAGTTTCTTCACAGATGGCACGAACTTCTTCAACGTCTTTTGCAGTACGTACAAATGAAATCGCGATGAAGTTAATACCTTGTTCCAAACCGAAACGGATATCAGCGTTATCGCGCTCAGCAAGTGCTGGGAAAGGAATTTTAGTGTTTGGGATGTTTACACCTTTTTGCTTAGCAATGATACCGTCATTTTCAACGACTACTTCAAATTCACGAGTTGCATCGTCTTTTGCGAAAACACGAAGACCCAATTTACCATCGTCAACCAAAACTTGGTGACCAACTTCAACGTCATCATAGATGTCAAGCGCACCTGCAACGTTCAAAGCAATCACTTCACGAGTTGATTTGATACCTTGTTTAGTTGCAACACGAATTTTTTCACCAGTTGTATAAGAGTACTCTTTAGCATCGCCTTCGAACAACTCTGTACGGATTTCTGGACCTTTTGTATCAAGAAGGAAACCAACTTTTTTACCAGCGATTTCTTCTGCACGTTTAACAGTTGCCATACGGTCACCTTGTTCTTGGTGGTCACCGTGTGAGAAGTTGAAACGGAAAGTGTTTGCTCCAGCTTCAATCAATTTAGCAATGTTTTGTGCTGAAGCTTCAACGTCAAGTTTTTCACCCCAGTATCCGTCATCACCAAATTTTTTACCACCACGGATTTCTACCGCAGGACCTAAGGTTGCAACGATTTTTACACGTTTGTTCATGATTTTGTGACTCCTTTATATAATTCGACCTTTTATGGTCATTTTACCAGATTAGTTAAAGTTGATTATGACAAGCTCTTGTTCAAGTCAGAAAGTTCAAGGTCAGCTTTGTGAGGGTTATTGACAACAATCTTACCATCAGCTGTTAAGCTAAACAAAGCTCCCTCTTCTGCTGTTCCAAGAATTGGATTTTCAACCATTTTCTCGTTACGAATACCGACAGCGACACCACCGATTCCTTGTTTAAGGAGTTTAACAGCGTGTGCACCCATACGTGACGCCAATACACGGTCACGAGCTGTTGGTGAACCACCACGTTGGATGTGACCAAGTTCAGTTACACGAAGGTCGCTTGTATCGCCAGCTTCTTTTAGTTTTTGACCAAATTCAGCTGCTGACATGACACCTTCTGCTAAAACGATAATGTTGTGTTTTTTACCGTGTTCATATCCAGCTTTGATGCTTGCTACGATATCTTCAAATTTGAAGCCTTCTTCAGGGATGATGATTTCGTCAGCACCTGTTGCAATACCTGCCCAAAGAGCGATATCTCCAGCGTTACGTCCCATTACTTCAACAACGAAAGTACGACGGTGACTTGATGATGTATCACGAATCTTATCGATGGCATCCATTGCAGTTGTTACTGCAGTGTCAAATCCGATTGTAAAGTCAGTACCTACGATATCGTTATCGATTGTTCCAGGAAGTCCAATAGCAGGGAATCCATGCTCAGTCAGGCGCATAGCTCCATGATAAGAACCGTCACCACCGATAACCACGACACCTTCGATACCGTGTTTTTTCAATTGCTCAATCCCTTTAAGTTGACCTTCGAGTTTTGCAAACTCAGGGTAACGAGCTGAGTGAAGGAAAGTACCACCACGTGAAATGATGTCTCCTACTGAAGCAGCATCAAGTGGATAAATTTCACCAGCAACCATACCAGCGTATCCATCATAGATACCAAAAACTTCCATTCCTTCTGAGATTGCTTGACGAACAACTGCACGAATGGCAGCATTCATACCAGGGGCGTCCCCACCACTAGTCAAAACAGCAATACGTTTCATTTGGTTTTGCTCCTTTTTCTTTTAACATTCTAACTGATTATACCATATTTAAAGTTAAAATTCTTTTATTTTCATTGATTTTTAACGATAAATCGTTTTCATGACAATCTGTTTTAAAGATTCTTGTAAGCCAGCGTCTTTTGCAACTAAATAACCAGGCAAAAGAACATTTTTTTGTTCATTTTCATAACGAATGACAACAGGAATTTGCCCCTTATACTGATCTAAAATATGATAAATTTCAGAATCGTGGTCATGATTAGCTACCTGAATCCAAAAACGCTCACTCACTGCTTCTTTCAGATTATTTAAAATTAATTGAAGACGACCATCTCTGGATTGCACTTTTCCATTTAGGTAATAGAAACTTCCTTCGTGCAAGCGATTTTTAAATTGGCGGTACTGTTCAGAAAAAACAGTGACCTCCAGACTTGTTTTACTATCAGTAACTTTCAAAAAGGCCATGTTTTCACCTTTTTTAGTTCGAATCACTCGGATAGACTGAATTTCAACGAGCACTGTTGCTGTCTGTCCCTCGGAAAGTTCAGATAAACTCACAATAGGATACAAAGGATTCTTCGCTAAAACCAGCAATGGGTGTTGGCTGATGCCAACTCCTAACCATTCCTGCTCTTTTTGGAATTTCTCAATATTTGAAAAGTCCTCTGTATCTGTCCAACTATAGCTAGAATCCGCAAAGAGGCTACCTAATTCTTCTACAAAGATAAATAGAGTTGGTAGATTGGTTAAGATTTTTTGACGATTTTTATCAAATCCATCAAAAAGTCCTACTTCCACTAAAGGGGTTAAGAGGCTAATCTTTTGATAATTTTTGGGTAATCGTGTGATAAAATCTTCAACACTAGAAAATGGACGATTCTCGATAATCCAATAGGCAAAATCACGAGGCATTCCCTTAATACTCTTAAGACCTAGATGAATTGTCTTATCTGCCAATTTATCTTGATATGGAACCGTATTGATGGAAAGCGGAGCTAATTCAAAGCCCATTTCAAGCGCATCTAGGATATAATCCCCGCTGGCATAATTGAGCATGACCTGATAGAAGATTGCTGGAAAATGTGTTTTAAAGTAGGCAAGCTGAAAGGCTAAGGCAGCATAAGCATAAGCATGCGAACGGTTAAAACCATATCCAGCAAATTTTTCCATAACAGCAAAGACTTCTTGGGCCTGTTCTTTTCTATGCCCTTTTTCGAGTGCACCTTGGATAAAACTCTCCTCCATTCGATGCATCTCTGCAGCATTCTTTTTCCCCATGGCACGACGTAAAATATCGGCTTTCCCAAGGCTAAAACCTGCATAACGCTGAGCCACCTGCATAACCTGTTCTTGATAAAGCATGATGCCATAGGTTGGGGCTAGGATATCTTGCAAAACTGGGTCAAGAACGGTCACTTTTTCTTTGCCGTGTTTTCTTGCCACAAAATTATCGATATAGTCGCTCGCTCCTGGTCGGTTCAAGGAAGTCGTCGCCACTACTTCTTCAAAATTTTGTGGTTTCACTCGTTTCAATAAGCGTATGGCTCCAGGTTGTTCAAACTGAAAGATTCCCTTGGTCTTACCTGCAGCAAAGAGGGCTAAGGTTGCCTTATCTTCAAGGTCAATATCCTCAATTCTTAGTGAAATACCTTGAGTTTCATATAAGAGCTCCTGCATTTTTTGAGCAAAGGTTAAGTTTCGTAGGCCCAAGAAATCCATCTTGAGCAAGCCATTTCCTTCAACTCCATGCGCATCATATTGGGTAATCAGCATATCCTCTCCATACTTGAGAGGAATATAATCTGTTAGATTTTTATCACTGATAACGACACCAGCTGCATGGATAGAAGTCTGTCGTGGATAACCTTCAATCTTTTTAGCAATAGAGAAGGCCTTTTGGTACTCAATCTTACTTTGAATGAGTTGTCTAAAACCAAGATTTCCTTCATAGGCTGTCGTTAGAGTATCTTTAGAGCCTATTTTTTTCGTAATAGCTGTCAACTCATACTCAGGGACACCATAGCGTTTGAAGATATCTCGGATGGCTTGCTTGGCTCCAAAGGTTGAATAAGTGACAATCTGCGCAGCATGGATACTACCATAACGGTCACGAACATAACGAATAAACTCTGGACGATAGATATCTGGAATATCAATATCGATATCTGGCATGGTGTAACGTTCACGATTTAAGAAGCGCTCAAAGATAAGATTTTTAGCTACAGGATCAATCCCTGTAATATCTAAAGCGTAAGCTACTAAACTTCCTACCGCAGAACCACGTCCCATTCCCATGTAATATCCCTGAGACCGACCAAAACGCAAGAGATCCCAGACAACCAAGAAATAGTCATCGAATCCCATATCATGAATCACAGACAGTTCTTCTTCTAAACGTTCCTGATAGACTGAATCTAGCAAGCCTTTTTGCTCCAAGCCCTTGATAGCTCTCTCCCGAAGTTCTTCAACAGCAGGTCTTTCTGGATTGAAACGTGGAAGTTTGAGACTACTATCAATCTCGTAGGAAGTACCCTTGGTCAATCCTGCTAGGTTTTCGAGTGCTTGTGGAAACTTCTCTAGAAAAAACTGTTCAAGACGTTCAGCAGGCAAAAACAAACCCTGTTGAGATTGAACATCAACCTCTCTCAAGGTCACGTTCTCTTTAATCGCTTTAAGCATCTGTAGAGCTTCTAAGTCCTCAGACTCGAAAGAGTTAACACGATAAAGAGGGAGAATGGGGTGAGAAAAATTCGATTGAGCTGTATCTGGATACACTCCGATATAGTAGTCATGCCCTAAGTCCAAGTCGTTCATTCCAGAATAATAAGGAACAATAACACAAATATCTTCAAGGTAGGAAGAGAAATCAGTCCATTCTTTTTTACCTGTCATCTTTAGAGACGACAGCTTCATCAGGTTTTGATAACCTCGGTTTGACAGGGCTAGAAAACGTAGATTGATCCATTCATCTTTATGATGAACTGTCATCTCAAGGCCTAATAAAGGCTGAATTCCTTGTTTTTGGCATTCTTTGATGAAATAATAGGCTCCATAGAGATTATCTTCATCCATGATTCCAAGTGATGAATAGCCATATTCTTTCCCAAGGCTAACATATCTCTTGATTGAAACCATACTCTCCATGAAACTATAGACAGTTTTCGTATCCAGTTGGGCAATCATTCTTTCTCACCTCCCTTTTTCTTTTTCTATTATACCATTTTAAAAAATAGAAGCACAATTTCTTTCTAATCATTAAACTAAAAAACCACAGCCTTAAAGGCTATGGTTTTATGAGATGAAATAAATTCGAAGAAGAATTGCGCCTAGCTTTTTTAACTTAGTTACTTGTATCTTTCGTTAAAAATATTCCGATTAGAACTAGAACTAGTGAGAGATAAGGAAAGACCCTAAAAATCTGCCAATCCGGGTCGAATGCTAAAAGTCCGGAAAGTAAATAAAATCCTGCACTTGTATACAAGACAGTTTTATTTACTTTCTTAATTCCTATCTGTGTTAAGACAGTTGCTATAACGTAAGCAATTAAATTAGGACCTAGAAAAATCAAGAATACAATTCCCCATGGAGCAGTAAATAAAGCAAGAGTTATAAATAGAAGAATATAGGTAAGTGCCAAATAAAATGAGAAAGATAGAAGAGCCGAAGGTTTCTTGACTGCTTTTGGACCATTCTTCACATCTTCCACCGAATTATTTTCTACAATTAGCTTATCTTCTTCTTTGTTTAGATCTACATTTGAATTTTGGTCTGACATTTTTTTCTCCCACTAATTTGTTAAGTTATTTTTATTATATCCCAATTTGTCACATTAAGCTAGATAGAAAAAGCCATCTATGTTAGTCTCAGATAAACGCTCACATTTGTCTGAAAGAAACTAACATAAATGACCTACACTCCTCCCTATCAAATTTTTCTGAATCAGGTAAAACTGTCTAACTCAATTTGACAAATGAGGAGTTTTTATTATTTTTCACGAATCACTTCTACCTTGTATCCATCTGGATCTTTAACAAAGTAATAGTTTGGTTGTGTTCCTGGAAGTCCATTTGGATTTGTCACTTCGTAACCCTTGTCGCTATGTTCTTTATGAAGAGCCTCAAGGTCAGGTGTGCTTAGAGCGATGTGAGCAAAACCGTCACCTACAACATAAGGTCCATGATCATAGTTGTAAGTCAACTCCAATTCATAATCATCGCCATCAAGACCTAGATAAACAATGGTAAAAGCGTGTTCTGGGAAGTCCAGACGACGCAATTCCTTAAATCCAAAAGCATCTTGATAAAAAGCAATTGATTTTTCAAGATTCTCTACCCGCAAGCAAGTGTGTAACATTTTTGAAGCCATTTTTTCTCCTTTGTTTAAAAAAGACTGGGACAAATTTGCACCAGTCTTGTGAATAATTATTTACCAAGTTTTGCTTTAGCTGCATCTGCAAGAGCTGTGAAAGCTGCTGCATCGTTAACAGCCAAGTCAGCAAGCATTTTACGGTTTACTTCGATCTCAGCCAATTTCAAACCATGCATCAATTGTGAGTATGAAAGTCCGTTCATACGAGCTGCCGCATTGATACGTGTGATCCACAATTTGCGGAAGTCACGTTTCTTTTGACGACGGTCACGGTATGCATAGTAGTAAGAGTTCATTACTTGTTCTTTTGCAGTACGGAACAAGATGTGTTTAGCTCCATAGTAACCTTTTGCTAATTTTAAAATACGTTTACGACGTTTGCGTGATACAACGCCACCTTTAACACGTGCCATTTATATTTCCTCCAATATTTCCTAGAATTGTTAACTTACAAATACGCGATTATTTCAAGCGAGTAAGCATTGCTTTGATACGTTTGAAATCTCCTGAATGCACCATAGATGCTTTACGAAGATGACGACGTTGTTTCTTAGTTTTTCCGTGGAAACGGTGAGAAGTGTAAGCACGGAAACGTTTAAGTCCACCAGAACCTGTACGTTTGAAACGTTTAGCTGATGCGCGGTGTGTTTTTTGTTTTGGCATGATATTTTCTCCTTTTTTTAACTTTCTGACAGATTATTTCTTGTCAGTTGCTGGGGCCAACTGCATGAACATTTGACGACCATCCATTTTAGCACGTTGTTCGATGATAGCAATATCTTGAGTTGCTTCAGCGAAATCGGCTAAAACTTTTGCTCCAATCTCTTTATGGGTAATCATACGACCCTTAAAGCGAATGGAAACCTTCACTTTGTTCCCTTTTTCAAGGAACTTGCGAGCACTGCGAAGTTTCGTATCGAAATCACCCTTATCAATAACTGGGCTCAATCGAACTTCTTTCACGGTCACAACGCTTTGTTTTTTGCGTTGCTCTTTTTGTTTCTTCTGGTACTCAAATTTGAACTTACCATAGTCCATAATTTTCGCAACAGGAGGTTTAGCTTGAGGTTGAATGAGAACCAAGTCCACATTAGCGTCGTCCGCAAGTGCTTGCGCTTCACCAAGTGGTTTGATACCCAATTGTTCGCCCTCAAGACCGATTAAGCGAACTTCACGTACACGAATTTCATCATTGATGAATAAGTCTTGCTTTGCTATGGTTTTCACCTCTTTTTTTATTTTAGAGAAAAACAAGAGCGGACTTGCTAACGCAAATCCGCTCTACATGATTATAGTTCATTTCTGAAACTTGATCTGTAGGGGCCAGACAACGTTAGTCGCAAGGCGAGAAGTTCTCACTTCTGCTTTTCTCATCTTGTATATGATATCAAGTTTTTCCCTACTTGTCAAGATAAAAATAATCTTTTTTAATTTTTTCTAATATTTGAATTTAATTTCAACTATTGGTTACGAGAATAGTATATCTCATGTGGTTTCACATGATTCCCTAGTAACTCAGAGACTGTAACAAAGCTATACCCTTGTCCCTGCAAATATTCAATAACCTTTGGTAGTGAATTTACTGACGTCTGGTGAATATCATGCATCAATATAATAGAACCATCAGTCGTCTGACGTTGAATTTCTGTTAGAATGGCTGCTTCGTTTTTACTCTTCCAGTCTAAGCTATCGACATCCCACATAATAAAGCTCAAATCAAGACTATTACGGATATCATCTGAGATGGCACCATATGGTGGGCGCATCAATTTTGAACTCTTTCCGAGAACACTAGTGATTGCTGATTCTGTATCCGTAATTTGTTTCTTAGCATCTTCTAATGAGAGTTGTGTTAAAACTGGATGGTTCCAACTATGATTTCCGACTTCATGCCCCTCAGCCTGCATACGTTTGAGGATAGCTTCATTACCTGCAATATTTTTCCCTTGGACAAAGAAGGTTGCTTTGATTTTGTACTTAGCTAAGATATCCAAGGCTTGTGGTGTTGTATTACCATCAGGACCATCATCAAAGGTAAGAGCTACCACTTTTTTATGTTTTTCCGCTTGAACTTTTTTATAAAGTTCAGCATCTTTTTCTGTTAGATAGGATGTTTGAATATAATCAAAGAAATCTGAAATAGGCATTGCTATTTCTTCTACATTAGTCATTGCTTTGACTGGATATAGAACCAATTGACTATCTTTGTAAGCAAACTTCCAGCTTGACAATTCTGCAGCTGAGAAATCAGCTAAAACTTGGTCAACAACTGATTGATCTACTTTTTTATCTTGGAGAGTTGACTTAACTCCCTCAAGGACTTTTTCTTTGGCTGTGGATGGGTCTGTAAAGAATTGATCCAAGGTAAAGATAGAGCCATCCTCTTTCAGATACAGCTGGTCTAAAGTAGTATTTTCTAATTCAACGACATTAGAATTTGCCAAGTCATAGGCCTGTTTTTTAATCAAACGATTTTCAACCCCAGTTAAAGAGGAATCCCCTTTTTCTGAGTAATAAAAAAACAACTGTTCTTTACCTTCTACTTTGTCAGTGATGTCTTTTACGATGATATCTTTGACAGAGGAAATAAGGCTGTCTCCAACTAGTGGATAATAGGTGATAATTTCAGATTTCTCTTTGCGGAAATGCTCTTTTTGACTTCCTTGGGAGTAGGCGTCATCTTTTTCCTTCTTGAGGTTCTCAATCTTCTGTTCAAAGGCTTGTTTATTCAGCACTTTATAGGCAACCACACCACCGAGTGCTATCATTGTGAAAAACAAAAGCAAGACAAGAATGCCAAGTTTTTTATTGTTTTTCTTCTTTACTTTATTCTGGGGTAATCTCTTTTTTGTCATAGTCTTATCATATCAAATATGAACTATAATTTCAATGAAAACATGGCAGAAAAAGATTTAAAATAGGTAAAGAAAAGTAAAAGAACCCTAGAAAAATCTAGGATTCTTTTATAAATTAGAAACGAATACTTTCTCTTGTTTTTTCATAAGAAGTAACGAAGCGATTGGTAACACCAGGCTCAGCAACTTCTAATGCTTGAGAGATTTTTTCGAAAGATGCTTGATAATCAAATGTTGTTTCAAAGATATTCAAAGCTTCTTGGAAAGCTTGTTGAATACGATCATCAAATGATCTGTAACGGTTCGAATATTGAAGCAATTGTTCTGTCAATGTTGCATTTTGAACGATACTGTATGTTTCTTCTTCTAACATATTCATATCATTTGTCGCAATCTCAAGGATGCGATTCACAGATTCGATATTCACTTGCGCTTGTTCCAGCTCAGCCATCAAGTCTTCTGTACTGTGACTTGCATCAAAGAAGAGCTTCAAGAATTTTTGTGGAATTCCTGGAAGATTTCTCTTCTCCATGTAGCGTTTAATCGTATGGAGACGGTTGACATATACATTTGCTTTTTGACGAGCATTGATGTCATCTTTTTCAATTTTAACGAGACGTTCACTAACACCGATTTGGTCATCTTCAATATCTTTTAATGTAGATTGGAGATTTTCCAAACGTTCTTGTAAGACAGAATATGCTTCTGAAACTTCTGACTCTGCATGAGTCATTTCTTCAATAGTAGCATTCAAGGCTGAGATATCAGCTTGAAGACGACGAACTCGATTCACATCGCTTTCTGAAATCAAATAGGTTTTCCCAAGACGTTCGATATCTTTAACTAGTACCTGATTGTTTTCTTTCAAGTGTTTAAGATAGGTAGGAAGGGTAGTTACCAATTTCTCAAAAGCTTTATGGGCTGCAATTTCACGAGTGAAAATATCATAAAGTGCATTGATTTCTTCTTGGATTTGAGTGTTTTCATACTCTGCATTATCCAACTCCAATGTACGGATATTTTCGTGATTATTCTTCAAGGCTTCATAAAGAAGTTGAAGACGAGATTCGATATCAGTTTCTACAAAATGGTAGTTTTCATCTAAAAGCTTGCGATAACCTGCTTCTAAATCTTCAAGTTGTTCTGGCAATTCAGTAGTAAGCTTAGTGACAATCGCTGGAATTCTTTCAACGATATGTGTCAAAGCTAAAATATGATTTTCAGCGTTATCTAAAATGCCTGCTGCTTCAACCGGATCCCCTGATGAATTCAAAGTTACAAATTGAGAAAACTCAGATTGGATGTTCTCCAATTGTTTTTCAATTTCTGGAAGAGCTTGACCATATTTATCAGGATCTTCAGCTACAGTGTTTTGTAGTTTCTCAAATAAATCTAGGGCATGCAGAACACGTCCACTATTTTTTGACTCTTGTTTTTCCAACTCAGACAAGGCATTACGAATTGCTGCAATATCTTCTTCAACAAGTTGGATTTGACTTTCAATTTGATCAATCTGGTGCTTAGCTTTCAAAAAACGGAATGAGTTATTGTATCCTTCAGCTTCAAAGAGGTTATTCTCGATATCTGCAAAAGAGTTCAGAGACAAATCTACCCATTTTTGGTTCCATTCTCTAAAAGCAACCTGACTTTGACCAATCAGATGCATGTTTTTTACAACCTCTACCTCATCATTAACAGGAAGGTTATATAGTTCTTCTTTTTTTTCTTCTAAAGCTGCAAGTCTACTCTCATTTCGTTTACGTAGCAAAATTGCTACTGCAAAAGCAATAAGAAGCAGGACTGCAATTCCAATCAAAGTAATAATCAACTGATTATTTGACATATCAAACTCCTTTTATACATGACACAATTGTAATGATTATATCATATTTTTCAAACCTTGGGAACTATTTCCCAATATTTTTATACGTCAAGAGTACTGTAAACAGCGTTTTCTTCGATAAATTCTCGACGTGGTTCTACTCGATCACCCATGAGCATATCAAAAATCTTATCTGCTTCTGCAGCGTCATCTACTGATACACGAGCCATGAGACGATGTTCAGGATTCATAGTAGTTTCCCAAAGTTGGTGGTCATCCATCTCTCCAAGACCTTTATAACGTTGAATGGTTGGTTTAGAACGACCTTCGCTATAGCGAGCTAGGGCTTCTTGTAGGCGGATTTCTTGGTCTGCTCCAGGTTGAATATACTCTTTAATCTCACTACCAACTTTGACACCGTAAATTGGTGGTTGAGCGATATAAACATAACCAGCCTCTAGAACAGGTTTCATATAACGATAAATCAGAGTTAACAAGAGAGTACGAATATGGGCGCCATCGACATCAGCATCTGTCATGATAACCAGTTTTTGATAGCGAGCTTTGCTAACATCGAACTCAGCGCCAAATCCTGTTCCCATAGCTGTGAAAAGACTGCGAATCTCCTCATTAGCAAGGATTTTATCCATAGTTGCCTTTTCAACGTTAAGGATTTTACCACGAATTGGTAAGATGGCTTGGAACTCACGATTACGTCCTGATTTTGCAGAACCTCCTGCAGAGTCTCCTTCGACGATGAAAAGTTCAGTTTCAGCTGGATTGTTTGATGAACAGTCCGCTAATTTTCCTGGAAGATTTGAAATTTCTAAACCAGATTTCTTACGTGTAACTTCACGCGCACGCTTGGCAGCAACACGCGCTTTGGCAGCCAAAATCCCTTTTTCAACGATTCGCTTAGCAATCTGTGGATTTTCCAAAAGGAAGTCAGAAAATGCATCGCTGAAGAGGCGATTGGTAATCTTCACAACTTCACTATTTCCAAGTTTGGTCTTAGTTTGTCCTTCAAACTGAGGGTTTGGATGCTTCACAGAGATAACGGCTGTCAATCCTTCACGGACATCCTCACCTGTTAGGTTATCTTCGTTATCTTTTAGAAGTTTGTTTTTACGAGCATAGTCATTAATAACACGAGTTAATGCTGTACGGAAACCTTGTTCGTGTGTCCCACCTTCATGGGTATGAATATTGTTAGCGAAACTCATGACATTTTCATGGTAACCCGTTGTATACTGCATAGCAACTTCTACTGTAATGTCATCCATTTCACCATCTGTGTAGATTGGATTTTCAAAAATAACATCCTTGTTTTCATTGATGTACTCAACGTAGCTCGCAATCCCACCTTCGTAGTGATAATGTTTGGTTTGTTCAAGCCCTTCACGTTTATCCGTGATGGAGATTTGAAGACCGCGATTCAAAAAGGCTAACTCTTGAATCCGTTTATTTAATTTATCAAAGTCAAATGTCGTTGTTTCTGTAAAAATTTCTGGGTCTGGAGTAAAGTGAACGATTGTTCCTGTTTTATCCGTATCCCCGATCACCTCAAGGTCTGCAACAACATGTCCACGACGGTATTCTTGGTAGTGAATCTTTCCATTTTTATGAACGCGAACATCCAACTGAGTAGAAAGAGCATTTACAACCGATGACCCTACACCATGGAGTCCACCAGATACCTTGTATCCGCCACCGCCGAATTTACCTCCGGCGTGAAGAACAGTAAAGACTGTTTCAACGGCAGGACGTCCTGTTTTTTCTTGGATATCAACTGGAATTCCACGACCATCGTCAATAACTGTAATCGAATCATCTGGCTCAATAAAAACTTCGATATGACTAGCGAATCCAGCCAAGGCTTCGTCGATAGAGTTATCTACGATTTCCCATACTAGGTGGTGAAGACCTTCTTTGGCAGTTGAACCAATATACATCCCTGGACGCATACGAACAGCTTCCAGACCTTCCAAAACTTGAATTTGACTGGCATCATAATCTTGTGCCTGTTGGTTTTTAATATCTTCTGTCATTTTTCCCCTTTTTCTTACATGTCTATTGCTTGTTTTAAGGACACAACATCCTCAAAGAGATAGGCATCTAAGCCTGCAGCATGTCCTGCTTCTACATCAATGGCACGGTCACCAATGACTAGACCTGACGTTATATGATACTTATCACGTAAATAAATCATCGATTCAGGATCAGGTTTGCGTTTAAAACCTGAACTAGCCGTCACTACTTCTGTAAAGTAAGGAGCTATCTCAGTTTTCGCTAGAATCTCCAATACCTGATCGTTTCGATGAGAAACCAAGAAGTTACGGCCACCTTGGTCCGAAATTTCTTTCAAGAGAGCCGGGATCCCATCAAACAAAACTGGGTGTTCCAGCTCACGGGCTTCATTTTCCTTATATTTCTCAAGAAAGTTTTCAATACCTGGAGCATATTTTTCGATAGCAAAGGCAGTCGAAACCTTCAAAGCTTCGTAAACACTATCGTGTTCCTGCTCAATCCCGAACTCTGCTAATGTTTCTACAAAAGCTGCTGTAGAAGTTTCATAATTATCAAGCAGGGTTCCACCTAAATCCCAGATGTAATCGTGATATTTCATACCCTTCATTATACCATTTTTTTATAAAAAAAGCGATGTTTACCTTGGTTTTTGCCATTAAAAAAGAGAAGAATCTTCTCAAGTAAGAGAGATCCTTCTCAGTTTCTTTATTATTTTCCAAATACGTCTGTATAGAGCATGCCATTTCTTAGAGATTCCGCATCTCCGCCAAGCGTATCAACTAAGTGATAGGCAAAAGCCAAAGCTGTTGCTGGACCACGGCTAGTGATAACATTCCCATCCACTACTACTGTTTCTTTATGGTAGTGACCGTTAGCAATTTGTTCCTGGACTCCATCATAGCAGGTGAAGTTTCTACCTTCTAGTAGACCTGCCTGATTCAAAGCAATTGGAGACGCACAGATGGCTGCTACCTTTTTACCGATTTTCTCAAATTTTTGAAGTTCAGTGATCAATTGTTCATTGTCCCGCAAGTGGGCAGAACCAGGCATACCTCCTGGAAGGACAATCATGTCATACTCTGATAAATTACCATCAAACACTCGATCGGCTTGAACTTGAATGGCATGTGAACCTGTCACTGTATCTTCAAATCCTACCATATGGCAGGTGATATTTGCGCGGCGCAAGACGTCTACGACAGTCAAGGCTTCAATTTCTTCAAAGCCATTTGCTAGGATAACTGCAACTTTTGGCATAGCGACCTCCTTATTTCACTTTCTTCAGTACAACTTTTTTACGTTTGAATCTTGTTCGGCCACTCTTTTCATCAGCCAAATGGGTTTGGTAGCTCATCGATAACAGCAAACCGACACCAATTAGATTACTGATAATAGCGGAACCCCCTTGAGAAATAAAGGGTAAAGGAATCCCTGTCAGAGGAAGAAGACCAGTAACCGCACCAATATTTTCAAAGATATGGAACAAGAGCATCATGATAAATCCAGTTGAAATGTAGGTATAAAATTGATTATTGGATTTTAGGGTAATCTTTAACATGCGATAGATGAGCAGTAGGTATAGTGCAACCACTACAACTGAACCAATAAATCCAAAGTCTTCCGCAATTACTGTGAAAATCATATCACTCTCGCGGACTGGAATAAGGAGATTAGACACATTAAAGCCTTGACCAAAAATTCCACCGCTACCAATCGCAATTTGACCCTGCGCCTGTTGATAGGTAGTCGTTTGGGCATAATCAAAGGGATTGAGCCAAGCTAGGATACGATTTATCTGATAAGTTGGCATCCCAATCTGATGCATAAAGGCACGCCCGTCTTTTGTGATAAAGATTGCTAGGAAGCCTGCAATCGCCGATACAACTGCGACAAAAATTGGAATAATAATCTTCCAAGAAACACCAGACAATAAGACAAGTCCTGCAAAGATTGCGACAAAAACCATAGCTGTCCCAAGGTCACTTTGCAAGGCTAGTAAAACCATAACTGGCATCGTGAAAACGATCATCCACAAAATCAATAGAAAATCTAGGCCAATCGTTCGTTCTTTGTCTTTATGTTTCTTGGTAAAGGTTACGATAACGTATGCCAACATCAAAATATAGGATATCTTCATGAATTCGGAAGGTTGAAAGAGTGTATAACCACCGATTGACACCCAGTTTTTCGCACCAGTTGCAGCTACTAAACTCGGGTTGTAGAAGACTAAAGGCAAGATCATCAAGGCTAGACCGAGTCCATATAAATAAGGTGTGGACTGCCAGAGAAATTTTGTGTTAAAAAACATGACTATGAAGCTAAAAACAATTCCTAGCGATATCCAAGCCAGTTGTTGTCCAAGTATGGGCCAAACATTGTTTGGGTAGTCATGACTAACTGCTATATAAATAGCTACAACTCCAATCACCAACAAACAAAATACTGGTAATATTAAACTATAATCGACCCTAGAGTCGAGAGAACGTTTCATAAAAGGCCTCCTTCATTCTTTCAGGTATTCATTTCATTGTTTATTTAAAAATTCTTGAACTTTTGAGAATGCTTGCTCTCGGCTAATGACTCTAACACGATTGCTTCGAGCCAAAGACTTGCTGATTTGCTTACCATAGCGTTTACTTGCCATGCGACTATCTAGAATCAGAACTGCAGAGCGTTGCCCCACTCGACGCATGGTTCTTCCAATCGCTTGCTTGAGGCGAATAATAGCCATAGGAAGCTGATAATCGTAAAAAGGATTCTTCCCTTCCAAACGAAGTTCTTGATTCATCTTTTTAGTAAAGGGATCTTCTGGATTTTGGAAAGGCAAACGAGTCACCACTTCAATCACTCGAGGATGTCTTGAAAAATCGACACCTTCCCAAAAACTTCCCGCACCAAGCAAGAGCTCACGCTCGCCTCTTTCAAAGCGTTTTTTCAATTGGGCAGGTTCACCGTGCTTGTACTGGGCCAGATGGGGAACCCTCAAAGCATCTGAAACTTGCAACAATAAATCTTTTGCAGTAAATAAGACTAGAATGGGTTCTTCAAGCTGGAATAATTCTTCTAGAACTTCTCCAATAGCTTGTGCATATTCCTCGGATGAAATTTCTGTCACCAACGGAAAATCATTCACCAACAAGATTTCCTGATTTTCCTGAAACTGTTCGTCCATGCAGTAAAAGGCAGCTTGAGGAAAACCTAACAATTCTGGTAAAGAAACCCTACTACTAATTTCAAGGGTTGCAGAGATTCCTAAAAGTTGACAGGATTCTGGGAAAATCTGAGAAAAGAGCAAACGATGATTGCGACTAGAAGTGATTTCAACCTTCTTATTAGACACATCTGAAGTCGATAACCAAAATTCTCCCTCAGATGTTAAAAATCTCTGATAGTCTTTAAATTCTGGTAAATTCAACTCAGAAAAATCTTGGCGGAGCTTGTCAATGCTACTAGCTGGACACATCCTACGTTTACCAGATAAGAACTGATCGAGTAGGTAAGAAACTTCAAAACCAATACTTTCTAGCAAGCGTCTTTGAAGCATACCTTCTTCCCTCAATAGAGCTTGATCTAGTTGCTCCACCAAATCTGTTAGCAAATAAGATTTTCGAGAAAGATTTTCCAATGTCAACAAGATTTTCTGGGCTTCATCTAAAATCAAGAGACGCCCTTCTAAGAGACTAGGATCATCTTCAAGTCGAGTAACGAGGTAAGCATGATTGGTCACAAGCAACTTGCAAGAACGAGCCTTGTCCTGACCTCGTTTCCAAAAATCCTCTAGCCAAAAGAGAGAGTCTTTGTGAAGGTTGCCATCATGAACCAAGTTCGGTAAAAACTGCTGGTAGCGATATAGCTGACCAATCTCGTCTAAATCTCCTGTATCTGTCTCTGTCAACCAAACTAGAAGTTGCATCTTGAAACGAGTATACAAACGATTGGACTCTTCTTCCTCTAGCGCTGCATGAAAGGCATCTAGCTTCAAGTAATTCTGAGGACCTTTAAGACTATGAATAGAGATATGGAAAATCTCTTCTAGTTTTTTAGCCTCCTCTTGCATCACCTGATTTTGAAGGATTTTAGTCGGAACACTGAGTAGGATTCCCTCTTCATTCTCAAGTGACAAGGCCGGCAGCAGGTAACCATAGGTTTTCCCAATTCCTGTTTGAGCCTGAATAAAGGAAATGGCTTCCCCTTGTAAAAACTCTTGAACCTTTTGGGCAAATTCTTCTTGTTGACTTCTCTCCTCCAAACCTAGCAAGGCAATATTAGTTTGGAAATCTCTTGAGAGTTTGCGTGGAGAAAGGACTGGCTTTTCTTTTCTTAAGAATAAGCCTTGCACTTCTACCAAATCATGCTCAACGAGAAGAGACTGCTTCTGATAAACCTCCTCGATGACTAGGTAAGATTCATAGAGTAAACTGTCTGATAAACTCAATAAGCGCTCCAACAACCCTTTTGGCAGTCCAAACATCTTTTGTCTCATACAAAGAAAGAGTTCTGCTGTTGCTTGGGCATCAGATAGAGCTGAATGGGCTTGCTCTAGAGGAATCCCCAACTCTTGGCAAAGAATGCCGAGATTATACTTCTCAAGCTGAGGGTAAAATACTTGAGCCAACTCAACTGTATCGATACGAGGCGTTCGCAATTCATAACCCTCAAAAAAGAGGAACTCTGCCAACAAATTAGCATCGAATTGAACATTGTGCGCAACAAAAATACCGTCTTTGACCAGTTCAAAAATTTTTTCAGCCACCTGAGAAAACTCTGGAGCCTTTGCCAAACGTTTATCAGTCAAACCCGTTAATTCTTTGATATGAGAATCCAAGTGTTCATGAGGGTTGACATCAGTCGCATACTGCTCAACAATCTCACCATCTTCAATGACTACAATTCCCACTTGGATGATTTTTGCCTTGCTTCCGGTACTTGTAGCTTCTAAATCAACAACCACATACCGATTATTTCTAAAATTCATCACTAAAAATTATATCAAAATTTGCACCATTTGACACCCCTGAACTTTATTTGAAGAGTCAAGTTTCTTGCAAGATTCGAAAAAAAATGATTGAATAGAATTGTAGAGAAGGAGGGACATCATGAACCCATTAGATTTGTTTAATCAAGTAAAGGAACTCGTTGAGAACAAAGATTTTTCTGCAGCAAAAACATTTGTTGAAGAAAACAAGGATCAACTCGGTGAGTACCTTAGCCAAGCTCAAGCTTTGGTTTCAGGTTCAGAAGGACTTGACGGTCTTGTAGATAAGGTCAAAGGCCTCTTCTAATAGTCAAAAGACACCTATTATTTTCAGGTGTCTTTTTGTATTTTTTTCATGAATGCAGGAATCTGTTGACTAATCGTGGTTGGTAGAACTACAAAGTTGTCCTCAGCTAATTCTTGAGCAATTGCTGAGTGCAGATATGTTGCTACAGTGACCCTGTCATAGAGGCTAACTTGAGGAAATTGACCAGCAAAGCCAGCAATCATCCCAGCCAAGGTATCTCCCATGCCCCCAGTTGCCTGATAGGGACCTCCTACACTTAGCTGATAAAAATCTGCATGCCCGGCCTGCCAAATTCGAGTATCAGGACCTTTTTGAACTAGAATCGTTCCTGAAGAAAATCTCTTCAAAGTCTCTCCTGTTTCCTCAGTTCCTTGGGAATCCAAATCTAAGCCCGACAAGACTTGCCATTCCCTTTGGTGTGGAGTTAAAACAAGCTGAGCCTTAGGAAATTTCATTCCCGTCTTAGCAAAAATGGATAGGGCGCCACCATCCAGTATGAGGGTCTGGTCTTGATTTGAATGATGAAAGACTGTTTGGAGAAGCTCTTCTCCACGCTCATCATCCACTAGTCCAGGTCCGACCAAGACAATATTAGCCTTCTGAAACTGTTGCTCCAGTAATTGCTTATCACCAAGGTCAAAAGCCATAGCCTCCGGCAGATGGCTATGCAGAGCTGGAATATTCTCTTTATCCGTTGCTACTGTCACCAAGCCTGCACCGCTTCTAACCGCCCCTAAAGCAGCCATAATAATCGCTCCCCCATAAGGATACGTTCCTCCAATCAAGAGAAGACGACCGTAGTCTCCCTTATGACTAGAAAGAGGACGCTCAATGATTACTTTTTTCAGTAGAGCCTGATCAATGACTTTCATAATTTACTCCTTCATGCTTTCTCTTACTTTCATTATACACCTCACTACCCAATTAATAAAGGAGAAGACTATATAGTCTTCTCCTTTTTTTTAATAATCAGCCTTTTGAGAATAGTGAGTTATGAATCATTATTCTTCCTTGCGTTTCCCATTTAGGAATGCTGCTGATAAGGCTAGACTGAGACCTGCTAGGAAAATAGCTGTATCTGATTGACTTTCCCCAGTTTCTGGAAGTCTTGCTGAGTCTGCTTTTTCCGAAGCATTTCCAAGAACTTGTGAACCCTGAGTCTGCTCAGCAGAAGCCTGAGTTTCTGAAGGTTTATCAGATAAACCTCGAATATCTGCAACAGGTTTGTCGATTGTTGGAGCCACTTGGTCTCCTGCGGTTCCTAGAGTTCCTGTATATTCTGGGAGTTCGTTCTTGTCTGCTTGCACAGCATTGACTCCACCCTTGAATTCAGGCACTTCATTTTTAGCAGCTTCAACCCAATTAGCTCCGCCCTTGAACTCTGGTACTTCATTTTTAGCGGCTTCGA
Source organism: Streptococcus infantis (assembly GCF_019929665.1). Classification (GTDB taxonomy): domain Bacteria; phylum Bacillota; class Bacilli; order Lactobacillales; family Streptococcaceae; genus Streptococcus; species Streptococcus infantis_H. Next base: position 188,593 of record NZ_JAHZPZ010000001.1, on the reverse strand, counting down.
CCCAATTAGCTCCGCCTTTAAACTCTGGAACTTCAACAATTGGGGCTGCTTGGTCTCCTGCAGTACCGATAGAGTTGCTATATTCTGGGACTTCTACTATTGGGGCTGGCTCCTCACCTACAGTTCCAATAGGGTCCGTATACTCTGGAACTTCAAGAACTGGAGCAGGATCGTCACCCTTGCTACTTGTAACAATTGCTTTCACTCCTACTTCAACAATTTGATCTTTTGCATCTCTTGTTTCAGTATGAACAACCTTACGACTTGTTCCTAATACTTCGACGTAGTCTACCTTTTCTCCATTTTGACCTTCTGAGACGATACGCCGTTCATCTTTGGCTAAGTCACTATTCTCACGAATAATTTCCTTGAATGGAATGACAGCTTTCTCAACTTCTAGACTTGGACGGTCTAAAACAAGAGCTTGATCATCCACTGCATGACTAGCTTCTGAACCAGCTTCAAAGTGAAGTCGATATTCTTTCACAAGACTACCATCTTTAGCAAGGAGTCGAACAAGTGTTGGAAGATTGCCTTGATTTGACTCAACGACAGTCGCTACACCGTGACCGCTTGTTTGGACAGTCACCTCTGGTTTCGCTCCATTAGCAGTTAATCGATATTCTGAAACCGCAGGATCAAAGTTTTCCAATGCTTTTCCTGCAACTGAAATGGTCACTGCAGGTGTTTCTGAATCACTGGCTTTGGCTGGAGAATAGGCACTAAACTCAACCATTGCGAGACCATTAGTGGTTGATTTGCGAGTCATACGTGCGCGAATAGCGGTTGTCTGAATCGGATCAAAGGTAAATTCAATTGGTTTACCAGCCTCGATTGCTCCAGATGCCTTATAAGGAATTTCTTGCCAATTTTCTGCCTTGTTAAACGGATGATCAGCATTTTCTTCATAACGTGAAATGGTGCTTGGTTCAGAATAAGTTGGTCCAACATATCTTTCGAGTACCATTGTCGCTGGTGCATCTGTTCCACTGTCTTTGAAGAACTGAATTGCTACTTTTCCTACAGAGCGAGGTGTAATCTGACCATTCTTCTTAAAGAGAACTCCTACCGACACTTCCTGATCTTTTGGAGTACGAGACCAGTTAGTCCAACGTCCATCCTCATTAAATCGCCCATCGTTGATATAGAAGATTCTATCATTAGAAGCGGCATCGGTATCGTTTGTAGTAGAGGCAAAGGCTTTAGAGTCGGTCGCATTATTGCTTGCGTTCTCAGAGATAACTTGATTTCCTCTTGCCAAAACGGTTACTTGAATCTTAGTTGTCAAGTCTGTTCCTAGGATATGACCAAGCACTTCAAAGGTGCCTTCCTGGTCTGTCGTATGTTCAGGGACTGCATCCCATTCTACGGCTAGTTTATCTGTTTTCCAATCTGTTTCTGATGGATAGTAGACTGTCACTTCTGTAGGTAATTGAAGCTTATCGCCAACACTCAATGTCATGGCAGCATTTTCGGCAGCTACTGGTTGCGTAGATTCTTTTTGACCATCACGGAAAATGCGGTACTCTTTCAAGATGGTTCCGTCTTCTGCCTTCAAAATGAGACGTGTTGCTCCTTCTGGGCTTGTAGCAGGAACGATTGTTACCAAACCATTGTCGCTTGCTGTTGCAGTAATCACTTTGCTAGCTTGAGGAATATGGTAGTCTGTCTTAGCTGGATTGAAATGTTCCAGCTTCTGACCGTCTACTCTAATAGAAATCTCTGAACTTGTAGCACTTGGAACCTTATTTCCCAAGATAGTGATTTCGGTCAAACCGACACCATCCGTTCCATTTGCTTTCTTCATGCGAATACGAACGGCATAGGTCTCAACCTTGTCAAACGTAAAGTGGTTAGTTTGACTTGCGGATAATTGTCCTGGTGCTTTGAGATGTTCAACCTCTTTCCAGTTGGCAGCATTGTTAAATGGATGGTTGGCATCTCCTTGAGCATGATTGACATCAGTTGGCAAATCTGGAATTTCTTGACCAACGTAGTATTCAATAACATATTCTTTTGGAAGTCCAATCGCACCATCTGTATAGAAATCAACTGAAAGATTGTCTACAAAGCGCTTGGTTAAATCGCCTGAGTTACCAAACAAGATAGATGCCCAATCATTATCTGTATTTGTTTGCCATGTTGTCCATCGATTTTTGACATCTGTATTGGCTCTTGAAACGGTCAAGTCGTTCAGAGTATTTGCCGAATCATCTCCACCAGTATTGGATACGATAGCTGCTGGCAATTGTGAACCTGTCCATTGTTTCGAAATATTATTTCCCGCAACAACCTGACTGGAAACACGAACATGAGCCTTGGTAGTTAGAGTGCTACCAACCAATTGACCTTTGATTTCAAAGATTCCTTCAGTTTGACTAAAGTTAGCTGGCACCTTATCCCAAACGACATCATTATAGACAGTTGTTCCATTAGAATGGTAGGCACGAACGTTAGCTGGTAATTGAACCGTTTCACCCTTAGGAAGAGTGAGGCTGATTTCTTCAGCAACCTGCAAACCTTCAACAGTCACATTTGCCACAGCTTCAATATCTGTACCTTCGACATGACCTTTAAGGGTAAAGCTATGATAGCCAGCGAGTTCTTTTTCATCCACCTTGTCCCAAGTTACAGCTAGCTTACGAGGCAAACCTTTGTCAAATTCTGCTCCGATTTGATCAGGTAAATTCGGTTGCTGATTGATATCTGTAGAGATTGAAACAGGATGAAGCTTAACAATTTTCTTAGCTACTTTGTTTTCTTTGATGACCACTACGGTGGCTACAGATTGTGTCTTCTCTGTTTGATGTTCAATACGAGGTGTGAGCGTCACACTACCTTTAGTGTAAAGTAGCAAGTTCTGACCATTTACCTCCAGATGCCCACCATCAGTAGAGCTAGCATCCAAGTGAATATCTGATGCTGAAAATTCAGTCTGTGAACCATCTTCGTAATGCCCAATGACATGATAAGGAAGGACTTGATCTTCTGTTGCAGTCTCTTTTCCTTCTACACTTACTTCCAAGCGTGTCAAGGCAGGGGCTTCTTTCACAAATTGAATCAAGTAAGTTTGAACCAAATCGCCCTTTTGGTCACTCAAGAATACAGAAGCCTGATAATCATTAGCTGCTGAAGCTTGTTGAACTGTTACCTGATAGCCTCTTGTCTGTGCTCCGACACTTGGAATCTCAGCACTGTAAGGAAGGGATACTCGGTAGTAGGTCTTTCCAGGCTCAAAGTTTTCAAGAGACTTATCTCCAACCGTGAGTCCTGTAACAGTGTTTTCTGTTTCCTTGTCACTTGCGATAAAGGTTGCCGTAACCTCGTAGTCATTGCCTTCCAATTTACCAGTTGCTTCAGTACGTCCACCTTCTTTTGTCAAGGCAGAAGGATCTTTCAAGGTCCAAGAAACGACATCCGCATCAACCAAGTTACCATCTGACAAAACAGCCGTTACCGTTTTATCCAAATCCTCTGTAGCTGTACCAACTGGTACAGTTGCAACTTTAGGCAACCACTTATCAAGTGCAATGACCTTAACAAGAGCTTCAGCCTTAGCTTCGAGACCTTCCACACTACCAAGAACTTTTTTCTCACCAGCACTTGTAAGGAGATCATCTGGGATTGCCCAAACCACAGCTTTTTCTTCGACACTACCATCACTATAAATAGCTGTTACAGTTTCCGGCAATTTAGGATTTTCGCTGACATCAGTAGTCGCCTTAACAGGGGCAAAAGCGACAAAATGACGGTTTTCTTTCTTACCTGAAACGGTTGTAACCGTCGCCTGATCAGAAGCTAAACCTGCAGAATCAGCATAAAGAGTAAATTTTCCTTCTTTTTCAGTAGATTTTACAATGACAACACCTTTACCATTGAAGGCTTTTCTCTGCCATGTGCCGTCTTTCTGAGCTTTATAACGTTCACGGCTAGCTTGTTCTCCATTATCCACACCAACGATCTGACCTTGCCCGTGAAGATTGAAATGAACAAGATTATTGGCAGTTGGTACAACATTGCCGTCTTCATCAACAATTTCATAATGGATATAAGACAAATCTTTACCGTCTGCAGTGATAACATGTTCTTCCTTGGTGAGACGAACTCTAGCAGGTTCTCCTGCTGTTGTTACACTGTCACGCGCAATCTCTTTACCATTTTCATCACGAGCAATAGCAGTCAAGGTGCCTGGTTTATATTCCACCAACCACTCAAGATACAATTCACCAGGGTTTGCACCTTCATGATAAGGTCGACCATCCGCAGTAGTTTTCTTAGTAAATTCTTTCTTGCCAAGGGACTCGTTGTTCAAGAACAATTCTACGCTAGCAGCGTTTGAGAAGGTCCGAACTGGAACCTTGCCATTGATAAGCATATTACGTTCCTTGAGCGTTTCTTCTGTCCAATTCCAGTGAGGCATGATACGAACAGTTGGTTTTTCTTTGGCACTATACCATTCACTGCGGTAAAGGTAAAAATCATTCTTAGGCAAGCCTGCTGTATCAATGATACCAAAGTAAGAGCTTTTCACTGGTGTATGATCTTGGTTATGCCAAGGTGTAGGCTCACCAATATAGTCGAAACCAGTCCAGATGAACTGACCTGCATAGCCAGCACGATCACGGTCAAAGGTCCAAGATTCAGTAGCTGTTCTACCCCAGGCTACACGGTCATTACCATAGTCAGATTGTTCATAATGACGATTTGGACGATTATCGTGATAGAGATTTTTAGCAGGATAAAAGTAGGAATCACGTGTTCGAGTTGCTGAGGAAGTTTCAGAACCGTAAATCAACCAATCTGGATGAGCTTTACGAACAGCATCGTAAAAACGCTCTCCATAGTTCATACCTACAGCATCCATGATTGCTGCTAATTTTAAGAACAAGCCTGTAGAAGCACGACTGAATTTATTTTCACCCATAGTCACATAGCGCTCTGTATCGATTGCTTTGATAACAGCTTTCAAACGCTTGGCTGTTTCTAGTGAACGTTCTCCACCATCTGCTTCATCCACTTCATTACCGAGTGACCACATGATGATTGAAGGATTATTTTTATCTCGTTCAACCATGGTTCTCAGATCAAAATCAGACCACTTCTCACCCTTTTTGGCTTCTGGATGAGTTGCATCTTGGTCAAAGAAACGTCCATAGTCATACGTTTTCTTACCACGATACCAAGTATCAAAGGCTTCTTCTTGCACCAAAAGTCCTAGACTAGCAGCAGCATCTAGCAACTGTGGACTTGCTGGATTGTGAGTCGTACGGATAGAGTTAACTCCCATATCTTTCAGGAGTTTTAATTTACGGTAGGTTGCCTTATAGTTTTCTTCTGCCCCCAAGGCACCATTATCATGGTGGATACTAACCCCGTGGAATTTCATTCTCTCACCGTTCAGAGAGAATCCCTCCTTAGCTGTCCAGTTGAAATAACGATAACCAAAAGTATCTTCTGTCACATCAACTAGCTGACCTTCATTATAAACCTTTGTTTTCAGAACATAGAGCTGAGGATGATAACTTTTGGTTGTCCAGAGAGTTGGCTTATTCACTAAGATTGTTTGCTTAAAGTCAGCTGTCTCATTTCCTGCTAGGTTCTTGGTTACAGAACGAACTAAATCTGAAACAGCCTTACCTTCCTTAGTAAAAATCTGTTGCTCCACAAATACCTTGGCTAAAGTCTTGGCAGTATTTTTGATTTTACTTTGGATTTGTGTTTCAACATTGCCATCTTTTTGTTGAGCTAATTTCGGAGTTGTAATATGATTTCCATTTTCAGCCACCTGCACCTTGTCACGGTAGCTAAGCGTCACATCACGATAGATACCACTTCCTGAGTACCAACGACTACTTGGTTGCTTATTGGTAACTTGAACAGCAATAGTATTCTCACTGCCATCTTTATTTAAAAATTCAGTGATATCATATGAAAAATGATTGTAACCACTTGGATAATGACCTACAAATTTACCATTGACATAGACCTTGGAGTCCATGTAGACACCGTCAAAGTTGATCCGAACATCCTTATCCTTAGCAGCTTCGTCTACAGTAAAGGTCTTACGATACCAGGCAGTCCCACCATTTAATTGACCACCTTCATTTCGAGCAGGAGACTTGTGATCAAAATCAAAATAGATACTCCAGTCATGAGGAAGGTTCAACTTAGACCAGTCATGAACGTCCACGTCTTTCTTAGAAAAATCACCCTGAGCATTTAATTTAAAATACCAGTCTTTATTGAAATTTTGTTTTCTTTCCTGTAAAAGTTGGTCTTCTTTTTCTTTCTCTTTGGTAACTTGAGGTAAGTCTGTTGCAGATATTTTTTCTTCCTTAGCCTTATCACTTGTTACTGGTTTATTCTGATTAGCTTCAGCAGTATGTTCTTCCAAAACTGCTGGCTTTTCAGTACTCACTTCAGCCACTATAGGTTCTTTCTCATTCACTTCAGTAGCTGGTTTTTCAGTTTTTTCTTCCTTAGGGCTAACTACTTCCGCTTCCTTTTTTTCCTTAGGACTGGTTTCCTCAGTTACTTTATCTTCAGTTACTGGTTTTGCTGCTTCATCCGTATCTTTTTCTTCTTTTTCGGTAGCGGAATCTTGTGGGCCATTTTGCTCAGCTTTTGCAATAGCTGCAGCTAGATCATCTGGAAGTTTATCCAAAGGTTGAACTTGATGAATTGTTTCTTCAGTGGTACTTGACGTTTCAGTTTCAGCTGCTTGTGCTACCCGAAGACCAAATATACTAGCTCCAATCATAACCGAAGCCGCACCAATAGCAAATTTACGAATACTAAAATGACACCGTTTTTCAAAAAATCTCTTATCCATTATGGTTCCTTTCTAAGTTTTAGTAAGCGATTACATTTCTCCTCAAAAAATAAACCTCCCTCCAGACGCTTACTTATTTTTGCATATACATATTGATGCTTTTAATATATCAAAATAGTAGATATTTTTCAATAATTTGTAGAAGTTTTACTGGAATTTTAGTAGAAATAGAGCAAGAAAAAAGCAAGTCCATTAGAACTTGCTTTTTAAAAAATCATTAATGATTGTAGTAGAGATTAGTCTCTATCCAGCGTTCTTAAAGCAGCCTGATAAGTCTGCTCCATCAGCATGGTAATGGTCATAGGTCCAACTCCACCAGGTACAGGAGTGATATGACTAGCAATTGGTGCAACAGCATCGTAGTCAACATCTCCACAAAGCTTGCCATTTTCATCTCGGTTCATTCCTACATCAATGACAACTGCACCTGGTTTGACAAAGTCAGCAGTCACAAACTTAGCACGACCGATAGCTACGACAAGAATATCTGCTTTCGAAGCAACTGCTGCTAAATCTTGTGTGCGAGAGTGGGTCAAGGTTACAGTTGCATTTTTAGCCAGGAGCAACTGGGCCATTGGTTTCCCAACGATATTTGAACGACCAATTACGACAGCATTTTTACCTTCTAACTCAATCCCATACTCATGAAACATCTCCATAATTCCAGCAGGAGTTGAAGGAATCATAACTGGGTGACCAGACCAGAGGCGTCCCATGTTGAGAGGATGGAAACCATCCACATCCTTTTCAGGGTCAATTGCTAGTAAAACAGCTTCTTCATCGATGTGTTTTGGTAATGGAAGCTGGACCAAAATCCCATGCCATGCTGGATCTTGATTGTATTTAGCGATTAATTCTAACAATTCCTCTTGAGTAATGGTCTCCGGAACTCGCACGACTTCACTTTGGAAGCCTGCAGCGATAGCAGAACGCTCCTTGTTGCGTACGTAAACTTGGCTTGCTGGATTTTCTCCGACTAAAATAACGACCAATCCTGGAACCAAACCTGTATCTTCCTTTAACTTGGCTGTTTTTTCAGCCAACTGTCCTTGTAGCTTGGCAGCTAAAGCCTTTCCATCAATAATCTGTGTCATGTATTTTCTCTTTTCTAACAAATATTCTCTATTATAACAAAAAATCGTTCGGCATTCTAACACTTCTTACCTAAGATACCCTATAGTCTGAAACTATAAGAAAAAGCCCTTAGATTTTTCTAAGGGCTTAAATTTCAAATCGTTTAAGTTCAGAATCACTAAGCTCTTTAAATTCTTTACCTGTTTTTTTTAGATATTCATTTATTTTTCCGAGGTTATACGTTATAGGTTCTGGCTTAACTCCATTTGGTAAACCAACCAGTCCATCAACCTCCATTAACGATTTGTTTTTAATTGCGTTTAAAGTTGTATCAGTCATGTAACTTTCTACCCTCCCTTAACCTTGATTTAATTATAAATCATTCTATGCTTCAATACAATTAAAAACAAACTACACCCGACAGATATTCAAAATCCTGCTTCACAATATTTTGTTCACTTTAATTTATCAATAGTTTTTTAAATATCTTTATGACTATACAAGTATACATGTTTTCCTATTCTACTTACAGAGAAGGAACTTCGAAATTAATGTTTCAAGACTAAGTGAAAAAGCCCACTTGGAGCTTTTCATGATATTCTTACAAAACCTTGCTCAAGAAATCCTTGGTTCTTTGTTCTTGGGTTTGTTCAAAAACTTGCTCTGGAGTTCCGTCTTCAACAACAACACCATCAGCCATAAAGATGACACGATCTGCTACTTCACGAGCAAAGCCCATTTCATGCGTTACGATAACCATGGTCATTCCTGACTGAGCAAGTTCTTGCATAACTGCTAGTACTTCTCCTACCATTTCTGGATCTAGGGCAGAAGTCGGTTCATCAAAGAGGAGGACATCTGGCTCCATGGCTAGACCACGGGCGATAGCGATACGCTGTTGCTGACCGCCCGACAAGCTTTGTGGATAAGCATCTGCCTTATCTGGCAAACCAACCTTTTTCAAAAGCTCATGAGCTCTCTTCTCAGCCACTGCCTTACTTTCGCCTTTTGTCTTAATAGGAGAAAGCGTGATGTTTTCCATTACTGTCATATTTGGGAAGAGATTGAATTGTTGGAAAACCATTCCCATCTTTTCACGCATGGCAAAGAGGTCATTTTTCTTATCGGTAATATCAACACCTTCAAAGATAACTTTTCCTTTAGTAGCTTCTTCGAGGAGATTCATCGAACGAAGGAGGGTTGACTTACCGCTACCAGAAGGTCCGATAATCACCACTACTTGTCCTTTTTTGATTTCAAGATCAATTCCTTTTAAAACTTCATTTTTCCCAAAGTTTTTATGAAGGTTTTCAATTTTTATAAGTGTTTCAGTCATTATTTCTTATCTCCTTGTCCCATACGATTTTCAAAAGCTTTCAAGGCCAGTGTCAAGATAGAGGTCATAATCAAGTAGTAAAAGGCTGCAAATAAGAGCGGTGTTAAAGGTAGGTAGGTGGTTGTTGATACTGTAGTAGCTCCATTCCACAACTCCATAACCCCGATAGCTGACAAGAGCGAGCTATCCTTGATAATAGTGATAAACTCATTTCCTAGAGAAGGTAAGATATTTTTGATGGCCTGGGGTAAAATGACATAGCGCATGGCATTCTTAGGGCGAATACCTAGTGAATAAGCTGCTTCTAATTGTCCCTTTGGCACTGCATTAATCCCAGCACGAACTGTTTCTGATACATAGGCACCACTATTCATAGAAATAATCAAAATCCCTGGAATCAAGCGAGTCAGATCAACATCTAAAATCCCAATTTGAATAGTCGGAGCACTAATATGCATCAAGGCAAATGCAATCATAATCTGCACCATCATCGGAGTCCCACGGAAGACCCAGATATATAGATTAGCAAACCAGGCAAGTGGTTTAATTTTTGAACGTTGTGCAAAGGCCAACAGCACTCCTAGAATGGTCCCCAAGAAGACCACCAAGATAGATATGATAATTGTTACAACGGCACCATAGTTAAAATATGGCAGATATTTCGGTAAAAAAGAAAAATTCATGGATATTCTACTTTCTGTTTTTAATATTTAAACTTAAAACTTGTATAAGGATAACATATTTTGCATAAAAATTCAACATTTTCTCCTAATATTTTCAATAAATTTTCAAAGACGATAGAAATAGCGAGAAATCTTAGTTTTTTTCTAGTCAAGTAGAGTCTGTTTATGGTAAAATAGTAAAGATAAGAAATGGAGGAGAATCAAAATGGAATCACATTTGGTTAGAATCATCAATCGCTTAGAAGCAATGACTAAAGATGGTGGTAACTTGAAACGTAACTTTGAGCGCGAAGGAGTTGTTGTCGCAGAGGTTGCTTTTAACCACGACGAAGAAAACGGACCACTCTTTACACTTCGTGACGTTGAAGCTCGTGAAACATATACATTTGATAGCATCGACCTCATTGCGATGGAAATCTACGAACTTTTATACTAATTGTTGAATAAATGCCGGAGAAGTCTCCTGTTTTGACCAATGAAAATCCTTTTTGTCTGACAAATGGGATTTTTCTTTTTATCCCTATATTTCATCTACAAAACTCTTTTATCATGAGTTCTAAGACTCAATCTTTTTACTTGCTTTCCCCTTCAATCATGATATAATGAGACTAAAGAACTTTGACTATTTTTGACCTTTCTGTTTTAGTCAAAGCCAAGAAAGAAACGAGGTAGTGGTATGCTCTGTCAAAATTGTAAAATCAATGACTCAACGATCCATCTTTACACCAATCTTAATGGACAACAAAAGCAAATTGACCTTTGCCAAAATTGCTACAAAATTATCAAAACAGATCCTAACAATAGCTTATTCAAAGGCATTACAGATTTAAACAATCGTGATTTTGATCCATTTGGAGACTTTTTTAACGATCTGAATAACTTTAGACCTTCTTCAAATAATAATGTTCCTCCAACCCAGTCAGGTGGTGGATATGGTGGCAATGGTGGTTTTGGTTCCCAAAATCGCGGGCCAGCTCAAACACCTCCTCCTAGTCAAGAAAAAGGACTCTTGGATGAGTACGGCATCAACATAACTGAGATTGCCCGCCGTGGAAATGTCGATCCTGTTATTGGCCGTGACGAAGAAATCATTCGTGTTATTGAAATTCTCAACCGTAGAACCAAAAACAATCCTGTCCTTATCGGAGAGCCTGGTGTCGGAAAAACTGCCGTTGTCGAAGGCCTCGCTCAAAAAATTGTAGATGGTGATGTTCCCCACAAACTTCAAGGGAAAGAAGTCATCCGTTTAGACGTTGTTAGCCTTGTCCAAGGTACAGGAATTCGTGGCCAGTTTGAAGAGCGCATGCAGAAACTCATGGAAGAAATTCGTGAGCGTAAAGATGTCATCCTCTTTATCGATGAAATTCACGAGATTGTCGGTGCAGGTTCTGCCGGAGATGGCAATATGGATGCAGGCAATATCCTGAAACCTGCCCTTTCTCGTGGTGAACTTCAACTAGTTGGTGCTACTACCCTCAATGAATACCGCATCATCGAAAAAGACGCCGCCCTTGAGCGCCGTATGCAACCTGTTAAAGTTGATGAACCAACTGTGGAAGAGACTATTATTATCCTCAAAGGTATCCAAAAGAAATACGAAGATTACCACCACGTTCATTATACGGATGCTGCTATCGAAGCTGCTGCTACTCTTTCTAACCGCTACATCCAAGATCGTTTCTTGCCGGACAAGGCTATTGACCTTTTAGATGAAGCTGGTTCTAAAATGAACTTAACTTTGAATTTTGTGGATCCAAAGGTCATCGACCAACGCTTAATCGAAGCAGAAAATCTCAAGGCTCAAGCAACTCGAGATGAAGATTTTGAGAAAGCAGCCTACTTCCGTGACCAGATTGCTAAATATAAGGAAATGCAAAAAACAAAAGTAACGGATCAGGATACTCCAATCATCAGCGAAAAGACGATTGAACACATTATTGAGCAAAAGACCAATATTCCAGTTGGTGATTTGAAAGAAAAAGAGCAGTCTCAACTCATCAACCTAGCTGACGACCTCAAGGCTCATGTCATTGGTCAAGATGATGCAGTTGATAAGATTGCTAAGGCTATCCGCCGTAACCGTGTTGGGCTTGGAACTCCAAACCGTCCAATTGGCAGCTTCCTCTTTGTTGGTCCTACTGGTGTCGGTAAGACAGAACTTTCTAAACAACTAGCTATTGAGCTTTTTGGTTCTGCTGATAGCATGATTCGCTTTGATATGAGCGAATACATGGAAAAACATAGCGTTGCCAAACTCGTCGGTGCCCCTCCAGGATACGTAGGTTATGATGAAGCAGGTCAGTTGACTGAGAAAGTGCGTCGCAACCCCTACTCACTTATCCTCCTTGACGAGGTTGAAAAAGCCCATCCAGATGTTATGCATATGTTCCTTCAAGTATTGGATGATGGCCGTTTAACGGACGGTCAAGGACGCACTGTTAGCTTTAAGGATGCCATCATTATCATGACCTCAAATGCAGGTACAGGTAAGGCTGAAGCAAGCGTTGGATTTGGTGCAGCTAGAGAAGGCCGTACTAACTCTGTCCTTGGAGAATTAGGCAACTTCTTTAGTCCAGAATTCATGAACCGCTTTGATGGTATTATCGAATTCAAAGCTCTCAGCAAGGAAAATCTCCTACAAATCGTTGACCTTATGTTGGATGATGTGAATAAACGTCTCTCAAGTAATAACATCCATTTAGATGTAACAGATAAGGTGAAAGAAAAACTTGTAGACCTTGGTTACGATCCAAAAATGGGAGCTCGTCCACTCCGTCGTACCATCCAAGACTATATCGAAGATGCCATTACAGACTACTACCTTGAAAATCCAAGTGAAAAAGACCTCAAGGCAGTCATGACAAGTAAAGGTAAAATCGTGATTAAGTCCAAAAATAAAACGGAAACAGTCGAGTCAAACGACTAGTTCCTCACATACAAAAGAATGTTCTTACTTGACAGTGAGAGCATTCTTTACTATTATAGAAAGAAAGCGCACTCACGAAGGAGAACTTTATGGCAAATCCAACATTTGGAGAAAAAAAAGAGGGAGTAACCTACAAAAATAGATATGGCGTTTATGCAGTCATACCTGATGCAAACCATGAAAAGATTATCCTCGTACAAGCTCCAAATGGTGCATGGTTCTTACCAGGGGGCGAAATTGAAGAAGGCGAAAACCATCTCGAAGCTCTCAAACGAGAATTGATTGAAGAATTAGGATTTACAGCTGAAATCGGCACCTACTACGGGCAAGCTGATGAATACTTCTACTCTAGACATCGTGACACCTATTACTACAATCCAGCTTATCTCTATGAAGCTACTTCTTACCAAGAAATCCAAAAACCTCTGGAGGACTTCAATCACTTAGCTTGGTTCCCAATCGATGAAGCTATTGCTAACTTAAAACGTGGAAGTCACAAATGGGCGATTGAAGCTTGGAAAAAACAACATCAAATTTAAACTATCTTTACCAAATTTCCCAAAAAGTGCTATAATAGACATAGAAATACAGGAGGAAACCCTATGAAGCTTATCAATACTACAAATTCACACTCGCAACTTGTTAAAAGTCAGCTAGAAAGTACCGACGCAACGCTTGTAGAGGTTTATTCTGCGGGAAATACAGATGTTATTTTTACTCAGGCTCCACTTCATTACGAAATCCTCATTTCCAATAAACATCGGGCAATCCGTGAAAAAGAAATGGAAAAAATTAAAGAATTTTTCCTCAGTCGTAAAATTAATCAACAGGCTATTGATAAGGCAAATATTAAAACCCTCTATTCTGATAAATTGATTGAGATTTCAATCCCTACAAAATAGAATTAATCTACCCTACAGTTAAAACTGCGGGGTTTTTTAATACCTTTTCTTGTTTATATCTTTAAATAAATTATTGTGAATAAAGCTTTTTTGTGAAAATTTCACATTTCAATCGAAAAATGTGAGAAATTTCGTTATAATAGATAGAGAGATTTTAATGAAGGAGTTTGATATGAAAGAAATAGTATACAGAGAAGCCAGGCTAGATGAATATCAAAAAATCGGGAAAGTGTTGGCTGGTGCCTTTATGGACTACCCTTTCATGACTCTTATCAAAGATGATTTAAAAAAACCAGAATATTACCCAGCATTCTTAGAATTATTGGATAGCCTTCTGACCAAACTCTATATCAAAGGAGAGACCTGTCTAGTCGCTGAACGAGACGGGGAAATCATGGCCGTTGCCCTCCTGCAACAAAAGGATTTTTCCATTCTATCTTATTTGCTGAATGGTATGGTCAAGCTTTTCCGCTTTATTACTCCGCGCAATCTCTTGAAATATCTTGATTTGGTGGAACGTTCCGAACAGCATTTGAAAAGATCAGGAAATTTTGACTGGTATTTGATGATGTTGGGAGTCAACGCTTCTAGTCAAAACCAAGGAATCGGGAGTGCTTTTCTACAAGAAGGTGTTGAACCTTATCTTAAATCCAAAGGCTGCAAACGCTTGGGCTTGATTACTAGTACTGAAAAAAATGTTTGCTTCTATGAAAAAAACAAGTATGAATTACTAGATTCGATGATGTTAGAATACGGAACAAAATCTATTGGAAACTGGGCTTTTGTAAAAATACTGGATAACTAATTTTAAACATAAAAAAGATTGGTCTAAGGACCAATCTTTTTTTTAGTTTACTTAACGGCTTCTTTCAAAGCTTCTATTTTATCCAAGCGTTCCCATGGAAGATCAATATCTGTACGTCCCATATGTCCATAAGCCGCTGTTTGACGGTAGATTGGACGTTTGAGGTCAAGCATTTGGATAATTCCTGCAGGACGAAGGTCAAAGATTTGACGCGCTGCTTTTTCAAGTTTACTTTCAGCTACTGTTCCTGTACCGAAGGTATCGATACGGACAGATACAGGTTGAGCTACCCCAATCGCGTAAGCCAATTGCACTTCTGCTTTCTTAGCAAGACCTGCAGCAACAATGTTTTTAGCAATGTAGCGAGCTGCATAAGAAGCTGAACGGTCAACCTTAGTCGCATCCTTACCAGAGAAGGCACCACCACCGTGACGTGAATAACCACCATAGGTATCCACGATGATCTTACGACCAGTCAAACCTGAGTCTCCTTGAGGTCCTCCGATAACGAAACGACCAGTTGGATTGATGAAGAATTTAGTCTCATCGTCAAGATACGAAGCTGGAATCACTTCCTTGATGACCTTGTTGATTACATCCTCATGGATTTGTTCATTGCTGACTTCTGGATCATGTTGGGTTGAAATAACGACAGTGTCCACACGCACTGGCTGGTCATTTTCATCATACTCAACAGTAACTTGAGATTTAGCGTCTGGACGAAGGTAGCTAATTTCACCAGACTTACGTAGCTCTGCTAAACGACGAACCAACTTGTGGCTGAGTGAGATTGGCAATGGCATGAGTTCTTCAGTTTCATCCACTGCAAAACCAAACATGAGACCTTGATCTCCAGCTCCAATCAAGTCAAGTGGATCTTGATCCGCATTTCCACGAACTTCTAAGGCTTCATTAACCCCTTGAGCGATATCTGGTGATTGTTCTACCAAGGATGGGTGAACTCCTACCGTCTCCGCAGAAAAACCGTACTCTGTATTGGTATAACCGATTTCTGCAATAGTATCACGAACCACTCGGTTAATATCAACATAAGCATTGGTTGAAATTTCACCGAAAACATGTACGGAACCAGTATAAACAGCTGTTTCAGCAGCAACGTGTGCTTCTGGATCTTGCTCTAAAATAGCATCCAAGATAGCATCTGAAATTTGGTCTGCAATCTTATCTGGATGCCCCTCAGATACAGATTCAGACGTGAAAAGTTTACGTTCTGACATAAAAAATGTCCCCCCTTAAAAAATATTCGTTATAGAGTTACAAAGAACTGGTAGGAAGAGTCTTTGCAAACAATCCTACCACCTTATCGGGACCATATAACCTAACTATTATAACACGAATCTTTAAAAAATACTCGTATGATTGCTATTTTTCTTACTAGGAAAGTGTTTTCTAATCATAACCAAATAAAAACTCTTAAAATAGATGAGTTTCTACTTTAAGAGTGATGTTATAAACTAATTATTTTCTAGATAAAATTCAAACCGTTCTCCGACGTATTGGCTCTTTACATACTCAAAAGCCGTTCCGTCATCAAAGTAAGAAACCTGAGTCAAACCTAAAATAGCATGTCCTTTTTCAACTTCTAGGTAATGAGCTATCTTTTCTTTTGCTAAACGTGCGTATATGGCCTGGTGAGATTTACCAATTCGATAACCATGCTCTTGCAAGGTTTGAAAGAAGTGCTTGGTTACTTCTTCTTTTTTGAAATTTTTGATAAATTTCTCAGGAATCGACGCCACTTCATAGACAACAGGAACCTTATCCGCATAACGAACACGCTCCATACGAATGATATTGTCAGTTGGCAGTAAACCTAGTTTAGCCACTTCTTGCTCATTTGGAATGGTTCGACGATAAGAAATCAAGTGACTAGACGGAGTTTTCCCTTGAGCTTTAACAATCTCCGTAAAACTAGTTGTTCCACGCATTCTTTCCTGAACACGTGTACTTGAAACAAAGGTCCCACTACCTACACGTCGTTCCAAAACCCCTTCTTCAACCAAAAGAGAGATTGCTTGACGTAAGGTCATGCGGCTAACGGCAAATTCTTCTGCTAAATCTCGCTCACTTGGAAGTCTTTCCCCAATTTTCCAACTTCCCTCATCAATGTCTTTCTTGATTTGGTCGTGGATTTTCATATAAGCTGGTAACATGCTTGATCACTTCTTTTCTTTATTTTTTCCATTGTACCCTATCTCATAGGGAAAAGTCAAACCGCACTTGTTTGGTTGGTAATTCTAGCCCTTTTATGATAAAATATTCAAGAAGATATTTCTTTTAAGAAAGGGAAAAGATGAGCAACATTTCAACTGATTTGCAAGATGTCGAAAAGATCATCGTACTGGACTATGGGAGCCAGTATAACCAACTTATCTCACGTCGTATCCGTGAGATTGGTGTCTTTTCAGAACTAAAAAGTCACAAGATTTCGGCTGACGAAGTCCGTGCTATCAATCCTATCGGGATTGTACTTTCAGGTGGTCCAAACTCTGTTTACGAAGAAGGATCATTTGATATTGACCCAGAAATTTTTGAACTTGGTATTCCAATTTTGGGTATCTGTTATGGTATGCAGCTATTGACTCACAAGCTTGGAGGAAAAGTTGTTCCTGCCGGCGACGCTGGTAACCGAGAATACGGTCAATCAACATTGACTCACACAGAATCAGCTCTTTTTGCAGGTACTCCAGATGAGCAACTTGTCTTGATGAGCCACGGTGATGCTGTAACGGAAATTCCTGCTGACTTTGTTCGTACTGGAACTTCTGCAGACTGTCCTTATGCATCTATTGAAAACCCTGATAAGAAAATTTACGGTATCCAATTCCACCCAGAAGTTCGCCACTCAGTTCACGGTTATGATATTTTGCGTAACTTTGCTTTGAATATCTGTGGTGCCAAAGGTGACTGGACTATGGATAACTTCATCGAGATGCAAATCAAACAAATCCGTGAAAAAGTAGGAGATAAACGTGTTCTTCTCGGACTTTCTGGTGGTGTTGACTCTTCTGTTGTTGGGGTTCTTCTCCAAAAAGCAATCGGCGATCAATTGATCTGTATCTTTGTAGACCACGGTCTTCTCCGTAAAGGGGAAGCTGATCAAGTTATGGATATGCTTGGTGGTAAGTTTGGTCTCAATATCGTTAAGGCAGACGCTGCCAAACGTTTCCTTGATAAATTGGCTGGTGTATCTGATCCTGAACAAAAACGGAAGATTATCGGTAACGAGTTTGTCTATGTCTTTGACGATGAGGCAAGCAAACTAACAGATGTGAAATTCCTTGCACAAGGAACACTCTATACTGACGTGATTGAGTCTGGTACTGATACTGCTCAAACCATCAAGTCTCACCACAACGTTGGTGGACTCCCAGAAGACATGCAGTTTGAACTGATCGAGCCACTCAACACTCTCTACAAGGACGAAGTTCGTGCCCTCGGTACTGAGCTTGGCATGCCAGAACACATCGTGTGGCGCCAACCATTCCCAGGACCAGGACTTGCTATCCGTGTCATGGGTGAAATCACTGAAGAAAAACTTGAAACAGTTCGTGAATCAGACGCTATCCTCCGTGAAGAAATCGCCAAAGCTGGTCTTGACCGTGATATCTGGCAATACTTCACTGTTAACACCGGCGTTCGTTCAGTAGGTGTTATGGGAGATGGCCGTACTTACGACTACACCATTGCTATCCGAGCTATCACTTCTATCGATGGTATGACAGCTGACTTCGCTAAGATCCCTTGGGAAGTTCTCCAAAAAATCTCTGTTCGTATCGTAAACGAAGTTGACCACGTTAACCGCATCGTCTACGATATTACAAGTAAACCACCTGCAACCGTTGAGTGGGAATGATTTATAAACATGATTTGAAGTGAAATGGTTGATTTAACAGCATTTTCAGTTATTATAAAAGGTTAAAAATAAATCAAAATTGATTGGTTCCCCACCAAAAACCCCACCAGAAATATTTCTGATGGGATTTTTTATATTAAATTTTATTTTTCTATTAGTTGTTTCTCTTTTTCGTGTAAAAATCGTTAACCTTCAGTAAAACATTTCCTGCCATACCATTAT
This sequence comes from Streptococcus infantis, assembly GCF_019929665.1. Classification (GTDB taxonomy): domain Bacteria; phylum Bacillota; class Bacilli; order Lactobacillales; family Streptococcaceae; genus Streptococcus; species Streptococcus infantis_H. Next base: position 169,936 of record NZ_JAHZPZ010000001.1, on the reverse strand, counting down.
AAATCATGATAGTCTCAACAAAGGAAGCGCAGGCAAAAATCGCTAGTATTCTAACATCTCCCCAGAGATAAAAAGCAATTGCAGACAAGATATAACACAGTCCTCCGCCTAGGAGCAACCAGAATATCAACTGCCTTGCTTTTGCAAACCACTTTGTAAAAGCATGAGTGTCAAATTTAGTAATATCAACAGCGTAAAAAGTAGCTTCTTTCATTTGTAAGTTTTGCAGTTTGTAAGCGTAATAGCTCATGACGCATTGACAGAGTAACAATAGAAGCAATTTTAAAAAAACATTTTGTAGGGTGAAAAGTCCACTGATAAATGCTAAAATAGCATATCCAATCACGTAACTATTGGCAAGAGTTAATTGGCTCATCGAGCGATAAGAGGCCTTTTCATCCATGGCTAACAAGGATTTTGTCTTTTTATTATAAAAGAGTATTTGGCCTTTCTGATACTGTCCTAATTGTACAAGTATATCTTTCTTTTTTAAAATCATCTAACAACACACCTTAATATTTTCCCTAAACCTGAGATAGTATGGTAAATTTTGACACATTAGGTATACTCCTCTTCTAATTGTTTGATAATTTTTTGGCATTTTAAAGGAGAATAATCCGATACCAAGGTAAAACTCATAGCTAAAGACAGTGTTGCTATGATTAGTTCTGTTTGATCTTTTAGTTTAACCGCTGTTCCCAATGGTAATAGTGTCTCACTCATATTTCTTCTCCTTGTCTTCTGCAAATTGCACTTTCCCCTGCTCATACTTCCGCACGGCTAACAACCAGCGGATGGGGTTGTTTTGGAATAAGAAAAGGTACAACAAGGCAGGAAACAGGGCTGCCAAAAGCGAGAAAAAGATTTGTATATCAAATGGTTCCTGCTTATTGAATGAGTCAATAATGCCCGGGATAGCTGCAGCAAATATTACTATGGTAGTCATAAAAACTAATAACATGACAATGATAAAAATAAACATTTTCCCAAACGTCGCTTTTTTCTTGCTAAAATTTTCCCAAAACAGATTTGAATCAACAGCTTTCGCAAACTGTTGAGAACTTGCCCCCTGAACCTGCTTCACTTCTTTATACAAGGCCTCTTCCATCATCCATATAAAGCCAAAGCAAACAAAGAACTGGGCAGCGATATAAGGCGGAACCATCCAGCTACTGTATCTAAAATCGGAAAAAGCTGGTATAGCTACCATTCCCCCTATCAAACCTAAGAAAATAAAAAACAACATCAAAGGAATAATAGCCTTATTGCTCTTCCTAGCCCCTTCCGTATTTAATAAGGCACTCTTTTTGGCTACCAGAGCCTCTTTTGTTCTAGTGTTATAGTAGACGGCTTCATCACCGCTCTGTCCAATAAAAATTATTTTTCTCATTTTTAATCACCATAGTTTTTAAACATCTTTATAAAACAATATTTTTCTTTGTCGTTCGATCTTTTAAAAGAATTTTTAATAAGTCAGCAGACTCCATAGCCAACTGTTCTTCACTAATATCTATTGCCATAAAGCCACTTTTCTTATTATTGATTGGAATTTCTAAAAAAATGACTACTTTTCATTGATTAATCTATTATATTTTACCACAAAAACACACTGAGATACTCGTCCCAGAATGTTTATTTGGGAATGGATAGCAATCGCTTTTGGATGGTTGGTATTCTTATTGCTGGTATCTTTTGTCTTTTTGTTTATCAAAAACTTAAACAAAGAGTTCAAAAATAGAAAGTAGGTAATCCAACTTCTTGACTGGTAGGAATAGACTACTGTTTAATATCGTTAAGTAACCGTATCAGATTTAATTCGGTCTTTTTGATTGTCCGAGCATTGACGACATAAAAAACTCTAAGATTACCATAAGGTATAGTGTTTTTTAGAACTATAGAATGGTGAGACAGGTCGGTTGAAAAAGGAACTAAATAGTAGTATAATCACATCAAGTAAACGTAGAGAGTCGTATATGGGGATTACGCCTTGATTGAGGAGATTCCGGTTCGAATCCGGGCTTCTACGTTACTTTCAACCCCTTCATTGGGGGTTTTTGTTACCAAAAATCTGAACAAAGACAAGCAGAAATTAAAAGAGTTGAAGAAACATGAAAAATAAGATTATTGATGTTTATAAAATTGAAAATCGTCTTGTGTCTATCACTGTTGAAGACCCTGATTTCTCAAACTTGAGGATGAACCAATTTGTGGATATTGGAGGGAAAAAATACAAAGTTCATAGTATTCCATTCGTTAGAACAACGCCTCCTAAATCCATCTTAAAACAAGATACTTTTACAATTGATTACACCGAGGACGAGTTGATTGGTAAAAAAGTAATATTTAGCTAAACCTAGAAAAGGAGAAACACATTGAGACTATGGGAATATGTAGATAAAAAAGTGTATCTTGTTTTAGAAGATGGCACGTCCATCACTGGCACGGTGCTTGATTGGTATGATGGATTTGATTTAGATGGTGATGATGAAATCGTTATAGGAGACTATTCATATCCAGAGAGTAGTATTAAGGAAATTGAAGTTATTGGCACTTAGTTCAATCTAGGTGCTTTCACCTGCAAAAACATTATGGGAAAGGATTTTTATATGGCGATATTAGATGATTTACAAGCGTTATATCACAATGGTTGGGACGCCTCTTTTGTCTACAAAGGGCAAGATTGTGTTATTTTGCCAAATTCTGTCCACGATATTGTAGTGGTGATTGGAGATAAGGAATACCAGGTATCGTCATTCAATGATCTTATTTCTTTAAAAATTGGTGGTAATACTTTAATAAATATTATGGATGGAATTGAAGTGCAGTATTATTAAAATAAAAAACACCTATAAGGACAGCTTGACACTGAGCACTCTAAAATAATCTGAGTTCATGCATCTTATAAGCGAGTTAAAAGACGGTTCAAGTGAGCCGTCTTTTCATATATTCAACGTCTTCTCCTTTTCTTAACTCATATAAGAAAATATATACTACTATTTTGTAGGTCCTTTTTATACTCGAATAATATTTCATGCATGATCTTATACTTTACAATTCTTATTTTTCCTCCATCTACTTCACACGAGAATTGTATCGAAAAATTTTGATTTCCTTCATCCATTTCATCTATGAATTTTACTCCTCATATCGTTTTTTCACTCCCTACCACACTCTGCGAATATATGCTTCACAATTTTTTCTGAGCCTCCTCTTCCTACATTGTGCACCCCTTTAAAAATAAAATAGATACCTACAAATAAGAGCATCTATTTTTACGGGGATTCTATTGTCTTTGACGAACCTGAAATTTCGTTTCGATATTATTAGTTATATAACCTCTTTCTCTTAGCGCATTAGTTATTTCTGAATAAATATCATTGCCATTTGGATCTTTGACAGTAATAATTAAAACGAATTCTTGCGATGGTACATAGAGCTCGTTTCGTGGAGTTAAGTCAACTCTGAGTTTCCATCCATCCGCCAATTTTATTCCTCTGTTTAGTTTTCTATAATAGGATTTTATAGGACTCCATTTAAACCCGTGTTTTACTCGTGCTGATTCAAATTTTTCATCCCATTTCGATTCAAGCGGAACTTGTCCCTTATATTCAATCTTTCCACCATCTTTATATGAATATGTTCCAAAACTGACATCAATATTAGTTCTACAATATTCACGACCATATTTCTGGTCAAGAGGCGGTAAGTAGGCAAGGGTCATTCCTATTTCACCAATATATTTGTTGTTTTTGATAAGAGACTTTGGATATGGGAAATCATACATTTCCAGATGTGACCCCTGAGATATTTTTTGTTTAAAAACAAGCGTTACACAATCTTTACTGCATTGCAAAATATCTTGTGTATCAGCAGAAGGGATCCCAAATCCATAATATTTAATATTATCAGGATGTTCATCTAACAACTCACGAGAGTTCATTCTAGCAGAATGTATTAACATTGCTTTTGCAAGAATAAGATCAGGTTCGATCATTTCCTCATATATCGAGGCATATTTCTGCAACGATCGAGGAGTTGAATAACTTGTACCATTCCCCTCAACGATTTTTCCACTAGAATTCAATCCCTTTACTCCTAAACCATCAATTTTGTATGATGTAGAATAATTACCACCGTAATCGACAACATCAGGCTTAACAATATAATTGGCACCAGGTCCTCTTCGACTAAAAGGTGAAGGCTCATTAAATTTAACAATCGAATCTGCGGAATCAAATAATGCAACAGAACCTACTGTTATAGCACGAACAGAATCGGCTGGAGATATAAGGCGGTCATGTTCGCCAATACCTTTTTGGGGAGGCCAATTTCTAAGTGGCAGGCTATTTACATTTCCACTAGAAACAAAGACTTGTACATGGTATGTGTCTTGAATGTAATCTAAAAATACCCCTAAATCAGACATTGAACCATCACAAGGCTTATTTTCAATGCCTAGTGATAAATTCCATATTTTAGTAGTAGATGAATGTTTCTCCATCACTTCTTCGATAATTTCCATCAAATCATCTTCAGTAATGGAATCAGTTAATCCAAAATCTTTATCGCTATTTGGAATGGCAACAATATCTACAAATTTAAAACGATAAGCTGCAGGTGCAGAAATACTATTTAAAACATTTCCATACTGTATAGTCGATGCAATAAATGTGGCATGTTGTGGATTTTGATAAACTTTATCTACATATTCTTCACGTGCAACAATATAAGGCTTTAAAAATGGATTATCGTCACTTATTCCACCATCAATAATTCCGATGGTAACATCGCTATCCCTATACTCAGAATCCAATAAGGTTTGTATTTCCGTTACCGAAAAATCGTTCTGAGGAAGGGAATACTCTTGAAAAAAACCAACAGTTTTTACTCCATTAATAGAGGCCAGCTTAATAATATCATCATAAGAAGTAACTTCTATTTTCAAAAATTTAAGCTGATCACCATATGAAATAATTTCGTATTTATCTTCAAAATGAAGTGAACATAATTTGCGTATCACATAGTCCCAAATTTGTGCATTATCAAAATCATCATCAAAATCAAAGACTTTAAGTTTAATAACTTTTTTAATAGAGTTAAAATCTTCCTGTACAATAGAGTGGAGTGTTGGTGAGATTTTTTCTTCTGGCTTAATAGGTTGAATGTCGACTATTGCGGTCATGTTGGCTTGAAATTTTTGTGATGGTGGATTTTTTACCATCTCTATTGTTTCCTGAATGCTTTTTCTGTTGACCTTAATATATATTTCATTTAACTCTTCGCTACCAATAATTGGGCAATTTCTACACAGGTCAGATGGTTTGTGTGACTTTGCAATAGCCTCAGGTTTTACAGTTATTTTTCCTACAGCAGGGATTGACTCATTCTCGTTGAAAACATCTGAATAAAAAGATAGCAAATTTTCAAATTCGTCAGTTATTTCTCTTTTTAACTGCGGAGTTACTTCGCCAAAAAATTTTAATCGCCCATTCCCAATATTAGGAACGATATCTGTTGTTTTGGGAAGAACTAATTTTATAGGTAGATTATTTTCGCTCATAACTAAACCTCCTTCACAATTTTTTGAATAGTTGTTTTTGAACTACCTAAGATGTCAGCGATTGTCTGTAAACTAAAAATTTTAGAATCTTTGTCTCGTAAATATTTTGCCTTGATTTGTAATAACTCTCGTGAATCATTACAGTTTTGAGGAATGATATTTTTAGTAATAAATAGTTCTTCATAAATGCTAGATACACTAAAAGAAGAGTTATGGATAACAGAGTTTCTTATGGCTTTGGTTATTATATCTTCTATATCAGAACCACTTTGCCCATCAAGTAAAGTTGAAATTTCTAAAATTTCCTTTTGACTAAATTTATATATACCATTGGAAAATAAGGTAATTAATGCTGCAATAGCATCTCTATCCGGCAGTTCTATTTCTAACTTATAGTCAAATCTTCTCCATATTGCGGGATCAAGTAACTGTTGATGATTAGTAGCTGCTAAAATTAGGCTATCTTTGCTCATTGTATCTATATTCTGCAGAAGACTATTAACAATGCGTTTCAATTCTCCAAGTTCGTTGTTATCATCTCTAGCCTTTGCAATAGCATCAAATTCATCTAAAAATAATACGCAAGGCATTTTTTGTGCAAACTCAAACAAGCTACGAATATTTTTGGCAGTCGTACCAAGGTATGAAGAAATTAGGCTATCTAACCTAGCAACAACGAGTGGTAAATTTAATTTTTTAGCAATTAGGTAGGCACATTTAGTTTTTCCACATCCAGGTGGTCCATATAACAACAGCGAGTTAGATCCATTTATTCCAAGAGAGTTAAGTTTATCTGCATTTTGATAACTTAAAATAAATGAGTCTAATTTTTCTTCATTTCGTTTTGAGAGAATTACCTCAATATCATTTTGATATGGATAAATAATGTCAGCAAGGTCCATTCTTGATTCAGTATCTACAGGAATAGTAATAGAATTAGAACTATTCATAGGAGTTAAGGCAGATTCGGCTTGAGCAGATAATATACGTTGAAATTTAGCTGCAGAGCGGGAATCATTATCCTTTTCCAGCTTTGATACTAATTGTTTTGTATAATTTATAACTTTGGCTTGATCATGCTTTAATGCACCCTCTATGATCTTACCAATTTCAATAGAATATTTCATCATTACACCTCCTCTTTTATTATAACAGGACGAAATTTAAATGTAAAGAACGAATATCGATATTTCAGGAACGAAGTATAGTATTTCGCGTATTATTCTCCATATTTAGGAATATTTCAAATTTCATTTCTTTATATTTTGTGTAGTTAATATTTTCCCAATAGCTTTGATGGTGCATGATACATTATACAAATCAACAGACAAATATTCTTTCCTCTGTAATCATCACTATGCTTTAACTTACTTTCTTCAGGCTCTATTCCGCCATTACTTTGCAGCCTTTCCTTTTCAATCCTTGCCCTTTTTCTTTCCTTAGTTGTTGGTATAAATCCTTTTGAACTAACTAAATATGGTATCGAGCCCGAAGTTATCGCAGACTATCTGTTGGAGCTATTTAAAGTGTTATATCCTGAACATTTTGGGATTTACTCACTAGATATTTTGTCACATATTTTTTTAACTCTGGCGCGCATTCCAAACACTTCTTTAGTGATGTTACCAAGTCTGCTGACAAATCAGTCCTTTCGAAACAAACTATTAAGAGAGTTAAAAGACCCAATCGGGCTAGAAAGTTTCTGGAACTGGTTTGAGCTACTCAGTGAAGCTCAACGTCACCAGATGTTAAATCCTATTTTGAATAAATTCCGACAGTTTTTGCTTCGCCCACAACTTCGAGCAATGTTGGGACAAACTAACCCAAATTTCAGTCTTGCGGAAATCTTCAAAAGCCGAAAAATTGTATTGATTCCACTAAATAAAGCGGTAATTGGTTCAGAATCTGCCAAACTCATCGGTAGCCTAATCACTTCAATGCTCTGGATGTTAATTTTGCGCCAGACGTCAGTTGAGCCAAGCAAACGCCAGTCAGTCTTTATCTATATTGATGAGACACCAAGTTTCTTAGGAATCCCTAACGCTAATTTAGATGAAGCACTTTCGCAATCTCGCCAGTTTAATGTTGACTGGAATATTGGTTTTCAACACCTCGCCCAAATGTCACCTCAGCTAAAAGCTGGAATTGAATCCAATGTTGCGAATAAAATTGTTTTTGGCTTAAACCTAAATGAAGCCCGTTACATGACAAAATATACTCTGGAGATTGATAAAGAAGATTTTTACAGCTTACCACCATTTTGGGCATATATTAGAACAGAAATCTCTCCTAACACCTACCGTTGGATTATCGGTAAAACCTACCCACCTAAACCCAAAATTAGAGATAGTCGTATGCCATTTTGAATAGCTTGAGCCGATACGGACAAGATATTTCGGAAATTGAAAGCCAATTCGAAAACTACATTTTTGAAAAATCTTCTTCGAAAATGAAAATTCTAACCAAAAATTAACAGATTTAGGGCGCAAAAAGCGTTCCAATCGCTCTTCGAATCGTGTTGATGAAGAAAATTCTTCTTGATGTGGTAGCGAGAGAAAAACTGCCAAATCCAGTTCTTTTCGTTGATGATGATTTTAGTGGAACAAACTTCGACCGTCCAGCAATTTCAGAAGCACTTCGATTGGTTGAAAATCGACAAGTTTCAAACTTTATTGTGAAAGATTTAAGTCGTCTAGGGCGCTCTTATATCAAAGTCGGACAACTAACGGAAATTACTTTTCCGAGCTTTGACGTTCGCTTTATCGCCTTAAATGATGGTGTGGATTCTAACAAGCCCAATGAGAGCAACTCCATTTTCTTACCAATCAAGTGTTTAATGGACGAAATGTATGCGGTGGATACCAGCAATAAGATTCGAGCGGTTGTGCAATCTAAATCGAGAGCTGGTGAGCGAGTAACTACTAATCCACCGTATGGCTAACTCAAAGACTCCAGCAATCCCAAAAATTGGATTATTGACCCAGTTGCCAGTGAAGTTGTGAAGCGGATTTTTAAGGAAGCGAAAAGCGGAAAAAGTCTTTCAGAGATTGCGAAAGGATTAGAAAATGACAAAGTTTTCAAGCCAGACCGCCACCGAATCGAAATCGGATTAAAACCTATTTCCGCCAGTTCAAATGTTGAGAGCTTGCCTTATTTTTGGACGCGAGAAACTCTAAGCGCGATTTTAAGTCATGAAGAATATCTTGGACATACGGTAAATCTTCGGACACGGGAAAAATCTTATAAAGACAAACGTAAAGTAGATAACCCAAAAGAAGACTGGTTGATTTTCAAAAATACCAATGAAGCGATAATTGACCAAGAAACTTTCGATATTGTTCAAAAAATGCGAAGTCATAAGCGTTCAAATCAACGGTATAAAAATAGGGCTGGTCACGAAAACTTGTTTGCTGGATTAGTTTTTTGTGGAACTTGTGGAAGAAAACACTATTTCTGCCCACAAGAGAAAAACGGACTTAACCACGACCATTACAAGTATTCTGGCTACCGAAAGCCGATTGATGGTTGCGAAAATCCGCATTACATTCAAAAATCCGCTTTGATCGGGATTGTAAGCGACAAACTTCGTCAAACGATCCACGAGTGCCAATTAGACCAAAAAACCTTTTTGAAGAAGTTAGAGCAACAAAACCAAACTCAATTCAGTAAAGATAACAAACACCAACGGTTGCAACTCCAAAAAGATGAACACCGCTTTAAAGAAATAGACCGAATTATCCAGAAGCTTTATGAAGATAATCTACTTGGCAAAATTTCAGATGAACGCTTTGTGAAGTTAAGTCGGAGCTATGAAGAAGAACAGCACCAGCTCCAAGCTTCCATTTCTGACTTAACCGAAAAACTCGCTAAAGAACAAGAAGATAGTTTGAATATCTCCAAGTTTATGGCGAGAATTTCGAAATATACAAAGCTACCAGAATTAACCGTTGAGATAGTGAATGAGCTGATTTATAAGATTGTAATTCATAAACCAACTGGCACGAAACGCAATCGCACTATTCAGATTGACATTTATTATAATTTCATCGGAAAATTAAACAATAAAAAAAGCGAGCCAAACGACTTGGCTCGCTAACATTAACCTCAATAACTAAACTGCTAGGTGTCAGGTCAGCTAACAGGTGCAATTTACTTTTTTACTGAACTCATCAATTTAATTATCTTTTTTGTTACCCTTTGTGTTTTCTCTAATTATTCTTAAAGAATAAACTTTGTTAGAAATAGGGCAGGCTTAGGCCTGTTTTTATATACCTTTTAATGGGAAGATAACAAAATGTTATCTTTGCCTATTCATAGTCTCTTAATTTACCTGTTTTGTACTGTTCAACCAATTCCCAGAGATTATGAGTAGTTAAATCTTGTACAAAAATAAATTACTTTTTTAAATGTACTCATAAATTAGCCCTTCGTCACTTATCAATTTCCCCCAGTTCTCTCAACCGTTCCTGACTCATCTTCAACATCTCTTCCTCCACCTTACTCCATTTTCCGAAGAGGCATTCTTGTAGAACTTCTGCTGCTGAGATTTGATCTACTTCCGAATCATAAACACACGATTGATCTCTTTGATAAATTTGAATTTGATTAAAAATATTGTCATTTTCTAACTCTCGTAAGTTATCAACTAAATGTTCTACAATTCCATCATGGTGCTCTTTGGGAGTCGCTCTAGCTTGACTAGGATCTATGGCGTAGAGCTCTTCATAACGTATCAAAGTACTGAGATAGGATAATTCTGGCTTGGTCGCAATTAGTGCAAGTGAGACTTGATATCCTCTAGTTATCAATAATTGGGCCGTTTTTCTAGGAACTTGTGTTGTTCTCAAGGTGCCCTCGATTAACAAATGATAACCTTGTTTACTCAATTCATCTACGAGATATTCAACCATTTGGCCCGCAAATACTTTGGTATAATCCACACTATCTTTTCCATACTTTTCCTGTAGATCAAGGTAGTTCGGATGAAAAGAGCGATAACTATCTCCATCAATGATAATAATATTGCCTTGAAATTCCCTTTGTTTCACACGATGAATCGTTGTCTTACCAGCACCACTCTGTCCACCGAGCAAGATAGCCTTGGGCTGAGACGAAGTTGTTTTACCACGAGTTAAAGAACGGATAAGCCGTTTGGAGGCTTGTTCAAAATTATCTTGACTAAATTCTTCTAGTTTCATTAAGCCACCACTAGATGACTAGCTAGTTCTAGCATACGTTCAATGCCATCTAAATAGCCATTATATCGCTCCACATCCTCAAAAGTTGCAACAAGATAAATCTTCGTGTTAATCAAATCAGAAAGATCATCGCTCATTAGTACCCAAGGATTAGAAGTATCGTCAAATGCAATTCCTTGTTCATCTTGAAAACGATAAAGTTGCGCTAAGATATTCGCCCCTCGTTCTTTAATCACTTCAATTTTCAGAGTTAACTGATAATCTTCTACTGGTGTGAGCATTTTTTCCTCCCCTACAATATCGATATAGGAAACATTAAATTTTTTGCAGATACGATCGATTAATTCTGTCGAAACTCGACTTGTCCCATTTTCATAACGACTCAGACTATTTCTAGAGATACCAACAATCTTTGCAAACTCAGGCTGTGTTAATTTATGTATTTTACGTAACGTTTTTATATTTTCTCCAATCATGTAACTCCTCCTTTTATTTATTTCTATTATAACATAAAAAAGATAAATGCACCATTTTTGGTGCGTTGTTGTTGATAAATATAATACCACATATTTAGTTATTGAAGAAAAGATTCTATGAGTCTGTTCAAAAAGTTTTTGAGAATATAAAAAGTAAGAAAAGTATAATCGAAAACATATTGGAGATATGAATCTATGGTATACTAGTGATAATAAATAGTTATCGGTAGGAGAAATTATGAGATTAATAGTAATTTTAAATGTCAACCCAGATTCATCCATTCAAACAAAAATTATCGAAAATAGAGAATACACTCGCAATGAATTGAGAGATATTCTTCATAAAAGTTTTTCTAAATTTATCGATGAAATCATATTTTACGATAATTTTGAGAGATTCAAAAAAAGTGTTTTTAATCACCTAGACGACTTTGTGTTAAATTTTGATTTTGGATATAACAGTCGAATTAGAAACATGAGTGTCCCAGCATTTTGTGAAAATTATAAAATTAAATATTTCAACCCAGACCCATATGTACAAGTTTTATGTCAAGATAAATTTATGACAGAGAAATTTGCAGAGAATTTTGGTATAAAAGTCCCAAAAAGCTTGTTAGTATTTGATCATTCATACACTAAAGAAATTCTATCGAACTTTGAATATCCAATTATTATTAAACCGAACTATGAATCAGAATCAATAGGAATTACACAAAACTCTATTGTTGAAAATATGGAACAGGCAGATATGGCACTCAAGCAATTAATGAAGGACTTTGATGGTATTCTAGTAGAGGAATACATTGAAGGGAGAGAAGTGGCTATTACTATTTTAGAAAATGAAGGAGAGTTATTCTTTGAAGAAGTTGAACTTATTTTTCCAGAATCTAATGAATTCAAGTATCAGGCCTATACTTCAGAAATTAAACAAAAAATCGGTATAGAAATCGAAAAAAGTTGCTATTTAAGCGATAAAGATATTATCAACTTAAAGCAACTTTATAAGAACTTGTCTCCAAATAAATTGATACGAGTAGATGGTCGAATAAAAAATGCAGAATTTTATCTAATAGAGATCAATGCTAATCCTGGGTTGTATCCAAAATCTGTTGTACCTAAAACATTCAACATAAATGGCTATACGTACGATGAAATGATACAAACACTCTTTACTCATCATTTAAATTAAGGGGTAGTTTCCACGAAGTTTCATACATTAACTTCATTTCGTAATCATTCTTAATAATATCTTCCTCTATTTTATTTTTGTATTCTTCCATTTTTTCGAGGTTATACATTTTTTGATAATAATAATAGAGATTGTAGTAAATCTTATCCAAAAAACGCTTAAAAGATGTCTTTGAGATGAGTTCCTCCAATTCAACAACAATTGACTGACATTCAAGACTACCTACTCTATCCTTTAAGAGATAATAAACAACTAAATTATTGTAAATGGCAAATCGGTCATATTCATCATATGCGGTGATTTTTGCGCTATTAAGTAACTCCGGTATTGCTTCATCAATATCTCCACTATAAAATTTTATTGTAGCCTCGTTATGAAGAATCATATGATTATATACAAGTGATTCACCGAAATAGTCTCGAGCGGTTATTAAAGATTGTTCGGCACGAGAAACATCTCTTTCTACAGCATATAAGTAAGCTAGATAAATAGCATGAAGTCCTGAAAATTCAGAATCTTGTTCCTTAAAAATTCTCTCCGTAATTGACTGAACAATTTTTATACGGTCAGAAAATTGGCTATAAAAAATATTAGATAATCTGATTAAGTAGGGATATAGTGGATGAGTGTGTTGCGTACTTAATTCCTCGAAAATACGTTTTGCTTCTTCTCGTCTTTCAAGTTGTACTAAGTTCATTATTAAAATTAAAGAAAGCTGGAAGTATTGTGATGAGTTTTTATCTAGCTTAACTATATTCTTTTCAATATAGTTAATAGAAGCATCAAATTTTTCACATCGATTTAGTAATAATGCTTTGCCAAAAACAACCTTATCAATATTGTGAGAGATAAAATTAATGAAAGATAGGGATTGTTGATACAAATTAGCATCATAGGCAATTTTTACAAGTGTCAGTATAAAATCTTCATCAATTGTTTTTACATCGTGCTGTATCAGATTGAATTTTTCAAAATAGGCTACACGCCCTTCTTGTGAATCAATTCTTATCAATCTCTCTCGAATTTTAGGGAAAATAGATTTGAGTTGTAAAAATTGGCGGTGAAGTAAATAATGGTCAACTAAAATATCAAGATATTCAGCATTATTGGTTTCATATAATTTTTGGTTAATATATTTAACCAAAAGAGAGCTTAGAGCTAGTCTTAACTTAGGGGAAAATGTTGTAGGGCTAACAACCATATCTATAAAATTAGGGATTGATAAGGAAGAGTGATTTCGTTCTAGTAAATCTTTATTTACTAGAAAATCAATATTTTCCGAATCAAACTCCCCGTATAGTTGGGATAAAATTTCCATCAAATCAACTTGAGTTAACCTATTCTTTGTTAAGGAAAGTAAGATCAAAAGGGCTATTTGTTTGTCTGATAATTCTTCAACAATTTGTTTAATCGTCTGTAATTTTACTGTCCGATCCAACCGTACTCTATCATCAAAATCCTTTAAAATTGTGGAGATTTCTGCTAAATCTCCTTTTTCAACACTATCATGTAAAATTGTAAAATCAATTTGCTCATAATGCAATTCTAACTATTCAGTTAATTGTTGGATGTAATGAAGAATATGTTCATTAGAAAGTCGATTTAAGTGATAGGTTTTAAGAAAAAATTTACTACTATTTTTCAAATACTGCTCCACTCTGTTATCGTCACACTCAAAAATAAACAGGCATTGTTGAGAAGTAACTATTAATTTATTAAATAAATCCAAAGAAGAACGATCAATCTGAGAGGCTTGTGAATACAAAATAGATAATTTTCTCTGTTTTAGAACATAATTTGCATATTCAAAGAGATTTTCCACTTGAGCTTTTAGCACAAATGTCTCATATTGAGTAGGTTCTTCTATCAATGAAGCTAAGTCAATCTCTGACACTTCTAGTCCAATATTATTATCTTTAAAAAATGTTCCAATAAATGCTTTACCAAATATTGCTGAAGTTTTCAGCAATATTTTAATAGCTTTATCACTAGTCATTTTTTTGGTGTAAAATTCTTTAAAATCATCATAACCATACTCGCTACTGATTTTATCCAATTCTATAACAAATCTTTTAAATGTTGAAAAATCATTGCTATCATCTAATGGAAAAACTTCTATAAAAGATAAGTTTAGTTTCTTAGATATTTCTTTAATAAATTCGGATTTCCCTACGCCTGAATCAGCTTTAATGATATAAACTTGATTCAATCCACGATTCAAATTATTAGTGTAATCTTTTTGTAAATTACGGAGCTCTTCTTTACGATTGATAAACTTCATGATATTCTCCTACCGATAACTATTTATTATCACTATACAAAGCATCCAAATAAGTTTATAATAGCATGATTATTGATAAAGGAGTTATTCATGGATTATACACTTATTTCTACTTTCTTAGACCACTGCGAAACTCATAGACGCTTAAGTTCACATACGATTAGAGCTTACAAAAATGATATTTTGCAATTTTACAATTCAAATTACACCCGTGTGGAAACCTATGTTGAACATTTGATAAAATCCAATCTTAAATCTAATACATTACGTCGCAAAATCGCTAGTTTGAAGGTGTTTTACAACTACTTGAAATATCAGAATTTAGTTGATGAGAATCCTTTTAATCAATTACGTTTTCAATTTAGAACGGAAAAAATATTACCTAAAACAATTCCTTATGACATTTTGAAAAGTATTTTTTCACATTTAGAAGAGAAAGTTACCTATTCAAAATCTAAATATCAAAAACAAAAAGCTGAAAGAAATTTGCTAATCATTTCCTTATTACTTTCAACTGGTATTAGGGTTTCCGAACTTTGTCATATTCATCTCAAAAATATTAATCTTTCAAATAGGACTCTCCATATTATGGGAAAAGGTAAGAAAGAACGTATCCTATTTTTAGGAGATCAAATAACATTTAGCTTATTAGAAACATATATAAATAACTACTGCTTTCAAACCAGTGACTACCTATTCCCTGGAAAATATTCTCTCAAACCATTATCAGAGCAAAGTGTACGTTTAATTCTAAATAATCTTGTTGAACAACATAACTTAACTACACCTATTACCCCCCATATGTTTAGACATAGTTTCGCAACAATGCTTCTAGATAACGACGTAGATATTCGATACATTCAACAAATTCTTGGACATAGTTCTATCTCAGTCACACAAATCTATACTCATGTATCTCAGTCAAAGCAAAAAGAAATTCTAACTCTGTGTAATCCCATCGCTTCGATTCATTCACAGTCAAAAAAATAGGGCTACCTTCATGGAGGTAGCCCTATCCTGAATAATTAAGTCCAGTATCGTCAAGATCCTTGCCGTTATAGGCGAATGGGTCCCCTGTCGTATCTGTGCTTGTCTTTCTTGCCCCATAGAGGTTATAGCTGCTTGATGCGACGGCTTGTCCATCCTTGGTCAAGCCTGTCACAGAGCCTGACTGGTTGGTCAAGTAGTTGTAGCTGTCACCAGTTTGGTTGTTGAGGTAGCTGGTTTTTCTAAGTTCTTCTCAGAAGTGATGTTGGTATCAATATATTCAGCTAGAAGTAAACTTTATAATAAGCCATAAGTAAAATCTCCTGAAGAAATTCTTCAAGAGATTTTTTAATGTTAGCCAACACATTGTCTACTAATCCACATAAATACACATGCCTTCTAATAATCCCTTAGCTTCCTTAAATCCCTCTAATCCATATTTAGATAAGATTTCTACATCATCAGTCAATCTAATATCTTGTTGCGGATTAGACACTTTTTCTTTGAATAATTTTAGAACTAAATTCAACTCCGCTGTATTCATACCATAGTAATTTTTCCAATGCTCTAAACCAATTTCAAAAGAAGAGAGTTGAGGAATCAAAATCTCCCCACCGTTAGAGAATATATCCTTCCAACTATCATTAGATTCTAATTCATTCCCATTATTCCAGAAACAAGCTGTAATAACGGGGAGAATCTCTCCATTCCTTTCATCCAATAGATATTGCAAGGCCTCTTCCTCCGCCAATCGAAAATTCTGAACTGGACAATTTTCAAAATAGTATGTATAAGGAATAAAATGGCTTAAACGTTCACTATTATCAGACCGAATAGCACATACACAAACATCATTTTCAAACGTAACAGTTCCTCGACTGCCAAAACCATCCTGAACGGAATAACTAGTCCCGTCCCAAGAGTGCTCAAAAGAAAGTTCTGGAAATTTTGCGGACATAACTGCGCAAGAAATACTTGCTAAATAACATCCTTCATATAAAGTCTTTACATTTAAAGCATAAGACATCTCAATCACCTCCTGAATAATAATCAGATTTCATTCGATTCTCATATCTAGAAAGAACCTGTGCATTAGCATAACTATTAGAACCGCCTTTTGTTCTAGGAATAATATGATCTATTTGCCACTCGTTGGGATTAGGTGTAACACCTTTTTGACTTTTTTGAGGTCTATATAAAATTTCTCCAGATAAGTCTGAGCGAACTACTCCACCATTTCTTACCATATTCTCTTTTATAATAGCTTCCTTTTGAGTCGCAGTAAATTTCTTACCAACGTCAACATAATTAGAATCTTGCAAATATGAGTAGGGGCTAGTAGCCGGTATCGTATCCCCTGAAGGCTTTACATAAAAATCCGGTTTAGCTGTAGTTTTAGGCGCTGGTAAGGCAAGTGGTTTACTAGCTGGCCCAGGCAATGCTAGTTGCTGAACAGGGGTTACATCCTTACGTGGTCTCGTGACTGGTACATCCCCTGATTTCGGCTTCGTCGTCACAATATCAGCCTTAGGGGCCTTCTTAGGAGATACACTACCTGCTCCGTTGGTAAAGGTGTTAAAGGCAAAGTTCATGGCGACTGTTTGACCAGTAATCTTATTTCCTGTGGCCAAATCAATACCTGTGTCAATCGCAGTCTCAACCGCTGATTCCACTCCAATCTTGGCAACTTGTCGAACTGCTTGATTGCCAATATTTTGAGTCACATTGGTTGCCAGACTAGCTCAATTGACCGCCAATAAGACCTGAGATAGCACCTGTTCCTGCTCCTTTAGCGATCGAACCAACCAATTCCCAACCACGTTGGCCAGAACTATAGGCATCATATCCTGAGATGATTGCTCCAGAGGCTGCACCACCGATAGCCATCGCTACGGGGGCTCCAAGACCTCCAGTCGCTACGGTAAGAGCAATACCGACACCGATAGCTGCTGCAGTTACGGCAACCTTCTTCCAGTCGACATTTTTCACGAAATCAACGACTTGACTCTTGACTCGTTCAGCTGTTGTACAGACATGTTTTAAGGTGTTCTGCAAGGCTGTACCCCAGTTTCGAAGGAGATTCATACCTTCTCGTATGGTAGGGGAAGAACTCCGACCTGTTGCCAGCGCATAGGCAGATTGAACCACTTGTTGGCGCCTAGCCTCTATCTGTGCTGCCGCTTGCTGGTATTTCGTTTGTACATAGTCACTGGCACTATTGTAGGCTGTTTGAACCTTATTCCACTGTCGACTACCCCAATTAACCGCACGGTTGTATTGGGTGCTGACCCAGTTAGTCGCGTGGTTAAAGGCACTCTTGGTCACATTCCAAGCTTTGGAGGCGAAACTCTTCACACCATTCCAGGTGTTTGAGGCCACTCTTTTTACCGTATTCCAGGTATTAGAGGCGACTCGTTTAACACCATTCCAAGCATTAGAGGCCGTCTTTTTAACATAGTTCCAACCTTTTTTGATACTGTTCCAGAAGTGTCCACTCGGGTCGGTGTAGTTGACGGGGTTGTTCTGCACATAGCTGTAACGGTTCTGGCTGAGAGGGTCTGTGTCCTCACCTGGGTAGCTATCCTCGGTTAAGAAAGTACCTCCCTGACTATCATAATACCTTGCTCGTAAATAGTCAAGTCCAGTATCGTCACGAGCTTCGCCGTTATAGGCAAATGGATTGCCTGTTGTGTCTGTGCTTGTCTTTCTTGCGCCATAGAGGTTATAGCTGCTTGATGCGACGGCTTGTCCATCCTTGGTCAATCCTGTCACAGAGCCTGACTGGTTGGTCAAGTAGTTGTAGCTGTCTCCTGTTTGGTTGTTGAGGTAGCTAGCTCGACCTCGACCATAGCTAGAGATGAGCTTATTCTGCTTATCTACATGGCGGAGTTCGGTGAGACAAAAAATTTAATCTTTTGATGATTTCATAGCAAAACACCCCAAAGAATTAGACTTTCTATCTAAATTTTGGGGTGTACCACATTCAGCAATATACTTTTATTTGTTTAGATCTCGATGAAATGGCATTATTCAATGATATAAACATTAAATTTTTTTCTCTTACCATCAACTATGTATCTCTCAACGCCTCCATCCCACCACAAAACAGTGTCAGATAAAATCTCTAAAAAAATATTTTTAGAAATTTCATCATTGATAAAAAGATACTTTGCATTATTTATAAAAATATTAATGCTATCTGGGATTATATAGTCAGGACGCTCAAGACGATCAGCTAGTTCATCCCAATTACCATCTTGGAGATCGTCAATATTAAAACCTTCTGCTAATATCTGTACAGCATCTTTTTCACTCTGTACTGTTTTTCCATCAATATTTAGATTAAAATAACCAGAGAATTTGAACATTAAGTATATTTTCTCTAATTTTGTTATTCGTTTATATACATTCACCTTATTTCACCCTTATAAATTGCTCGTAATGCTTATCTGTATAATACAAACTACCATCACTTCCTTTAACAAAACGCTCTGCGTCTCTCGTACTATCAACAATTTTTGAATTTATATCAAACTCTCTATACATATATCGTATCTATGATTATCAATTTCAGAATAAATCCAAACAGGATAATCATCATCATGTTGCCAATAAGTTCGATAGTATCCCATTATTGGCCCCCCGTCTGATTATTATCATTAAAAAGTTGTAATGTTTTTTCAAAATCATTTTTTGAAATTTCTATTACGGTAATTTCCTCACTATCGTTGATAGATTCTAAATCTTCATCGGTAGGAAATTCACCCAACTCAAAGGGAATATTAGCATCATAATAACTAATTTTTCCATCTAAAAAAATTTCTAGTTTTCTAATCTCATACCCCTGATTATCAACTTCCGAAAATATCCATGTTGCATATTCGAGAGATGACTGCTCCCAATAAGTTCTATAATATTTCATTAGCTTTCTCCTAATTTTCACCATAATTTACAACACGATTTGTTATATCAAGAGAAGATTCATTAGGAACAAGGTACACTCCTTCTCTACCTTTTATAACATTTAAACCATTTGTATCAATTTCAAGATAATGAGAAGTTTGCTTGTATTTCCATGGTGTAGCATAAAACTCTCGAGATAATTGACCGTTACTTTTAGAACCTGGAGCAATATCCGTAAAATATTGACCATTACCATAGCGAGCATCTTTAGGATTATTCGCTTTTAACGATGGATTTAGAGTTCCTGTATCTAATATTCCAGCCAACCCTTTCTCGGACGTATAATGATATAAAGTAGATGGTTTATCAACAATATCTGGCTTATCTGCAAACATTTGGAGATTCTCTACTGTCATTGGTAGACGTCCACCTGTAGGCTTCGTCGTCACAACATCAGCCTTAGGAGCTTGAACTGTTTCACTACTACTCCACTGCTTACCATTACCAGTCGGAACACTAGAATTGTACTTAGCAACCTGTCTACCAGCAATCGCAGCCGTTACATCTTGAATCGGTGCAATCCACGGCACATATGGAGCGATAGCTTTCTCTATATCACTCGCTGGTGTCCCATCTATACGGTAGCCTGTTTTAGCAATATGCTCGTATAGGTTAGTATAGTGATACTTATTCATCTCAGCTACTTTTTGAGCTACCTTATCATCTTCAATAGACTTTAATACTTCATAACGAGAGATGATGTATCTATTTATAGGTGACCCCTGTGGATTAAAGTAGCCTGTGCCTTGATAAGTATTATAGTTTCCTAGAACATTACCGTATTTGTTTTTCAGTTCACTAAGAGAATTTGAATCAATATTAGCTTTTTCAGAGACTGTTAGTCCATATCTTGCCGCCTCTTCATACTTTCTAAAATCTGCGACAGATGGGACTTTATTTTCTCCCTTATCGGAGGCACCGGTTGTTTTTGGATCACAGACATGTTTCAATGTGTTTTCTAATGACGTATTCCAATTCCGATATAGATTCTTGCCTTCTCGGATGGTTGGGGAAGACTTGACACCTGTAGCTATCGCATAGGCAGACTGAATCACTTGTTGGCGCTTAGCCTCTATCTGTGCAGCCGCTTGCTGGTAGACCGTTTGTACATAGTCACTGGCACTATTGTAGACCGTTTGAACCTTATTCCACTGTCGACTACCCCAATTAACCGCTCGGTTGTATTGGGTACTGACCCAGTTAGTCGCGTGGTTAAAGGCACTCTTGGTCACATTCCAAGCTTTGGAGGCGAAACTCTTCACACCATTCCAGGTGTTTGAGGCCACTCTTTTTACCGTATTCCAGGTATTAGAGGCGACTCGTTTAACACCATTCCAAGCATTAGAGGCCGTCTTTTTAACATAGTTCCAACCTTTTTTGATACTGTTCCAGAAGTGTCCACTCGGGTCGGTGTAGTTGACGGGATTGTTCTGCACATAGCTGTAGAGGTTCTGGCTGAGAGGATCTGTGTCCTCACCTGGGTAGCTATCCTCGGTTAAGAAAGTACCTCCCTGACTATCATAATATCTTGCTCGTAAATAGTCAACTCCAGTATCGTCACGAGCTTCGCCGTTATAGGCAAATGGCTGACCTGTTGTGTCTGTGCTTGCCTTGCTTGCCCCATAGAGGTTATAGTTGCTTGATGCGACGGCTTGTCCATCCTTGGTCAAGCCTGTCACAGAGCCTGACTGGTTAGTCAAGTAGTTGTAGCTGTCACCTGTTTGGTTGTTGAGGTAGCTAGCTCGACCTCGACCATAGCTATAGGTCTCTCGTGCCTTGCCATCATGGTCATAGGTTTCAAGGACTTCTGTATGTTCACGATTGACATCGTTGACATAGTTGCGTTCCTCGTAGTAGTTGTAAGTATCCTCTCGTGTGGTATAAGGAATCAGGACATCCTGAACCTGACTGGCATAGGTCACTTCTCCCTGACCCGGTAAGTTTCCGAGTTCTGGTGGGTTGACCACGATTCCTTCCTTAGTCGCTCGATCCTTAGCCACTTTCTGGTGATAGGCTCTCGACACATCGTCAAAGATGCTATGCCAGATGCTTCCTATCGTTTGCGGTAGCGTGGATAGGGCTTGGAGGACATTCTGACTAAAGCCATACCAGAAGAGAGAGTTTTCTTCCCCACTTGGGGCTGTATATGGTGACTTACGACCTGACTTGCTTTCCTTTGGCTTGCGTTGGAAGAGTTGATAAGTGTTCTTGCCTTCCTTGCGACTAGCAGTGAAGACACGATTATCATCTCCGTCGTAAAGTGCAGCCATGAGAAGACCCTTCTTGTCCTTGATCGCAAGCAGGCGGTTCTCTGTGTCGTAGATGTAGTCTAGCTTCTCTGAATTCTTCTCAGAAGCGATACGATTGCCATTCTTATCGTAGGTATAGGTGATGGTACCATCTGGACTTTCTAGTTTGGTCAAGCGGTTATGATCATCGTAGGTAAAGTGTGTCTGGCTCTCCTTGCCATCAACTGTCTCGGTGCTGGTCAGTTTATTACCCGCTAGGTCATAGGTGTAGGAGAGCTTGGAGAGTTCCTTACCAGCTCCATCCGATACCGTCATGTTTTCCACTTGACCCAGAGTATCGTAGGTATAGGTATGGACTAGGGTTTCGCCATCCTGCTTAATGGTTTCCTTAGCGATATAGCCACCATCGTCATACTCATAGCCGTAGCTAGAGATGAGTTTGTCCTGCTTATCCATGTGACGGAGTTCGGTGAGACGGTGAGCCTTGTCATAGGTCAAGAAGCTCTTGGTTCCATCTCCTCGATTAACTTCCGTCAGATCCCCTGCTTGGTTATAGCTATAGGTGGTCTTTTGTCCCTTGACATCTGTCACGGAAGTCAGGCGATCCAGTTCATCGTAAGTATAAGAAACTGTGCTACCATCTGGGTAAATCATCTTCGAGATATTGCCATAGGCATCATACTCATACTGAATCAGGCTACCATCTCCCTGACGAACACCCGTGATCTCGCCTTCTTCGTTGGTCGCGTACTGACTAGTTCCTGTCAGATCACTCATAGACACCCGACGGCCATCCGCATCATAGGTATAGAGGACTTGACCCTCTTGCTTTTCAGAGTACTCCACCTTGAGCAGTTGATCCAGCTTGTTGTAATCATAGCTGATGGTTTTCCCATCGGACTTGGTTACTTTTTCGAGCTGGTTATTGACATTATAGGTATAGGTCTCCTTATCTCCGAGACTGTTCATGCGCTCCACTAGATTGGAAAGCTGGTCATAACTGTATCTTGTGACCTTGCCATTGCCATTCGTGACCGAAGTGACATTGCCCACACTGTCGTAGGTATAGCTAGAGGTAGAAGCCTTCTCTCCACTTCCTTGTGTTGCTGTAAGCAACTGATCCTTTAGGTCATAGGTGTAGGTCTTGACACGCTTGCTTCCGGATGTGACACTGGTGAGGTTGCCATTGGCATCATAGGTCATACTTGCGACGCCACCAGCTTCATCTGTGATTTTCGTGAGATGATTGTCGTGGTCATAGCTATACTTAGTCCACTGATCTGCCGTATCGCTTTCTGAGGTGAGGCGATTGAGGCTATCATAGGTCCGCTTGGTTACTTGACCGAGAGGATTCGTCTCCTCAAGGAGATTGCCATTCGGATCATAGGTATAGGTCGTTTCGCGTTTACCATTGATAGTTCGTTTGGTCACTTGACCAACTGGGTCATAGCTTGACTCCACTGTTCGACCAGTTGGCGTTTTGATCGTTTTTAGTTGATCGAGGGTCGTATAGTCAAAGGTGGTTGTAGCACCGGACGGTTTGGTCAGTTTGGCTAGATTTCCCGCTTCATCGTAGCTATACTTGGTTTCAAGGTCAAGAGCGTTCTTAGCCGTTAAGAGACGGCCAACCTTGTCATAGCTATAGTGATTGCTTCGATCGGATTGGTCTGTCTCTTTCACCAAGTTTCCAG
Organism: Streptococcus infantis; assembly: GCF_019929665.1. GTDB lineage: Bacteria > Bacillota > Bacilli > Lactobacillales > Streptococcaceae > Streptococcus > Streptococcus infantis_H. The sequence goes on along the minus strand of NZ_JAHZPZ010000001.1, from coordinate 146,342 downwards.
ACACATCATAGCTATAGGTTTTCGATAGCCCCTGTGGACCTGTTTGCTTGGTGAGACGTCCCAAGGCATCATAGGCGTAGGTGTATGCTGCCTCATTTGGTAAGGTGCGTTTGGTCACACGACCATAAAGGTCATTGACATAGTTGGTGCTATGACCGTTGGCATCTGTTTCTTTTGCCAAGCTACCTGTAGTATCATAGGCATACTGAGTCTCTCCACCTGTTGGACGTTTCTTGCTGCTGACACGGTTCATACTGTCATAGCTGTAGGTCGTTGTATGACCTTCGCCACTTGTTTCGCTCAAACGATTTCCCAAAGCATCATAGCTGAAGCTTTGCTTACTTCCTGTCGGAGCTACTGTTTCGATGATTCGTCCTAATGGGTCATACTTAAAGGCTGTCGCTTGACCATTTGGATCTGTATAGAGTACCAATTTTTTATTGGCATCATAACCATAGCTACTTGAATGGCCATTGGCATCGGTCATTTTAGAAAGGTTGCCAAGGACATCATATTCGTAAGAAGAGGTATTCCCATCGGCATCCGACTCTGTCACCACTCGGTTGAGAGCATCGTAACTATACTTGGTTTCACGTTTTAGGTGATCAACAATCTTAAGCAGATTGCCGTTTTGATCATAGTGATAAGTCTTGGTCTTACCTTCTTGGTCGGTTGAGCTTGCGACATTGCCCATGACATCATAGGTGAAAGTTTCGCTGGTCTTATCTGCGTAGACCACTTTAGTCAGTTGGTTGTCGCTATTATAGCTGTATTGGGTGACCTCACCCAAGCTGTTGGTTAAAGTGAGACGATTTCCTGCCTTATCGTAGGTGTAGGTCTCACTGAGATCCTGATTATCTTTTTTGTTCACTACTCGGTTGGCGGCATCGTAGCTATACTCTGTTACCAAACCGCTAGAATGCGTCTGCTTGATGAGACGATCAAGGGCATCGTATTCTTGTCTTACGGTAGTTCCATCTGGAAGAGTCACTTCTTCCAGTTGAGCCGTTGAAGTATAGGTCATCTTAGTGACATTGCCATTGGCATCGGTGACTTGGGTCGGATAGCCCAGCTCATTATAGGTGTACTGAGTCTTTCCACCCAAGGCATCTGTCAACTCTGTCAACTGTTCCATCTGGTTGTAGGCCATCTTAGTGACATTGCCTAAACCATCTGTAATACTGGAAACTTGATTTTGGCCTGTATAAGTCGTGCTAGCAGTATAGCCTGCCGCATCTGTAAGACTATTTTGATTGCCATTAGCATCATAGGTCATGCTAGTGCGGTAACCCAAGGCATTGGTCGTTGCGATCAGGCGCCCTGCCTTACTATATTCATAAGTCGTTTCTTTTCCAAGGGCGTCTGTCATGGACAGGATATTCCCCATCGCATCCAACACATATGAAACACTGCTACCATCTGGGTAGGTAACACCTGTCACATTTCCCGCTGCATCATAGGTGTAGCTGGTAGTCTTTTTCTCTTTGGTTTCACTGAGTTTATTACCAACACTGTCATAGGTGTAGGTCACTGTCTGACCTGCTTCATCGGTGTAAGATAGCACACGACCCGTGATATCATAAGTAGTCTCTGCCTTTGTACCGATTGGGTAAGAGACTGAGGTTAGTTTGCCTGCAGCATCATAAGTGTTTTGAGTAACTTGCCCCAGAGCATCTGTGATAGTTTTAACGGCATTGTTTCTATCATCATAAGTCAAGCTGCTACTATTACCTGCTTCATTGGTTCGAGTGACAATTCGACCCAACGCATCACGAGTAACGGTAGTCGTTTGACCTGAAGCATTGGTTTCTGTTAGGAAACGACCCTTGCTATCATATGTATAGCTAGTAGCGTGTCCGTCTGCATCAGTCACGGAAAGCTGGTTTCCAACTCCATCATAAGTGTAGCTATAGGTTCCACCTTCTCCATTCGAAGCACCGACTTTACGGCCAAAACCATCATAGGTGAAGGTAGTCGTGTTACCATTGCCTTCTGTCACAGCTGTCACTTGACCTGCCTTGTCAAAAGTATGGCTCGTCCCAACACCATCGGCATCTTTTTCGCTCAGCTTGCGACCTTCTGCATCATAGGTAAAAGTCTTGATCCCACCGAGAGGATTCGTAATGCTAGTGACTTGATTGTGTGCATTATAGGTAAAGGTTGATACGCCTCCCAAAGGATTAGTGAGGCTTACCAGATTCGCACCTTGATAGGCAAAGGAAGTTGTATGACCAGCAGCATCTGTAGTAGATAAGATGCGTCCTTGCTGATCGACAGTATAGGTAATCTTAGACCCGTCTGGCAATGTTGTCTGGATTAGATTGCCATTTGCATCATAGGTATGAGCTGTTGAGGCACCACTAAAATCGGTCAAAGACAGAAGATGGTTCTTCTCATCATAGCTAGAAGTTTTTACCGCACCATCAAAACGCGTTTCTGTCAAGGTATTGCCATTGCTGTCATATGTGTAGCGAGTTGTTTGCCCCGCTTCATTCGTCACGCTTGACAGACGGTTGTTGTCATCATACGTTTTTGAGACACTAGTTCCATCGGCATAACGAATGCCAGTTGTGCGATATTGCTCATCGTAAGTATATACGGTTTGATTGCCATTTCCATCGGTAGTGATTGTCTGACCTTCACTATAAGAAAGAGTTGAAACAGCACCTGCACCATCTGTTTGCTTGATGACACGATTTTCCTCATCGTACTCGTTTTGGATAACCTTGGTCCCATTTCCATCATACCAGGCTGTCATACGTCCCTTATCGTCATATTCATAACGAGTAGGAACTCCCGTAGCGTCCGTATAGGTAATCAAATGACCATTCGTGTCATATTCATAGGTCAAAGTTGAGCCATTAGGGATTTGAATCGCACCAATATAGCCATCTGTATTATAGGTGATACTATAAACCAAGCCTGTAGGAGATGTAACCTTGACCAGCTGGTAATTTTCATTATAATCAAAGCTTGTTTTATTGCCTTTTTCATCTGTCTGACTCGTTAAGAGACCATGATAGTTAAAGGTTTTCTCTTGATGATTGTGATCAACAATTCGGTATTCCTTAACATCGTAGTCTTCTTTTTCATCTCCTCCAAAGTCACCTTTCTTTGTTTCAACTGTTTTTACTTCGAGAGTGAGGTCATAGCCACTTGGAGCACGATATTTATCACCATCCTTCGTAAACTTAAGAATCGAACCGTCTGTACGAGTATAGTAAAGATTTTGGTCTTCATCGCTCGATAACTGCTCATTAAAGGCAAATGACCAACCTCGACCAAAGAGACTATTGATGCCTGCCGCTTTAGAATTATAGGCACGAGTAATTTCAAACTTCCCGTCAATATCTGTGATAGAAACATCTGTTCGATCTAGGTAGAAATTACCCGTGTTTAGATTGATAGGTTCAAATCCAAACTCACAGTGAAGACCACGACCCATTAAAAGCCTGTCTATTTCTGCCTTGGTATTAGATGTCAAGGCTGGTGGATTATAAGGTTTATCAACATTCTTTCTTGGATTGCGAATAAAAAGGGTATTATTTTGTACAACCATCATATCTTGGATACGATTATCGTAAGCAAGTTGATTGAGTGGTACTCCATAGTATGCCGCAATCTTTGGAAGGGTATCAAACTGAGTAACTTTGTAAATCAAGAAAGTATCACTTGACTTTTTACCACTAGTTTGACTATCCTTTTTACTCTCTGCGTCAATCGTATAAACTTTGTTTAGTTCAGGTTCTGTGAAAGGCACCTGAGTCTGCCAGTTTGAGAGCTTGTCTTTATATTTGGTCGTTCCCTTTTCAAAGGCCGCATCAAAGGAACTACTATCAGGGTATTTGTAAGAAAAACTTGCAGAGCTTTGTCCCTTGTAGTCTTTCGCAGTGTCACTTAGGTTATAATCAACCTGAGCACCCGGTGTTGTCAGACCATCCGCAAAGACTCCTTGAAATTGCAGCTTTCCTTTCTTATCTGTCTTCACCATGGTCCGAAGATTGATGGTAGTGTTCCCAATTGGATACTTGACATCAACTGGATCTGGAACGGACCAATTAATCGTCAAACTAGGAGCTTTGTCTGGAGTAAACCCAATCTGTCCTGCATTTTCTGCCGTCGCTTCGGTTGTATAGAAGGCCCCACCATCTGAACCTTCGTCTGTTGCAGCTACAACTAGACCATAATTTGGTTCCAAACCTTGAACCCATGCGTTTACAGTCTCACGGATATCAAAGTTATGCATCCCAATCTTCTTACCACTGCTCGCATTCTTTCCTGCAATTTCCATATCAAGTCCCACAGAAGTATCCCATGTGAGGTTATTGATATCAAAATCTTGTTTCAAGCGATAAGCTGCAAACTGGGTTGATTGAGAACCTGGTGCCGTATATTCATAAATGTTTAGACTAGCACTATCAATACGCGCTTCCTTAGGAATACTCTTTTGAAAATCGTAATTAATCTTAAAGTACATCCTTGCACGTCCGATGTCACGAACACCTGGAACACCCGTCATTCCGATCATTTCAGCTGTTAGATATCCAACATACCCATAAGAGTAACCTTGATATTGCCCATGTACAGATGAGGTAACAATATCAAGAATTTTTTCTCGTGGAACTGTTACAGTCGGGTCTATCCGAACAGGATACTTACGTTCAGAATCAGACAACCACTCTTTACTAGCTGTGACTGTCACTTCATGACGACCATCCCCTTTTTTCAATCCAAGTGTTAAGGCATTACTTGTAGCACCTACACTATCCACCATCATTGGAGCAGTTAGTACAAAGAGAATCTTCGTTTTCCCCTTTTCATGGACAAGGATTTGATTGTCTTTCAAAGAAACATCATACTTAGATGCATCCAAACCATAAGTAAAGGAGTTCTTCCCACCCCACTCGGCTAAGATGATTTCTTCTTTGACTCCATTAGACTGTACCGTATATTGCACATCTGTTTTGCCATCGACATTGTTGTATAAGATGGCATTCTTTTCTACAGTTGCTTGTTCGTATGTCTTATCAAGCGGATACAGGGAAATTTTGTCATCCTTATGTGTAATATCAATGGGAGTATCTTCTTTGACTTCGCTCGGAAGAACTACTCCTACTGGAGATTCTTTAGGTAGATAATAGTGCTTCCCATTAGCATGATAAGAATAAAGAGATAAATCTACAGGAACTTCTACCCCTTCTTTATCAATATAGGTTTTAATATCACTCCCAATATGCGTCACAAAGTGAGTATCATCAACGCGAAACAATTGTTCTTGCCCACTAACCGCTACTGGTTCACCATATTGTTTCTTGAGTTCTGCCTCTGCCTTACTCTCTTCGTTGATCACCTTTGGTTGTTGTAGGGCATCTCCTCCATCTTTTGCTGGTTTTGATGAGGCGTCAGCACTTGTCGTTCCTTCTGTATTCGCATTTTCAGAACCAACAGTCTGGCTACTCGCCTCTGTAACAGCTTTTTTATAAGCTTCCTCAGACTGTCCTTGTTTAATTGCTTGGTTTATTTCTTCCGCATAAATCAACGGCATGTTAGAAACAAACAAACTCAGCAATAATAACCACTGTATGGTCTTACGAAGTCTTTTCATCATCATTCTCCTTTGTAAGATAAATAAAATAATAAAGTGTAAAAATTAAAATAAGAGCATCAGTGATTGATAAAACGAAAGAACCTAGTATTGGAAACCAAGCAGCGATAGCTAAACAAACAGTAACGATAATCATTGATACTAGACCAGGTAGTCGCATTTGCTCTGCTCTACTTTTCATTGGTAAAGCCTTATAGATACTAACCAAGCTATAGGATAAGACTACTTTAAGAAAAGTTTGGATAATGGTAGTAAAAACCCAGATAGCAATCTTGACATGATCATATTCCAAACTTGTATTATCGTATAAAATTTGACCAAAGCCGCCGATGAAAATTCCGCATAAAATCACACTAAACAAGTAAATCAGAATAGTGTGATTTAAACGTTTATCTGATCGATACTGTTTATAAAACCAGATCGCTATTGGAAAAATAAGAACTGTTCCTATCATTAAAAATAGTAGGCTGAGTAAGGTCAGAATGAGTGATAACCCTTTATCGACTAGCACCGGGGAAATCGCACCTGTAAATAGAAGGCGTTGCCCCACTCCTAAAAACAGCAAGCCAGTAGCTAGTCTCCAGAACCTTGGGAGTCTTGATATTTTCATTATTTACTTGTCCTTTCTTTAACACTTTTTAAACGAGCGGTAACCACAAAACGTTGGTCATTTCCAATAGCATCACATGTTGATAAGATTAAAAATCGATCTTTTTGAGGGTCAGTGGCTATCTGACGATAGAATCCCCCATAGTCTGACGATCTTATCTGTAATGTTTCTAAATAATATCTGAGGCCTTCTCGACTTCCTAATTTGAATGTATGAAAAAGATGATCATCTGTATAGGAGTGAGCTGCCAACACCTCATATTCAAAATGTTGAGTCAAGGTGTCAATCGTAATACGTTCATGCTCTTTAAAAAAAGCTGGCTTCGCAAAATAATCTAAAGATCCAAACATAGAATCATCTAACATAGCATGTCCATAAATTATAGTGACAGGATCTTCAAATGTTATTTTGTTAACCAGCTCTGTAAATATAGCTCCATAATAGGTCTCTTTACCATCTATATCGTGAGATAGGTAATAAGCATCATCCCTTGGATGTTGAGCTACTGGATAATCAATTTGAGTCCCTTCGACTGTTAGCCAAGCAAAGACATCTGGATTCTGATGAAACCTCGTCTCTATTGCATTTTGAGAATGCTTCTCTACAGCTTTCTGTTCGAATCCATCCAAGATTTTTAGACCTAAAAATAAAACTGCAACCATTGCAATTAATGATAAACTAAACCTTAAAATTTTCATGTAACCGCTCCCATACCATCATTATAACAGACCCCTGTAACCCTTGTAAATACACTTTCCCTTTAAAATATACTTTTATTAAAATATTTTGATAATCATATACATGTGTACCGTTTCATTACCTGTTTGATTGCTACTTTTTAACATAAAAGAGGAGCCCTCTCCAAATGAGAATGGGCTCCTCTTTTAACAACAACTCCCTTGTGATAGAAGACTCCTTGATTCTACAAAGATCCAATTTTTACAATTTCTATAGGAAAATCGAGTTCTAAAATCATTTTTAATTGAGAAGAATCCTTAGATATTTCATGGTCTAGATTGTCACAATGTGCAATTCCTTACCCTTATTTCGCTGCATATTTATATGATTCCATGAAATCTTTCGAAATGATAGATTTCATAAATAGAAATGTTATTCCAATGGCTGTCGGAAAGATTGCATATCGTATTCTTAGGTGTGAATTTTACCCTGAAAATACACAAATTGAGCTAGATTCTTCCGAAAAGTTTACATCCTTTAAACTGTTATTGTTTTATCCATTATTCACAATTCTTTATCTTACTCCTAGTCAACAATTGTATAATCTTCGCTTTGAAGTAATTCCAAGACTTTTTTTACAAATTGCATTGACAGCAATCCTTCAATCTTAGAGCCATGAGTTTTGAAATTTTCGTCAATTTCTTGAATTTCTAGATTAGTTTTCCTTTCAACAATTTTCTCAGAAACGGGTGAATGAAAACTATATTCCCCAATTTCGTAATATAAGAAATATAGATATTTTTTTGTTCCTAGATGATAATCAAAAAACTCGATCTCCATATCTTTATCGTAATCATAGTAACTATTTTCCCAAAAAATATCATTAGTTTTTTCTTTCAACAATTTCTCATAGTTTTTTTCATAACTATATACTCTTTTTTTCTCTTCGCCAATGAATTGTTTATGGATCAGATTCGGGGTAAATACTTTCAAAAATTCTTCTTTTAGTTGATAGTATTTCCCCATTTCCTCTTCCGCTTTTTCAATATTACTCTCCAAATGCTGATGGAACCTTCCATTTTTGTATTCTTTAATTTTATCACGATAATTTTTAGCTCGCTTATTCACGGAATATACGCATTCTGCAATAATTTCATTGGTAATTTTTTTATCATTGATTAAATCATTATATAGCTTTGGAGTTTTCATTTCATTATCCCTTTCGACCTTTCTCTTACTATCAGATATTTAAAAAATAATTCACTTGTTTTATTGAAACGTCTAGTTATCGTTTTTTCAATAACTAGACGTTTCAATTTTATTCATAATCTCTTAATTTACCCGTTTTGTACTGTTCAACCAATTCCCAAAGATTATGAGTAGTTAAATCTGGTACAAACGTATACCATTTATTAGCCACGAACAACCCAACTAACATATCAATTGCATATTTGAAATTTAAAATCTCATCCATTTCTGTAATACTATAATACAGTTTATCATGGCAACAGTGATAAATAATCAAATTCAACCTATCTTCAATGAAATCAAACTCTAGTTCTTCTCCTTCGCGTAATAATGTTAGATAAAAATTATATTCATCACGACAAAAATTAACAGTAACATCAAAGTCCTCACCTGTTTCAATTTCGATATTTACAGTCTCTAAAATTTTTTTACATAAATACTCTTTATAAATGTTCATATTTTTTCTCCTTTTGTTGTCCATTGAGTTTAAAAATGAATTGAATGATGCCAATGTCTGGAGGGCCAAGTTCATATACTAGCCCTGTAATAAAAAAAGCATATGTTTCATACTGAACTGCACCCCAAAAGTTAGACATAAAAATCTAACTTTTGGGATGCAGTTCAGAACAAGCCTTTACAGAGACACATTACGAGAACACTATTCTCCATAGTGACCAAGGATGGCAATACCAACATGATTTCTATCATCATTTTTTAAAGAATAAGGGAATTCAACCATCTATGTCACGTAAGGGAAATAGCCCAGATAACGCTATGATGGAATCTTTCTTTGGCATTCTTAAGTCTGAGATGTTTTATGGTTATGAGAATACGTTTCAGTCACTTGAGCACTTGGAACAAGCTATTGTAGACTATATTGATTACTACAACAACAAACGAATTAAGGTAAAACTAAAAGGACTTAGTCCTGTACAATACAGAACTAAATCCTTTGCTTAATTTAATTGTCTAACTTTTTGGGGTCAGTACAGCATGGACTACAGTGGTATTATTTTTTTATAATTTCAATATTAGTAAAATTTCTCGACTCTCAACTCCTCTTTTTAAATACTTGAAACCATGCTATAATATAGTAAGTATAGCTCCAATAACCTAATGATAAAGATTTCTTACATCATCCGTAAGTGTTATTCTACTCTGATTCATATTATAATGAAAGTAACAAAAGATGGAGGTGTTTCACATGGAAACAATTTTACGAGTAGAATCATTAAAAAAGCATTATGGAAAAGAACCGAATATCACCAAAGCCTTGAACGGTATATCTTTTCAGGTTGTCAAAGGTGAGTTCTTAGGAATTATGGGGAGTAGCGGTTCTGGGAAAACAACCCTTCTTAACTGTCTCGCCACAATCATCAAGCCAACTGATGGCTCTATTCAAATGCAAGGAAAAGATTTAGGTCAGTTAAAAGGTAGTCAGTTAGCTGATTATCGTGGCAAGGAAATTGGTTACCTCTTTCAAAATTTTGAGCTTTTGGACAATCTGACAGCCAAAGAAAATATTTTACTCCCCTTGTCTTTGCACAAGGTCGATACCAACGAAAGCAAGGTTCGGTTAGAATTGCTTTCCCAATATCTAGATATTTCTGAACTTCTGGATAAGTTCCCATCTCAATTATCAGGTGGTCAACGGCAAAGGGTAGCTGCTGCGCGTGCCTTGATTTTAGACCCTAAGATTGTATTTGCAGATGAGCCCACAGGAGCTTTGGATTCAAAAAATGCGACCATTTTGATGCAAAAATTATCCGAAATGAATCAATTGGAAGAAACCACCATTCTCATGGTGACCCACGATTCAGTCGCTGCCAGCTTTTGCAACCGCATCTTGTTTATCCAAGACGGAAAACTATTCCATGAAATTCGACGCGATTATCCAAGAGAAAGTCAAGAAGATTTTTACCACAGAATACTAAAGGTCATGTCTGCACTGGCTGGAGGTGATGGCAATGTTTTCTAAATTAGTCTCAAGAAATAGCAAGAGGGATCGAAAGAATAATGGCTTGTATTTCAGTTCCATGGTTCTTTCTATTATCTCCTTTTACATCATCCTTTCTTTGTCCCATCAAGATGTGATGATCTTTCTCAAACAAATAGAGAGTGACGCTGTAAATAAACTCTTTAGCATGATTCCCATTCTTTATGTGGCAACCCTCTTTATTCTCTTTTTTCTAGTCTACTTCGCAAGCAGTATGCAGATGGAAAGGAGAAAACATGAATTTGGTGTCTATCTAACGCTAGGGATGCGAAGAAGCAAACTATTCTTGCTGCTCCTACTCGAGGATTTGAGAAACAGTATTCTTGCTCTTGGAATAGGTCTTCCAATTTCAATCTTGATTTCAGAACTGATTAGCCTAATAACCGCTAAAATTGTTGGGCTAGGGATTATTGAACATCAATTTTCTCTATCTACTACAGCTCTATTCTATACAATCATCGGTTTCCTAGCCGTAAAATTAGCTGTCTTTATTCTTTTAAGTGCAAAAACAGCCAATAAGGAAATCGGAGATCTGCTATCCTATTCTCCTTCTGGCATGAAGAAACTACTCCCCAAGAGTGTGTACCTTCTTGCTTCTGTCCTCGGAATTTTGCTTCTAGGAACAGCCTATTACTTGGGGATGAGTGGACTAGCTTGGGAAAATGTCAGAACAATGGGCATCACTGTTCTCTTGGGGACTCTAGGAACTATACTACTCTTCTTTGGTATGCGTTTGTTTATAGACTTTTTAGTCAAGCTTGGAAGCAATCGAAAACTCCACACCTATAATTTTAGACAGATTCAGGAATTAGTTATCCAGCGCTCAACTATACTAGCTATCTGCTCGCTCTTAATCTTCTCTGCCTTGTGCCTCTTTGGAGCAGGTGTTGCCATTGCAAGTGGCAATTCAGGCAATCAAACCCACGTTTTGGATTATACATTTAGAGATAGCAAGCAGGAAACAGATGAAAATCTTGATATGAATACAGTAAAAAAAGAGCTTGAAGCTGCTGGACTGGCATCACAGTTTTCAAAGATTCTACAAATCAAAGTTGGCAAACCGAAAGAAGACGAATCCGTGTCCTTTGAACAGTTCATCAAGGTATTGAAAGAGCAAAAAGAAAGTAAAAACAAGGAAATTTTGCTCCATAAATTTAAACAGTCTACTACTTCCCACCTCATACCAGTTTCCGAATACAATGAACTTAGAATGGCTGCAGGTCTGCTACCTCTAGAACTAACTAGCAAGGAAGCCTACTTGTATATGGGGAAAGATTTTCTCCCTGATGAGAACTTGGTTAACTCTGTTCTGAAAGCAACCCCTCAAATCAAAGTCATGGGAAATGATGTAAAATTGATTGGCGAAGTACAGTCTTTACCGATTGTAACGGACCGTGAAATAACCATTTCTGTAGCCCTCATAGTCCCAGATGAGACCTTTATGAGCTATACAGATGATCGGTATTCAAATTATGTTAGTGGTATCTTGGATCCTGAGCTGGTCAAGGAAAAAGGCCTAATGAAAGCTATCTCAGATACTAATAAAAAGCTGAATCAAAGTCCTCTTGGCTATGAAAGTTATATACAAAATATGGGAAGACAATTATTTTACATTATCTCTGCCAGCTATATCACCATCTATCTGGCTATCATCTTCCTTGTTGTCGCAAATACAATTATTGGCGTTCAGTTTTTGATGGGACAAAGACAATCCTACAGACGATACCAGACCTTAATCCATCTTGGAGCCAACTATGAAACTCTTTGTAAATCTTCAGAAAAGCAAATCAATTGGTATTTTGGTCTGCCAATTGCTCTTGCACTTATCAGTAGTAGCTTCGGAGTGAGCTCCCTCCTCACAGGAATATTACCAGCCAGTGCAAGAATGGCCATGGGGCAAAAATTTATCACAGCCATGCTGATAGTACTTCTCTTAGCCGGCTTCGAAGTCATCTATATCAGAATTGTAAAGAAAAATAGCAACAAGTATTTGTTGTCATTAATGGAACCCAAAAGAGACGAATAAGATAGAATAAATTAGGAAAAGGAGGAACCAATATGAAGCATATTCTCGTTATTGAAGATGAAGCCTTGATTCGAGATGAAATTGTTATCTTGTTAGAGAAAGCTGGTTACCAAGTTGATAAGTTGATTGACTTCAAAGATACAACCCAGCAAGTGCTGCAATATGATATAGATCTAATCATACTGGATTTGAATTTACCGGGAGAAACTGGCTTTCAAATTTGTAAAAATCTCAAATCAAAACGCTCTGTTCCCATATTGGTTCTCACCTCTCGTGAACAATTAAAAGATGAAATCTACGCTCTGAAATTAGGGGCAGATGAATATCTAACAAAACCTTTCAAGAAAGAAAGATTTTTGGCTCGTATAGAAAACATCTTGAAACGCTATGAAGGTAGACAAAATTTGCTTGAAAAAGATAATTTCCTGCTGGATAGAAATACCTATACTCTTTATATCAACGGACATTCGATTTTACTCCCTAAAAACCAAGGGAAATTGTTAGAAACCTTATTAGTGGCAACTGATTCTGTCGTCACAAAAGAAGAACTAAGCATGAAACTGTGGAATACAACTGAGTTCATCGATGAAAATGCCCTACAAGTAAACATTGCAAGGCTGAAAAAGATGATGAAACAGGCTGGCATTGCCCTTAAAGTCAAGTCCGTCAGAGGTATTGGTTACAAGCTAGAAGAGGTAAGTCCAGATGAAACATAACCTAAAATATCTAGCTAGTTATCTGCCTTGGTTACTTGTTCTCTTAGCATTTGATCTATTCACAGCTGTCCTGCTTTGGCTTTCAGATGTGAGAATATTTCAAGCTCTCATCCTTCTCTATATTTTAGCCACCGTCCTGCTTTTTTTCATCCTATCATTCTTACTTATAAGAAAAGAAAGAAAAAAATCCGCTGCTTATAAATCCTTCATAGCCAACCCTAAGATCGATACTGAGCTTGAATTATTGAATTTATCAAGTGCCTCAGAGAAAGAAAGCATTGAAAAAATAGCAGATACCCTTTATCAAAAGCAGGCTCAAATAGGAAAAATCAACTCATTACTAGCCGAGTACGAGGACTATGTTGAAAAATGGGCGCATGAGATTAAACTTCCTTTATCGCTTCTTTCCCTCCTTTTAGACAATCAAAGTGACCAACTACCTGAGGATACTGCTTTTAAATTGGACTATGTGAAAAATCAAATCCAAGGAAATGTATCACAGATCCTATTCTACTACAGGGTGAAAAGTGAGAAAAATGATTTTCTATTTGAAGACCTTGACCTAGAAGAGTGTATCCAAGATCTTTTGGAGAACTTTGATCCCTTGCTCAAAGAAAAGAATTTTACGATTAAGTTAGAGAACATACAAGGAATCTGCTACACTGATCAACGCAGTTTTGGATTTATCCTGTCTCAAATACTAGCCAACGCCCTTAAATATAGCTCTGACAAACCAGAACTCAAGATTTCTATGTCAAGTGACAAGGGGCGCAAAACCCTGATTATTAGGGATAATGGGTGTGGAGTTAAAGCTTGCGACCTCCCTCATATCTTTGAAAAAGGATTTACAGGTGATTCAGGAGAGACAAGGAAAAAATCAACAGGCATGGGTCTCTATCTTGTCAAACAATTAGCAGATGCTTTAAAAATCGACATCGTAGTAAAATCCGAATGGATGCATGGATTTGAAATCTCTCTTTCTATTTCGTAATTTTTCGATTAAGAAAATTGCCTAGTCATAGAAAGCACATATTTTATACCAAAAAGGAAAGCTGTACTGACCCCCAAAAATTGAACAAATAATTATTGAAAGGATTTAGTTCTGTATTGCACAGGGCTAAGTCCTTTTAGTTTGACTTTAATTCGTTTGTTGTTTTAGTTCTGGAGAATAATAACGATTCATCCCTTTCTTGACGATATCTATGCCATAACGGTCAATTAATTTCATCATGTATTTTAGACCAGAAATATCCACACCAAATCTTTTCGAAAGCTTTTTGAAGCTTTGTCCTTGCTTTCTTAGTTCATAAATCTGAACTTTATCTTCATAATTCAATTTCATAATAAAACACCCCAAAAGTTAGATTTTTTCTGTCTAACTTTTGGGGTGCAGTTCAAATTTCTGATGGGATTTTAATATTTCATGATAATTCTTACCAGAAAAACTTTCGATAAATTCTAGCAATCGTTAAAAGGATAACGTAAAGTATACCTAAGATAGTTAAAACTATTTTTCCAGTACTCACTTCTGAACCGATGACCAATATATGAAAGAGAGGAGCGAGACCAGTACACACATATATCAAATAAACAATAACATTTATTTCACCAATCCCAGCAATAAAATCTTTCATTTTTATTTTCATTTACCTTCTCCAATAATCTACTTTTAATTTAAGTATATTATAAACTTCAGAAATTTAAAAGAATGATCTGATTAAATTTTAAGTTTTTAACATCATCTACTTATGAATTCTGACAATCCAGATGTAGAACTATCCAAAACAGTAAAACCACTTGGTTCTACTGTCTCAATTCTAAAATGTTTGGCGTTTAGCTTTGCGCTCTGCACGTCCACGGGCACGACTTTCAGCACGCTTGGTCTTCCGGCGTTTTTCATCGACCGCCCATTGAATTTTCTTCTTATAGCCTGGTTTGACTTTTTTCTTTTTCTTTTTGACCAGCCCAATCATTTCGATATCCAGTTTTTCCTGTTTTTTCTCACGATTGGCACGACGGTCACGGTCATAAGTGTCTTGGAACTCTCCATCTTTGACGACTTTCGGAGTAAACTTAATACCCAATTTTTCCAATTCGCGAATATCTGAGTCGTCACTAGGCTGGTAAAGGGTAATGGCTGTACCTGGTAGACCGTTACGTCCAGTTCGTCCAACACGGTGGACAAAGAAGGACAGGTCTTGTGGAATAGCATCGTTGATAACGTGGCTGACACCTTCGATGTCAATCCCACGCGCAGCTAGGTCAGTCGCTACGATATACTCAAAATCAAGATTTTTCACCTGATTCATGATACGTTTACGTTCACGAGGAGCAATGTCTCCATGGATCTTAGCCACCTTTAATCCTTGAGCTGTTAGGTAGCTGTGCAATTCATCCGCACGAGTTTTTGTATTGGCAAAAATCATGGCGAGATACGGCTGCATGACTTGAGTCAACTCATAAATCTGAGCGTTCTTGTCTCTACCCTTTGTCGAAATCAACCAGTTGTCAATGGTATCAGAGATAACTGTCTTGGTCTTGATTTTCTCCATGACAGGATTGGACAAGTATTTCTTCAAAAATGGTTGTAGTTTTTGTGGGATAGTCGCTGAAAAGACCATAAACTGCAAGTCTTTTGGAAGACTTCCTGCAATCTTATCAACCGTCTCCAAGAATCCCATATCCAAGGTCATGTCGGCTTCATCGACTACAAAGGTCTTAGCCTTGTGAATAGCAAGGTCACCAGACTTGACCAAGTCATAGATACGACCTGGAGTTCCGATAACGATATGGGGCTGGTTACTTGCCAGTTTGTCAATCTGACGGGCCTTGTCTGTACCACCAACATAGTTCACAACACGAATCTCAACATCTGAATGTGATGCGATCTGACGAGCAGCTTGGTAAATCTGAGTCGCTAACTCACGACTTGGAGCTGTGATAACTGCCTGCACGCTGTCACTCTCTTCATCCAACTGTTGGAAAATTGGAAGCAAGAAGGTATGAGTTTTCCCTGAACCTGTTTTTGATTCACCAACCAAGTCTCGACCTGCCAAGACAATGGGAATCAACTTTTCCTGAACCTCGGTAGGAGTCGTAAATTTCAACTCCTCCAAGGCTTCTTCTATATATTTTTTAAATTTAAATTGTGTAAATGACATAATTTCCTCGATTCTATCTATCTACTCATTATACCATAATTTAGTCCATTACAGGGGATGGATTTCCGTCAAGAATAATATCATGAACATTTTAACAACCAAGCATACATAAGAAACACTCCTAGTTACAAGGAACAAGGAGTGTTATAGGATTAATTGAGCTTCCACTCGTCTTTCAGCCAATCACAAAAATGATGATAACGTTCCTTAAGAGCTTCATGATGCCCATAAGCATCAAATGTGCAATAAGTCGAAGGGACTTTCTCTGAAATCAGATCATGTAGATTTCTGGCATAAATAGGAGCCTTAGACAGACGATTGGAATGATTGGCACCTTCTGTCTGACCATTTTGCAAATAAATCAGGCTTTGATTCTTTATCAAGTCATATTCCCTGCAAAATTCTGTAAAATCAGGATACCAGAAGGAACCACAGATAGAAAAGATACAGGTCGCAGGAAGATAACTACTATAGAGACTATAGACAGCAGCAAGACCACCCAGTGAATAGCCACCATAAGCAATTCGACTTTCATCAAGCAAATAGTCTTTTTTTAGAATTTTTAAAATTCCTTGAAAGAGCTTCTGATGGTATTGGTCTACCTTCCCACCAAAATCTGGAACCCCTTCTCTCAATGCATCAGACTGCCAGGGTGTAAAGTCATCCAGACGATTTTCTGGAATCAAGCCCACCAAAATCACGGATTGGGATAGGTCTGACAAATAGTCCAATTGTCCATCATTTAAAAGAATCATTGGGTAGGCTTGTTGAGGATCATAGCTTGAAGGAAGACTGATCCTAACTTGAATCCCTTCCCAGTTAAACTCCTTATTTCTTGATAAAGTCATTGATTTTTTCAAGGGAATCAATCACTGCAGGACCGTAATCCATCAACTCATCGTAAGAGATAGTCATGATTTTTTGATTTTTGATTGCTGGGACATTTTCCAAAACAGGATTTGCCTTCATCAAATCCACTGCTTTTTCATCCAACTTTTGATTGCGATCGCTGGTTACATAGATAATCAACTCTGGATCCATTGATACTAAGTTTTCCAAGGTCAAACCAGATGTTCCTGTTGCGACATTGGTATAACCAAGTTGGTTGAGCAAGCTTTCTTGAAGGGCTGACTTGTAAGCACCAAAAGTTTCGTCATTGTAGGCTACCATAATCAAAGCCTTTTTCTTTTCACCTTGTGTTTCTGGGTTAACTTTTTTAACCGCATCGATTTTAGCTTGCAATTGCTCTGCGTATTGATTCGCCTTGTCTTGGACATTGAAAATGGTACCAAGATTCTTCACATCTTCTACGATATTTCCCAAATCCTGTTGGATAGTTGAAAGTGAAGCTTTTTGCGTATAAACAGGGATTTTATTTTCATTCCAAGCACTGATAGTTCCCATTGACTTTTCAGAGAACATCATGTTCCGTCCCATCAAGGCATCTGGTTCATAAGAAAGAACAGTTTCTTGTGAGACTGATTTTTTATCACCAATATGAGGGATGGCTTCAATTGCTTCCTTATATTTACCAGTTACCGCATTATCAGGATTGAGCATACCGGCAATTTTATCCTTCAAACCGAGTTCAAGTAGGATTTCAGTCGTTGAAAGGTTGTTGGTGATGACCTTTTCAGGTGCCTTTTCAAAGACTTGTTCGACTTCGTTTCCTTTAGCATCATAAGTTTTGATAGTTACAGGATAGCTGGTTTCTGTATTAGCTTTTTGACTAGCTTCTGTTGTAGCTGGTGCAGATGATGTTTCTTTAGATGCGTTACCACAAGCTGCCAAAGATAAGGCAGCTACTGTTACAAGTAAAATACTAAGTGATTTTTTCATGTTAATTTCCTTTAAATCTTATAAATAGTGAATCATGGCTTGCTGATCTTCTGTCCAAGTTACCTTACTTTGAACGCCATAGACAGCCTGCAATGACTCGGGTGTGATGGTCTCTTTTGGAGAACCTTGGTAAACAATCTCCCCTTCTTTCATTAGATAGAGATAGTCTGAATAGCGACAAGCCAGCTGAATATCATGCAAGACAGCTAGCACATTGATCTGAAGATTTTTGACAATGGTCAATAAGTCTAGCTGATACTTGATATCCAAATGATTGGTCGGTTCATCTAAGAGCAAGAGGGTCGGTTCTTGGGCTAAAGCGCGTGCTAACAGAACCCGCTGCTTCTCTCCTCCTGACAAAGAAGAGTAGAGTCGATTTCTCTTTTCGAACATGTCTACTTTGACCAGCGCATCCTCAACCAAAGCAAAATCTCTGTCTTTTTCCTTTTGCAAGAAAGAGAGATGGGGAGTTCTACCCAGCATGACAATCTCCTCAACTGTACAATCAAACTGAAGTTGATTAAACTGCGTGATAACTGCCATCTGCTTTGCCGTTTCTTTGACGCTCATTTGGTCTAGAGGCTTCCCATCTAAAGAAATCAAGCCCTGATTCGGCTTTTCCTGTCGATAAAAGAGTTTCAGCAAGCTGGTCTTTCCACTTCCATTTGGTCCCAAAATAGTATGAAATTGGTTTCCCTCAAGTTTAAGTGAGACTCCTTTGAGAATCTTTTTTTCTCCGATTCCAAAGTGAATATCCTGGCACATTAAGTCCATATCAGACTCTCACCTCCCTTCGTCTACTTGCAACCATGTAGATAAAGAAAGGTGCACCTACTAGGGCTGTGAAAATTCCAATCGGTAGTTCAGCATTTTGAATCAAAACGCGAGCAAAGACATCTGCCCAGACGACAAAGAGGGCTCCTAGTAAGGTTGCTATAGGAAAAAGCCTTTTGTAATTTGTACCAACCAAACTTCGAGCCAAATGTGGTGTAATCAAACCGACAAAACCGATGATCCCACAAGTCGAAACTAGGACTGCCGTCATCACAGCTACAATCGTCACGTAGAGATACCAGTAAAAACGCAAGGGAATTCCCAAAGTCAAAGCCACCTCATCTCCCATCATCATGGCATTGAAAACACGATATTGTGTAGAGAAAAATAAAAAGGCGATTCCCACGATTATAGTTGGCAAGGTTAAGTGAGCCCATGAGGTCCCCGCTAAAGAACCCATGGTCCAAAACTTGATGGTCATAACGCTATCAGCATTGGCCCCGATAGAGATAATAAAGTTTGAAAAAGCCAAAAATAGGGCATTCACTACCGTACCCGATAAGATTAAGCTAGAAGTTGTCATTCTACCTTGCATGGATGCGATGAGAAGAACTGCAACTGTTGCTAAAATCGCTCCTAGGAAAGAACCTAGACCAATCATAACTTTAAATCCAAGAATAATACTCAAAGTTGCTCCAAAGGTTGCCCCGGCTGAAATTCCTAATACATAGGGTTCTGCTATTGGATTGTTGACCGTTGACTGCATGACACTACCACACATGGA
Source organism: Streptococcus infantis (assembly GCF_019929665.1). Lineage (GTDB taxonomy): Bacteria > Bacillota > Bacilli > Lactobacillales > Streptococcaceae > Streptococcus > Streptococcus infantis_H. Next base: position 126,905 of record NZ_JAHZPZ010000001.1, on the reverse strand, counting down.
GAGGCCAGCACCAACAATCAAAGCAAGAAAAACCCGTGGCAATCTCATATTCCAAACAATAGCAAGCGTAGACTTTGAAATGTCTCCTATCTCAAAAGGAGCCCCTAACTGACTCAAAATTATCCGATAGGTATCACTCAAGCTAATTTGAACAGACCCCATAGAAACTGCCAGAAACAGAGAAATCCCCAAAGCTCCTAACAGGATAGCTAGTAAAAAACAATATCTCAGGTTTTTATGGCTTCCAGAAAATTTGGAAAGCATGAAACCCTCCTTTAACAAAAATTAAAAATTTAGACAATTTTCATAATTAGTATACCACATTTCTAAATCAGGAACAAGACTAGAAAAATATAGTAAAAAACCTCTGAAGTCAGAGGGCTGATTTGATTTTGGGCTAAAATACATAAAAACAAAAAGACTACCCAATCGAGTAGCCTTATTTCAAGATATGCTCAATTGAACACGACCTTAGCATCATGATTCTTGCTGGATAAAACGTTTATAGACTAGGCGGCAAGCCGAAGATTGTACAAAAATGTTAGTGAAACAAAAAATCTCCCCGAAGGGAGATCATTCTGGTTTATTTTACCTTACAGTGCTAGGAACCATAACCGAAGATTATACTTGAGTATATCGAGGTAAGGTGACAAAAATAAAAAGCTACTCAACTAGAGTAGCCTTATTTTCAAGATGTGCTCAATTGAACACGGCCTAAGCACTTGGCAAAAAATAAAAGCCCTCTGAATCTAGAGAGCTTGATTCTTGCTGGATAAAACGTTTGTAGACTAGGCGGCAAGCCGAAGATTGTACTGATGGTACATCGAGGCGAAGCCAACGAAGTATAGAAACGTTTTAGACGCAAGATTAACGACGAAGTCCAAGAGAGTTGATTAACTCACGGTAACGGTTAACGTCGTTTTTACGCAAGTATGCAAGCAAGTTACGACGGCGACCGATTTTCTTCATCAATCCACGGTAAGTAGCGTGGTCTTTTTTGTGTTGTTTGATGTGTTCGTTAAGGTGGTTGATTTCCCAAGTAAGGACAGCAACTTGAACCTCTACTGAACCTGTATCACCTTCGTGACGTGCATATTGTGCAATGATTTCATTTTTTTTCTCTTTTGAGATTGCCATGATGTTTCTCCTTTTTATTTGGCTTCATCCGAGTGACAGGTTGGCATGCCTGTAACCAAGAAGAAGTTATTTGTCTTTACGACATTTCTTATTCTACCAAGAACTAAGTTCTTTGTCAACTGATTTACTATTCTTACCGCAAAAGTGCTATAATAGTTATAGGAAGGATATCTAAGTTGACATCTTGAAAAGAGAGGTGATTATCATGCGTAAATTCTCGCAATATCTCCCCTACTACCTGGTCATATTTTTCTTTTATTGGCCACTTTATGAGCTGTTATTATGGACTATTTCTGTCAACTCTACCTTAAAGGAGCTCACCATCGGCAACGTTATTATCTTCTCTCCACTGGTGACTTTCATAGTATCACTATGCTACTCTTATCGTTTCAAGTTCTCAGTTTGGTGGTTAATTGGAGTTGGCTTGCTCTTTTGCTTTACCATCATTACTTTCGGAGAATTTATCCTTCTCTACTTCCTAGCCTATGAAATCTTTGCCCTCGCGGGTATGGCTGTCGGTGCCGCTATTAAGAATCTAGTGCAAAAACTGAAAAGGAAAAAACTTTCACAAAATCCTTGAAAAATCTCACAATCATGCTATAATAATGCATAGAGACAAGTCACTTAGACCCTTTCTACCAGAGAGTGCGTGGTTGCTGAGAACGCATAGGAAGCCTAAACTGATACTACTCTACTGACTTTTATGCAAACATAAAACGGTGGCTACGTTAAAGCCAATCAGAGGTGTCCCTCTTTTTTGAGGAACATAAATGAAGGTGGAACCACGTTGCGACGTCCTTTTTAGGATGTCGCTTTTTGTTTGGAGAACTATCATTACTGGCTTAGGATAGAATATAAACAAAAATTGAATATGGAGGTTGATATGAAGAAAGTATTGCCCTGGGTGATTACCTGTATCTACCTAATAGTCTATGTATGGCTAATGAAAACTCTTAGTCTATGGGGCTTGGAGTACATTGTTGTCTTTTCATTTTTTGCATTTGTTCCTCTTATACCATTTCTTGCTCCTTTTCTCGGCATCTTAATGTTTTTTAAGAAAAAGAGACTCGTTATAGCAGGATATCTTCTAAGTCTTACTGCTGGGATTTATCTGTTCAATGCACTAAGAAGCTATCCGATAAGGATATACATGAGTGGTGAAATGACTGATGAGCAATATTTGTCTTTAATCCTTTCCTTGGTAAGTTATTTACTTATTTCTACAGTTTGTTTTATTTGTAGAATGAAAATGTTAAAGCATCATTCAGTTAGATAAGCAAATATTATTGTTCTTTATAACTAACCCATCTCTATTTCTTCAAACCTCTATTTTAAAATACGATAAATTTTTAAGGAGAAAACCATGATTAAGATTACTTTCCCTGATGGCGCTGTTCGTGAATTCGAATCTGGCGTTACTACTTTTGAAATTGCCCAATCTATCAGCAATTCCCTAGCTAAAAAAGCTCTTGCTGGTAAGTTTAACGGCAAATTGATTGACACCACTCGTGCTATTACTGAAGACGGAAGCATCGAAATCGTGACACCCGATCACGAAGATGCTCTTCCAATCTTGCGTCACTCAGCTGCTCACTTGTTCGCTCAAGCTGCTCGTCGCCTTTTCCCAGACATTCATTTGGGTGTCGGTCCAGCTATCGAAGATGGTTTCTACTACGATACAGATAACCAAGCTGGTCAAATCTCTAACGAAGACCTTCCTCGTATCGAAGAAGAAATGCAAAAAATCGTTAAAGAAAACTTCCCATCTATCCGTGAAGAAGTGACTAAAGACGAGGCGCGTGAAATCTTCAAGAACGACCCATATAAATTGGAATTGATTGAAGAACACTCTGAAGATGAAGGTGGTTTGACCATCTACCGTCAAGGTGAATATGTAGACCTTTGCCGTGGGCCACACGTCCCATCAACAGGCCGTATCCAAATCTTCCACCTTCTCAATGTAGCAGGTGCTTACTGGCGTGGAAATAGCGACAACGCTATGATGCAACGGATCTACGGTACAGCTTGGTTCGACAAGAAAGACTTGAAGAACTACCTTCAAATGCGTGAAGAAGCTAAGGAACGTGACCACCGTAAACTTGGTAAAGAGCTTGATCTCTTCATGATTTCTCAAGAAGTTGGTCAAGGTCTTCCATTCTGGTTGCCAAATGGTGCCACTATCCGTCGTGAATTGGAACGCTATATCGTCGACAAAGAGTTGGCTTCTGGCTACCAACACGTATACACTCCACCACTTGCTTCTGTAGAGCTTTACAAGACTTCTGGTCACTGGGATCATTACCAAGAAGATATGTTCCCAACTATGGACATGGGTGACGGTGAAGAATTCGTTCTTCGTCCAATGAACTGCCCACACCACATCCAAGTCTTTAAACACCATGTACACTCATACCGTGAGTTGCCAATCCGTATCGCTGAAATCGGGATGATGCACCGCTATGAGAAATCAGGTGCTTTGACTGGTCTTCAGCGTGTGCGTGAAATGTCTCTTAACGACGGTCACCTCTTTGTGACTCCAGAACAAATCCAAGAAGAATTCCAACGTGCCCTTCAGTTGATTATTGATGTATATGGGGACTTCAACCTAAACGAATACCGCTTCCGCCTCTCTCTTCGTGACCCTCAAGATACTCACAAATACTTTGATAACGATGAGATGTGGGAAAATGCTCAAACTATGCTTCGTGCAGCCCTTGACGAGATGGGCGTGGATTACTTTGAGGCTGAAGGGGAAGCTGCCTTCTACGGACCAAAATTGGACATCCAGGTGAAGACAGCCCTTGGTAAAGAAGAAACCCTTTCTACCATCCAGCTTGACTTCTTGCTTCCAGAACGCTTCGACCTTAAATACATCGGAGCTGATGGTGAAGAACATCGCCCAGTTATGATTCACCGTGGTGTTATCTCAACCATGGAACGCTTTACAGCTATCTTGATTGAAAACTACAAAGGTGCTTTCCCAACTTGGCTTGCACCTCACCAAGTGACTCTTATCCCAGTTTCGAACGAAAAACACGTGAATTACGCTTGGGAAGTAGCTAAGAAACTCCGTGATTGTGGCGTCCGTGCTGATGTGGATGAACGTAATGAAAAAATGCAATTCAAGATTCGCGCTTCTCAAACTCAAAAGATTCCTTACCAATTAATCGTTGGTGATAAGGAAATGGAAGAGCAAGCCGTAAACGTTCGTCGCTATGGCCAAAAAGAAACACAAACTGTCCCAGTTGATGAGTTTGTAGCAGCTATCCTAGCTGATATCGCCAACAAATCTCGTGTTGAGAAATAAAATGATAAAACCTGGGATAAAAATTTCAGCTACCTAAAAAAGAGGTTGGGACAAAAGATCCCGACCTCACTTTTTATTAGCAATCAAACTTTGACGCGGTAGCTGATTGAACTTTTTGTTCGTCTTTTAGACTCCAAAAAGCTCCTAATCATCCTCGCGGGGCTGGGACTACGAAATCGAGACTTTGTCTATCGATTTCTGTCCCACCGCCTTTTTATATTTTGTTTCACCTGAGCTAGTAGTGATTGGTCAAACCACCACAAATGATATTCTCATCAACAATCCTTTCTATCCATTAACTTTTGGATATAGGATATCCTCCCAAGATTTGCTTCCATGAGTTAGATAAGTTGACTATCCTCAGTCCTTGTCTGCTTCATTTTCTTTTGCGCGATCGTTTTGTAAATCTTTTTCAGAGAGTTTTTGTTCGATATACTTGTCAATGTTTTCGTAAAATTCCTTGGTCGCCTCACTATCTAATTTTGCCGAATTGTTGAATTGCTTGACTTTCAATTGAACAGATTGAATACCGTAAGAGGCTTGTTTTTGGCGAATGGTTTCTAATTCTTCTTCTGAAATCGGACCTCCAACAACCGTCAAGACTAATTCATTGCTACTTGACTTGTAGACTTGATTAATGACCGTATGATTGGCGAACTCATTTTCTACAAACTGTTTGATCCCTTCTTTTCGCGCTTGATCCATCGTCAGAGTGACTGCTGAATAGCTGGCTGGAAGGACCAATAATACAATCAAGGATATCAACCCAATTTTCATTTTAATGTTTAGCTCATTAAATGAACTTAAGGGAGATTTTCTCATAAAAATTCTTGTTCCAACAATGTTGATTAGCATGATAAAGACACAGTTGATCAAGAAAAGATAAAGAGCCCCAAATAAAAATCGTACATTTCCATTAGCTAAACCATATCCTGCAGTGCAGATAGGTGGCATCAGAGCTGTTGCAATGGCTACTCCTGGTACGATATTGTTTGCTTCTTTTTTCCTTGAACCAATGAAACCTGCTATCCCACCCGCGATAGCAATGAGAACATCCCAAATGGTTGGAGAGGTTCGTGCAATCAACTCGCTACTTGCATAAGATAAGGGAGAAATCCAGAAATACAGAGTCGATACAAGCAAACTGACCAATACTTGAGTAAATAAAACCTCTAGAGATTGCTTGATTAAACGCGTATCAAAAATAGCTAAACCAAACCCCAGTCCAACAATCGGTGTCATAAGAGGGGAAATCAGCATGGCTCCAATAACGACAGCTGTTGAATTCATATTTAGACCTATAGAAGCAATAAAAATCGAACACATCAAAATCAGTGTATCTCTTAATCGAACATGAAGGTCATCATATAGTTTCTCGCGGAATTCACGTGTTGAATAGTTTCCGGACATTGGTTACTCCTTTTATTTCATATAATCTTGGTTCTGCATGGATGATGGTAAAGAGACTTCTGTCTAAACTGACATATTTTTAATTCTTAGCTATGATTCTTTTGAACATTATCTTTTAAATATCCATCAGTCCATCCTACATATTATATCAAAAATTTTACAGTCTTTCTCTGAAGAAATCAATTAATTTAAAAGATAGAGAAAGGAAGAAATTTTTGTATCCTTATCCGAAGAAGAAAAACGATATCTCCTCTGAAAGTAGATACCGTTTTAATGTTTAAAAGATGATGAGTTTGTAGCAGCAATCCTAGCTGATATCGCCAACAAATCACGTGTTGAGAAATAAGAGATAAAACCTGGTACAAAATCCTAGCTACTAAAAAAGAGGCCGGGACAAAAGTCCTAGCCTCTCAATTGTCTTTGGATTGTCGAGCAAGACGCAGTGGTTGAGTGGGTTCTACTACGCTGATTTCATCAGCTTTTACAGCCCTACTCAACTGTGCGGAGGTGGGACGACGAAATCGAATTCTACCGAATTAACGATTTCTGTCCCACTCTCTTTTTTGATGTTTCTGTTTTTACATTTGAACAATTCTACGATAGCTTCTTGAAGTAATCATAAAGATAAGTACGTAGATGAGGGCAAAGATACCACAAATAGAAAGTGTTACACTTAACATCATAGCTGTATCTACTACCCCAATGACCTTAAGAATCAAACTTAACATATGATAGGCAAAAGCCAAGTGTAGGAAAGCAAAGATTACAGGGAGGAAGAAAACAGTCAAGACCTGCTTGTTAATGGTTTGTTTGATTTGTTTTTGATCCAAGCCCACTTTTTGTAGGATGACAAAGCGTTCACGATCCTCATAACCTTCTGAGATTTGTTTATAGTAGATAACGAGTACAGTTCCAATCATAAAGATGATAGAGAGGAAAATACCAATAAAGAGAACTCCTCCAAAGAGAGCATTCATTTGGGCAATTGCGTCACTTGCAGTGCCTCCACCATAAACCATGCCGTCTTCATTTTTGAGATTATGACTAAAATTATTTACAAACTCCTCAAAATCATCAGATAGCTTTAACTGTTCCTCTAGACTAGCTGTTACATCCATACCACCGTAGAGCTGTGTGTATACAGCTGAATCCTGGTACTGTTCCAAAAAACTTTGAATATCAGCTACTACAAGATAGTTATAATCCGATACCAATAGTACATAGGGATTAGAAACATGATTGGCAATAAAATCCTGCTGGATTGCTTCCTTGATTGTATAGTTCTGATTGTTCAGACTAAATGCTTTCTGATTTTTAAGTTGGTCATTTCGAGCCCAAAGTCCTACTTCGTTACCAGTAAGGTTCAGCTTTTGTCCAGTCATTTTTTCATAATCTTTTTGATCAAAAACCAGGAAGACTGTCTTAGGCATGACATTGTTTTGCCCTTTTTCAAAGATGGTTAATTTGGTCCCCTCTTGACTCGAAAGACCGAAACTTGCATAATTGAGGACGTCCTTATTGCTGATGGTTAGGTTCTTTTCGCTAGCGTATTGAGTCAAAAGCTTGTCTAAATCCTCAACTTCTACATGTTGTCCCTTAACATCAAAATCGTGAGGATACATGAGTTTTTTCATATTCTCAGATCCGTTGTAGATACTAGTAGCTGCAGACATAGTAACCAAAACCATGGTTGAAAGGATGGCAATGGTTGCTAATCCGACAGCATTTTTCTTCATACGAAAGATAAGGTTAGAAACAGAAATGAGATTATTAGGTTGGTAGTAATATCTCTTGTTTTTCTTGAGCAACTGTAAGAAAACTGTAATACCAGCATTGAATAAGAGATAGGTCCCTACAATAACTAACATAACCGCAATAAAGAAAGTAGCGACAGCTTTGAAAGCATCTGTTACGCTTAGTGCTAGGTAGTAGCCACCACCTTGAGTAATTAGCCCTACAAGCGTCTGAAGAACTAGGAAACGCCCCTTCTTCTCACCCTTCGCTTTTTCTCTAGAAAGCTGAAGAGCATCCATACGGATAATGCGTACAGCGTTCAGGAAAACGATGACTAAAAAGATAAAACCGAATACCAGAAGGATTGAAAGCACTACAGACCATTGGAAAGTTGCAACTAACTCTACCTTCATCTTTGCAAGTTTAAGTAGCAAAGCGAAAATCAGATTATCAAAGAGGGCACCAATTCCAATCCCGGCAGTGACTGTTACTAGCCCAAATATCAAGAGTTCCTTAAAGGTCATACCAATCAAATGGCGCTTTTCTAAGCCCAACATGCCATATACACCCAGTTCTTTGGAGCGATTTTTCATGACAAAACTGTTGGCATAAAGCACGATAATGGCAGATGCAAGTGTCACAACGACAAGCCCTAGTTGTAGGGTAAATTGTATAGCAGATGCACCACGTAAATCCACAATTTTAGGATTAAAGGCTAGGGAGTAAAAGAGATAGCTGATAGTGACTGCCAAAATGACAGACAAAGCAAAAGGATAATAGAGTTTGCGGTTTTTAATTAAGTTGGAGATGGCCAACTTATTGGTTAATCGAAACATACTAGTTCACCTCACTTGCCATAACAGTCAAGGTGTCAGAGATTTCTTGGAACATCTGACGATCCGTCTTTTCACCACGATAGATTTGATTATAGAGAATACCGTCCTTGATGAAAAGAACACGTTTTGCACGGCTGGCCGCAGCTGTTGAGTGGGTCACCATGAGAATGGTTTGCCCTTGCTCGTTGATCTGATCAAAGATATCAAGGAGGGCTGCAGATGATTTAGAGTCTAGGGCACCAGTTGGCTCATCAGCAAGGAGAATTTCTGGTTCTGTGATGATAGCCCGTGCTACTGCTACCCGTTGCTTTTGTCCACCAGAGATTTCATAAGGGTACTTCTCCTGCAATTGATTGATGCCAAGATTTTCAGCTGTTACCACCAATTTTTTCATCATTTCTGTAATAGGCTTTCTAGACAATACCAATGGGAGTAAGATATTGTCTTTAACAGAAAGCGTATCTAACAAATTGAAGTCTTGGAAGACAAAGCCTAACTTTTCACGACGGAAGCTTGATGCTTCAGAATTTTTAATGGTAGCTGTGTCTGTTCCGTTTAGGAAGACCTGACCACGAGTTGGTTTGTCAAGCATAGCGAGAATATTGAGTAAAGTAGATTTCCCAGAACCAGACTCACCCATGATGGCAACATAGTCGCCTTTTTCTACAGTAAAATGAATATCTTTCAGGGCTTCTACTTGGTTGCCTTGGAAACGTGTTTTATAAATCTTTTGAACGTGTTTTACATCTAATAGTGTCATGATAATCTCCTTTTTAATATCCCATTAATTGAAACTGAGCCTGCATCATTTGAATGCCGATTTGAACTCGCTCGATATCCTTTGGACTTAGTTTACTTGTATCTTTCTTTTGTAAAATTGTTTTCATGGTTCCTCTCCTTTTTCTTTATGCTCTAAGTTTACTCCAAAAAAAGATGGCTTGCCATAACATAATCTTACAAAAGAGGCCAGTAATCTTACATTTTTGTAAGATTACAATTTTTTATCTGATTGAAACCTACTTTCTTACCATAACAAGGTCTAAATAAGAGCCTGAAAGGTTTCTTCCAAGCTCTTCACAATTCTTTTCATTCAATCAGTAAATTCACTTCAGAGAACTTAATCCTCACAGTTGTTCCTTGCCCAAGTTCGGATTCTATTTGAATCTGATGTCCTAATTCTTGGCTGATTTTCTGGGTTAGATATAGCCCAAGTCCAGATGACTGCTGAGTCATTCGACCATTATAGCCTGAAAATCCACGTTCAAATACTCGCAACCGATCACTGTTTTTAATACCAATCCCAGTATCTTTGATACAAAGGTCTGAACCATCCATGTAGATTTCAACCCCACCTTCATTTGTGTACTTGAGGCTATTTGACAGGATTTGTTCAATGACTACCAACAGCCATTTCTTGTCTGTAACAATGCTTCTATCCAAGTCATGCAGATTGATACTAAGACCTTTCTGGATAAAGAAAATGGCATATTTGCGAATGACTTCCTTGACCAGATCTTCTATATTCTCTTTCTTCAAAACCAAATCATCATGAAAGCTTTCTAAGCGTAGATATTGGAGTACGAGATTGGTATAAGAATCAATCTTAAAAATTTCCTGCTCCAACTGTTGCTTCAGTTGGCGATCTGCCACCTCACTCACTAGGAGTTTACTGGCTGCAATTGGTGTTTTTATCTGATGAACCCAGAGTGTATAGTAGTCCACCAAATCATTAAAGCGATTTTCAGCATCTGATTTCTTTTGATAGAGTTCAGATTCGCTTTTCTCTAATTTTTCAGTTAGAAGGACTTCCATTGGTGACTTAGCTTTTCTTTCGCCATAGAGCAATTCCTTACGATAACGTTGCAATTCTATCAAGAAATCAAATACCAAAAACAAAAATGTCAAAAATGTAGATAGAAAGAAGAAATAGTTAAAGTATGGCCCTTGCTTATCAAACAAGATTTCAAAGAGAAAAAGCAAACCTGTTAGCGATAGAATAAAAGCAAAAAAACGGCTACGCGAACGGATATAAGCTAGAAAAAAACTTTTAAGTTCAAGCATGTTTCAATCCGTACCCTATTCCTTTCTTGGTTTCGATAAAACCAATCAAACCTTCTTCCTCCAGTTTCTTGCGCAAACGAGCGACATTAACAGATAAGGTATTGTCATCGATAAAAAAGTCACTGTTCCAGAGTTCCCGCATCAAATCATCACGCGCTACGATATTTCCTGCATGTTCAAATAAAACTCGCAAAATCTGAAATTCATTCTTGGTTAGGCTGATAGCTTTGCCATTGACATGCACATCCATAGACTTGGTATTGAGGATAACTCCTGCATACTCTAGGAGACTCTCATCTCGTCCAAATTCATAAGAGCGGCGCAATAATCCTTGTACCTTAGCTAAAAGGACCTGCTGGTCAAAAGGCTTGGTTACAAAATCGTCAGCTCCCATATTAATAGCCATCACGATGTCCATAGCCTGGTCTCTTGAAGACAGAAACATAATAGGAACTTTGGAAATCTTGCGAATTTCCTGACACCAATGATAACCATTAAAGAGAGGCAAGCCGATATCCATGAGAACCAGATGAGGCTCAGACTGAACAAATAGCGTCAGAACTTCCATAAAGTCTTCTACCATGACTACTTCAAAACCCCATTCGGAGAGCATTTTCCCAACTTGCTGACGGATTACTGGATCATCTTCTACTAGTAAAATCTTATGCATCTGCTCCTCCTTTTTTAATATTATAGCAAAATTCTCCTGACTACTAGCAAAATTGATGTAAATCTGATATGATAAAAGTTAAGAAAGGAATTCTCATGGCCAATATTTTTGACTATCTAACTGATGTTCAATACGATTCTTTTTATGATATCCCATTAAATGAACTGGATGTACTTGCTCTGACTGAGCTGACTTATCTGTCTTTTGATAACTTACTAGACGAATCAGATAATCGCTTACTAGATGTCGCAACACGTGTTCCTCGTGACATTAACGTGTTGACTAATAAAGAACGTCTGCAACTCTTAGATCAACTCTCCACACACAAGCGTTTTAAAAATAGCAAGCTCTCTAACTTTGTCAACGATATTGATGAAGAACTCCAAAAGCAATTCGCTGCTATGACCTATCGTCTGAACCTAGATACCTATCTGATTGTCTTTCGTGGCACAGACGACAGTATTATTGGTTGGAAAGAAGATTTCCATATGACCTATATGAAGGAAATTCCAGCTCAAAAACATGCTCTCCAGTATTTACAGGACTTTTTTGCTCAACATCCTAACCAAAAGGTGGTCCTAGCAGGACACTCAAAAGGGGGCAATTTAGCTGTCTATGCTGCCAGTCAACTCGACCCACTTTTACAAAAAAACATTGTCGCCGTCTATACTTTTGATGCGCCTGGACTTCACAAGGAACTGACCGAAACAGCTGGCTATCAAAACATGATGGAAAGAACAAAAGTATTTGTCCCACAAGGTTCTATCATCGGGATGATGCTGGAAATCCCTGATAAGAAAATCGTCGTTCGAAGCACTGCTTTAGGCGGTCTTGCCCAGCATGACACCTTTAGTTGGCAGGTTGAAGACAAACACTTTGTCCAACTAGAGGAAATTAGTAGCGAAAGTCTCCAAATCAAAGACACTCTTAAAGAATGGGTGGACAGTGTGCCCGATGAAGAACTAGAGCTCTACTTTGATCTCTTTTTCGGAACCATCCTAGAATCTGGAATCACTTCCATCAATGATTTATCTTCTAGAAATGCTATCGACCATGTTCGACAACTTGTTTCTCAAGCCCAGACACTAGAGCCCGAGCAAGTTGAAATCTTAAAAAATCTGACACAACTCCTACTGGATGCACGTTTCCAAGCCTGGAAAAATCATTTTTAAAAAGTTAAAAGTCCCTTCCTTTATGGAGGGACTTTCTTGTTGATTCCTTATTTTATTCTTCTGTGTTATACTAGAAACTGTAAATCTATGAAAGAGGAAATCCTATGAAAATCCATAAAACTGTGAATCCTGTCGCCTATGAAAATACTTATTATCTTGAAGGGGAGCAACACCTGATTATAGTTGACCCTGGTAGCCATTGGGAGGCCATTCGCAAGACTATCGAAACCATCAATAAACCGGTCTGTGCGATTCTCCTGACCCACACCCACTACGATCATATTATGAGTCTGGACTTGGTCAGAGATACTTTTGGAAATCCTCCAGTGTATGTGGCAGAAAGTGAAGCATCTTGGCTCTATACTCCTGTTGATAATCTTTCTGGTCTTCCTCGACACGACGATATGGCAGATGTCGTATGTAAACCAGCTGAACATACCTTTGTCTTTCATGAGGAATATCAGATTGAGGACTTCCGCTTCACAGTCTTACCAACTCCAGGCCACTCTATCGGAGGAGTTTCATTTGTTTTTCCAGATGGGCACTTAGTATTAACGGGTGATGCACTCTTCCGAGAAACTATTGGACGAACAGACCTACCTACAGGTAGCATGGAACAACTCCTTCATAGTATCCAAACCCAGCTCTTCACCCTCCCTAACTACGACGTCTATCCAGGACATGGTACAGCTACGACCATTGCTCACGAAAAAACCTTTAATCCATTTTTCTAGCAAACTAAAAACCAAGGATCAAACATCCTTGGTTTTTTGATTACCAAATAATCACACGGTCTTCTGGTGAACGCCACATTCCGTCGCCTTCTTTGACATCATAAGTTGTAAAGAAATCATCAAAGTTTGGCACTTGGACATTGACACGGAGTTTAGCTGGCGCGTGCACATCGACACTGGCCATGAGTTTCATCAACTCTGGGCGGCCTTTCATACGCCAGATACGAGCAAAGTTATGGAAGAACTCTTCAGCTGAGAAATCTGGCTCTCTCTTAGCTGCTTCAAGGGCAGCAGCGATTCCTCCAAGGTCGGCAACGTTTTCGGATACAGTTAATTTACCATTAATTTTTGCACCGTAAGATTCTTGGCCATCAAACTGGTCGATAACCTTCTGTGTTTTTTCTTTAAAGGCTGCGTAGTCGCTCTCTGTCCACCAATCCTTGAGACTTCCATTTTCATCAAAGGAAGCTCCATTAGTATCAAAAGCGTGAGAAATTTCATGGGCAATAACCGCACCAATACCACCATAGTTGGCAGAAGATGACTGATGCAAGTCATAGAATGGAGCCTGTAAGATAGCAGCTGGGAAGACAATCAAGTTCTTTTGTGGATTGTAGTAGGCATTGACCATATGAGCAGGCATTCCCCACTCCTTGTAATCAACCGGCTGATTCCACTTGCTCCAACTGTGCTTAATTTCCACACGCGCAAAGGCTAGGGCATTCTCAAAGAGGCTAGCAGATTCATCTACAACCTTGTCCTTATAGCGAGCTGGCAGTTCTTCTGGATAACCGATATAAGGCTTGATGACATTGAGTTTGACGATGGCTTTTTCTCGAGTTTCAGGAGTCAGCCAGTCATTTTTAGCCAAACGTTCCTTATAAACGTCAATCATGGTCGCCACTTTTTTCTCTACGTCTGCCTTGGCTTCTGGAGAGAATTTTTCGTGGGCATACCAAAGGCCGAGAGCTTGTTTAAATGGTCCTTGAGCTAAATGGTAAGCAGCCTTGCGCTTGTCTTGAGCCTCTGGAACTCCTGAAAGAGCACGGCCATAAGCACCTGACAAGATACGAATCTCATCTGTCAAATAGCTCGTTGAAAGGTTGACCACACTCAAGATCAAGCTTGCCTTGAGCAAAGGCCAAGCTTCTTCACTATAGAATTGCTCTGCCGCTTGCCAGAAACGTTCCTCATCTACGATAACCTTATCTGGAGTTTGACCAATCACTGCTTGGAAGAAGTCATCTAGAGGTAAGGCAGGCGCAAACTTTTTGAAATCTTCATAAGCATATGGATGATAGAGTTTGGCATATTCTGAACTTTCTTCGTTAGAAAGCACCACAGCTGCGATGCGACTGTCCAATTCCAATCGTTTCTCTAGCAAGTCTTCGATTTCTTCATCTGAGAAGTTATAGGCTTTGAGGAGATTAGAAGTACTTTCTTTCCAAAGGTTCAATAATTCCTCACGCTGAGGATGGTCTTCCGCATAGTAGGTTGTATCAGGCAAAATAGTTCCTGGAGCACTAGCCCAGAGAACATTGGTTCTAGCATCCATAAAGTCTGGTGATACTCCAAATGGAAGGAAGTTTGGTTTGCCAGCTAATTCAAATGCTGCTAGTTTACTTGCGAAGTCCGCGAAGCTCTCCAAATCTTGGTATTCCTTAAGCATAAGAAGGACTGGCTTGATGCCATCAGCTTCTCGCTTGTCGAAATCTCTGACCATACGATGGTATTTGACAAAGTTTGCTAGGATGGGATCTTCAGGAACATCTTCTCCAGCCAACCACTTGTCAGTTGTTGTTAGCATCAAGTCTTCGATTTCTTCATCAAGGTCGATAAAACCACCTGTTCGCGATTTGTCAGCTGGAATGACCGCAGTCTTTTCCCACTCACCATTTATAGCATCATAAAAATCATCTTGATATCGTGTCATCTTGTTCTCGCTTTCATTTTTCACTTATTCTTAGCTTAGCAAAAATCCCTGGGGAATGCAATTAAAAATGCCGTCTCTTACTGATCGATTTCATCATTAATATTTTAAATTTTTACCAAAATTAACTTGACTTAAAAATAAAATTAAGGTATATTAAAATCCAGGAGGAATACAACTGTATGATACGTATCGAAAACCTCAGTGTCTCCTACAAAGAAACGTTGGCACTTAAGGATATTTCACTAGTGCTCCAAGGACCAACGATTACCGGAATTATTGGTCCAAACGGCGCCGGGAAATCAACATTATTAAAAGGTATGCTGGGCATTATCCCACATGAAGGACATGCTTTTATCGAAGATAAAGAAATGAAAAAATCTCTTAAGAAAGTTGCCTATGTCGAGCAAAAAATTCATATCGACTACAACTTCCCTATCAAGGTAAAAGAGTGTGTCTCTCTGGGACTCTATCCATCCATTCCACTCTTTCACACTTTAAAAGCAAACCACTGGCAAAAGGTGGCTGAAGCACTAGAAATTGTTGGACTTTCTGACTACGCAGATCGTCAGATTAGTCAACTCTCTGGTGGCCAATTCCAGCGTGTCTTGATTGCCCGTTGTCTAGTTCAAGATGCTGATTATATTCTCTTAGACGAGCCCTTTGTGGGGATTGACTCTGTCAGTGAAGAGATCATCATGAACACGCTGAGAGAACTTAAAAAAGCTGGCAAGACTGTCCTTATCGTTCACCATGACCTCGGCAAGGTTGCCCATTATTTTGACCAGGTACTCCTTCTCAACAAGGAGCTAATTGCCTTTGGTCCAACAAAGGAGACCTTCACCCAAGCCAATCTCAAACAAGCTTATGGTGACCGACTCTTTTTCAATGGAGGTGACCTATGATTGCAGAATTTATAGATGGATTGCAGAACTTCCACTTTCTCCAAAATGCCTTGATTACAGCTGTTGTGATTGGTATTGTTGCTGGAGCGGTCGGATGCTTTATCATTCTCCGTGGTATGTCCCTTATGGGAGATGCTATCTCGCACGCTGTCTTACCAGGTGTAGCTCTTTCTTTTATTTTAGGAATTGACTTCTTTATTGGTGCTATCATCTTTGGACTGCTTGCCTCTGTCATCATCACCTACATCAAGGGGAACTCTATTATCAAGAGTGACACTGCCATTGGGATTACCTTTTCATCTTTATTGGCTCTGGGCATTATCTTGATTAGTGTGGCTAAAAGCTCGACTGACCTCTTCCATATTCTCTTTGGGAATATCTTAGCTGTGCAAGACATAGACATGTATATTACCATCGGTATGGGAGCTCTCATTCTATTGATTATCGGGATTTTCTTCAAGCAACTCTTGATTACATCCTTTGATGAACTCCTAGCCAAAGCTATGGGCATGCCAGTTAATTTCTACCACTATCTACTCATGATACTCTTGACTTTGGTGTCAGTGACTGCTATGCAAAGTGTCGGAACCATCCTTATCGTAGCCATGCTGATTACTCCAGCCGCGACAGCTTATCTTTACGCCAATAGTCTAAAGACCATGATTTTTCTTTCATCAGGCTTGGGAGCTCTAGCTTCTGTCTTGGGACTTTTTATCGGTTATAGCTTTAACCTGGCTGCAGGTTCAAGTATCGTGCTGACATCTGCAAGTTTCTTTCTCATCAGTTTCTTTATCGCACCAAAACAACGTTATCTGAAGCTGAAAAATAAAAAAATCAAACAATAATGAGGGAGCCCCTCTGGAGGAATATAATGAAAAAATTAGGTACATTGCTTGTTCTTTTTCTTGCTATCATTGGATTAGCTGCCTGTGCTAGCGGAAAAAAAGACACAGCATCTACAAACCAAAAACTAAAGGTTGTAGCAACTAACTCTATCATCGCTGATATTACTAAAAATATCGCAGGAGACAAGATTGATCTTCATAGTATCGTGCCTGTAGGACAAGATCCACACGAGTACGAGCCACTACCAGAAGACGTCAAGAAAACTTCGCAAGCCGACTTAATTTTCTACAATGGTATCAACCTTGAAACAGGTGGAAATGCCTGGTTTACAAAATTAGTTGAGAATGCTAAGAAAACTGAAAACAAAGACTACTTTGCAGTTAGTGAAGGCGTTGATGTCATCTACCTAGAAGGGGAAAATGAAAAAGGGAAAGAAGACCCACACGCTTGGCTCAATCTTGAAAATGGGATCATCTATGCTCAAAATATTGCTAAGCAACTCATCGCCAAAGACCCTAGCAACAAGGAATTCTACGAAAAGAATCTCAAAGAATACACTGAAAAACTAGACAAGCTTGACAAGGAAGCCAAAGAGAAATTTAACGCTATTGATGCGGACAAGAAACTCATCGTAACCAGCGAAGGATGCTTCAAATACTTCTCTAAAGCTTACGGTGTCCCAAGTGCCTACATCTGGGAAATCAATACTGAAGAAGAAGGAACACCTGACCAAATCAAGACTTTGGTTGAAAAACTTCGCCAAATGAAAGTTCCATCACTATTTGTTGAATCCAGTGTCGATGATCGTCCAATGAAGACTGTTTCACAAGACACAAATATTCCAATTTACGCACAAATCTTTACTGACTCAATCGCTGAAGAAGGTAAAGAAGGTGACAGCTACTACAACATGATGAAATACAACCTTGAAAAGATTGCTGAAGGATTGGCAAAATAAACATTTAAAAAACGTCATTCTCCTTGTATTGGCGTTTTTTGTCTAATCAATTTTCGGTCAAACTATTGGAAAAGTCTGAACGTTTAATGTAAAATGAAAGAAAAAAGATTGGAGTAGCTTATGACTACATTCCTTGGAAATCCTGTGACATTCACAGGAAAACAACTACAAGTAGGTGATAAGGCGCTTGACTTCTCGCTCACAACGACTGACCTCTCTAAAAAAACACTGGCTGACTTTGAAGGCAAGAAAAAGATCTTGAGTGTCATCCCTTCTATCGATACAGGCATCTGCTCGCTACAGACTCGTCGCTTTAACCAAGAATTGGCTAGCTTAGACAACACTGTTGTCCTAACGGTATCTATGGACCTCCCCTTCGCTCAAAAACGCTGGTGTGGTGCTGAGGGAATTGAGAATGCCATCATGCTTTCAGACTACTTCGACCACTCCTTTGGACGCGATTACGCCCTCTTAATCAATGAATGGCATCTGCTTGCACGCGCAGTTTTTGTTCTCGATACCGATAATACCATCCGCTACGTTGAATACGTAGACAATATCAACAGCGAACCAGACTTTGAAGCCGCTATTGCTGCTGCAAAAGAACTCAACTAAGTCAAGCTCTTGTAGCAAGAAGCTAGAGAAATCTAGCTTTTTTTGGTATACTAGATGGAGATAATAAACAAGGAAATGCGAATGACACCAAATAAAGAAGACTACTTAAAATGTATTTATGAGATTGGCATGGATGTTCCTAAGATTACAAATAAGGAAATTGCTGCTCGGATGCAGGTATCTCCTCCAGCTGTAACTGAAATGATTAAGCGCATGCAGTCTGAAAATCTCATCTTAAAAGATAAGAAAAAAGGATACTTGCTAACCAATATTGGTCTAACACTTGTATCAGAACTTTATCGTAAACATCGTCTGATTGAGGTTTTTCTGGTTCACCATCTAGACTATACCAGTGACCAAATTCATGAGGAAGCTGAAGTATTAGAACATACCGTTTCAGACTTTTTTGTAGAGAGATTAGAAAGTATGCTAGGTTTCCCAAAAACTTGCCCTCACGGTGGTACCATTCCTGCTAAGGGAGAGCTTTTGGTTGAAATCAACAACCTACCACTATCAGAAACCAAAGAAGCTGGAACCTATCTCCTAACTCGGGTTCACGATAGCTTTGATCTCCTAAAATATCTGGAAAAACATGCCATCAATATCGGAGACAAACTCCAAGTTCAACAGTTTGATGATTTCTCTAATACCTTTACTTTGATTCACAAGAATGAAGAACTCTTGGTAAGTCTAGAAATCGCCAAACAGCTCTATGTTGAAAAAATGAACTAAATACGTCACAAAAAAACCAAGCTAACAAGCATGGTTTTTCTTATCTATTTTTTGTATCAAGGATGATAGTTACCGGCCCATCATTGACCAGTTGAACCTGCATATCTGCTCCAAAGGCTCCTGTCTCAACAGGAACTTCCTTGGCTAGTTCCTTGTTAAAATCTTGATAGAAGGCCTCAGCCATATCTGGTTTAGCGGCGCCTGTAAAGGCTGGACGATTGCCTTTTTTGGTATCAGCAAACAGAGTGAATTGAGAGATGGAGAGAATTTCTCCTTGGATATCCTTAACAGATAGGTTCATCTTGCCTTCGTCATCCGAAAAGATCCGCATATTGACCAGTTTTCTAACTGCATACTCCAAATCCTCTTGCTGATCCTCAGGTCCAACACCCACTAGGAGCAAGAGGCCTTGTTTGATTTGAGCATGAATCTGCCCCTCAATAGAAACCTGAGCTTGCTTGACTCGCTGAACGATGATTTTCATAGAAATCCTTTCTGACTGTATCGAGCTAACTTAACCATTGGTCCGTTTGACTGAGTAGACTTCTGGTACACTCTTAATCTTATCAACTACCGTTGTCAACATTGAAAGGTTAGAAATTCCAAAGGATACATGGATATTGGCAAATTTCATGTCCTTGGTCGGTTGGGCATTAACCGAAGAAATATTCTTAGTTGTGTTTGATAGGACTTGCAAGATATCATTCAAAAGACCAGAACGGTTGAGTCCATAGATATCGATATGAGCCATATATTCCTTGGTTGAAAATTGGTCTTCCCATTCAACATCTAGCAGACGTTGCTCATAGTTTTCCTGTGAACGAAGGTTCATACAGTCCACACGGTGGATGGCAACTCCGCGACCTTTGGTAATATAACCAACGATATCATCTCCTGGAACAGGGTTACAACATTTGGCAATCCGGACCAAGAGCCCAGAAGCACCTTGGATGACAACTCCACCCTCATGCTTCACCTTAAGCGTGTCCTTGTTCTCTACCTTGACTTCGCCACCCTTGACCAGTTCTTCTGCTTCTGCCTTAGCCTTGGCACGTTCTTCTTCACGACGTTCTTTTTCCGTCAAACGGTTGAAGACGGTAATGGCTCCGATTTCTCCAAAACCAATGGCTGCAAAAAGGGCTTCTTCTGTCTTGTAGCTGGTTTTTTGAAGGACTTCATCCATGTGGCGCTTGTCCATAAATTTATTGGCCACATAGCCGTTTTCTTGGAGCTGACTAATCAGCATTTCACGGCCTTTATTGATGGACAATTCTTTATCTTGGTTTTTAAAGAATTGACGAATTTTGTTGCGAGCCTTACTGGTCTTAACCATGTTGAGCCAGTCGCGGCTTGGTCCAAATGAATTTGGATTGGTGATGATTTCAACCTGGTCCCCTGTTTTCAGCTTGGTAGTCAAGGGTACCATACGGCCATTGACCTTGGCACCAGTTGCTTTTTCCCCGATCTTGGTATGAATCTCATAGGCAAAGTCAATCGGTCCCGAATCCTTTGGAAGAGAACGAACCGCCCCATCTGGAGTAAAGACATAAATCTCTTCTGCCAGATAGTTTTCTTTGACAGTATCTACAAATTCCTTGGCATCATCCGCCTGGTCTTGGAGCTCCATCATCTCCTTGATCCAGTTCATCCCAATCGCAGATTCTTTACTATTAACTTGGCCTTTCATTCCTTTTTTGTAGGCCCAGTGAGCCGCAACCCCGTACTCAGCAACCTCGTGCATTTCCTTGGTACGAATCTGGAACTCGATCGGTCCTTTTGGTCCATAAACAGTCGTATGGATAGACTGGTAACCATTGGCCTTACGATTGGCAATATAATCCTTGAAACGGCCTGGCATTGGTTTCCATAGCTCATGAACGTAACCCAACATGGCATAGACATCGCTTTGAGTGTCTAAAATACAGCGAATGGCAATCAGGTCATAGATTTCCTCAAATCGTTTTTTCTTGTCCTGCATTTTACGGTAAATAGAGTAGATATGCTTAGGACGACCATAGATTTTTCCTGTAAGATTGCGCTCAGATGAATACTCCTCAAGTTTTGTCACAACTTCATCGACCAAGGCTTCACGTTCTTGACGTTTCTCCTTCATCATGTGAGTTATCTTGTAAAACTCTGTCGGATTGAGGTAACGGAAGGAAAGATCCTCTAGTTCCCACTTAACACTTGAAATCCCCAGACGGTGAGCAAGTGGTGCGTAGATTTCCATAGTTTCTCGGGAAATACGTTCTTGCTTGTCCTTACGAAGATGCGTGAGGGTACGCATATTGTGCAGGCGGTCAG
This sequence comes from Streptococcus infantis, assembly GCF_019929665.1. Taxonomy (GTDB): domain Bacteria; phylum Bacillota; class Bacilli; order Lactobacillales; family Streptococcaceae; genus Streptococcus; species Streptococcus infantis_H. The sequence continues at coordinate 105,554 of NZ_JAHZPZ010000001.1, read as the reverse complement.
AGAGTTTTACCAAGATAACGCGAATATCCTCTGACATGGCCATAAGCATCTTGCGGTGATTCTCAGCCAACTGCTCTTCTATAGACTTGTATTCGACCTTACCAAGCTTGGTAACACCGTCTACAATCACTCGAACATCATGGCCAAACTCGCGCTCTAAGTCATCCAAAGTAGCATCTGTGTCCTCTACCACGTCATGCAAAAAACCACAAGCAACAGTGACAGCGTCTAGCTTGAGCTTGGCTAAAATACCTGCTACCTGAATAGGGTGGATGATGTAAGGCTCACCTGATTTACGATACTGCCCACTATGACATTCTACAGCGTAAACCAAGGCCTTGTGTACAAAAGCCACATCTTCTTTCGATAAATATTGTTGCGTTAAAGCGACGACTTCATCGCCAGAATAAATTACTTCTTTTGGCATGCATACTCTCCAGTTCTTCCTACCATTTTAACACTTTTTAGTCAATAAGAAAACTAGTAAAGTCTCCTTCTATCCGAGTTTCTGAACTTTATAAAAAAACACTACTAGAAAAACTCTAGTAGTGTTGTTTTATTCAAATCTATCTTAGTAAACTGTCTTTTCAGTTTCTACGTCAAAGAAGTGAGCTTTGTTCAAGTCAAATCCAAGTTCCACAGTTGCACCAGCTTGCAAGTAGTCACGTGCGTCAACCTTAGCAACGAATTCATCTTTACCAACTTGGCAGTATAGGTGAGATTCTGAACCAAGCAATTCTGATACAGAGATAGTTGCTTTCACAACTGATTCTGGGAATGTTTCAAGGAAAGCAGGTTCTGCGTTCACGTCTTCTGGACGGATACCGAAGATCAATTCTTTACCTTCGTAACCTTTATCGCGAAGAACTTTCAAAGCACCTTCTGGAACTTTCAAGTTAAAGGCGTCACCAACGATGTGGTCACCGATCAATTTAACGTTGATGAAGTTCATAGCTGGGCTTCCGATGAATCCTGCTACGAATTTGTTAACTGGGTTTTTGTAAACTTCTTGAGGAGTACCGATTTGTTCAACACGTCCGATAGTACCAGTACCAGCAGGGTTTTTAGTAGCTGACATGATAACGATACGGTCTGCAAGTGTCATCGCTTCTGTTTGGTCGTGAGTTACGTAGATAGTTGTAGCTCCGATACGACGGTGGATTTTAGCGATTTCAGCACGCATAGATACACGAAGTTTTGCATCCAAGTTTGACAAAGGTTCGTCCATCAAGAATACTTTTGCATCACGGACGATCGCACGACCCATGGCAACACGTTGACGTTGACCACCTGAAAGGTCAGCTGGTTTACGATCCAAGAATTCTTTCAATCCAAGAATTTCTGCTGCTTCTTGTACACGTTTGTCGATGTCTTCTTTGCTGTATTTACGCAATTTCAAACCGAAAGCCATGTTATCGTACACAGTCATGTGTGGGTAAAGAGCGTAGTTTTGGAATACCATGGCGATGTCACGGTCTTTTGGAGCTACGTCATTGACAACAACGCCGTCGATAGATGCAGTACCTTCTGTGATGTCTTCAAGACCTGCAATCATACGGAGAGTAGTTGATTTACCACATCCTGAAGGTCCTACGAAAACGATAAATTCTTTGTCTTTGATGTCCAAGTTGAAGTCTTCAACTGAGTAGTGTTCGCTGTTTGGATATTTTTTGTAAATGTTTTTAAGATTTAATTCTACCATTTCGGTGAACTCCTTTAATTTTTGATAGTTTTATTATAAATGAAAACGCTTTACATTTCTATGGCAAGGTGACCAAAAAAATAAAAAAGTTCTGTGCAACTTGCACAAAACTTTAAATAATATCTGGTAAAATCAACTGATAACACAAGGTCAAGTCAGTCAATTCTTTCAACTGAAGCCCTGTCAATTCTTCCCATTTATCAATCTTGTATTGGAGAGAATTGCGGTGTAGATAGAGTTGCTGGGCTGTTTTAGTCAGGACTGCACTGTTTTCCCATAGAGAGAGAATGATTTCCTGAATCTGATCCTGATCCAAAATCATTTGGTGTAGATATTCTTTGATAAGACCTAAATCCACCATTCTTTCACCCATACTCCAAAGGTAGAGCTGAGAAAAAGTATGGAATCCTTGGTGACCTTGACGCCACCAGTTTTTAAACAAGTCACGTTCTGCTTTGATGAGATCTGTCAAACTCTGATTTCCTGTTTGTGACCATACCTGACCAAGCATGATGGACAAACGCACCCCAAAGTCGTATTCTACAGCTTCCAAGGTATCTGTCAAGATTGAGCGAACCGAGGTATACTTGTCCTGCTGGAGAACAAAAAGGTAATCCTGAGCTCCAACCTGAAGCACTGTCTCGCAATTAGGAAAGAGGGTTCTCATCATATCCAACCAAGAAGTCAAGTTTTCCTGTTGGTAATAGGAAAGATGACAATAGACAACTTGTAGCTTTTTAAAGCTCTGCGGTGCTTGTCCCTTGCCTTCAATCAAATAGCTATACCATGGATTGAGAGAGATGGTTTGTTCCTGCTGGGTTAAGAGAGCCACCAACTGTTTCTCACGTTCACTAAGTCCAGCTTCTTCCAGTAAAACCCACTGTTGGGAGGAAACTGGTAGCGTAAGAAAACCTTCCTTATCAATTGGCTGGTCTACGATTTGAGCTTGTGGAAACCAATCTAGTAGTTCTTTTGCAATCATTTCCTAGCCCTCCACTTTTTGGATACACCAAGAAATCAAGGTTTCTAGGCGCTCCACATTTTCAGTCATATGAAGATAACCCATAACCGCTTCAAAACCTGTAGACATACGATAGGTAACTACATCTGCGTTCTTTGCCTTGGTATGACTATTGGTATTGCGACCACGTTTATAGATTTCTTCTTCCTTTTCCGTTAGGACTTCTTCTTCCAGCATGAGGGAAATCAAACGTGCCTGAGCCTTGGCCGACACATACTTGGTTGCCTCTTGGTGGAGTTTGTTGGGCTTGGTCATACCTTTAAGGATGAGGTGACGGCGAATATACATAGAGTATACTGCATCTCCTTCAAAGGCTAGAGCAATCCCGTTAATGAGATTGACATCAATCACGTGTCCACCTCACTCCATCCTTGGTATCCAGTAGCTTAATTCCTTGAGCAGCTAGTTGGTCACGGATTTGGTCAGCTGTCGCAAAATCACGATTGGCACGCGCTTCTTGACGTTTTTGAATCAAGGCTTCAATCTCTTCATCCAAAACTTCCTCGACAAAGACAATACCAAAGACCTCTAACATAGCCATAAGAGCTTCCTTAACCGATGCATCATAGTTGCCTGAATTGATCCACTTGGCCATTTCAAAGACGACTGTGATACCATTTGCTGTATTGAAATCTTCATCCATGGCAGCTACGAACTTATCTTTAAAAACTTGCAACTCCCCCGCATCTACAGTTCCAGTAAATGGTTGCTCATAAGTGTTCTTGAGATACTTGAGATTGGTCTCGGCATCACGCACAGCCTTTTCCGTAAAGTTGATAGGTTTGCGGTAATGCTGAGTCGCAAAGAAGAAACGAAGCACTTGGCCATCAATGGTCTTGAGGGCATCATGTACTGTGATGAAATTCCCCAAGGACTTAGACATCTTGACATTGTCGATATTGACAAAGCCATTGTGCATCCAGTAGTTAGCAAAGGTCTTACCTGTCTTGGCTTCTGACTGGGCAATTTCGTTGGTGTGGTGTGGAAACTCAAGGTCAGCTCCACCACCGTGAATATCGATAGTATCACCCAAAATCTCCGTTGACATAACCGAACATTCGATATGCCAGCCTGGACGACCAGGACCCCAAGGGCTTTCCCAAGAAATCTCACCTGGTTTAGCAGATTTCCAAAGAGCAAAATCTACCGGATTTTCCTTGCGAGCTGTTTCTTCGTCTGTCCGACCTGAAGCTCCTAGCTCCAAGTCTTCTAGGGTTTTATTGGCTAACTTAGCATAGTTGTGGGATTTTTCCACACGGAAGTAAACATCCCCTTGACTCTCATAGGCATAGCCTTTTTCAATCAAGTCAGAGACAAATCGGATGATATCAGCCATAAACTCGACTACACGAGGATGACGAGTCGCAGGCTTAACACCAAGAGCCGTCACGTCTTCACGGAAGGCAGCGATGTACTTATCCGCGACTTCTTGAGGTGTGATGCCTTCTTCCTTAGCACGGTTGATAATCTTATCATCCACATCCGTGAAGTTAGAAATATAGGCAACCTCATAGCTACGGTACTCAAAGTAGCGACGAATCGTGTCAAAAGCTACTGTCGAACGGGCATTCCCTACGTGAATGTAGTTGTATACAGTTGGCCCACAGACATACATCTTAACCTTGCCGTCCTCGATTGGGACAAAATCTCGCAAATCACGAGACATGGTGTCATAGATTTTAATCACTCACTGACTCCTTTCTGTGTCTTGTTTATCGTAAAGAGTTGTTTCAATCCAACTCTCTAGCAATTACTAATGCTATCTCAAAGAAAGTCATAGCATCTGCTTTTCTTTCTTCGTATCTTGCATCCCACTCATGATTATGATGGTCAACATAATCAGCTGTATAAAAAAATTGATAAACTTTTGCTTGTCGAAATTGTGCCCAAGCCATGATTGCTGAGGCTTCCATATCTACAACAGTCGCACCTGCTGCAAGTCTACGTTTGACCTTATCAGCTGTTTCACGATAGAAAGCATCTGTGGTCCAAGCCTTTGTTCGAATGTGCTCAATATCAGATTTGTTTAAAGCTTCTTCTATGGTTAAGAGTAGAGTTTCATCATAAGCTATTTCATCACTTGCAGGAGCGTAATGGTAACTTGTACCTTCATCACGTAGAGCTGAACTTGGTAGGATAATCTTATCTGCCTGAATAGACTTATCTAGAACTCCGCAAGAACCCAAAACAATAAAGTTCTTAAATCCTCTTGCTTTGAGTTCTTCTAAGAGTCCAACAACCATCGGGGCTCCAATCGTAGCTATAGCAACTGCTACCTTACTCCCATCTTTTTCATAGATATACCATGGAAATCTACCATTTAGATTGGTTAGATAGCCACCTTCGTAAACATCTTCAAACTGCTTTACTCGTTCAACGATTTCTCCATTAAAAGATAAAATAATCGTATCACAGATTTCTCCGCCACCACGAATACTTCGATCAGTTGGTTCTATAACAGCAGGTACATTTTCGAATTCTTCTAATAGCATCGGCCTAACCTCCTAATTAAAGAGTCACTTCTCATTACAAACCAGACGACCTGTGACTGGCTTCTCTAGCATGCTCAAGTTTATTGACGTAGTATTCACGTTTTTCTTCGACTTCGTGAATGGTTGGTTCATCCTTTTGCCCGTGAACTCGGACAATCTTAGCAGGAATGCCGACAACCGTCACATCACTAGGAACATCTGCTACAACAACCGCAGCGGCACCGACTTTGGCATTTTCACCGATTTCTACAGGTCCGATAACTTGGGCATGAGCAGAGATAAGAGCTCCTTTACGAACGGTCGGATGGCGTTTGCCACTATCCTTACCTGTCCCACCGAGAGTCACTCCGTGGTAGAGAAGAACACCTTTTTCAACGATAGCTGTCTCCCCAATCACAAGTCCTGCTCCATGGTCAATAAAGACACCTGATTCGATCTGAGCACCAGGGTGAATCTCTATCTGCGTCCAAAAACGCCAAAACTGGCTGTGCATACGAGCTAAAAGCTTAAAGCCATGTTTCCAGAGAAAATGAGAGAGACGGTGAGCAGCCAAGGCTTTGACACCCGGATAGGTCAGCAAGACTTCCAAGGTAGTGCGAGCCGCTGGATCATTTTCTTTTACGATATCAATGGTTTCACGCCACCATCCCATACATTTCTCCTTTCTTATTCTGAGTCTTTTGGTGTTTCTGTAGTTTCTTTCTTAGGTTTGTGGTCCTTGTGGTGGTGACGAGGACGATCGCCATGACGATGACCTTTATCCCCTTTTTCTTCTGAACGTTCAGGTTTTGGCGGACGTGGCAAGAGTGCCTTCATAGAAGCATCTACACGACCTTTTTCATCGATCTTAATAACCTTCACATCTACAAAATCACCAATTTGAACTAAATCTTCTACATTATTAGTACGAGTCCAAGCCATTTCAGAGATGTGTACGAGGGCATCTGTCTTGTCAAAGAGGTTGACAAAGGCACCAAATTTCTCGATACGAACAACTTTGGCATGGTAGACTTCGTCCACTTTGGCTTCACGAACCAAACCAGCAATGATTTCTTTAGCACGGTTGATGGCATCTTGGTCGCTAGAGTAGATAGATACGTTACCTTCTTCGTCGATATCAATCTTAACGCCCGTTTCAGCGATGATCTTATCGATGGTTTCTCCACCTTTACCGATGACAATCTTGATCTTATCCACATCAATCTTGATGGTATCAATTTTCGGTGCAGTTGGAGCCAATTCTGGACGAACTTCTGGAATAGTTGCTTCGATCACATCAAGGATTTCAAAACGAGCTTTCTTGGCTTGAGCAAGAGCTTCTGTCAAGATTTCTGCAGTAATCCCTTGAATCTTGATATCCATTTGAAGGGCTGTAATCCCATCACGAGTACCTGCAACCTTAAAGTCCATGTCTCCAAAGTGGTCTTCCAAACCTTGGATATCTGTCAATACTGTATAGTTGTTACCATCTGAGATGAGACCCATAGCAATCCCTGCTACTGGTGCCTTGATTGGCACACCACCAGCCATAAGGGCAAGAGTGCCGGCACAGATAGAGGCTTGAGATGAAGAACCGTTTGATTCCAAGACTTCTGCTACTAGGCGGATAGCGTATGGGAATTCTTCCAAGCTTGGCAATACTTGAGCAAGAGCACGCTCACCAAGAGCACCGTGACCAATTTCACGACGACCTGGTGCACCGTAACGTCCAGTTTCCCCTACAGAGTATTGTGGGAAGTTATAGTGGTGCATAAAGCGTTTCTTGTACTCTGGATCCAAACCATCGATGATTTGAGTTTCACCCATTGGCGCCAAAGTCAAGATAGAAAGAGCCTGAGTTTGTCCACGAGTAAAGAGACCTGAACCGTGCACACGGGGAACGAAGTCAACAACCGCATCCAAAGGACGGATTTCATCGACCTTACGACCATCAGGACGAACCTTGTCTTCTGTGATCAAACGGCGCACTTCTGCGTGTTCCATTTGTTCCAAGATTTCAGCCACATCACGCATGATACGGTCAAATTCTTCGTGGTCTGCATATTTTTCTTCGTAGACTGCTGTTACTTGGTCTTTTACTGCTTGAGTTGCAGCTTCACGAGCCAATTTTTCTTCTACTTGGACCGCTTTTTGAAGGTCGCTGTTGTAGGCTGCGATGATTTCAGCTTGCAAGTCAGCATCGACATGAAGCAATTCAACTTCTGCTTTTTCTTTACCAACTGCTGCAACGATTTCTTCTTGGAAGGCAATCAATTCTTTAACAGCTTCGTGTCCTTTAAGAAGAGCTTCCAACATGATTTCTTCTGATAATTCTTTGGCACCAGACTCTACCATGTTGATAGCGTGCTTAGTACCTGCTACTGTCAATTCAAGAAGCGATTGCTCTGCTTGTTCTTGAGTTGGGTTGATGATGATTTCACCATCTACATAACCTACTTGTACCCCAGCGATTGGTCCGTCAAATGGAATATCTGAGATAGACAAGGCCAATGATGAACCAAACATAGCTGCCATTGGTGCAGATGCATTTTCATCGTAAGAAAGAACTGTATTGATGACTTGTACTTCATTACGGAAACCTTCCGCAAACATGGGACGAATTGGACGGTCAATCAAACGGGCAGTCAAAGTCGCGTCTGTCGAAGGACGTCCTTCACGTTTCATAAAGCCACCTGGAAACTTCCCAGCTGCGTACATTTTTTCTTCGTAGTTAACTTGGAGTGGGAAGAAATCCCCAGTTGCCATCTTCTTAGACATAACGGCAGCAGTCAAGACAGTTGACTCACCGTAACGAACGACAACAGAGCCATTTGCTTGCTTAGCAACCTGACCAGTCTCTACGATCAACTCACGACCCGCAAAAGTCGTTTGAAACACTTGTTTTGTCATTTTAATCCCCTTTGGATTGATAAAATTATACGCCTTGCCTACAAAAATCAAGATACTAAGCCGTTAAGCAACTCAAAGGAAAATAGGAAATCGAACGACGGAGCGAATGCTCCTAGGTAGATTTATCTTTTTCCACAGAGTTGTAGGCGTGTTCAATTACTCATGATATTTTGGACATTTAGAGTTGAGTTTTTGCAACCTTAATAACCTAAATACCCTCATCTTTGTATCAAGTACGTACAGAGTCTATTTTATCATATTTTTCTTAAAAAGTACGGTCTTTTCTATAAAAAAGGAACCATTCTGCTATGAAAAGAAGAATGGTTTGCTTTTGATTATTTTAAGGTTGGTGATTGAACAAGGCATGGGTTGCTTGGTGGATGTACTGAGCAGTGTCTGCATTGTTCATGGTGTAGAGATGCACGCCTGCTACGTCTTGCGTTACCAAGTCAACGATTTGGTCTACGGCATAGGCAAGTCCTGCTGCTCTGAGTGACTCAGGGTCATTCTCATACTTGTCCAAGATAGCCTTAAATTTACGTGGGAGATGGATATTCTCACAAGTCTTCAAGAGACGAAGCGCTTGGTTACGATTGAGGATTGGCATAATCCCTGCATGAATAGGAACATCAATCCCTGCCAAGGTACACTTGTCTTGGAAATCGTAGAAACGCTCATTGTCAAAGAATAGCTGAGTGACAAGACTTGAACAGCCTGCATCCACTTTTTTCTTGAGATTTTGGATATCTGAGATTTGGTTTGGCGAATCCGGGTGCCCTTCTGGGTAACAAGCTCCAATAATATCAAAGTGTGGCGCCTGTTCAGTGATAAACTCAATCAAGTCTGTGGCGTAACGGAAATCCTTCTGTGGCTCAACACCTGGAATGATATCCCCACGAAGAGCCAAGATTTTCTGAACACCAACTTTATCCAAATCCGCAATGGTCTCAGCCACCTTATCCTTAGTCAAATAGATAGCTGGCAAGTGAGCAATGGTTGGGATCTCCAAGTCATTTTGGATATAGTCTGCCAAACGAACCGTCGTCTCTTTGATATTAAATTTATTATTACTAGCAGTTACACTGATGAAGTGTGGTGCCAAGCCCTGCATGTCTTTCAGGGCTGCAATAATTTTGTCATTGCCTACTTCTGGGTTTGGAGGGAAAACTTCAAATGAGAGGGACGGTGTTTGACGTGACATATGTATGAACCTTTTCTAGTTGATTTCTTACTGATCAACCGTGTAGAGAGAATTGTCTTTTCTTACAATTTCTCACGTGCAGCTTTCGCAGCGTCTACAAGGCGGATCAAGCTTTCTTTCGTTTCTGGGATACCACGTGTTTTCAAACCACAGTCAGGGTTGATCCATACTTTCTTGCTTGGTACTTTGGCAAGGATGGCTTCGATGGTGTGGTCGATTTCGCCTTCGTTAGGCACACGAGGAGAGTGGATATCGTAAACTCCAGGACCCACTTCTGTCTGGAAGTTTTGAGCTTTGAGTTCGTCCAAGATTTCAAGATTTGAACGGCTAGCTTCAAATGAGATAACGTCTGCATCCATGTTGTCGATAGCTGGGATGATATCTGTAAATTCTGAGTAACACATGTGAGTGTGGATTTGTGTATCTGGTGCTACTGTTGAGTGTACCAAGCGGAAGGCTGGAATAGCCCAGTCAAGGTAGTCTTCGTACCAGTCGCTACGACGGAGTGGCAATTTCTCACGAAGAGCAGCCTCGTCGATTTGGATGATTTTCACGCCTGCAGCTTCAAGGTCAAGAACTTCATCCTTGATTGCAAGAGCGATTTGAAGAGTAGAATCCTTGATAGAGATGTCTTCACGTGGGAATGACCAGTTAAGGATGGTAACAGGTCCAGTCAACATACCTTTAACAGGTTTATCAGTACGGCTTTGTGCATAGCTAGACCATTTTACAGTGATTGGGTTGAGACGAGTCACATCTCCCCAGATGATTGGTGGTTTAACCCCACGCATACCGTATGATTGTACCCAACCATTCTTAGAGAAGAGGTAACCTGACAAGTTTTGACCGAAGTACTCAACCATGTCATTACGTTCGAATTCACCGTGTACAAGCACGTCAAATCCAACTTCTTCTTGCCATTTGATCCATTCGTCGATAGTTTCAGCAAGGAAGGCATCGTATTCTTCTTGTGACAATTCAGCCTTACGGAAGGCCAAACGTTTAGCACGAACTTCCTTAGTTTGAGGGAATGAACCGATTGTTGTTGTTGGAAGAGCTGGAAGTTTGAAGGCATCTTCTTGGATAGCTTCACGTTCAGCAAAGGCTGGCAAACGAGTGTAGTCTGCGTCTGTCAATCCAGCGATACGAGCACGAAGTTCAGCATTTTTACCAACACGTTCAGTCGCAAAGAGTTCTTTGTTTGCTGCAAGAGCTTCTGCCCCTTGACCGTTGCGGATAGCATCCAAGTCACGGATTTCATCCAATTTTTCAACTGCAAATGCAAAATGGTTCAAGATAGCTGGTTCAAATTCTTCGTTAGCAGTTGTAAATGGCACATGAAGAAGTGAGCATGAGCTTGTCAAAACAATGTTTTCAGCAGGGATTTGCTCAAGAACAGCCAAGCTCTTTTCGTAGTTGTTACGCCAGATGTTCTTACCATTGACAATACCTGCATAAAGAGTCTTGTCAGCTGGGAATCCACCTTTAACGAGTTCAAGAGTTTTCTTACCTTCAACGAAGTCAAGACCGATCGCATCTACTGGCAATTTCACAAGGTCAGCGTAAACGTCACGAACGTCACCGAAGTATGTTTGAAGCAAGACTTCAAGGCCTTTCTTGTCAGCCAACAATTTGTTGTAAAGGTTCAAGAAGAGAGCTTTTTCTTCTTCTGTCAAATCTTTGACAAGAGCAGCTTCATCGAGTTGGATACGAGTTGCACCAAGTTCAGCCAATTTAGCAAAAACATCTTGGTAAGCAGCTACTAAGCTATCTACGAAGTCTTCTGCTTTCACGCCTTCTTCATAGTCTGACAATTGAAGGAAAGTGAATGGACCTACAAGGACAGGACGAGTGTTAAGACCAAGTTCTTTAGCTTCTTGGAACTCATCAAAGATCTTGTGACCTGCTAATTTTACTTGAGTGTCTTTTTCAAATTTAGGAACGATGTAGTGATAGTTGGTGTTGAACCATTTCTTCATCGGAAGGGCACGAACATCCCCTTTTTCCCCTTGGTAACCACGTCCTAATGCAAAGTAACGTTCAAGATCAGACAATTCCAAGTTTTGAACAGATGCAGGAACTACGTTGAAAAGGAAAGCAGCATCTAGGAAGTTGTCATAGTGAGAAAAGTCATTTGATGGGATTTCAGTGATGCCTTTTTCTTTGACGATATTCCAGTGTTTAGCGCGCAATTCTTTAGCAGCAGCCAAGAGTTCTTCTTCTGAGATTTCTTTTCTAAAGTATTTTTCAGTTGTAAATTTTAATTCGCGGAATTCACCCAAACGAGGGAAACCGATAATTGTAGTTGACATGTTTTGTCCTCCAAAAATTGTTGTTGAAACTATCTTAACAGAAAAGAAACTGTCTGTATAATTGTAAAAAATTAGGCTTTGATATAGTTTGAAACTATATCTCGATTTAAAAGACAAAAAAAGATTTGGAGAAGATTCCCCAAATCCTTTGATAGATAAAGATTAGTAGGCTTTCAAGGTTGCTGTGTTCTGCGCAAAAAAATATTGAATTGAAAGCTACCTATGGCTTGGTATTAGAAAAGACTATAGGTTGATCCCCTTTTCACGGAGATTAGCCAGACACTCCTCATAGTAGGCATGGTCATGCTCGCTATAGATAGGACTGTTCAGCTTTTCCTCTGCTAAGTCTTGATAAGGAGGGCAGGTCTTGCCCCGGTAGTTCTTGTCCAGCCACTCCGGACTGACATTGTAGCCACGACGCTCCATCTCCCCCATGATCAAGTCATGATAGGCATAGAGACGATAGGGCGAGTGGGTAAAAACATAGTCCACCGTCGCATGTTTTCTGCCCCAACCATTGCCACGAAGGGCACAGCACTCTCGATGCTGCCCCAAGAGCTGAGGACGGGGAAGCTGTGAAATCAAAGCCTCATGCCAAAGTCTCATGGGAGTCTCCTTCCAGCAAGGTAGAATGTTGCAGATATGCATTTGGGTATCGTTCAAGCAAATCTTTCGTCTGAGCAATCAAGTCTTCCTTGGAAGCTTGACCAAAGCGGTAGCGATCCAACAAGAGCATATAATCTCTGCGCTCGTTAAGGCTGGCTTGCTTTTTAAAATAGCCCCAAATATGCTGAAAAGCGTTGCAAACCTGACCCCTGTGTTCTGGAATCTGGCAGGCACGGTCAATCATCTCTTGAACCTGACTCAGCTCCACCACTTCTTGCTTGAGATACTGGCGAATGTCCTTGTAAATATTGCTGGAATGGCTCAAAACAAGGTACTTATTTTCCGCCCAGAGTTGCTGACAAAGGGCACGTTGGCTGTTGTTTTCCATATTTCTCCTAACTTTCTACTAGTTCCCAGGAAATACGGAAACAAAGTTATATCTATAAAATGAGCGAATTATGAGCGGAATATGAGCGAATAAATAGTGTTTTTTGTAGTTCCTGATTTTTCTAATAAACCTTGATTTACAAATAGTTGGAGATAACGACGCATGGTTGCCGCACTTAAACCTGTTAGTTCTTGTGCAATTGCATTTGTTATCTGATAATGCTCTATAAGATAAGACTCTATTTTTTCAAAAATAGCTAACTCACGTGGTTTCAAAAGCACTTTAACCGACTTGTTCCTACTATCAATTTTTTGCTGACCATAATCAAGCAAGGTTTCTAAAATCGCTTCAAGCATAAATTGGATAAATCTAGTAGAATCATTGGCTTCATTACTCTCTGTTAAGGCTTGGTAATATCCTGACTGATGTCGGTAAATAACAGACTCGACAGGAAGCCACTCAAATAACGGATTCCATCTACTCAAAATTAGGCTTTGCCACATCCGACCCATACGACCGTTCCCATCCTCAAAAGGATGAATAATTTCTAACTCAAAATGCACGATACAAGATTTGACAATATCAGATATATGGCTGGACTCAGCCCAAGCAAATAAATCCGATACCAGATTAGGAACAAACTGGGGTCTCGCTCCAAGGTGAACAACTTTCCCTGCTCCATCAAAAACACCAACATCTCCTAATCGAAATTGTCCTGGATGCTTGACCAAATCCTGGGTCAACAATCGATGAGCTAATAAAAAATCATCTATACTATATGGATTTAAGCGAAAAACCTTCTCATAAGCTTCATAAGCATTTTGGACCTCATGGATATCCTTAAGAGGGCCTAAAACTCTTTTTCCCTCTATAACATCTGTCACCTGCTCCAAAGAAAGACTATTATTCTCAATGGCAAGGGAAGACTGGATGGAGCGAATCCGATTTTCCTTGCGTAGGTGTAATTCCCTCGTTTCGAAAGAAAGCTGAGTCGCCAACTCAGAAATCTTCTGCACGAGATTCAATATTTCTTCTGTTATTTTATAGTTGGGGGTCATGCTCTTCCTTTCTAAGTAAATCTTCAAGTAAAATCTTTACATTCTATCTATTCTACCACATTAAACTAGTTAGGATTCCCTGTCAATTGTCGTTTCTTACAAAGCTATAAAACCTGTTGGAATAGATATAGACTCTAGCAGAAATTTATTTTCCAAACATGCAAATCTCTTTTAGTTTAGATTCCTCTACTCCACCTTCACCTGTCCATTCATCAGCATTGGCAAGAGCCAATCGCGCAGTTGGGTGAGTTCTTGGTTTTGTTGTTGATTGATGATTATATTCTTTAATATATTTTCAAACCTTTCAAAAATTGGAGATAAATACTTCTCTTTAGGTAGAATAACATTGATTGCTTTTAAGTCTTTATCACTTAAATGACCTACTGTTGTTCTTGAGACTGATTTTTCTCTCAATTTGATAAAAGGTTCAATCTGATATTTAAGTACCATATTAGGTAATTTATCACTATTTACTTTTACAACTCGTTGATTAAGATAACAATCCTCTTTAATCCAATAATTCATATGGAAATTCCCATCCATACCAATTAAAACATCACCAACATTAATTTTATATTTATCTTCTACTTCTTCTGTAGAATAATTAGTGGTATCATTTCCAAGAATGTCTCTAATTCTAATCACCGGAACACCTTCGCCGGTACTATTAAAATAATCAGTACTAAAAGGATAGCCATACTGAACTTCTGCGACATTAAAAAGATTCTCAACTCCCCACCCCTCTGGGATTTCGCGTTTGAGTTCTGGGTTATAGACCATCTTTCCGCCTGATGATTTGTAGGGTTTGCCATTCTGGTCTGGGAAATCAAACTGCACAAACCAGTAGTCATAGAGGGTCTTTGCCATGGCTTCCAACTCTTGGTTGATTTGGTTGTTGATTTGGATTTTTTGGTCAATATTTTTTAAAACAGATGATATCTTAATTTGATTATCTAAACTAATATTCTTAATTACAAAATCATTAAGAATTTTCATTGTAAGAAATTTTGTCTGCGAACCCTGAGCCTTTTTTGAAAAAGATAAAAGATTCATTTTTAAATAATAATAGATATAATCTATATTAAAGTTATTTTTTGCTGTAATGACATAAGTTCGTTGATAAGCATCAAATTTCCCTGTATATCTTTGACAGTGAAACTTTCCAGAGGCATTATTACCAGCAAGAAGAATAACATCATCATCAAAACTGTAAGTATTGATAGATAAGGGATTAGGTGCACAAGTAAAAAATGGATACTTTCCCCCATTAACCATCGCATTCGAATCTAATTTCCCAGTCGTAATTTCACAAGTCTTTAATAAACTAACAAACTCACTCATACTTAATCCCCTTCATTTGCTCTTCAATCTCCTGCTCCAGTGCATGCGATTGCTGGAAGAGGTCAGAGAGTTTGTTTTGAAAGGCGGTCATTTTGGCGTCAAACTCTTCTGCTGTGATATCTACATAGTCAATCTTGATGTCAAAGTATTGGCCTGCGCTGAGAGAGTAGTTTTTCTCCTTGATGTCCTCATAAGAGACGGTGACAGAAAAGTCCTCGACGGCTTCTTTCTTGATAAAGGTCTCGACGATCTTCTGCTCTTCTTCAGGAGAAAGGACAGTCTTTTGGTTCTTGCCTTCCTTGACCTTAGTTCCGAGGTTTGAGGCGTCGATCAGGACGACATCCCCCTTGTTTTTCTTATCGATAAAGAGAATAGAGACGTTGGTACCTGTCGTCGCAAAGATATTGGACGGCATGGAAACGACACCTGCCAGCATTTGGTTGTCCACCAAGTGTTGGCGGATGGTCTTGTCAATCCCTGACTGGGCTGTGATAAAACCTGTCGGCAAGACAACAGCTGCTTGACCATCTGGCTTCAAGGAGTAGATGATATGCTGGACAAAGAGCTCATAAATCGCCATCTTGTCCTTAGACTTAGCTGGAACCTTTGGCACACCTGCAAAGAAGCGTTCACTAGCCTCTGGCAAGGTCTCCACTTGGTCACGCCACTCTGAAAAGTCCAGCTTGAAAGGAGGGTTGGACACGATATAGTCCATCTTTTCAGAATGACGGTTGGCGATGATAGTATTTCCCTGTACGATATTGTGAATGGAGTGTTGAAGGCCATTCAAGATCAGATTGAGACGGAGGAGATTCGATGATTTTTGCGAGATATCCTGACTATAGACAGTGGTCTTGTCTACACCGATACGACTAGCCAAGTTCATAAGCAAGGTTCCAGAACCAGCTGATGGGTCATAGATGCGCACGTTTTGAGGCTTATCATCTCCCACCAAGATATCCGCGATAATCTTAGCCACAGAGTGAGGCGTGTAGTACTCAGCATACTTGCCACCACCATCTTTGTTGTAGTCCTTGATCATGTACTCAAAGAGGGTTGAGAAAAAGTCAAAACCTTGTGAAAAAATGCTCTCATCAAACTTAACGCGTGCAAGAAGATTGATGATGGCCTTTGCGACTTCATTACGCTTACTGCTATCTGAGATGGTATCCGTAATCAAACGTTCATCAAAAAGACGAATGGCAGTATCCCCATCCGTATGCACTGAGAAGATATCGTTATTGTCAATAGCGATTTGGTTGAGTGTGTTCTCAAAAGTTTCGTAGAAACTCGACTCATTTTGCTGACGGTGGAGGGTCTCGATCAACTGGTTAGGCTTGAGCCAAGCCGTGCTAGTACCAATATCCTCCAAAAGCCAGTCATAATCTTCCTCACTCATAGCCAACAAGTTTTCATAGGTGTTGGATTCATCTAGGACCTTGGCTTGATACAAAAACTTGTCGTTTAAAAATTTGTAGAGGAAGGACTGGGTGAGGAGTTTGTATTCACCCGCTTCTCCTCCTAATCCCGCGTGGGTAAAGACGGCTTTCAAATCATCTACCAAGCCTTGGACTTGGACTTTGTATGTTTCATTCATTAGTGTTGGTATTCCTCTTCATATCCTTCAAATAGTGACTCGACGATATAATTAAAATCCTCTCTTGTCAAACTACTTGCAGATTGGTTGGTTTTCATTTCAATCCGAGCTTCTTCTCGAATCATCTTCTTAAGAAAGTCCTCATTATCGAGCACTCCTTGGTTTTGACCGATTTTACGGTCTAGTCTGACTTTAGAACCCTTGATGACATGGTAAATAGCAGGAAACTCGCTGACCATAGTCGAGTTAGTCACGTGTTTGTAGGAACGAGCTGCCATCTCATCTCCATTAAAGTTCATGGTTAGGCGTCTCATACGAGTATGATAGTCCTCCACGGACTTAAAGAGTTCTTCATAGTCTTTTTGGGTTTCTTTGATATTCTCCATGGTGAAGCCTTCTTGGCCATGGATCAGGTGTTTTTTCATGATGCGCTGGAATTCTTCGTAGAGAGAGACCCACTCAGGATCTTTCTCATCACGTTGGTTCTTAATACCACTTGCAACTCGACGTTTCAAGTCTTCCAGGTCATTGGCTGCTAGACGAAGTTCTTCTTCTGCAATCTTGACAAAGCTAAAGCTAGTTTCAGACATGGCAAGATTTAAGAGAGTCCTACTGGAGAAATCGTCTGGTTTATCGATCAGAGATAGCGTCAGCATCCGTCTAGAGAGGACATTGAGCAGGGTTGCAATCTGAGCAATGTCAATCTGCTGGAGTAGGTGTTGGTAGCCGAGGAGACGGGCGATATTATAGTACTGCTTGATAGACTCCAAGGCCTTACGAAGATCGATTAACTGCTTCTTATCCTTGATGTCGTTGATGGCTTGGGAGAAGTACTCTAGATTGTCCGTTGGATAGTCGATGAGGATATGCTCGGTCTTGCTCAACTCTTGCGAAATCTCATCTGCTGACACAAAGAGAGAACCAAAAACATCCTCGCCATTTTCTCCTGTTAGCGCCGTATCATATTCTTGATTGAGCTCTTCCAGATAGGCACGATTGGTCTTGTCAAACTCCTTGGAAATATCCGCAAAGTCAATGACATAGCCAAAGAGGTAGTCCTTGTAAGGACGATTGACACGGGTTAGTGTTTGCAAAAGATTGTGAGCCTTGATCTTGCGCCCTAGGTAGAGGCGTTTTAGACGAGGTGCATCAAAACCTGTCAGGAGCATAGAGTAGACGATGATAAGGTCAATCTTACCTTCCTTGTAGGCATCTACCTTGTCCTTCTTCTCTTCCTTGTCTCCCTCATCATGGAGGATGAGAGCGGAAGTCAAGGTGGTTGAGCCTGCTTGACGTCGTTCTTCTAATTGCTTTTCAAGCTCACGCGCCTGCTTGGACGAATCACAGACAATCATACCACCGATGGTCTGATCATCAAAGACCAGATCACGAGCACGATTAAAGTCCTCGATGATAAAGTCCAACATAGGCTCAACATAATGCGGATGGGCAAAGATATCTTCCTTGGACAAGCCTCCACGTTGAATTTCTTCGTTGATAGATCTAAGATTATCTTTATACGAAGTCTCGATATCTTCTCGCATCAAGCGAAGGGTAAAGCCGTCATCGATAGACTGGTTGTAGTAATATTTGTGGATATAGTCCCCAAAGATATCACGTGTAGTCGCATGACTTTCCTTGGTCTTGCCATCTTTCTTATAGGTGATCAATGGCGTTCCAGTCAAGGCAATCTTAATAGCTTTGGTATCTGCCTGATAGAGATTTGGCAGGTAGGAACCACGTTCATTGTATGAACGGTGGGCTTCATCGATAAAGTAAATATTTTGACGATTGAGATCATAGCCAGAACGGTCGGTCAGGTCTGAATCATCCTTAAACTTCTGGATATTAACAACAGCCACATCATATCCGTCTTGTTTTTGATTGAGTTCTTGAGGATTGTTGATGCGCTTAACCTTGAGACCACGTTTGGTAAATTCCTTAAAGGCTTGGTCTGCCAAGTCCAGACGATCGACGACAAAGTAAAACTGAGGGACGATTCCCTGTTTTGAGAAATAGTCGGTCAGATAGCGGATATTGAAGAAAGCCAAGGCAGTCTTACCTGAACCTTGGGTATGCCAGATAACCCCTTTCTTAACACCTTTTGCAATTGTTTCTTCGATAGCACGTGTTGCAAAATACTGAGGATAGCGCATGACGTGCTTCTGCAGTTGCATCTGACCGTCCTTACTCTCTTCTTCTACATAGACAAGACCAAAACGAAGCATAAAGAGCAAGCGTTCCTTCTGGTACAAAGAAGACAAAAAGGTATTGCAAGGTGTATCAGGTTTTAGGTTTGTTGTAAACTCTGGCTGGGACTTGAGGGCAAAGCGCTTCATGTCTTCTAGGACAAAGTCGATTTGGTCCTCGGTTAGAGGGGAAAGGGAATGAAGGAAATCTTCTTCTCTTTCTTCCTTGAAAGCATTAAATTTAGTTTTTGAATAGGCGTTTGAACCGTAATAAGAACCCTGTTTTTGCTGACCTTGTCCACTGATATACGCTAAGTTATCAGATAAGGATATCAACTGGGTGATATTGTTAAAACGACGGAACTTACGATTTTCAAAACGGTATCTGGTTCTGTCCTGCTCTGACTGAATTCCAGTCTTGCCATCACGAATCGCATTTGGCTGTTTCACTTCGATATAAGAAAGAGGCAGACCATTGACAAAAATAACGATATCCGGACGAAATTCATCCTGACCATTTTGACAAGTAACTTCAAGCGCCAGATGGAAGGTATTAGCTTCAGGATGCTCCCAGTCAATATAAATGGCATCTTCCTGACCTTGCAGACTTTTAAAGAAAGAACGCCCCAAGTCGTTTTGATCCAGTTCCAACTTGATATTGGCCAGTTCTCTCTCAAAGTCATACTCTGTCAAGTAGTTGTTAAATTTTAAAAATTGCTCCTTAAAAACAGATACAAGTATGTTGGTATCTGGATCTCTTTCTGCAATCTCCTTCCCATTGCGAGGAAGATAGGTATAGCCCATACGCATGAGATGCAAGGCTGCTGGGATTTGAACCCTGGTTAGTTCAGAAAAATCTTTTCTCTTTGCCATAAAACTTCCTTTTGCTAGTCAGAACTGTCTATTTTTACTAACAATATCTTTCAGACTATCTCTCCAATTTATCGAATTCTTAATTATCTATTATTATATCATATCCCAGACAGAAAACGCTCACTTCCTTCTATTTCAAAGCACTTTTAACCTTTTTCTTAGTGATGATGCGGTCGTTTTTGTTGGCTAGGGATTTGAGTCTGGCTTCAAGCAGGATTTTTCGGCCTGCTTCGTTGCGGGTGTAGACGAGTTGGTAGTTGCCTATGTGCGGTGCGACGGCATTTTGGAAGAGCTGGGCATCTTCCTTGCGTTTTTCAAAGAGGCTAGGCACTACAAAATACTTGGACTGACCTGCTGGTGCTTTTTGAGCGACTAAGAGGTAGCGTTGATTGTCCACTGGGGCAAAGAATTCTCCTAAGACCTTGGAAAAAAGTTCCTTGTCTCGCATACTGCCACCTTTTAGATAGGCAAAGACGTTAAAGCTTTCCTTGTCCTCATCGACCTGCACGCGCGACTGATCATCAGACAAATGCCCTGCAGTCACCATAACCTTACGAATAGCTTCACCAATCTGGCGCAAGCGTTTATAAGGACTCTTGTAGCTGTAATAGCGAAAGGCTGTGATAGCTAGGAAGAGGACACAAAGAGCTGTCAACCATGGCAAGGCAAATAAGGTTAGTCTAAAGACATAGGTTAGGAGACTAATGGCAAATACCATCAGAGCATAGCGAAGCCACTTTTCAGCATCTGCTAGGGCAAGCAGAGGGATTCGTTTGCTGTCTGTCGCCACTTCATTGACAATCTCAATCTTGTCAGCAACGATGAGAGATTCCTGCCATTTTTTACGAAGGGAAGCGCGATCCTTGGATAGTTCCATGATCTTCGCGTTATAGTCCTCGAGTTTCTTTTTCTTAAATGGGAACTCAGGAAAGTTCAAGCGATCCAGACCTGTTTCGATGGTATCTTCCTTATAGGACAAGCCAAGGAAATGGTCCATCCGACGGGCAAGGGTTTGCAGGTCCTGATATGGATTGAGGTCTTGTTCTTCTTGATTTTCATTTGAAAAGGCTGGATTTTTGTATGGTTTGATGGCTACTAGGTGCCAGATATTGCTGGTCTTATCTGGATGTCCTGGCCAGATACGGATAGCACGGCCCCGCATCTGATTACTCAGCATAAAGCTTCCGACAAAACTTCCTAGGATGAGAGAGTTGACGCAAGGCGCATCCCATCCTTCTCCCAAGAGTGACTTGGTTCCGACCAAGACCTGGATAGAACCACGTTGGAAGAGCTCGGTCACTGCTGCGACCATCCCCTTAAAGCTGGATGGGAAGCCTACTTGGAGATAAGAACCTTGGTCGAGTTTTCCGATGGCAGAGAAGCTTAAGCTAGTATTTGGGATGAGTGCTTCGAGTTCTGCCTTGACACTGGCAGGTATGATCACGACACTACCAGAAAGGACTGCTATGGGGACAGACAAGCCTTGCTTTTGTGCACTTCTGCGAATAGTTTCAAAATAAGGGAGGACACCTAATTGCGTGATTGGGGCTTGGTCATCTCCCAGATAACTGGCAAAGTCCTTACGGATATAGTCCGCCAAGACCAACTGCCTCAAGTCCTTTCCTAGACTGGCATACTCGGTTTCAAAAATAGATGCGATGCCAGCCAATTTTCCTAGAGATTGGTTGAGGATTTGGTCATTGGCCTTGGATTTGACCAAGAAAACCTGACGTTTTTCGATTAGCCCTCTTGATTTCAGTTCTGCTTCTATCTTTTTCTTTGTCTCCTGCGGATCCTCATACCAGTCAGGAGTCTGATAGAGAAGGCCTTGCAAGAGAACTTCTAGCCAGTAGTAATTAAGAGAAGGCAAGCCTTCAGCACCTAGTAAATCTCGTAGATACTTGGGGATTTCCAGCTTTTGAGCCTGTAGATAAATGAGGAGTGCTGAGAGGTACTTGGGATCCTCAAGGAGCATATCCGCAGAGATTTCCCCTTTGAGAACTTTGGAACTCCGAATCAAGTCTTGGAAGTCAGGATCAACGACTAGTTGGCTGACATACTGCCACTTGGTATCCTCAAACTCTTCCAAGCGCTTGTCCTCTTCCTTAGTCGGAAAACAGATATAGACAAAGTCCTGATGAGGGCAAAGAGTGTCTTCCTTGACCAGTTCCGGCACCGTGATTTCTTGGTCAATCTCGCCACACATCTGGAGATAGCGATCCCAGAGTTCTGGTTCACTGTCATAAGGCGGTGTCGCAGTGAGAGAGATGACTTGCAGTTGCGGATAGTTTTTACGGAAGTCTTCTAAGCTTTTCCACCATTCATTTCTCAAGTGATGGCATTCGTCCAGACAGAGGGTTTCCACACCCCTATCCTTGAGTCTGGCAAGTAGGTCAAAGCCTACAAAGTCCTCAACCTCGCCGTTATCTTCTTGAGATTGTACCTGTTGCATAGCACTGTGAAAAGCTTGGTAGGTGGCGATGGTGATTTGCTTCATGTCCTTGAGATTTTGAGACACGAGACTTGTGACCTGGTTCTCATCCTCTAAAAAGGCTTGGCGAATCCTATCCACCCATTGTTCCCGGATGGTCACCGTCGGTACCAAAACGAGGGCAGGCCTATCAAAGCGAGCAATCAACTCGATTCCTATGGTTGTTTTCCCTGAACCTGGCGCTGCAACCAAGTGGACATGACCATCTGCTTGGTATTCTTGGAAATTGTCCAATACCTGTTTTTGGTAGTTGCGCCAAGTGCCATTAAACTTCAATCCTAACATGATTTTCCTCATTCTAAGCTGTCATTTTCTTATTCCCATTTTACCATACTTGAGGCAAAGTCACACGAAGTATCCCATGTAGTCTTTCTCTCTAAAATATGGTATAGTAGAATCATACTATTCGCGAGGAGTTTACATGTCATCCGATAAACAAATGAAAGCTGTCTCTCCCCTGCTGCAGCAAGTTATCAATATTTCATCTATAGCAGGCGGTGTCGGTACTTTGATTTTCTGTATCTGGGCCTATCAGGCGGGAATCTTGCAATCAAAAGAGACCCTATCTGAATTTATCCAACAGGCTGGTATCTGGGGGCCACCACTCTTTATCTTTTTACAGATTTTGCAGACGGTTGTTCCTATCATTCCAGGAGCTCTAACCTCCGTTGCAGGTGTCTTTATCTACGGGCATATCATCGGGACCATTTACAACTATATCGGTATTGTCATTGGTTGTGCTATTATCTTTTATCTGGTGCGTCTCTACGGAGCACCCTTTGTCCAATCCATGGTCAGCAAGCGCACCTATGACAAGTATATCGGTTGGCTGGATGAGGGCAATCGCTTTGATCGATTCTTTATCTTTATGATGATTTGGCCAGTTAGTCCAGCTGATTTTCTCTGCATGTTGGCTGCTTTGACCAAGATGAGCTTCAAGCGGTATATGACCATTATCATCCTGACCAAACCCTTTACCCTGGTCGTTTACACTTATGGCTTGACCTATATCATCGATTACTTTTGGCAGATGTTTGGCTAATACACAAAAAACTCAAGGATTCATCCTTGAGTTTTTCTTTGTTAGGCTTCTTTTTTCAATAAAAGGGAAACAAGCACTGATGTAGCAATCATCCATGCTCCTAGAATGATGAAGGTCATTCGACCATCTGTAGTCACCAAGCCAATCCCTGAAAGAACGAAGGGTGTTAATGATGCTCCAAAAGAACATCCCAAAACAGCATAGGAAGTTG
This sequence comes from Streptococcus infantis, assembly GCF_019929665.1. Taxonomy (GTDB): domain Bacteria; phylum Bacillota; class Bacilli; order Lactobacillales; family Streptococcaceae; genus Streptococcus; species Streptococcus infantis_H. The sequence continues at coordinate 82,141 of NZ_JAHZPZ010000001.1, read as the reverse complement.
CTTTGTTGAGGAGTTTTGCAGGAATTCGTTCAGATATCAACTGAAAGACTGTCGTCAGAGCGATACTGTAGGCAAATCCTCCCAGGATAGAACCTGCAACCACCACCCAGAGTGATGGGGAAAGAGCAATGATGATTTGCCCGATACCAAAAGTGACACCAGCGACCAATAGAAGTCTTTCCTTGAAGGTCGAAATCAAGAAAGAAAAGCTGATTCCAGCTAGAATCCCAATCAACTGCATGGCACTAAGTACCAAACTGGACAACTGAGCATCTCCAAACCCTGCCTCAATCATAAGACTAGGGATGCGGAAGGTGATAGCAGTATTGGTACATACAATCACTGCGGCTGCAATAGCAAGGAAGAAAATCAATTGGAGCATGGAACGAGTCAGTTTCGTTGCTTCTTCTGTCTGATGCTTGGACTCGTGAATTTCTTCCTTGTTGTAAGGGACAAAGAGAAGGAAGAGTACGAGAACTACTAGACCAGCTGCATAGGCTAGGAAGGTTGCTGTCCAGCCAAAGGCTAAGAGCTGACCAACTGCCAAAGTCAAGATGGATGCTCCTACGACTTCGGCAGACCCACGAAAACCAAGCATTTGGATACGAGTTTTGCCGTGGTAACGTTCACTGATGATTGAAATAGCCTTGGCATTGAGCATTCCTACTCCAAGCCCAAATAGCAAGCGTGTCGCAAAGACAAAGTAATAGCCCTGATACCAGAAAGGTGCAGTTCCACTGATGGATAAAATCAAGAGTCCCAAGGTCAACTGGAGACGTTCAGGAAAAATACGCTCTAGAACTCCGTTTAATAAAAGCATGGCCATAATCCCAAAGGATGGGAGGCTGACCAAGAGTTCGACCTGACCAGTCGAATAGCCCTGATAATAGTCAAACATGGCGGGTAGGGCACTAGAAATTGAAAACGATGTGATCAATACTAACGATAGGGATAGTATGCTCACTTTTTCCAAAAATTGTTTCATCTTTTCCTCATTCATTGTTCATTTTTCATATTAGTAAAAAGGTCCTTCCCTATCATACACTCTTTAGCCAAAATTGGCAAGCGACTGAGCACCAAGACCAAAAGAAAAAGCGGGGCATCAAGAGCTGTGAAGTCTTGATGACATCCCACTTTTTTATGTGTTTTATCCAGTTATGTGACTTAGATTTTCAAGAATCGACGCATTGAGATTCCTGAACCTAGTGAACCGATACAGATTCCGATGAGGAACAAGAGACCAATCATCAATGGAATAAAGGTATTCGGTGTAATCAAAGATAGGTTTTGACCAACCAAGGATGGGTTGACAGATTGGAACACTCGGTTATAGATAAAGTAAACCAATGCTGATGGAAGAGCTGCTCCCAACAATCCGATAAAGGCACCTTCTAGCAAGAATGGGCCACGGATATAACCGTTTTTTGCACCAACCAAACGCATGATTTGGATTTCACGGCTACGTGAAATGATAGTAATACGGATGGTATTTGAAATCAAGAAGACTGCGATGAAGATCAAGAGTCCTGCGATGACCAATCCCCATACACGGATGAAGGAAGCCAACTTGAAGAGACGTTCGGTATTGGCACCACCGTCTTGAACTTCAGAGACACCTTCGATTTTCTTAGCTTCTTCAGCTACAGGTTTTACATCACTTGGTGAATTGGTATCTACGATGTAGGCATCATGAAGAGGGTTTGCATCTCCTTCAAATACCTTCCACTCATCACCCATCGTTTCAGTCAGCTTTTGGTACTGCTCTTCTTTACTTGAGAAAGTTACATTTTTTACAGCTGGCAGAGCTTTAAGGGCGTTATAGACCTTGTGGTAGTCATTGTTCGTGACTGTTTGGCCTTCTTTTACAATGGTTTCACTGTTGTCTTCAACGTCTTTACGAACATAAACCATGACGCGGACGTTGTTTTCAATATCAGTTGCTAATTTCGCAGTGTTAAAAATAACTGAAGCAAAGATAGCAACCAAGGTCAAGGTAATCATTACTGAACTGATGGCAGCAATGGTCATCCATCCATTACGCTTTAAACTCTTTAAAGCTTCGAACAGATGGCGGAAAAATCTACTAATCATCGTATCCGTACTCTCCTTTCGCTTCATCACGTACCACGCGACCATTCTCGATGGCAATAACGCGGTGGCGCAAGGTATTTACGATTTGGCTGTTGTGGGTCGCCATCAAAACAGTTGTTCCTTGAAGATTGATACGTTCCAAGAGGTTCATGATTTCCCATGAGTTATCTGGGTCCAAGTTTCCTGTTGGTTCGTCGGCAATCAAAACCTTAGGATTGTTTACGATAGCACGCGCAATGGCGATACGTTGTTGCTCACCACCTGAAAGTTCATTCGGGAATGAACGAACCTTGTGCTTCAAACCGACAAGGTCCAAGACTTCCATAACACGTTTTTTGATGTTGCGACGACTTTCACCAACAACCTCCATGGCGTAAGCAATGTTCTCATAAACGGTTTTCTTTGGCAAAAGTTTGTAATCCTGAAAGACTACTCCAACGTTTCTACGCAAGAACGGAATATCTTTCTTTTTAATCTTAACGAGGTTATAACCTGCAACTTGCAAGCTTCCTTTGTCGATTTTGACCTCACGATACAAGGCACGGATAAAAGTTGATTTACCAGCACCTGAAGGTCCTACGATGTAGGCAAATTCTCCTGCATCGATATTTACAGTGATGCCACGTAGGGCTGTTGTCCCGTTGTCGTATTTTTTGACAACATCTCTCATTTCAATGATTGACATGTGACTTCCTTTCTTTTAACTGATACGCCATTTCAGATAAGCATCGATGAAACCATCTAGGTCTCCATCCATTACCTTATCTACTTGCGCTACTTCAAAGTTGGTACGATGGTCTTTTACCATTGTATAAGGCGTAAATACATAGGAGCGGATTTGGCTTCCCCATGTAATTTCCTTTTTCTCACCCTTGAGCGAGTCTACCTCAGCAGCTTTCTTTTCCTGCTCCATCTGGTAGAGTTTTGCCTGAAGCATCTTCATAGCACGGTCACGGTTTCCGTACTGAGTACGGTCGACGGTTGATGCTACGACGATTCCTGTCGGAATGTGAGTCAAGCGGACACCTGTTGAAACCTTGTTGACGTTTTGTCCACCTGCTCCACCTGAACGGAAGGTATCCATCTTGATATCATCCTCACGGATGTCAACTTCGATGGTATCATCCAACTCTGGCATAACTTCTACAGAAGTAAATGAGGTGTGGCGACGTTTAGCAGAGTCAAATGGTGAAATACGGACCAAACGGTGAACTCCCATCTCTGACTTGAGAAGACCATAGGCATTTGGTCCTTCAAAAGACAAGGTTACTGACTTGATTCCTGCCTCATCACCTGCTTGGTAGTCCAAGACCTCAACCTTGAAGCCTTTGGCATTTCCATAGCGAGTATACATACGAAGGAGCATATCGCCCCAGTCTTGAGCCTCTGTCCCCCCAGAACCAGGATGGATTTCAAGGATGGCGTTGTTGTGATCGTAAGGCTCTGACAAGAGAAGGGTCATTTCGTAGCTAGTCATCATCTGATCTAACTCATCGAGTTTTTCAACCAACTCATCCTTAACGGATTCATCCTCTGCCAAAAAGTCCAATAAAATCTCAACTTCATCCTGCAACTCATCCATCTTGTGGAAGGTATTATAGGTATTTTTGAGTTCGTTTAATTCTTGCGACGTTTTTTGGGCCGCAATATTATCGTTCCAAAAATCAGGTTCTGTCATTTTGTTTTCCAAAATGGCAATCTCTTCCTCTAAACCTTCGAGGTCAAAGAGACCCCCTGAAAGAAGCTAATTTTTCACGATTTGCGTCAATTTTTTGACGAATTTCTGAAATGTCCATAGATACTCCTTTTTTTGCATTTTATTATTATACCATAATTTTTTTTATTTATCTAATCGGTGTTTTTCTAATTTAGTATCAATATATTTCTGCAAGACATCTACTCGCCTGATTTCTAGCAAAATTTTAAAAATCTCACAAGAAATTTCTCATGAGATTGTGATTGTTTATGCTTATTTTTACAGTGTAACTGTCAAAACTTGTCCGTCCTTGACGACTTGTTCCCCTCCGATATAGACATCATTAACATCACTGGATTTGACGGCATAAACGAGGTGAGATAGCATGTTTTCTTGGGGTTGGAGATGGATTTTGCCTTGGGGCTGAATAACGAGAAAATCAGCTTGCTTGCCAACTTCTAGACTACCAATCTCATCTTCCATTCCTAACACCTTGGCTCCTTCAATGGTCAGGGCCTTGAGGGCAGTTTCGATTGGAAATTGGCTAGCATCACCACTCTTCATTTTCTGTAAGAGTGCTGCAGTCCGCCCTTCCTCAAACATATCCAGGTTATTGTTAGAAGCAACTGAGTCCGTCGCAATACCAACTGCTACTCCTGCCTTTTGAAGTTGGACGACTGGTGCAATTCCTGAGGCTAGTTTGAGGTTGCTGATAGGATTGTGAGCGATAGCGACTTGCGAATCTGCCAAGCGGGTAATTTCTGCAACATGGATATGAAGAGGAATGTTTTCTTCTTTTGCTAGCTCAAGACTTGCCTCCAACAAATCTCGACTACAACTGTAGGGCGAATGAGGAGCCACCATCACCTTGAAATTTGGGTCTTGATATCCTCTGATTGTCTCGATAACCGCTCGAGTTCTGGCTATAGTTTCAGCCGTCGTCTCCACATCTGAAGAAAAGAGGGTTGGAGAAAAATAGCACCGCATCTTGGACTCCTTGACTGCCTCATAAATCTCAGCTATATCCACTCCATTAGGATTGTACATATCATTGAAAGTTGTCGTTCCTGACTGGAGCATCTCTGTTAGTGCCTCTTTGACGGCCTTTGTAGTCATCTCTGGTGTGAATTCTGCTTCTGCTGGCCAGATATAGTCCTCTAGCCATTCGTGGAGATTGCTATCATCACGAATGCCTCTCAAGCCTGTCATGGCAGAGTGAGTATGGCAGTTAACCAAGCCAGGCATAATCCAGGCACCATGATAGTCTATGATTTGATCTGCTTGTTTAAGAATCTCTTGATTTTCCTGACCGACATAGACGATTTGGGATTCTTTGACAGCCAAAATCCCATCTAGATAGACGTGGAAATCTTGGTCACAAGTCACGATATTTACATGCTGAAAGACTTTCATCCCTAGGCTCCTTTTCTATATAAGTATTCATACGGGATAATTTTTCTAGCTATTGTAACAAAAAAGTCACCCGAAGGCAACTTTTCTTATTGTTTATGGGGTTTAAAGTAAGAAAGTAAGTATTTCATAAGCCCCTTCTATTTCCAAAATGAAGAAGGTGGAAAAACCACCATCTTTTTTTATTTGTTCAAATATGGAAGTAGGTAGCCATAACCAGACTCTTCCATTTCATCCTTAGCAATGAATCGTAAGGATGCAGAATTGATACAGTAACGGAGACCACCTAGTTCACGAGGGCCGTCTGTAAAGACATGTCCCAAGTGAGCATTCCCTGAACGTGAACGAACTTCGATACGCTCCATACCGTGACTCAAGTCCTGGTAATAATGAATAAGTTCCTTGGAAATAGGACGGATAAAACTTGGCCAACCACAGCCTGAGGCAAACTTATCCTTGGCAAAGAAGAGAGGCTCACCAGTCGTGATATCGACATAAATTCCTTCCTCAAAAGTTTGGTCATAAGCATTGCTAAAGGGAGCTTCCGTCGCTGCCTCTTGCGTTACTCTATAGGACTCTTCAGACAGTTGTTCTCGTAAAACTGCCTGACTCGGTTTTTCATAGTTAGCGGCATCTATCAGTGGTTTCTCAGCATCTCTCACATCAATGTGGCAATAGCCTCCAGGATTTTTCTTGAGGTAGTCTTGGTGATAGTCTTCAGCCAAGATATAGTGGCGAAGCTTCTCCACTTCCACTGCAATTTTACGACCGATGAGTAGTTCTTGTTCGCGAACTACTGTATTGATAGTCGGTAAATCCTCTTCATCTTTGTAATAAATCCCTGTGCGGTATTGACGACCACGGTCATTCCCTTGTTGGTTGACAGATAGTGGATCAATGACACGGAAATAATAGAGCAAGATCTCACGAAACGATACCACCTTTTCATCGTAGACGACTTGCACTGTCTCTGCGTGATCTGTTTCTTTGATTAATTGATAATTGGTAGTTTCAACTTGACCATTGGCATAACCAACACTTGTTTGCAGCACTCCAGAAATACGTGAAAAGTATTCTTCCAAGCCCCAAAAACAACCACCTGCTAAATATATTTCTGCCATTTCATCCTCCTTGACCGTCCAGCGGCCGACAAAACTGGGAATCATTTCATATCCCATGTTTCATTTTCAAAAAAAGGACAGGAAGCCCTCTAATAGAGAGTTTCCCAATCCTATTGTTCTGTTTATTTTGCTTCGACGCGAACGCCTTGTGTATCTACTTGCAAATCATGAAGCTTGCCTTTGAAAGGTTGCTTTTCAAGCTCAGCCTTAATCTTAGGCATCTTGTCAGGATCAGCCAAGACCATAACAGTCGGACCAGCACCAGACAGATAGGTCGCATAAGCACCATTTCTCTTGGCAACTTTCTTGATCGTCGCAAATTCTCTCACCAGTTCTTGACGGTAACGCTCATGGAAGAGATCGTTCTCGATGGCTTGGCCTGCTTTGACCATGTCTCCAGTCAGTAGGGCTGCGATAGCCACATTGGCGATAGAACTTGCCGCAACAGCTTCCTTGTAGGAGAGTTTCTTAGGCAAGACACCACGACTATCTCGAGTACGCAATTCATAGTTTGGAATATAAGCTAGAAAAGCACACTCTGGGAAAGGCGCCACAACAGCAGAAACCTGACCTTCTACCGAACTAGCAATGACGAGATTTCCATAGATAGCAGGTGCAACATTATCAGGGTGTCCCTCAATCTTAGTCGCCAACTGTAATTTTTCATGTTTGCTTAGCTTCAAGTTTCCTAGTTGATTTGCCAGCTCAATCCCTGCAACGATGACTGAACTAGAAGAACCTAGTCCACGTGCAAGCGGAATATCACTGACCATTTTCAGACGTCTTGGTTGTAAATCTGGAACAATTTGTAGAGCAATCTTCAGCAAAAGATTACGTTCATCACGTGGAATCCATTTGCCTAATTGGTGCTCAATCATCCATTCTTCACGTTCCTCACAAACCTGAATTTCTAGATACTTAGTTACAGCTACACCAACAGAGTCAAAACCTGGACCCACATTAGCACTTGTAGCAGGTACAATAATCTTCATCTTAGTCTCCTAAAACCTTGAAGGTGTTGAGAAGTTCAAATTCAGCTACACCTTTCAAAGCGTATGTAATATTTTCAAGTTGCGCCTTGTTGATTTTATGAGTGATGATGACAACACGAGCCTTGCCTTCTTGCTTACCATCTTGAAGGATTTGCTTGAAGGAAATATCTTCTGCGTTAAAGAGTTCAGCCAATTTCAAGACTTGCCCTTTTGAGTCTGGAGCCAAGATTGAGAAATAGTAGTTGGCTTTGACGTCTTCTGGTTTAGCCAAGACCACTGGACGGCTGTATTCATTAAAGGCTTTTCCAATTGTTCCGTCATTCAAACGACGAACGATGCGGGCAATATCAGCCACAACACTTGTTGCAGTTGGTTTTTGACCAGCACCTGGTCCATAGTACATAGACTCGCCAATACCGATAGACTCCACAAAGACAGCATTCATAACACCGTTAACACTTGCAAGTGGGTGAGCTTTAGGAAGGAAGGTTGGCGTAACCTCAGCAGCGATTCCAGAAGCTGTTTCTTCGATAGAACCAACTAGTTTTACAACATAACCAAGTTCTTGAGCTACTGCCACATCTTCTGGAGTGATGTTGCGAATTCCTTGGTGACCCACATCTTCAAACTTGACATTCATCCCAAAAGCGAACTGACTGAGGATGACCATCTTGTAGGCCGCATCAATCCCATCAACGTCATTGGTAGGGTCGCTTTCAGCAAAGCCGAGTCGTTGGGCTTCTGCCAAAGCATCTTCATAAGACCAGCCTTCTGTAACCATTTTGGTCATCATGAAGTTAGATGTTCCGTTCACAACACCAAGAACACGTGTGATTTTGTCTGATGCAAGTGAGTTGACCAAGGTACGAAGGATTGGGATTCCTCCTGCAACAGCTGCTTCATAGTATAGGGCAACATTGTGAGCTTTGGCTACCTCAAGCAATTCTTCACCATGGACTGCCAAAAGATCCTTGTTAGCTGTCACGACGTGTTTCCCTGCTTCTAAAGCACGAGTGATAAAGGTTTTAGCAGGTTCGATACGTCCCATCAACTCGACAATGATCGTAATGTCTTTGTCTGACAAAATTTCATCGATATTTGTTACAAAATTAAAATCATTTCCTGCTTCAAGCAAGCGGTCTTTCTCTTGATCGTCTTTGACCAAAACTTTAGCTACTTCAATTTCTGACTGGGCTGCTTGAACAATTTTTTCTCTATTTTCCTTTAGCAAGAATGGCACACCACTGGCTACTGTACCAAATCCAAGTAAAGCAATCTTAACTGACATGTTTGTCTCCTCGAAATTTTCTAATAGTCCTATTATACCAAAATTGTGAGAAAATTCCTACCATTCTAAACTAAAAATAGGAGCACCAAATCACAAAAAAAGGGCTGGGACAAAAGTCCTAGCCTCTCATTTGTCTATGGATTGTCGAGCAAGACGCAGTGGTTGAGTGGGCTCCACTACGCTGATTTCATCAGCTTTTACAGCCCTACTCAACTGTGCGGAGGTGGGACGACGAAATCGAATTCTAACGAATTACCGATTTCTGTCCCACTCTCTCTATTTTACAAAAGCCAATTCCTTGTCACTAGACAAGTCTTCTCGATAATTGAAACCCGCAAAGTTAAGCTTTTTAATCTCTTCAACCGAAGTTACCTGACCTTCCATCAAGGCTGTCAAAAAGGCTCCTCGGGATTTTTTTGAAATGATTGAATGGATTTTTAGTTTACCATCTCGCTCTTCCATAAACTTAAAGGTCACCATTTTCTCACGGATTTCTTTAGGGAAGACAGTTTCAAACTCCGAAGACAAGAGAGAAAAGATTAACTCCTGGTCTTTCATTGACTCCTCATAGGCCACCTTCCAATGACTTTTCAAGCTTTTTCCAGCGACTTTGAGTTTCATCAAAAAGTCCAGTCTGTGAGGCGCAATCGGTTCAAAGGCTGGAATCACACCATAGAGAGCTGACGTTATCATGAGGTGTTTCTCCAGATAGGTTTGCTCCTCTTTGGTGAGATCGTCCCGTTTGATGTTGCGATACATGAGTCCATCAAAGAGGTGCAAGGCTGGATAGTTTGTCGCAGTTTCATTTTTCAAGGCCTGGATATGGTCATACTCCTCTTGCGCTTTTTCGGCAGATATTTTGTAAAAACTCTCCAGCTCTTGGGCAGAATATCTAGCCAATTCATCCAGCACTTCCTGACTTTCAGGACACAAGGGTTTAGCCTCTAAACTAGGGATTTCGGTGTTCATTTCTTTTGCGGTTGGGATTAGAATTTTCATAGTGTTAGTGTAGCATATTTTTTTAGGACTACCAAGGATTTGAGCCTAAAAACCTCGGTGAATACCGAGGCTTCTTTCCTTATTTTGGCGATCCTAACCAGATTGCAAAGAGAACTAGTGCTGTCCCAAGGCAGCTTGCCAAGATAGATGACAGATTAAACTTTTTCTCCTTTAGATGAGAAAATCCTATCTTCAAAGCGAAAAGACCAAGCAACATCGAACCAATCATCAGATAAAACCCCATTTGACTGTCCTCCATTTATTATTCTTTCATTTATTATCACAAATTTCAAACAAGAGTGCAAGAAAAACGAGGTTGTTTCCTTAAGCTTAAAGGATGTACCCTGATCTGGGATACAAGGCCTATATGATAATCCCTTCCAAATGATCCAATTCGTGTTGACAAATCTGAGCCGGAAAACCTGTCAGGGTAATGGTCTGCTCTTGCCAATGGATATCTCTGTAGCTTACTGTAATCTTCTCATACCTAGTTGTCGGTCTTACACCCGTCAAAGACAAACAACCTTCCTCTGTCTCGTATGATCCTTCAAAAGATTGGAGAACTGGATTAAACATAACCATGGGAATCATTCCGATATTAAAAATAATGACGCGTTTTTGTACCCCAATCATATTGGCCGCTAGTCCAACACAGCTTTCTCGGTTAGCCAATAGGGTATCCTGCAAATCCTTTGCTAGGGGTAAATCTTCCTGACTAGCAGGCTGAGATACCTGCGACAAAAACAAGATATCTTTTACAATTTTCTTTTCCAACTACTATTCCTCCATCTTTTTCTCAACTTGATTATAGCATAAAATCTATCTCTGTTTACCATATATAAAAGCAAAAAGCCATCCGAAGATGACTTTTCAATGCTTAAATAGCGTTTTTATCTTTTCCAAGTGCTCGTTGAACTGCTTTGACAATTTCAACAAGGACTACAATCATAAGTGCTCCTACAGCGACCACCATCCATTGAGTCAAGCTCAAGTTTGAAACGTGGAAGAGATTATTAAATCCAGGAACCAAAATTGTCACCACAAAGAGGACGAAGGCAACTGGGATAGACCAGTTAAAGGTCTTGTTCGTAAAGAGTCCCACTTTAAAGATTGATTGGTAAACTGACTTAACGTTAAAGGCATGGAGCAATTGGATCAGACCGAGAGTTGCAAAAGCCATGGTAAGGGCATCCGCATGGATTTCAGTATGACCTTGGTGCTCTGGGAAGAGAAGAGCCCAACCATAAACACCCAAAACTAGCATGGTTTGGAAGATCCCTTGATAAATGATTGCTCCGAAGACACCACCATCAAAGAAGTTAGACTTACGCCCACGAGGTTTGTGAGTCATGACGCCTGGCTCAGCTGGTTCCACACCAAGGGCGATGGCTGGTAGCGTATCTGTTACCAGGTTAATCCAGAGAAGATGCACTGGTTGAAGCACATCCCAACCTAACAATGTTGCAAAGAAGATGGTGAAAACTTCAGCCATATTAGCAGACAAGAGGTATTGGATTGATTTTTGGATATTTGAGAAGACCTTACGTCCTTCTTCTACCGCTACGATAATGGTTGCAAAGTTATCATCAGCAAGGACCATATCAGAAGCTCCTTTAGAAACTTCTGTACCTGTAATTCCCATACCGATACCAATATCAGCTGTCTTAAGTGAAGGCGCATCGTTGACCCCATCACCCGTCATAGCGACAACCTTACCTTCATTTTGCCAAGCTTTAACGATACGAACCTTGTGCTCAGGTGATACACGTGCATAAACAGAGTATTGCTTAAAGACTTTTTGGAATTCTTCATCAGTGAGTTCATTCAACTCAGCACCAGTGAAGACATGGTCTTCTGTGTCATTTGGATCGATGATTCCGAGACGTTTGGCAATAGCTTCCGCTGTATCTTGGTGGTCACCAGTGATCATAATCGGACGGATACCTGCTTCTTTAGCGACACGTACAGCTTCTGCAGCTTCTGGACGTTCAGGGTCAATCATTCCGACCAAACCAGAGAAGATGAGGTCAGACTCAACGATTTCAGATTCCAAGGTTGGGATTTCGTTGCTTGTCTTATAAGCCATCATCAAAACACGAAGGGCTTGTTTAGCCAAATCTTTGTTGGTTGCAAGGATGGCATTTTTATCCTCTTCTGTGATTGGGCGAACTTCCCCATTGACTTCAATACGAGTCACACGCTTGAGCAATTGATCAGGTGCACCCTTGACAGCGATAAAGTAAGAACCGTCAGATCCCTTATGGATAGTCGACATAAGCTTACGGTCTGAGTCAAATGGTAATTCAGCAACACGTGGCTCATCCTTCAAGACTTCACGAACATCAAAGTTGTGGTCCAAACCAAACTGTACAAGAGCTGTCTCCGTTGGATCACCAATCAGCTTGCCAGATGGGTCCACCTTGGTGTCATTGGCAAAGTTCATGATACGTAGGGTATTGTTGCTAGCAGCAATTTCAGATGCCGAGCTTTGCAATTGACCGTTGGTATAAACCTTTTCAACAGTCATTTGGTTCATAGTCAAGGTACCTGTTTTATCAGATGCAATGATTTCTGTTGAACCGAGAGTCTCAACCGCTGGCAATTTACGGACGATTGAATTCCGTTTTGCAAGGGTTGTAGTTCCCAATGATAGAACGATGGTTACAATGGCAGGGAGACCTTCTGGAATCGCAGCAACCGCAAGAGCAACCGCCACCATCAAGCCTTCCAACGGATGTTCACCACGAACGAATACACCAACCAAGAAAGTAATAACGGCAATCACAATAATCAAGTAAGTCAAGGCCTTAGATAATTGTTCCAAGCTTTGCTTCAATGGTGTCTCTGTCTCGTCAGCATTAGCCAACATATCTGCAATCTTACCAACTTCTGTATACATACCAGTGTTGGTCACGACACCAATACCACGACCGTATGTTACGTTTGAGTTTTGGTAACCCATGTTAACACGATCTCCGATACCAGCATCTGCTTCTACCATTTGAGTAATATCCTTTTCAACCGGTACAGACTCACCAGTAAGAGCAGCTTCTTCGATTTTAAGAGACGCCGCTTCAAGCAAACGCATATCGGCAGGCACCACATCTCCCGCTTCAAGCAAGACGATATCTCCAGGCACCAATTCTTTTGAGTCAATTTCAATAACATGACCATCACGACGAACCCGAGCCATCGGGCTAGACATATTTTTCAGAGCTTCAATGGCTGCTTCTGCTTGCCCTTCTTGGTAAACCCCAAAGGCAGCATTCAAGACAACAACGGCCAAGATGATAATGGCATCTGTTAAACCATCCATCCCTTCTGTAACCACAGAAAGTGCCGCTGCCGCGAGCAAGATGATAATCATCAAATCCTTAAATTGATCAAGGAATTTAGCTAATAGGCTACGTTTCTCTCCCTCTTCTAACTCATTTCGACCATAAGTCGCTAAGCGTTCTTGAGCTTGGGCAGTTGACAAACCTTCGATCGATGAGTCCAAGTTCTTTAGGACTTCTTCTGAGGTTTGTGTGTAAAACAAGTCTTTATTTTGTTCTTTTGACAAAACAGTCTCCTCCTTTTTGGCCTCTTTTTACAAAAAAGAGACCTGTTTTTTAAAAAAACAAGTCTCGCTGTTTAATATAGTGCCGGAAATAATTCGTAATGACGACACTATCGCGGTAAACCGCCAGCTACTCCCTTGAGTAGTTCTATTATATCAGAATTTCAAAAGTTTTCAAAGAACAAACCATCATTTTCATCCTGCAATTCCTCAGAATTTTTTAAAAACAATAAAGGTAATAGTAACGGAATAATCATCATATAAGCATAAGAATATCTAAAATAATTTACAACTGGTGAATAAATGCATGTTAAAATAATAGATAAAACAAAAAATACTATTGGCAAAAGTCTTCTATCTCGTTTTAAGATAGCTAGCATTAGTATCAGTAGTAATACGATTGTGTATAAACCTGCTCTATAAAACATACCAAAAACTGCCAGTTTACCAAAGTTCCAATGTACTTCATAAGCATTGTCATAGAATTTACTATTTGTACTATCTGATAGTGGCAAAGAAAATCCTTTATCATATATAGTTTTATCCCCAAACCAGTTGTACTTTCCTTTGTACATATTATGGTAGTAATTCGATATATAGGCTCTGTCTGGTGTATCATATATATACCAATAGGAAACTGATAAGTTTAATATTGCATCAATATATGTTTTAGGATGAGTTTTATAGCCTTTCCACCAGATTTTAAAGAACTCCTTTTCTTTTCCCTGAAATTGTTCGTTTTTCATCAAATCTTTTATAGGATCAGCTTCATAATACAAAAAATTTTTATTGTTCTCCAATCCTAGGGTTGAATCATAAAATTCCAATTCGTCTTTAGTAAAACTATCAGGATGATAGTAAACCGCTGCTGCTAATTGCTGAAACCGTGATGATAAGTAGTCGTACTTCTTCTTTGATGCTTCTGGTCTTAATGCGAATGTTCCCAATGCATTGAATAGCAAAGTTACCAAAATTGAAATAATTACATATTTTGCAATTTGTTTCTTATACAATTTACTATATAAAAAAAGTACAATAACACCTACTAATACGTAAATAACTGCTTTTCTATGTAACATATAAACCCCTAAAAAGGATAATACAAATAAGGGTAAACTATAAATACTGGAGAAAAAGCGACCAGGCAAATAGATTATAAAAACCATTGATATGAAAAACAGGAGCAAAAAATCAACTAAATAAACATCTTTATATAAAGTAAAACTTATTACAATAAAATTAGAGAAAAAAGCATAAAAAATAAATAATCCAATTTTTAAATACTTATTGATATTGAAGATTTCGAAAAATTTATAAAGAACAAAAACTACAATAATAGATGTCACAACTAATGTGAGAAAGTTAAAGATTGAAATTCCTATTCCTACGCTTCCAAATAGCTTAATACCTAATTTTGAAAATAAACTTACGATCCATGTATATATATATGGGTGTGAGTTCGTTAATGGCCAGTATCCTAACCCTTCCTTAATAATATACATACTATCCCAAGTCGTAGAGCCTGGAAAAAAAATAAAGAAAAATAGTACACGTATCGCTACAAATGGTAAAAACATTAACAGATATCGTTTTTTTCTAAAACCTGTCTGCTTCATATTAGTTGAATTTAATTCTTGGTGATGAAACCAATTCACTAATATCTTTAATAAGGTATTAATTGCAAAAAACGAAATTCCCACTAATATCAAAAAAGCTACAATCGAAAATTTATTTACTGCCCCTCTTAACGTAGATTGCGTGTATGTAACATCGCTCCCAACGATATGAAGAATCGAGAGGAACAATCCAAATACACTCACTATTCTATTTTCTCTTGTTTTTAATTTTGGTATCTTTATTTTTGAGAAAAAATATAATGAAAATATAAATATTGTTACAGAAATTGTTGCATCTGTTTGAAATAACTCCAAAAACGTTTTTAAGCTAGTAATGGGGATAGTTCTATTAAAAGTTAACATTAGAGTTAAGCAATATGCATTGATTAGACTTAAAAACAAATCACTATGATTCTTGAATATTTTTAACACTATTTAAACACCCATCTTCTCTGAATTTGATAACTAGCAAGGAACAAAATTGTATCAACTACTATTTTTATGGCAGTTTCAGATCCTGATAACATATTCCAAATAGCTGCCACCATTGCTGCGGATAACAACATTTGAAAAGCAGCCAAACTATAATATTTCATAATCGTTCTCTGAATTCTTTTTTCACCATTAAAGACAAAGTTCTTATTCATTGTAAAATTAAAATAAGATGATATTACTCTTGCCAAAATAGTCGATAGTAAGATTAATAATGCTCCTCTATGAATTCCTACAGCTAAAGAACTCCAAAGGAAGAACTGAAATAATCCAATATCTAAAAGAAATGAAGAAAGAGAAGATAATAAATACTTAAAAAATGAAGCAAAGATTACTTTGTAAATTCTCAAAGAATCTTTAATAGGATTAAAATGAGTTTCTGCATTACCGTCAAAATAAATTGTTTCAATCGTTATTTCTTGTATCGGAATAGCTTTATCAAACGTATGAATGAGCATTTTAGTTTCATATTCAAAGCGTTCACCTTGAATTTCCAACATTTCATTTATGATCGCTTTGGGAAAGCCTCGTAATCCTGTTTGAGTATCTGTTATTTTTCTCCCATAGAGCAGTTTAAATACTAATTTAGTAAGTTTATTCCCAAATTTACTTTTTGGTGGAACATTTTCAGAATCAAAATCCCGACAACCTAGAATTAAAGAATCAGGATAATTAGAAATCGTATCTACCATAGATAAGACATCCTCAACTCTATGTTGACCATCTGAATCTGCAGTAACAATTCCATTAAACTCTTCTACATCTGGCATGGTCAGGAAATAGTTAAAGGCATTTTTTAGTGCGCGACCTTTACCTAAATTTTTTGCATGAGTTAATATCCTACAATTTTGTTCATCTCTTAACTGTTCAAAAATATATTTAAACTCTCTCCTACTTCCATCATCTACTATTAAAATGTTTTCTAATCCTGCTTCTCTCAGTTTAACTATATAATTACACAAGTCTGAAGGTGGATTGAGTGCTGGTATAACAACTAATGTTTTCATGGAATCTCCTTTATTACCTACTAATATCCCCTAATAAAAAGCACAAACTTCCGAATAACATTTTATCATTTTTCTTAATAAAAAAAAAGCATTTTCTGATTTGTATCCCCTCTATAACAACCCCTCCATTTGAATTTTCCTTGGAAAACCAGTATAATGAAAGAATACTAAAATGCTAGAAGGGGAGTTAGATGAATCAATCGGTTTCAAACTTAAAATTAGCTGAGCGTGGTGCCATTATCAGCATCTTGACCTATCTATTCTTGTCTGCAGCTAAGCTAGCGACCGGACACCTCCTCCATTCATCCAGTTTGGTGGCAGATGGTTTTAACAACGTTTCAGATATCGTTGGAAATGTAGCCCTTCTCATCGGGATTCGTTTGGCTCGCCAACCGGCAGATAGAGATCATCGCTTCGGCCACTGGAAAATAGAGGATTTGGCAAGTCTCATCACTTCCATCATCATGTTTTACGTTGGCTTTGATGTTCTACGTGACACCATTCAAAAGATACTCAGCCGAGAACAAACGGTCATTGACCCACTTGGTGCGACTCTGGGAGTCATCTCTGCTATCATCATGTTTGCCGTTTATCTCTACAATACCCATCTGAGTAAGCAAGCTAAATCAAAGGCTCTCAAGGCAGCCGCTAAGGATAATTTATCAGATGCCGTGACATCTCTTGGAACTTCTATTGCTATCCTGGCTAGCAGCTTCAACTATCCAATCGTGGATAAGTTAGTCGCGATTATCATTACCTTCTTTATCCTTAAAACAGCTTATGACATCTTTATCGAGTCATCCTTCAGCCTTTCTGATGGTTTTGACGAACACTTGCTAGAAGATTATCAAAAAGCTATCATGGAAATTCCTAAGATTAGCAAGGTTAAATCACAACGCGGTCGTACCTACGGAAGCAATATTTATCTGGATATCACACTTGAGATGAACCCAGACCTGTCTGTTTTTGAAAGTCACGAAATTGCAGACCAAGTCGAATCCATGTTATCAGAACGATTTGGTGTCTTTGATACAGACATTCATATCGAACCAGCACCAATCCCTGAGGATGAAATCCTAGATAATGTATATAAAAAATTGCTCATGAGAGAGCAACTGATTGACCAAGGAAATCAACTGGAGGAATTACTTGCAGAAGATTTCATTTATATCCGCCAGGACGGACAAGAACTGGACAAGGGTGCCTATAAGGCTGAAAAAGAACTAACCTCTGCTATCAAGGAGCTTCATTTAACTTCTATCAGTCAAAAGACTAAACTCATCCGCTACCAAGTCGGTGATACCATTCATACCAGCATCTGGCGTCGCCACGAAACTTGGCAAAATATTTTCCATCAGGAAACGAAAATAGAAAAAGAGAGTGGGACAGAAATCGGTAATTCGTTAGAATTCGATTTCGTCGTCCCACCTCCGCACAGTTGAGTAGGGCTGTAAAAGTAGATGAAATCAGCGTAGTAGAGCCCACTCAACCACTGCGTCTTGCTCGACAATCCAACATCAAAAAGAGGCTAGGACTTTTTGTCCCAGCCTCTAATTTTATATTCTTATTTTGCAACGCTCTTAGCAAGAACGAAGTTTCCTAGTGTAGCTGAACCATTGCCAGCAACAGCTGGAGTCACGATATAGTCACGTACATCTGGAACTGGGAGGTAGCCATTGAGTAGGGCTGTGAATTTCTCACGTACACGGTCAAGCATATGTTGTTGAGCCATAACCCCACCACCAAAGACGATGACATCTGGACGGAAAGTTACAGTCGCATTCACTGCGGCTTGAGCAATGTAATAGGCTTGAACATCCCAAACAGAGTTGTTGAGTTCAATGTTTTCCCCACGAACACCTGTACGAGCTTCCAAACTTGGACCAGCCGCATAACCTTCCAAACATCCATTATGGAAAGGACAAACACCTTTAAATTCTTTTTCAATATCCATTGGGTGTCTAGCCACATAATAATGGCCCATCTCAGGGTGACCAACACCGCCAATAAACTCGCCACGTTGGATAACACCTGCACCGATACCTGTACCGATTGTGTAATAAATCAAGTTTTCGATACGACCGCCGGCATTATTACGAGCAACCACTTCACCGTAGGCAGAACTGTTTACGTCTGTCGTGAAATACATAGGCACGTTTAGAGCGCGACGAAGAGCACCAAGCAAGTCTACATTTGCCCAGTTAGGTTTTGGAGTTGTTGTGATAAATCCGTAAGTTTTTGAGTTTTTATCGATATCGATTGGACCAAATGAACCAATGGCAAGTCCTGCAAGATTCTCAAATTTTGAGAAGAACTCAATGGTTTTATCGATTGTTTCAATAGGTGTTGTTGTAGGAAATTGTACCTTTTCTACAACGTTATAGTTTTCATCTCCGACAGCACAGACAAATTTTGTACCGCCCGCTTCCAAACTTCCGTATAGTTTTGTCATGATAAACCTCTTGTATTTATTTTCTCTATTATAGCATATTTCCAGACTGAAACTTGCTCAATATTTTAGATTTTCCTCTGTAAATTTTACCATTCAAGCAAAAACGAACAAACATGACATTTGTTCGTTTTTTGATTTATTAAGCTTTAACTTCAATGACTGCGTCACCCTTAGCAACTGATCCAGAAGCAACTGGATTTACTGAAGCAAAGTCTGCAGTGTTTGTTACGATAACCATAGTTGTGTTATCCAGACCTGCAGCAGCAATCTTAGCTGAGTCAAATGTTCCAAGAACATCTCCAGCTTTAACCTTGTCACCTTGAGCAACTTTATGGTTGAAGCCTTCACCGTTCATTGAAACAGTATCGATACCAACGTGAATTAAGATTTCAGCACCGTTAGCTGTTCTCAATCCATAAGCATGGCCAGTTGGGAAGACGATTGTTACTTCAGCATCAGCTGGTGCATAAACAACATCTTGACTAGGTTTCACGGCGATACCTTGTCCCATAGCTCCACTTGAGAAGACTGGATCATTCACATTTGAAAGAGCAACGACATCACCAACGATTGGTGTTTGGATAACACCTTCGCTAGGTGAAACCACAGTACCAGTTACTGCTTCTTCTGTTAAACGGTCAGTTTCAGCTTCAGAAATTGCTCCTGAAACTTCTTCTACTTCATCTTCGTAACCAAACATGTAAGTAAGAGCAAAACCAAGTACAAATGATACAGCTACCATAAGAAGGTATTGTAGAAGTTGTCCGTTACCAATGTAAAGCATTGTACCAGGGATGACTGTGATACCATTACCAGTACCAGCAAGTCCAAGGATAGATGCCAATCCACCACCGATTGCACCAGCAATCAATGAAAGGAAGAATGGTTTACGGAAACGCAAGTTAACCCCGAAGATAGCAGGCTCAGTAATACCTAGGAAGGCAGAAAGAGCAGCTGGGAAAGCAAGAGTTTTAAGTTTAGGATTTTTAGTTTTCACACCAACGGCAACAGTTGCAGCACCTTGAGCAGTCATAGCTGCAGTAATGATAGCGTTGAATGGGTTAGCGTGGTCAGCAGCAAGCAATTGAACTTCAAGCAAGTTGAAGATGTGGTGAACACCTGATACGACGATTAATTGGTGAACTCCACCAATCAAGAAACCACCAAGTCCGAATGGCAAGTTAAGAATAGCTTTTGTTCCAATGAGAATGTAGTTTTCAACAACGTGAAAGACTGGTCCGATAACAAACAATCCAAGGATTGACATTACAAGGAGTGTTACAAACGGTGTTACCAAGAGGTCAAGTACATCTGGAACAACCTTACGAACTGCTTTTTCAAACTTAGCTCCGACAACCCCGATGATGAAGGCTGGAAGAACTGAACCTTGCAAACCTACAACTGGGATAAATCCGAAGAACTGCATTGCAGTTACTTCACCACCAGACGCAACAGCCCAGGCATTTGGAAGTGAATCAGATACGAGCATCATACCAAGAACGATACCAACAGCTGGGTTACCACCGAATACACGGAAAGTTGACCAAACAACCAAACCTGGCAAGATAATAAAGGCAGTGTCTGTCAAGATCTGAGTATAAGTTGTCACATCTTCTGGAAGTGTCATTCCAAGAGCAGTCAAGAGACCACGAACACCCATGAAGAGACCAGTTGCTACGATAACTGGAATGATTGGAACGAAGACGTCACCGAAAGTACGGATGGCACGTTGGAACCAATTTCCTTGTTTAGCAGCTTCTGCTTTCATTTCAGATTTTGTAGAAGTTGGCAAACCAAGAGCTACGACTTCATCGTACATCTTGTTTACTGTACCAGTACCAAAGATGATTTGGTATTGACCTGAGTTAAAGAAAGCACCTTGAACTTTTTCCAAGTTCTCGATAGCATCTTTGTTAATTTTCGCTTCATCTTTAACCATCACACGGAGGCGAGTCGCACAGTGCGCAACACTGTTAACGTTCTCACGTCCACCTAAGGCTTCGATGACTTTTTTTGCAATTTCTGTATTCGTCATTTGCAAAAATCTCCTTATAAAAAAATTTGTTCTTGTTTGAAAGCGATTTTACTCGCCTCACGAATATTATTCTATCACGTTTAAAAAATATGTCAAGCGTTTTGCAGAAAAAATTTTAGCATTTTGATTTTTTTGATTGTTTTTGATGTTTTTTAAATAAAACAAGCAATATTTTACCTATTATTGTGAGGTTTTTAAAGATTTTTTGCAAATTCTTTCATTTTTTCATTTATTTTCATAAATTTCTTCAAACTGTTTCTGCCAATCGTTTGACATTTTTTTCTTAATTTTATGATAAAAGACTTGCTTTTTTATAAGGAAACGTTTACTATAAAGATAGTAGAATTTATGGAGGGAATATAAATGGAATGGACTACCGAGCGTCGTTATAGACGCTACGAAGATTGGACACAAGAAGAAAGAAAAGAAATCCAAGAAAAGATGGCACAGTCACCATGGCATGTTGCCTATCACGTCGAACCAAAGCAAGGACTCCTTAATGATCCAAATGGCTTTTCTTATTTTGATGGCAAGTGGATTCTCTTTTATCAGAACTTTCCCTTTGGTGCAGCTCATGGTTTAAAATCTTGGGTTCAACTTGAAAGTGACGATTTGGTTCACTTTACTGAAACTGGTGTTAAAATCTTACCTGATACTCCACTTGATAGCCACGGCGCTTACTCTGGATCTGCTATGCAGTTTGGCGATCAACTGTTCTTATTTTATACAGGAAATGTTCGTGACGAAAATTGGGTACGTCACCCTTATCAAATCGGTGCTTTGATGGATACGGATGGAAAAATCGAAAAGATTGATAAAATCTTGATTGATCAACCAGCTGATGCTACTGACCACTTCCGTGATCCACAAATTTTTAACTTTAAAGGACAATACTATGCTATCGTCGGCGGTCAGGACTTGGAGAAAAAAGGATTTGTCCGTCTCTACAAAGCGGTCGATAACGATTATACAAACTGGCAAGCAGTCGGAGACCTTGACTTCAACAATGACCGTACTGCCTATATGATGGAGTGCCCGAATCTTGTCTTTGTCGGAGAACACCCTGTCCTTCTCTACTGCCCACAAGGTTTGGATAAAAAGGTTCTTGACTATGACAATATCTATCCAAATATGTATAAAATTGGTGCTTCCTTCGATCCTGAAAATGCACGTATGGTAGATGTGTCTGAACTACACAATCTAGACTATGGTTTCGAAGCCTATGCCACTCAGGCCTTCAATGCTCCTGATGGACGTGCCTTAGCAGTAAGTTGGCTTGGTTTACCAGATGTTTCTTATCCATCTGATCGCTTTGATCACCAAGGAACTTTCTCATTGGTCAAAGAATTAACCATTAAAGATGGCAAACTCTATCAGTATCCTGTAGCTGCTATCCAGGACCTCCGAGCTTCAAAAGAGGAATTTTCAAATCGTTCTGAAACTAAGAACACCTACGAACTTGAACTAAACTTAGAGGCTAATAGCCAAAGTGAAATCATCCTTCTTGCTGATAAAGACGGCAAGGGGCTCTCTATTAACTTTGACCTTGTCAATGGCCAAGTAACCGTTGATCGTAGTCAAGCAGGTGAGCAATATGCTCAAGAATTTGGAACTACTCGCTCTTGCTCAGTTACTAATCAAGCAACTACTGTCAATATCTTCATCGACAATTCAGTCTTTGAAATTTTCATCAATAAAGGAGAAAAGGTATTTTCTGGTCGTGTCTTCCCTCACAAAGATCAAAATGGAATCCTCATTAAATCTGGAAACCCAACTGGAACATACTACGAATTAGAATATGGTCGCAAAACTAACTGATGTCGCAAAATTAGCTGGCGTCAGCCCTACTACTGTTTCACGTGTCATCAACAAAAAGGGTTATCTGTCAGAAAAAACCATTCAAAAGGTTAATGATGCTATGCGTGAGCTGGGCTATAAACCCAACAACCTAGCTCGAAGTCTTCAAGGAAAATCAGCCAAGTTAATCGGTTTGATCTTCCCTAAAATCAGCCATGTTTTCTATGCTGAATTGATTGATAAATTGGAACACGAACTCTTCAAAAAAGGTTACAAGACCATCATCTGTAATAGTGAGCATGATTCAGAAAAAGAACGCGAATACATCGAAATGCTAGAAGCCAACCAGGTGGACGGCATCATTTCGGGAAGTCATAACCTTGGGATTGAGGATTACAATCGCGTAACCGCTCCGATCATTTCATTTGACCGTAACCTATCACCAGACATACCTGTCGTTTCTTCTGACAACTATGCTGGTGGTGTCCTAGCCGCTCAGACTCTGGCTAAAACTGGAGCCAAATCTATTATCATGATTACAGGAAATGACAACTCCAATTCACCAACTGGACTTCGTCATGCTGGTTTTGCTTCTATCTTACCAAAGGCTCCTATTATCAATGTTTCCAGTGATTTTTCACCCCTTCGAAAAGAAATGGAAATCAAAAATATCTTGACTAAGCAAAAACCAGATGCTATTTTCGCTTCTGATGATTTGACTGCTATTTTGGTTATTAAGATTGCCCAGGAGCTTGGTCTCTCTGTTCCTGAACAACTCAAGGTGATCGGATATGACGGGACTTATTTCATTGAAAATTACTACCCTCACCTCACTACCATTAAACAACCCTTGGAAGAGATTGCTCGCCTAACAGTTGATTTGCTCTTAAAAAAAATTGAAGGCAAAGAGGTTGCTACCACTGGTTATTTCTTGCCAGTCTCCCTTTTACCAGGTAAAAGTATTTAATACTCTTCGAAAATCTCTTCAAAACACTGTTTTGAGTAACCTATGGCTAGCTTCCTAGTTTGTTCTTTGATTTTCATTGAATATAAACAAAAAAACTCGGACTGAATCAGTCTGAGTTTTTTCTTATGATCTAAATTTTTTCAAGAGTGTTTGGGCTTTTTCTAAGTTAAAGGTTTTTTCAGCAATCAAGCTTTCTACCAACTTAGGCACTTCAGCCTCTGTGGCTCCTGCAAGGAGGGCTAGTGATTTCGCTTGAAGTTTCATGTGTCCATGCTGAATTCCTGTGCTAACAAGAGCTTTAAGAGCTGCAAAGTTTTGTGCAAGACCAATTGACACGATAATTTGAGCCAATTCCTTAGCTGATGGATGACCTAGCAACTCATGGCTGAGAACTACACGAGGATTAAGACCAATTGATCCACCCTTGGTAGCAACTGGCATCGGCATAGTTAGCTCTCCTATTAGCTCTTCTGTTTCCAAATCCATAGTCCAACGACTGAGACCTCGATAAGCACCATCATGACTGGCATAGGCATGCGCTCCTGCTTCGATGGCCCGCCAATCATTTCCAGTAGCAATCAAGAGAGCATCGATTCCATTAAAGATTCCCTTATTGTGAGTAGCTGCTCGATAAGGATCTGCTTGAGCAAACTGGCTGGCTAAAACCATTTTTTCTGCTAGTTCACGCGCTTCATCCTTCTGGCGACTCAAATAACGAAAGGCAATCCGACAAGTTGCAGTTACTAGAGAATCTGTTGCGTAGTTGGATAGAATTCCCATTAAACTTTGCCCTTGACTTAGAGCCTCTAGACTTGGTTTTAAAGCTTCAAGCATGGTATTGAGCATATTAGCTCCCATGGCTTCCTGAGTATCGACATGGAGATAAACCACTAAAAAGTCAGCCTCACCAGAAATTTTCTCAACTGTTAGCTCTCTGGCTCCACCACCACGTTTGACAATAGATGGATAGGCTTGGTTTGCTTGTTCGAGTAGCTCTGCCTTCTGACTCAAAATAGCCTGACATGCTTTATCCCTATCTGGAACCTGATAAAGAGCTACCTGACCAATCATTTGGCGTTGATGAACCTGAGCAGTAAAACCACCCGCACGTTTGATAATCTTACTAGCAAAACTAGCCGCAGCAACGACGGATGGTTCTTCTGTTACATAAGGAACTGTGTACTCTTGACCATTTACCAACACTTCTGGAACTACTGAGTATGGAAGTGAGAAGGTCCCCACTACATTTTCACTCAGTTGGTCCGCAACTGCTATACTAAGATTTTCATTTTGCTCAAGACTTTCTTGGGCTTCCATAGAAGTAAGCGCCTGAGACTTAACGAACTCAAGGCGCTCTTGAATTGATTTTTTAGCAAATCCATTCCAATTTTTTTTCATTATTTTTCAACCTTGCTGTAGCGACGTTGGTGTTCTACAATCTCAACCAGAGCATAGTCCTGTCCTTCATAGCCTGACATGGTTGCAGAACCTGACTCATCCAAGTTTGCTTCCTCAAAGAAGATTCGTTCATAATCAGCTACGCTCAATGCTTGACGCTGGTCTAGCAATTCTAAGCGATTTTTCTGCAATTGCTGTTCATAGCCTTCAACCAATTCCACACTGAAGAACTCAGATACAGCACCACTTCCGTAGCTATAGAGAGCTAGCTTGTCCCCTGCTTTGAGACTATCAGAATTTTCAAGAAGAGACAAGAGTCCTAAAAAGAGTGAACCTGTATAGATATTCCCAACCTTTTGGCTGTAAATAATGGACTCATCAAAGTGTTTTTGAAGTAAATCCTTTTTCTCTTGAAGTAGAGATTTATCAAGAATTTTTTTCAATCCCTTGAGAGCTAGCTTTGGATATGGCAAATGGAAACAAATAGCTTCAAAATCATTCAAGTCGCAATCATAACGCTTTTGGTACTCTTCCCAAGTCGTTTTTAAGCTATCCAAATACTGCTGTGTTGAGTAGACTCCATTTACAAATGGGGTCGTTGAATAATTTGGACGCCAAAAGTCCATGATATCACGAGTCTGCGCAACGTTATCGTTGTTGAAGACCATAACACGTGGATTTTGACTAATCAACATGGCAACACAACCTGCTCCTTGAGTTGGTTCCCCAGGAGTTTCGACACCATATTTTGCAATATCACTAGCTAGTACCAAAACTTTTGATTTAGGAGAATTTTCTACGTGTAACTTAGCATAGTGAAGGGCCGCAGTTGCACCATAGCAAGCTTCTTTGATTTCAAAACTACGAGCAAAAGGTTGAATTCCAAGTAGACCGTGTACAAAAACCGCAGCCGCCTTACTTTGATCGACTCCAGATTCTGTCGCTACGATAACCATATCAATCTCTTGCTTCTCTTCTTCAGTCAGGATAGAATTTCCTGCACTGGCAGCCAAGGTAACAATATCCTCTGTTAAAGGAGCGATACTCAATTCTTTTAAAAGGAGTCCTTTACTCAATTTTTCAGGATCAGTCCCTCGAGCTTCTGCTAAATCTTGTAATTTCAAAACGTATTGACTGGTCGCAAAACCAATCTTATCAATACCGATTGTCATATTTACCTCTATTTTTATCATTCATTGTAAAAATTCGTTCACCTCTATTTTATCATAATTGAGGTCAAATGAGCGAAAAAAGACTTGATTCCCCAAATCAAGTTCATTTCTATCGTCGTTCTCATGTTCTTTCAGCCACTCTACCCACGAAAAAATCGAGACTTAGCTAGCTCGATTCTTTTTGAGATAGTGATACAACTTCAGTACAACTGTCCCACTTGCCATTCCTATAGAGATAACAAGGGCCAACATCATCACCAACATTGCACTGGCAATGGCGTTTCTATAGTCGCCTGTCACAAAAAATGAAGTCGTTCGATAAGAGAGATAACCTGGTACCAGCGGAGCCAAGATGGCCAAAGCAAACACAACGGCTGGTGTTTTGTAGAGAATACTCATAATCTGGCTGATACAAGAACCAATTACAGCGGCAATAAAGGTCGCCAAAATAACATTAGTTGGCTCCTTGAGTATTAGATAGAGGAGCCATATTGACATTCCCAAAACTCCACCAGGAATCAGCATGGAACGTTGGACGTTTAAAACGATTAAAAAAGTGATAATTGCTAGCAGACTAGCTAGAGCCTGCAATAAAAATGTTGTTAGAGTCATATTAGTTCATGAGTACGAGGGCGACAGAGGTGCCTGCCCCTAAGGCAAGGGTAACCAGCAAAGATTCAAACATCTTGCTCATACCAGAGTTAATGTGATTGGTCATGATATCTCTAACAGCATTAGTCAGGGCAATTCCTGGTACAAATGGCATGACCGCACCTGCAATGACCAAATCAGCTGTAGAGGGTAATCCAGAATAGCGCGCCCAAAATTGTGCAATCAAGCCAAAAACAAGAGCACCTGCAAAAGCTGTCATAAAGGGAATTCGAATAAATTTTTCTACGTAAAGGGAAAAGGTGAAAGCGAATATGGTCGCTACTCCTGCACCAATGGCATCGTAGACATTCCCCCCGAACATGATAGAGAAGAAGGGAGCACTAAGGGTCGCTGCAGCGGTTAGCTGAACATTGGTGTAGGGAGATGCCTTGACATTTAATTGCTTGAGTTGAATAAAGGCTGTCTCCAAATCAAGCTGTCCTGATACAAGCTGCCGTGAAATCTGATTGACATCACACACCTTCTCAATATTATAAGCAGAGGAGGTTACTCGTTTCATTCGAGAGATATTTGTATTTTCAATGGAGAAAAAAATAGCTGCAGGCATGGCCAAAACATTACAATCCATAATGCCTTGTGAATGAGCAATTCGAATCATGGTGTCTTCGACACGATAGATTTCAGATCCATTGCGAAGCAGAATTGTTCCTGCTAACATAATGACATCAATGACTGCATTCAGTTTTTTTGATTCGTCCATGTTCCCCTCCTTTTTAAACTCCTTTTATTTTATCATAAATTTGAAGGAAAAAAAATCTTTGTCACAAAAACTGTGACAAAGATTGGATTATGTATATGGAGTCTATTGATTTCGTTGACTTCCATTTCCATCTTGTGTAGGTGTTGTTGGATGATTGTCTTGTGTTGAGCTTGTAGTATCAGTTTGACCAGAATTATGTTCTGACGAAGGTTGACTAATTGATGGTGAAGTTTTTTTAGGTTTATAAATATATAGTTTAACTATCGGATTGCTTAAATCTAGTTTTTCATCTGGTGCAGGACTTTGTTTCGCAATCTCACCTTCTTTAATTCCTTCTTGTGCTATCTCCACCTCTTTAATTTCAATTCTATCTTCATTAATACCTAAACTTTTAAGATTATTTTTTGCAAATTCAAGAGTATATCCAGCATAGTTTGGCATGGTCACAGTTGTCACCTTTTTCTTTTTAGCAACTGTCAAAACGATAGAAGTGGCCTTAGTAAGATCATAGGTCGTACCTTCTGAAAGGCTCTGTTTCAAAACCACACCGGGTTCCCATTCACTAGACTCTTCTTCCTCAATCTTAATAAGATTTCCAGGAACTTTTTTCCCTTTCAACTCTGCAATGACGTCTGTAGAATTGCGTCCAATATAATTTCCAATCTTAAATGATTGCTGACCTGAAGAGATAATAAGATTAACTTTTGTTCCTTCTTTTCGTGCCGAGCCAGCATCTGGATCTGTTCGAATCACTCGACCTTCTTCGACAGTATCACTAGCTTCGGTCTTCTCCTCACCAATCTCAAAATTCGCTTTTTTAAGGTTTTCCTTAGCTTCAGCTACAGTTTGACCTGCAACTTTTGGAATCTCAACAGTAGCTGGTGTTTTGGATACTATCCAAAAGAGAGAAGCCAAAACAAGTATAAAGCTAGCTAGAAGCACCAAATACCTTGCTTTGAAACGGCGTTTCTTGACTGGTTTTGCAACAGTTTCTTTACTAGTTGCCTTTTGGACCGGCTTTTGGCTCTGAGGACTTTCTTCCTTTGGTTGCACCTTAGGAATCGCTGTTAAAGTAGATTGTGAAATTTTCGGTAAGGTTTTTGTGTCAACTTTACTTGTATCTTCAAATACCAGCTTTGGTTCATTGCGACGGTTATAAGAAAGACTGCTCAATAAGTCAACATACATCTCTGAAACCGTTTGGTAACGGTCTGTTAACTTTTTAGCTGTCGCTTTTATAACCACGTTTTCCAAGGATTGTGGCACAAATGGGTTTTCTGCAATGACCGAAGGAAGTGGTTTTTGGAAATGCTGAAGTGCAATCGTAACAGCACTATCTCCATCATATGGAATATGACCCGTCAACATTTCAAAGAAAATAATTCCCATTGCATAAATATCACTCTGTATGGTCGCCTTAGAACCACGCGCCTGCTCAGGTGATAGATAGTGAACAGAACCCAACATGGAGTTGGTCTGTGTCAAACTGGTTTCTGCAAAGGCCACTGCAATCCCAAAGTCAGTAACTTTTGCGGTTCCATCAGGAGTCAAGAGTATATTTTGAGGTTTTAAATCACGGTGAATAATCCCCTTCGCATGCGCCAAACGCATAGCCAAGAGAATTTGACCCATGATACGAACAGCTTCCTCGTTTGATAGAGGGTGGTGTTCTTTAATATAACGTTTGAGGTCAAGCCCAGCTACATATTCCATAGCTAGATATTGTTGACCGTCTTCTTCACCGATATCCGTAATTCGAACGATATGAGGATGATCTAGGTCCGCCATCGCACGTGCTTCACGCTGAAAACGTGCAACAGCGATTGGGTCCGTTTGGTAGTTGGTCCTCAGAACCTTCACCGCTACCTCTTCCCCATCCAGAATCAAATCTTTGGCCAGGTAGACATCTGCCATCCCACCACGGCCAATTTGTTTGATAATCCGATATCGTCCGGCAAATATCTTGCCGATCTGGATCATTTTGATTCCTCCTCAATCGCAATCAAGGCAACAGTAATGTTGTCAAGCCCTCCGGCATTGTTTGCAAATCGCACTAAGGTTGCCGCCTTGTCTTCAAGTGAAATATCACTTGTCACGATGTCATAGATTTCACTTCCTGAAATCATATTCGTGAGACCATCACTGTTCATAACGATATAGTCACCAGGTTCCAAGCTTACAATCCCTAAATCAGGTTGAATCTCATCTTTTTGTCCAATAGACTGGGTAATGATATTTTTTTGTGGATGCGCTTCAGCTTCTTCAGGTGTTAATTGACCTGCCTTGAGTAACTCATTGACTAATGAATGATCACTCGTTAATTGGTGGTACTCTTCTCCACGAACTAAGCCGATACGAGAATCCCCAATATGAGCATAGATGGCTTGGTTATCAATGATTGCAAGGGCTTCTAGAGTTGTACCCATTCCTTTATATGCTTCATCACGCCCCAATTGATAAATCTTTTGATTTTCAATTTCTAGGTGTTCTGCAAACCATTCACGAACTTCATTCACGGTATCGATCTGAGTATCTACCCAGGAAACACCTAAATCCGTTACTGCCATCTCACTGGCAATATTACCTGCTCGGTGTCCTCCCATCCCGTCAGCCAAGATAATCATCGTACGACCGGCACGGTTGACAAAAAGATTGACATAGTCTTGATTATTTGTACGTTTCTGACCCACATCTGTTAATAATGAAATCTCCATTGTGTCAGTTCCTTCCTAATTGGATATCTTACGAAATTGGCTGATAAAGAATCCATCACTTCCGTACAATTCTGGAGTAATGAGGATGCAGCCATCTTTTAGGATATCCTTGCATTCGTGTTCTAGTTTAACCTGCTCGAACTCTGGATGACTTTCTAAAAATGCTTGAACAACTTGAAAGTTCTCCTCGGAGACAATAGTGCAGGTACTATAAGTTATTATACCACCTTTACGTAGCGTTTGACAAACACTACCTAATATTTCCAACTGAATTTCCTGTAATGACGCGAAATCAGCAGTGTCTTTGTTATATTTGATATCTGGTTTCCGACGTAAAAGTCCAATCCCTGAACAAGGGGCATCGACTAGAATCTTATCAAATTGATTCTTGCCAAAAAACTCATGCACTTTTCGAGCATCCAGTTTTTGCGTTTGCACACAATCTGCTACACCTAGACGCTCCGCATTTTCTCGAATCAAAGTGAGTTTATGGTCGTAGAAATCCAGAGCTGTTACCTGACCTGTCGTTAGATAAGACGCCATATGGGCTGTCTTGCCACCAGGAGCCGCACAGGCATCCAGGACCTGTTCATCACCTTGTAGATCAAGAGTCGGAGCAACCAATTGACTGGACTCGTCTTGGATGGTTATAGCCCCTTCTGCGAACAAATCATGTCCTGCAAAGTGGCCTTGCTCCTTGACCAGACCAGTATTTGATAAAACAGAATCACTTGCTCCAAGCAATTTTTTGATTTCTTCTTTTCGACTTAAATCGGTCACTCGAATACTGGCTTTGTTACGCTTGAGTAGACTTTCAAAAATCGCTTGCGCTCTCTCTTCTCCGTACTCTTCCTTTATCTTAGAAACCAACCACACTGGTAAAGAGTATGCGATGGAATCACGCTTGTTCTTACGCTTGATACTGGCAATATCTGGCAAACCTTCTCGCAAGATACGGCGAAGGACTGCATTGACCAATTTTTCGCTACCCTTTTTACGAAGTTTTGCAATTTCTACCGCTTCATTGACCACTGCATGATCAGGAAGCTTATCCAAGTATTGGAGTTGATAGACGCTCATGAGAAGCAAAACATAGAGCCAGCTGTCTAGCTTGTCTCTATCCTCAATAAAGTGAGACAAATACCATTCCAAAGTTAGTTTACGAGCTACGGTTCCATAAACAAGCTCTGTCACCAAACCTTTGTCAGTTGCTGACAGTTGACTTCCCTTGAGGTGTTTATTTAAGGCGATATTGGAGTAGGCTTGATTGACAAAGACATCCTCTAGCACCTTTAAGGCTGAGTTTCTAGCCGTTTCTACTTTAGTCACCAAATCGTTCTCCTACAGCCAAACTTCGTCCAACACCGTTGAGGAAGGAAGCAATGTCCATTTTAGGTTTTCCTGCTGGTTGAACCTGTTTGAGAGATAGAGCTCCTTCTGCTGTTGCGACAATCAATTCTTTCTTTCCGATGGAGAGTATCTCACCCGGATTCCCCTGACCTTCTACAGGTAGGGCTTCATAGATTTTGAAGCGTTCTCCCTTGAGGAAGGTATGAGCAACTGGCCATGGATTCATCCCACGGATTTGGTTGAAAAGTTGACGGTTGGTCTTGTTCCAGTCCAGTTTCTCCTCCTCTGGTTTGATATTTGGTGAGAAAGTTACTTGGCTTGGGTCTTGCGGTTGAGGCTGAATTTCACCAGCTATATAAGCAGGTAGAGTTTCCAAAAGCAAATCACGCCCAACAATGGCCAATTTTTCAAACAAAGTTCCTACATTGTCCTCATCAGTAATGGGAATACTGCGACGGGAAATCATGTCCCCTGCATCCAATTCCTTGACCATTTCCATAATGGTTACTCCTGCTTCTTCATCACCTTGAATCAAGGCATAATGGATAGGAGCTCCACCACGGTGTTTGGGAAGGAGGGAGGCGTGAACATTGACTGCAAAATCCATGCTATCAAGGAGTTTACTTGGGAGAAATTGTCCAAAAGCTGCAGTCACAATGCCGTCAGCTCCCAAATTCATGATAGCTTCCATCTCTGGACTACCCGATAATTTTTCTGGTTGGTAGATAGGCAGACCTGCCTCTTTGGCAGCTTGTTTCACTGGGGTCTCCTGGATAACTTTTTTACGGCCGACCGCACGATCTGGCTGAGTTACAACCGCTACAATCTCGTAGCGGTCATCTGACAAAAGCCCCTTTAAAACAGTTGCTGAAAAATTGGGAGTTCCCATAAAGATTAGTTTTGTCATCTTTTCTCCTTCTATAAAAATTGTTGCGGTTCGTTGTCAATACTGAGACGAAGTTCGCTATTTTCACGTTCTTGAGTTAGGGCTAAGACCTGATTAAGGGTTGAAGCTAACTCATCTTCTAAACGGTATTTAATCAAAATTTGGTAATGATAGAGGTTATGAGTACGAGCGATAGGTTTTGGCGTTGGTCCAAGGATAATACTAGCATCCGACAAACCTGACCGCAAAATATCCATGACTTGATAAGCACGTCTAAGAACCTCTTCTTCTTTTTTATGAGATAAGGTGATTCCAATAGTGAAATAATAAGGTGGATAACCCAACTGACGTCTGATACCCATTTCATAGGTATAGAAACCTTCGTAGTCCTGATCCTTGGCAAATCGAATGGCATAGTGTTGTGGATTATAGGACTGAATCAAGACCTGACCTGCCTTTTCAGCACGACCGGCGCGACCTGCCACCTGGGTCAAGAGTTGGAAGGTTCTCTCAGAAGAACGAAAATCAGGCAGGTTCAAGGCTGTGTCCGCATTGAGAACACCAACCAAGGTCACATTTGGAAAATCCAAGCCCTTGGCAATCATCTGGGTTCCTAGCAATATGTCCGCTTCACCATTGCCAAATTGTTCAAGTAAAGCTTGGTGACTGCCTTTTTTACGAGTGGTATCCACATCCATGCGTAGAATGCGTGCCTCTGGAAAGAGTTCCGCTAGCTCATCGTAAGCCTTCTGTGTCCCCGTTCCATAATAGCGAATACTACGACTCTGACAGTTAGGACAGACATGGGGGATTTCTTTAGAAAATCCACAATAATGACAGTTCATAGTCTTAGTATCCATATGTAGCGTCAAGGAAATATCGCAGTTTGGACAGGTATCAACAGTCCCACATTCTCGGCACATGACAAAGCTAGAATAACCACGACGATTGAGCATGAGAACAACCTGCTCTTTTTTATCCAGTCGATCTTGAATGGCCTCAATCAGTGGTGGTGTAAAGTTTGATGTTTCATTCTGCCCAATGTAATCACGGAAGTCAATGAGTTGAACTTCAGGAATACTTGCTAAAGGATTGGCACGTTGAGTCAGACGTAGATGTTGATAAACACCCTTACCAGCACGCGCACGGCTTTCTAGACTCGGTGTTGCAGAACCAAGGACTAGGGCAGCTTGATTGTACTGGGCACGTAAAAGAGCCACATCTCTAGCATGGTAGCGAGGATTGCTATCTTGCTTATAACTAGCCTCATGCTCTTCATCAATAATGATAACACCTAAATTTTTCAAAGGTGCAAAAATAGCAGACCTGGCCCCAACAACTACCTGAGCATCTCCACGCTCCACCTTGCGCCACTCATCATACTTTTCACCATTGGACAACCCAGAGTGGAGGATGGCGACTTTATCGCCAAACCGAGCAATAAAGCGCTCTGTCATTTGAGGTGTCAGAGAGATTTCCGGAACTAGAACAATCGCTGTTTTTCCCATATCCAAGGCACCTTGGATAATCTGTAGGTAAACCTCGGTTTTCCCACTTCCTGTGATTCCTTGAAGGAGAAATGGAGGGTGTTTCTTCCCAATCGCTCCAACAACCGCCTCACAGGCTAGTTTTTGCTCTGGGTTTAACTCTAAGGCTTGATTTGACTCGATTCCTTCAAAGTAGGCAGCTGAACGTTGTACTTCTTTTTGAAGGATCGTCAAAGCACCCTGTTCCACAAAGAAATTGATTTGTTGCCGAGAGTAATGTTCTAACAAAGCAGCCAAAGGAGTACTTTCTGGATGTGCTAATAAATAATCTCGCAGTTCCAATTTCTTCTTGGCACGGTTTGAGATTTCTAGCTTTTCTAATTTGTCAAGATTCACTTGAATCCAAGACTGTGTTTTAACCTTCTTCTGGTCTATAGCCTGATACTCGAGTTTCAAGAGCCCTTTGCGAGTCAATCGCATCATCTCCGCCTGCTTTTTCAAATCAAGTGATGAAAATGCTAAGGACTCTTGCGAACCGAATAAGCGTTCCTTTTCCTCCTGACTCAAGCCTTCCAGAGGATAGAGGATTTTATCATAGCTAGAATTCAAAAATCCTGGAAGCATAGCTTTTAGAATAGAAATCTTGTATGAAAAAACTGACTTACGTAGTTCTTCGGCTAGCCAGAGTTGTTCCTCCGTTAAGACAGGAGAAAAGTCCAGCACCTCAGCAATTTCTTTCAAGTCCTCATCTGCCATTTCCGATTCTTGTTCCATTCCAAGAACAATCCCTTGAATCAAGCGATTGGCCTTCCCAAAAGGCACATGAACTCGCATACCAACTTCCAGCATTCCTTCAAATTCCTCTGGAATCTTGTAGCTATAGGGCTGGTCTGTCTGCATCAAAGGAACATCCACAATGATTTTTGCAATAGCCATATCCTCACCTCCTTCTTTACTTAAATCGTTTTAATTGATTGAGTATTCTTGCAATAGAAAAAATAAGATTGAGTCCCCCCAACCTTAAATTTTTTCACCTTCTTCTTTTTCTTTCGCGATTTGCTCTTTAATTTTCTTTTCTTCTTCTTCTCTCAATCGTCTTTCTTCTTCGATACGACGACGAACAGCTTCGCGTTTTCCTTCTGGATCTGGGTGGATGGTTACATTCCCTGATTCAATTTCTTCCAAGGCACGAAGTGTAGATTTTTCAGATTTGAATTCTTGTGTTGGAGTTGCTCCAGCTTCTAATTCGTGAGCACGTTTTGCTTCCAAGATGACGAGTGAATATTTTGATGGTACCTTGTCAAGCAAGGTATCAATAGAGGGTTTAAGCATCATTTGTTTGTACCTGTTTTCTATAGTTTATCGAATAGTCGGAGACTTTGGTAGCATATCCTGGTAGTGACCGATGACACGATCGACGCGGAAATGTTCTGCTTCAATCACACGTTTGACAC
Source organism: Streptococcus infantis (assembly GCF_019929665.1). GTDB lineage: Bacteria > Bacillota > Bacilli > Lactobacillales > Streptococcaceae > Streptococcus > Streptococcus infantis_H. The sequence continues at coordinate 46,786 of NZ_JAHZPZ010000001.1, read as the reverse complement.
GTTCTGCGGCAAGAGGAACATGATCATTGACAATAGCATAGTCGTACTCACGCATCAAAGCAATTTCTTCTTTGGCTTTTTCGATACGCTGGGCGATCACTTCTGCACTATCGGTACCACGGCCTACGAGACGATCTTGCAATTCTTCCAAATCTGGTGGTGTCAAAAAGATAAAGACCGCATCTGGAACTTTTTTCTTGACCTGAAGAGCTCCCTGCACTTCAATTTCAAGGAAGACGTCAATCCCCTTATCAAGGGTTTCATTGACATAGGTCAGAGGAGTTCCGTAGTAGTTACCTACATACTCTGCATACTCTAACATCTGTCCTTGACGGATCAATTCTTCAAATTCTTCACGCGTACGGAAGAAATAGTCAACTCCGTCTACTTCACCTGGACGTTGCGCCCGCGTTGTCATAGATACAGAATATTGGAATTGGTTTTCAGAACTCTCAAAAATTTCTCGTCTAACCGTTCCTTTCCCAACTCCCGAAGGACCTGAAAAAACGATTAGTAAGCCACGGTCTGCCATGATGTCTCCTTTGGATAGTTTGTGAAATGCCTTGAAAATTCATTCAGAATTCTCTTTGTGAAGGCATTTCTGCTTACTACAATCTTTCTATCTAGTGTAACAAAAAAGCAGTAATTTTTCAACTGCTCTTTCTTATTTATTTTGCATAATCAACTGCTCGAAGTTCACGAATCACGGTTACCTTGATATTTCCTGGGTAATCGAGATTGTTTTCGATTTTCTCACGAACTTTGTGAGCTAAGATTGTGACCTTATCGTCCTTGATTTGACCTGGATTTACCATGATTCGGATTTCACGACCTGCTTGAAGGGCAAAGCTATTTTGAACTCCTTCAAAGCTATTAGCGATTTCTTCTAAATCATGGAGACGTTTGATGTAGCTTTCAAGTGATTCGCTACGAGCTCCTGGACGGGCTGCACTTAAGGCATCCGCTGCAGCAACGAGAACTGCAATCACACTTTCAGGCTCTACATCTCCGTGGTGACTAGCAATCGTGTTAATCACAACTGGATGCTCTTTGTACTTGCGAGCTAATTCAGTACCAATCTCAACGTGACTACCTTCTACTTCTCGGTCAATGGCTTTACCAATATCGTGAAGGAATCCTGCACGGCGGGCAAGAGCTGCATTTTCACCAAGTTCGCTAGCCATGATACCAGCTAACTTAGCCACTTCGATTGAGTGTCGCAAGACATTTTGTCCGTATGAAGTACGGAACTGCAAGCGACCCATGATCTTCATCAAGTCTGGGTGAAGGTTTGGTGCACCGATTTCATAGGCTGCAGCTTCACCATATTCACGAATTCTGTTATCAATTTCTTGACGGTTTTTCTCAACCAACTCTTCGATACGAGCTGGGTGAATTCGTCCATCCTTAAGCAAGGTTTCCATCGTCATACGGGCAATCTCACGTCGGATAGGATCGAAACCTGACAAGGTTACCACTTCTGGCGTATCATCAATGATGACATCAACCCCTGTCAAACTTTCAAAAGTACGGATATTGCGACCTTCACGACCAATGATACGACCTTTCATAGTATCATCAGGCAGATGAACTGTCGAGTTGGTAGACTCAGCTACATACTCACCAGCAATTCTCTGCATCGCTTGGGATAAAATATCCTTAGCAAGCTTATCTGAACGTTCCTTGACTTCTTGCTCCGCCTCACGAATGCGGCTAGCAATTTCCTTGGTCAAGTCTTCTTCTGTTTGAGCTAAGATAATATCTTTTGCCTCTGACTGAGTCAGACTTCCGACACGCTCAAGTTCAGCTTGCTTTTGCTTTTCAATTTCCTCTAGTTGCTCTTCACGTGCATCAAGGTTTTTTGCTCTATCAGAAATACTTTGTTCTTTTTGTTCAAGTGTTTTTTCTTTGTTCGTCAAATTATCGTCTTTACGGTCAAGGCTCGTAGCTCTCTCCGTCAAACGACTTTCGATTTGCTTGAGTTCTTGACGCTCCGACTTAAATTCAGCGTCCACTTCTTCGCGGTATTTTCTGGCTTCCTCTTTAGCCTCCAATAGTGCTTCTTTTTTAAGGGATTTGCTTTCGCTCTTGGCTTCATTTAGTAATAAATCCGCTTCGCGCTCAGCTTGTCCTCGTAAATTAGTTGCTTCTTGTTCAGCATTTAAAAGCATCAACTCTGCAGCCTCTTGTGATGATTTCATCTTGACTGAGATGCTGACATATCCAATGACTAAACCAATGATGACGGCAAAAACAACTATAACAATTGTCATAATTTCCATGTTTTTACCTCAATTTATTTGTTTATCTGAATGACATGCATTCTTATACATTTTACCACAAAAAAATATTTTTAACAAACCTTAAATAGAAGTTGTTTTAGTTATTTTTAGGAGCATTATCTTCATTTTCCTTAGTAAAATAAGCTTCTTAAACCTAACTATTTTTTAAAAGAATTTTTTTGCAAAAAATAAGAAAAAAGTCCACCTCAAAGTAGACTTAGTTCGATTCGATTCTGATTGGCACTCGGCCGAAATTCTGTTCTGCTATACTAGGGTGTCCCAGTTGATAGATTTGGTCTGCCTTTTGGGTTATGGCATCCCAAGGTTCTTTACCGATTCGGCTAACTAGATTGACCTGCTCCTTGAAAGCTTTAAGGTGTTGTCTACCTTTTTCGGTAAAACCTAGGACATGAATGGCTTCTGGCAAGTCACTTTCTCTAGCCTGGACCAAGATATAGGTCAAGAGGCGTCGCACACGCGCCTTGGTGTAGCGTTTGGTAGCCACTAACTCAACCAATTCCTCAATAGATTTTGCTATTTTGATGGCTTCCTTAATACGTACAGCCATCTCTTGATTGACCTGATAAATAGTACTTAAATCTGGATTTGACAAGATTTGATAGCGTAAAAGTGAAAAATAATCTTCCCAGCTCACCTTACTAGCATTTTCAAAGAGATTAACAGAAGGCATAAAGCGTTCTAAGAAATCTGAGTCTGATTGATGCTGACGGATGGCTGTCGCCGAAGCAAAGTCCACATCCTTGTCCACAGAATGATATCCTGCTCCCTGACGTTGAATTGGATGAAGTTTGATATTTCTTCCAGCAACTGCCTTGGCGTAGGCAAGAGCTAAGACATGATTGGGCGTATCACCCGAAAAATCAAGACCTGCAAATTCCTTCCACATGGCTTGGGTTTTCTGAGGGTAGGAGAGGGAATCAGGTAGATTGTCCACAAAATTCTCCATCTCTTGACTACGCTCTGCATATAAGTTAGCAATTTTCTGGTAATCTAGAACTTCCTCTGTCCCAAAGGAAAGGGTATCTATGCCCAAACGAGCCAAAACAGCCACTGCACCTTGACCGAAAAAATCCGCCGCTTGAACACTGACTAAAAATGGCAATTCTACTACCAAGTCTGCTCCATTCTCTAGTGCCATCTGGGCCCGAGTCCACTTGTCCACGATAGCAGGCTCTCCACGCTGCATGAAATTCCCAGACATGGCAACGATTTTCAGCCCATCCGCCTGTTCTAGCAGGTATTTATGGCCATTATGAAAAGGATTGAACTCCGCTATAATACCTGTAATGGTCATGATGTTCTCCCTTTCTAATGACGAAATCTACGATACCACTCAGGCAATCTCCCTCTCCAGTTAAGCCATTGTTTTTCTCCTACTGGAAGGATTTCTGCTAGTTGTTCATTACTATAATTCTTTTGCAGTTCAGGATAAGCTATCAACATCGTTGGTCTATGGCATCCGGCAACCGTCATTGGCCATGTTCCATACATTAGCATATGTCGGATATCATCCTCCGATTTTATTTCATTTACTAACATATCAAAAAGTTTCTTAGACATATCGTAAACAACTAACTCTGAAAATACGGTTCCTTCTTCCTGAACATAAAAATATTGCCCATCTTTTTCCCAAAGCGTTCCATTTTGACGGATACGATTAAACTGCGATACTTCTTCCCAAGAATATTTTGATCGAACCATATCAACCTCCTACTTCTGTGCCACAAAAAACCAACGAGTACTGGTTTCTGTAGGCTCCTTATCCTCAAAGTCAGCATAAATCTTGAAGGACTTAAAACCAGCTTGTTCTAGCAGAATATCATAGGTCAAGACCTCATAAGTCCGCTCCTCATGAACTTCGTCGTGACGACTAAAGGAACCATCCGCTTCCTTGATAAAAAAGGTCAACTCATGCACGATAGAATGTAGCGCTGCATCCTCGTAGGTATCCCAAAGCATGGCAAAGTCTTCTGCATTTTCATGGTAAGAATAGCCTGGAAAAACCTCATCTGTCTGGTAGGTCGAATGCACATCAAAGATGAAGACCCCATCTTCATTAAGGGCATTATAAACTTCCTTAAAGACATCCCCTACTTCCACCTCATCCTGCATGTAGCAGATTGAGTCCGAGTAACATGTGACAAAATCGAATTTCCCTGCCTTGGATAAATCCAGCATATTGCCTTCCATAAAATCAATCTTTTGCTTGGCTGATGCCGCTCTCTTCTCAGCAATCTTCAACATGTCCGCGCTCAAGTCCAGTCCAGTCACATCAAAACCTGCTTGAGAAAAGCGAACGGACTGGATTCCTGTACCACAAGCCAGCTCCAAGAGTTTCTTTCTCTCCTTAGTCTTGGGCAAATGCCGGAGGGAAAAATCCGTCCATTTATCGTATAAACTATCATCCATGACTGCATCATAAACAGCCGCAAAAGTCTCGTATGTTGCCATTATTAAGATACAAAGAGCGTTTAAAACGAAGAGAAAATAGGTATCTTTCTGCCGTATCATCAGATACAAAGGAAGTAATTCTCTTTCTCTCAGTTTTTAGCTCGTGTTCAGTTTCAACATTACCAAACACGACGCCCTTACCTTTCTAACGATTTTCTTCTAAAATAAGCAAATAAAACCCAGTTGATTACAACTGAGTTCATCTACTAGGCTAAAGCTTCAGATAAATCTACTGAATTTGCCTCATGCCATAGTTTTTCTAGGTTATAGTGGGCACGCATTTCTTCTGAGAAGATATGCACAACGATTCCACCAAGGTCTAGCAAGACCCAGCCTCCAGCTGCATCGCCTTCAACATGGCTACCTTTAAAGCCAGCTTGAGCTACTTTTTCACGGATATTTTCAGCGATAGCATCCAACTGACGGCTATTCATTGAGCTCGTGATAACAAAATAGTCTGTCACACTGGTCAATTCTTGTACGTCAAGTGCGAGGATATCCTCCGCACGTTTCTCATCAGCCGCTTTCACGACTAGTTCTAGTAATTCTTTTTCGTTCATTTATTCCTCTTTCTAGAAAATATGTTTGTAATCTACGACATCTGCAAAGCGCCCCTCCCAAATGCCCTCATAAAATTCATTTATCGTTTCTGCTGGAATATCTTTCCCATCAAACGTTGTGCAAGTTTCTTCTGGAATAATAAGCTTATAGCCATATTCAAAAGCAACCTTGACAGAGGTATCCACACAATATTCTGTCTGCATACCACATAAAACTAATTTTTTAATCCCCTGTTTATCCAAGTATTCTTTTAAACCAGTTTCTTTGAAAATACTATTATACTTCTTCTGAAAGACCTTTTCATCAGGTTTTCGATTTAAAAGAGCAGATAACTGCCAATCTTCTGATGCTTGGGCTTCAGGGTTCTCAATATGTTGAACATAGATAATTTCGATATTCTTACTTCTAGCTTGGTTTTGTAAATAAGAAATTTTTTCCAATAGACCTTTTGTCTGAAACCCCGTTTCCACTAAAATATTTTGTACATCAATAATGATAAAAGCCGTCTTCATTTAGTCCTCTTTCAAATAGTGCACATAGGCGTTATAGGTTTCAAGGGTTTGGGGATAGATAGGAAATCCCTGGTGAGCCAAATGCTCTACAGTACGAGCTGTTTCATAGGCTACTGCCTTATTGAGTGACAAACTTGCAATCTCACGCGCCTGGTCCACCCCTGGAAAGGCACGATTATGCTCGATGTAGTCTGCGACGTAGATAACCTTATCAAGGTCCGTCATCTGACCAGCTCCAACTGTATGAATTTCTATTGCACGCAAAATTTCAGGATCTTTCAAATCCAAATCTTCCTGAATCTTGTAGATACCGACCATGCCATGCCAGACATTATTGCCCCAGTTTTTAAGATCAGGGTCCAGTTGATAACGGTCTATCAAATCTAAAAATTCTTGATCTGATAGCTTTTTAGCATAGTCATGAAGGAGACCTGCCAAACCAGCTTTCTCAACATCCACACCAAAGCGCTGAGCTAATTCTATGGCTGCACGCTCTACACCCAAACAATGGGTTAGACGTTTTTCAGGTAGGAGCTCTGTCATTTTTTCCAACAATTGTTCACGCGAACAGTTGATATAGTCTTGGTATGCCATCAGTAAAGCCCTTCTTTCTCGATATAGTCTAGCACTGGTTTTGGCAAGAGAAAGTTAGGTGTACGACCTTGGGCAATAAAATCACGTACCATACTGGATGAAATATCCATGAGAGGCACATCCACCCAGATGACTGGATAAGAAGTCCCAGCCTTGTATCGTGGTCGCTGAACTCCTACAAACTGAACGAGGTCGACCAGTTCGTCAATTCTATACCATTTAGGTAAATAGTCTACCATGTCAGCGCCGATGATAAAGTAATAATCTGTATCTGGATTCTTCTCTGTCAAAATCTTCATGGTGTCGTAGGTGTAGGAAATGCCCTTGCGCTCTAGCTCAATGGTCTCAATAGCTAAACCTTCGATTCCATCGATAGCCAATTCAAGCATCTTGAGGCGGTGGTGTTCAGAAATGGTTTCCTTTTTGTCTACGTGAGGTGGTTGGTATTCAGGCATGAGCAGAACTTGATCCAATCCCAACTGTTGGCGCACTTGGTCTGCCACGATAAGGTGGGCGTTGTGAACAGGGTTAAAATTTCCCCCTAAGATTCCAACTTGCTTACGTTTTTTATCCTTGATTTCTGGCTCTAACTCCACTTTTGTAAAGGGAGTTAACAGTTCGATTGCCATAGGCTAATCTCCTTTAGTCTTCTGTAAAAACAGTTTTTGGAGTATCATTCTTAGATTTCTTTAACTTTTTTAGAAATCTTGCGATTTTCCTTCTTGCTTGATTGTTTATACAAAATCAAGATACGTCCGATTTTTTGGACTGTATCCACGCCGATTTCTTCTTCCAAGATTTCAGCTACTTCGTGGATATTCTCATCTGTGTTTTGTAAGAGAGTAACCTTGATCAATTCACGAGCGTCAAGAGCCTGACGAACACTTGTTTTGATTTGGTCGTTGAGACCATTTTTCCCGATTTGGATGATGGGTTTGAGGGTATGTGCCTGGCTGTTTAGGAAGGCACGTTGTTTCGATGTTAATGACATATTCTTTCTTCCTTTTTTGATAGTTATTTTAGGTGGTGAGGGACGGTCGGAACTAATTTTCCAAAGATATCATCTTTGAAAAATGGATTTCCTGACCTCACAATTGAGCCTAAGTCTCAATTGTGCCCCTTGCCAATCTATGGATTGGCAATCACACCACGGCAATAACTATCTTTTTATGAGCTCACTTTGTTCGCTCGGTGATTTTATTTTATATAATGGCTTTTCGTGTGACGACGGCGACGCCTTCTGGTGCCCAAACGGCGACTTTAGCAGCCCCTGTTACACGAATCCAGCCTAGTCCTGAAATAACTAGGTCTGTCTTGTCTTTGATAGTAAAGACATGTTGGACCAGTTTTGGAAAATCTTCTTTTTCCTTGCTATTTGGCGGTGTGAGGAGAGTTCCCAGGTGCTTGTCGTAAAAGGCACTGGCTCCTTCTAGCTTGGTGCGGTGAAGTTTGAGTTCATTGTCAAAGAAAGCTGTGAAACCTTGCTTTTCTCCTGCAATAAAGTCAAAGCGTCCCAGTCCACCTAAAAACAAGGTTTGTTCAGGATTGAGCTGGTATGTTTTAGGTTTGATTTCCTTTTTAGGGCTGACATACTTGAGGTTTTTAGCAGTCAAGTAGTGAGCCATCTGGTGACGGTGGATAATCCCCGGTGTATCATAGATATAAGATCCGTCATCAAGCGGAATCTCAATCTTGTCCAAGGTTGTTCCTGGGAAACGTGAAGTAGTGATGACATTTTGATCACCCGTGATTTCCTGGATGATGGCATTGATAAGGGTTGATTTCCCAACATTGGTCACGCCGACCACATAGACGTCACGTCCCTTACGGTAGTGCTCAATCTTGTCGATTACTTCTCTGATGGCATGCTTGTTTTGTGCTGAAGTCAAGACGACATCAACAGGACGCAAACCTTCCTCGTGAGCGCGCTCCATCAGCCAGTGGGTTACCTTGCTATCCTTAACAGACTTAGGCAAGATGTCTTTTTTATTTCCAACCAAAAGCACATCATTACCTGAGACAAAGCGTGGCAAACCTGGGATAACAGAGCCATTGAAGTCAAAAATATCAATGACATTGACCACCAAGGCATCACTATCTCCTACCTCGTGCAAGAGTTTGAGGAAATCATCATCCGTCAACTGCACATCTGTAATTTCATTATAATGACGAAGACGGAAACAACGTTGGCAATATACTTCTCCAGTTTCCAAACCTTTTTCCAATGCTGACTGAGGTGTAAAACCCAACCCAGTCTTATCTTCCGTCTGAATGGTTGCTCCACAACCAATACAGAGAATTTCTTCCATAGTTAAATTCCTTTTTTATAAGTAATAGGTCCGTACTTCTCAGTGATTTGCTTCATAACACGACGTTCACGAGCTCGGTTGATTTGCGTTTTGATGGAATCGTGCTGCACCAAGGGTTTAACCAAAATCGAGCGAATTCCTGCACGGTGAGCTGCACGAATATCTGTCATGAGCTGATCCCCAACCATGACCACTTCATTTTTCTCATAGTGGAATTCTTTCATCGCTCGATCAATCCCGAAAGTAAAAGGCTTCAAAGCCCAGTAAACATAATCAATTCCAAATTTTTCAACTGCTCGTTGAACACGTTTTTTAGAATTGTTTGAGACTACGATAATGCGAATCCCTGCATCACGAAGATCATGCAACCATCGTTTCATCTCTGGAGTCCCGTCAGGGTTATTCCAAGCAATGAGAGTGTTATCTAAATCTACCAAAACAGCTTTTATTCCCTGTTTTTGCAGGCTTTCTACTGTCAAATCATAAACTGCTTCCACAGCAAAATCTGGCATGTAATGTTCAATCGCCATTCTGGCTCCTTCTCTTTTATTTCCTAGTAATTTTCTTCAGCCATTGAGATAAGGCTGCCCATAAAATCAAGCTAGCCATTAAGATATAAATCCAAGCATTTGGCTCTTCTGTAAATGGTAGAGGAACATTCATTCCGAAGAAACCTGTAATAACCGCAAGTACTGCTAGTAAGACGGAGATAATGGTCAAAATTGTCAAACTATCATTCAGGTTATTGTTTAGGATGTTGTTGTAAGAAGCGGAGAGTTGTTGCAAGACTTGAGAAATCAAATCTGTCATAGACACCAACTGATGGGCTTCAATCATCGCATCATCAAACTGCTCTCGTTCGACATCGTTAAATCTCCGATAAAGAGCATGACCTTGGATATGTTCCAATAAAAGTCGATTTTGTTTTGCCGCTGCTGTTAAGTAAACCATACCAGTCTCCAAGTCAGAGAGGGCGAAGAGATTTTTCTTTGTTGTTCTCTGACGAAGTAAGCTGTTGACTTCATCTTTACTCTTATCCATCTTTTCAATGATTGGATAATAGGCGTTACTAATGATTTCTAGACTAGCAAAAAGAAATTTGTAAATAGAAAGCAACTCATGGCTATCCAGATAAGCTAACATCTGATCAATGACATAAGCATTCTTATGGTTGCTGATGGTAATCATTCGTTTGTTTTCAACGATAAAGGTCATGGGAATCGCTTCATAGTAATCCTTGTCCTTTTCTAAGTCCAGAACATTGTAGATAAAGGTCACAGTCCCATTCTCACGGTTGTAATCCATATGGGCACGTTCGTTTTTATCCAGCGCATATTCGATGGTTTCCTTATCCAATCCGTAGATTTCAGATAAATCTTCAAGATTTTTAATTTTTTCTACATCTAGATTGATCCAAACACAACCATTTCCTAATTGCTCATCTAAAAACATCGTTTCTCCTTTACCAAACTCTTTCTATTGTACCATAAAAGAGGTAAAATTTCAGTTCTCTTCTTTCCTTGAAAAATTGCTAACCACAGTAATATTACGGTTGGGAACAAAGTGGAGAGCCTGGTCTTCACCTCTTAGTTGAGTGGTTCGAATTCCGACACTAACTACTTTTCCCGATACAGTAATGGGACCATTTGTCAAAATAACTTCATCTCCTACATCCAACTGGCGTTCAAAGAGAATAAAGAAGCCATTGATAACATCTGATAAGAAGCCCTGCGCCCCCATACCAATTGCAACTCCGGCAATCCCAGCACCAGCTAGTAAACTGGATACAGGAAGTCCTAGGATAGACAAAATGCAGTAAACTAAAAAGAAATAAAGGGTGTAATTAAAAATATTTTCTAATAAACGCGATATTGTCTTTTGTCGTCCTGCATCACGATTTGAATACTTAAGTGAAGGCTTGACAATTTTCTTGACAGCTGCGTGGAGAAGCTGTTTAGCTATGTAAAATAGCACAAATAAAATTAAAAGAGAAATCACTTTCGTTAAAAGATTCTCAAATACCGTTGTTAAATCTAGCTTATTAAAATAACTTTTAAAAAATTCTTGCATGTAAAACTCCTTTCTAATTATTATACCACAAAACGAAGTTGTGTCTGGCTTCATAAATATTCATTCTGCCTATACTATTATTAGATTCACTTGATTTCAAAACATATTTATACTATAATCAAACCACTACATGGAGAACAAATTATTTTCTCAATAACTCTCTTGGAATAGACCTTTCTACCTTACCTACTACTAAAACTTTAAAGCATTTATCTCAAGGAAGTATCCTATGTCTATCACACAACGCACTCTTAAACTAGTCCTGGCAACCTGTTTTGCTTGTTTACTAGCCTACTTTTTTGATTTGTCATCAGCTGTTTCAGCTGGTATCATTGCTATCTTGAGTCTTTCTGATACTCGAAGAAGCACGATCAAGCTAGCCCGCAATAGACTTTTTTCAACTCTTCTAGCTCTCTTAGTTGGTGTTATTGCCTTTCAACTAACTGGTTATCATATCTGGAGCTTTGGACTTTACTTAGCAATCTATGTTCCTCTAGCCTATAAACTGGGTTGGGAAATTGGAATCACTCCTAGTAGCGTTCTGGTCAGCCATCTCTTAATCCAACAATCAACAACACCAGCACTTTTACTGAATGAGCTCTTACTCTTCCTAATCGGTACTGGATTTGCACTTCTGGTCAATCTCTACATGCCTTCACGTGAAAAAGAAATTCAACATTATCATACGCTTGTTGAAGAAAAACTCAGAGATGTTCTTCTACGGCTTTCTTACTATCTGAAAAGAGGAGATGGCCGTAATCAGGCTCAACTTGTAAATGAACTTGATCAACTGCTTGAGGATGCTCTTAAGCTAGTTTACCTCGATCACTCTGACCATCTCTTTCACCAGACAGATTATCATATCCACTACTTTGAGATGCGGCAAAGACAAACGCGTATCTTAAGAAATATGGCTCAACAGATTAACACATGCCAACTAGCCGCTAGTGAGAGTTTGATTGTCGCTCAGCTCTTTTCAAAAACAGCTAGCCAACTGAGTCAAACCAATCCAGCCTACGACTTATTGAATGATATCGAGAGCTACCTAGAGGTGTTTCGCAATCGATCTCTCCCTAAAACTAGAGAAGAGTTTGAGACACGGGCTACGCTTCTACAACTCTTTCGTGAATTAGAACATTTTATCCAGATAAAAGTAGATTTCTACAACCGTTATTCTGACAAAAACAGTAACAAATAAAAACTTCTATCGGCAACTGAGTTGCTGATAGAAGTTTTTTGTTATGAATAGATTTAATTTTCGCGCTTCTTTCGAATCGACATGAGACTGATATCTCTCAAACTAAAGTAAGTAAGAGCCAGCATTCCCAATGTAATAAAGATTTCTGCTGGAAGTTGGAAAATCTGTAGGGCAGACAAGAGCAACAAGATTACGAGGGCAACAAGTCCAAAGACTAATATTACAACGTTGACCGTCCCCTTGATACTTTGAGGTGTCGCAAATACATAGAGTAGTAATAAGAGTATCCCTATGATTAAATAGACCATCTTTATCTCTTTCTAGCTCTTATTCAGCTGATTTTTTCTTTTTGTTTGCTTTCTCACGCTCTGCCTTGTTGAGGATTTGCTTACGCAAACGAATCGATTCAGGCGTTACTTCCATGTACTCATCGTCGTTCAAGAACTCAAGTGATTCTTCAAGTGTCAAGATACGAGGAGTTTTGATAACCGCTGTTTGGTCCTTAGTAGCAGAACGAACGTTAGTCATTTGTTTTGCCTTCGTGATATTAACAGTCAAGTCATTTTCACGAGAGTTTTCACCGATGATCATTCCTTCGTAAACCTCAGTACCTGGGTTGACAAAGATAGTACCACGTTCTTCGATAGACATGATAGAGTAGGTTGTAGCCTTACCAGCATCGATCGAAACAAGGGCACCACGGTGACGTCCGCCAATTTCCCCTGGAATCAATGGCAAGTATTGGTCGAAGGTATGGTTCATGATCCCGTAACCACGAGTCATTGACAAGAACTCAGTTGAATATCCAATCAAACCACGCGCAGGAACTAGGAAGACCAAACGAGTTTGACCATTACCAGTTGAAATCATATCCAACATTTCACCCTTACGTTCAGAAAGGCTTTGGATAACAGATCCTTGGTATTCTTCTGGAGTATCGATTTGCACGCGCTCAAATGGCTCACACTTCACACCATCGATTTCTTTGACGATAACTTCTGGACGAGATACTTGAAGCTCATAACCTTCACGACGCATAGTCTCGATGAGGATTGACAAGTGCAATTCCCCACGTCCTGAAACTGTCCATTTATCTGGTGAGTCTGTTGGATCTACACGAAGAGATACGTCTGTTTGCAATTCTGCTTGAAGACGCTCTTCAACCTTACGAGAAGTGACCCATTTACCTTCACGACCAGCAAATGGTGAGTTGTTAACCAAGAAGGTCATTTGAAGAGTAGGTTCGTCGATGTGAAGAACTGGAAGAGCTTCAACTGCATCTGTTGGAGTGATTGTTTCCCCAACGAAGATGTCTTCCATACCTGATACGGCAATCAAGTCACCAGCCTTAGCTTCTTGGATTTCACGACGTTCCAAACCAAAGAAACCAAAGAGTTTTGTAACACGGAAGTTCTTGGTTGTACCATCAAGTTTAGAAAGAGTAACTTGGTCTCCGACCTTAACAGTACCACGGAAGACACGTCCGATACCGATACGACCAACGAAATCATTGTAGTCCAAGAGTGACACTTGGAATTGAAGTGGCTCATCTGAGTTATCGATTGGAGCTGGAATGTGGTCAATAATGGTATCAAAGATTGGCGCCATAGTCTTTTCTTGGTCTGCTGGATCATCTGACAATGAAGATGTTCCGTTGATTGCTGAAGCATAGACTACTGGGAAGTCAAGCTGATCATCATCTGCACCAAGCTCGATGAAGAGTTCCAAAACTTCATCCACTACTTCTGCTGGACGAGCTGATGGTTTGTCAATTTTATTGATAACAACGATTGGGACAAGGTCTTGTTCCAAAGCTTTTTTCAATACGAAACGAGTTTGAGGCATAGTACCTTCGTAAGAATCCACTACCAAGACTACACCGTCAACCATTTTCATGATACGTTCAACTTCTCCACCGAAGTCCGCGTGTCCTGGTGTGTCCATGATATTGATACGAGTTCCGTTGTAGGCAACTGCTGTATTCTTCGCAAGGATGGTAATTCCACGCTCTTTTTCAATATCGTTTGAATCCATTGCACGTTCAGCTAATTCTGTACGCGCATCAAGAGTTTCAGATTGTTTTAATAATTCGTCAACGAGGGTTGTTTTACCGTGGTCGACGTGGGCGATAATCGCGATATTACGGATATCTTCTCTTAATTTTGTCATGATTTCCTCTGTTATATTCAAAATTTTATTTTCTAACTGAGCAATTATACCACAATTTTAAGCAAATGACTTAACTCAAGTAAGTGTAAATGTTTTCAAAAGAAAATTCATGACTTATCTTTTCTTTTCAAAAATCCCGACTTGTGATAAGATAGGCTGGTATGCGTTTAGATAATTTATTAGCCAAGAAAAAAATCAGTCGAAAAACCATGAAACAGGCTCTCCTAAAAAAAGAAATCTTAGTAGATGGACAAGTTGCAATTTCCCTTGCACAGAATGTTGATACGGGATTGCAAGAGTTGATTTTTCAGGGTAGAAAAATCCAAGGATATGAGCACACCTATCTCATGCTTCACAAACCAAGTGGTGTCGTGACAGCAAGCAAGGACAAGAAGCTCCCAACGGTTATGGACTTACTACCTCAACACCTCCAATCAGACCAACACTATGCTATCGGTCGGCTAGATCGAGATACGACAGGGCTCCTCCTCTTAACGGACAATGGCCCTCTAGGTTTTCAACTTCTCCACCCTCAATATCATGTCGATAAAACTTATCAAGTTGAGGTGAACGGCTTGCTCACACCAGATCACATCCAGCAGTTCAAAAACGGGATTGTCTTTCTTGATGGAACTATTTGTAAACCTGCTCAGCTTGAGATTCTATCTTCAAGCCCTAGTCTCAGCCGAGGCACCATCACCATCTCTGAAGGGAAATTTCATCAGGTCAAGAAAATGTTCCTCTCAGTTGGTGTCAAGGTCACTGCCCTCAAACGAGTTCAGTTCGGAGATTTTCTATTAGATCCTGATCTAGCAGAAGGTCAATACCGACCCTTGAATAAAGAGGAGTTGAAAATTATTAAAAACTACTTAGAGAAAAGTGGATAAAACAAAAAAGCTTTAAAACTAAAGCTTTTTTAGATTCTTGCTAAGCTATAAAATAAAGCGATGTCCAAAATCCAGCTAAGGACAGAAACTACGATCCCCACGATACTTAGGATTCTTTCTCTTTTAAAGTCTAGACCAGATTCTTTTTGACTTGAATTAGCTATGACTAGTCCAACGATACCTAGAATCAGTCCTACTATTGGAGATGGCAATCCAAGGACGATAGATAGGATACCTAAAACAAGTGATGCTTTTTTCTTTTGCTGCGCATTCATTTTATAAAAACTCCTTAATTTTGATACTCATTAATAATACCATAAAAACCGGCTTTATCTATTAGGTAACAAGTTTTAGAACTATACAAACCTGTCCCTGAGCCAGAAAGAATTGAAAATCATTAAAAACCACTTAACGAAAAGTGAATCAAACAAAAAAAGCTTTAAACATAAAGCTTTTTTTTGTTTTTTGATTAGCCAAAAATCATTACGAGGGCTGCAATCCAGTTAAGTACAGAGATGACAATACCTACGATATTGAGAATTTTTTCTGTTTTATACACTAGTCCAGATTGTTTTTCGTGCGAATTAGCCAAGACAAGACCAATGATACCCAAAATAAGACCTACGATTGGAGATAACAAACCAAGGACGATAGATAGGATACCTAAAACAAGCGATGCTTTTTTCTTTTCTTGCATAATAAAAACTCCTTAAAATTTATATTACTATTATACCATAAAAAATCGGTTTTCTATATTAAACATATGTGACAAGTTTTTTTCACATTGTTAATTAGATTTCACCTTCCCTGTCCAAGAATCCAATCCGTAAGAAAGGATATAGATTTCTGAGAAACCTTGTTTTTTCAAAAACAGTGCTGCATTTGTAACACGTTGCGCACGTTGGTTTTCATATAGAAGGACAGGTTTATCCTTGCGAAGAGCTGCAAGACTTGTCTTCAATTGATTAGAAGGAATATTACGAGCTCCGAGGATATGTTTTCTGTGGAAGTCAGCTGGATCACGCAAGTCAATCAACTGACCTATACGAATCAAAGACTCAAACTCTGCATTGTCTACGATTTTCGCTGCTCGACGAATGCGAAGATAGTTGTACCCCATCCATGCCAACATTGCTACGACAAGTCCCCATAATACCCAAGTTACCATAATACTTAATCTCCATTTTTTTCTAAATAGTCTAATTCTAGTTTGTGCTCTCTACGAAGAACAGCTTCCGCTTCTAGATAATCCAGCTTGTCCATCAAGCCTGCATCATAGATTCGAGAAAGTTCAATCTTCATCAGTTCAATGTCATAGAGACGTTTACCCATATAGACAAGAATACCGAACTGTTTGAGAAATTGTTGCACATCGTAGAGTGTTTTCATAGCTTTCATTTTAGCAAATAATCAGAGTTTTTTCAATAGTTCCCTTAAGGATTCCTTTTTCACTATTATCTGAATCTCTTCACACTATGACAAAGGAGAAAGCCTAGAGTCATTCCAACGATATTTTGCAAGAGATTTGGGATGATTTCCGGTATGGCTGCTCCCCAACCATTCATCCAAGCTGATGCCAAGGCATAACCAGCTACCATGAAAATAGTCGCCAAGACTAATCCTAGCCATTGCCATTTCCCTTTAACACCTGCCAAATATCCCTGCGAACCATGGAAAATCAAGCTGAAAACATCCACTGAGGATAACCTGAAATGAGGTCAATTAAGAATCCTGCTAAACCTCCGACAACGGCTCCTTCACGGCTACCAAAGTAAAAGGCTGTAAAGAAGACTCCAACGTCCAAAAGTGTAAAAATTCCGGTTGGGGTCGGGATTTTAATAAAATAACCTAATACAACCGAACTGGCTGCTAAGATGGATACTAGGGCGATTTTAGTTGTTTTGGTTTGCTTCATATTGTCTCACTCCATATTGATCTGCTTGTGCAATAGCTCGGTAAACAAAGGCTTTGGAACTTTCAATTGCTGGTAAGAGTTCCTCTCCCTTGACTAACTGGCTGGCAATGCTTGACGCAAAGGTACATCCTGCACCAGCATTTTGTCCTTGAATGACTGGATTTTCAAGAATGGTAAAATTCTCTCCATCATAAAAGACATCCACAGCCTTATCCTGACTGAGACGATTTCCACCCTTGATAATCACTGCTGGCGCACCCAAATCATGAAGTTTTTTGGCTGCATTTTTCATATCTTCCAGACTTTCAATCTTTTGATCTGCAAGCAACTCTGCCTCAGGAAGATTAGGTGTAATCACAGTCACATAAGGGAAAAAGCGAATCAACTCTTGACAAAGCTCGCTGACAGCAACATCATGAGTCTCCTTACAAACGAGAACAGGGTCCAAGACAACAGGAACACCTGTGCGCTCCTTGATAAAGTTGAGGGCTTTTTCAGCAACACCGACCGTTGGTAATAGACCAATCTTAATCCCTCCAAAGTCTACACTCTTGAGGCTATCCAACTGTTGTTGGAAAATAGTCTCATCAGTTGGAAAGACTTCAAAGCCATTTTCTGTCAAAGCAGTCAAGCAAGTCATGGTTACAAATCCATGCAAACCATTCAAAGTATAGGTCGCAAGGTCAGCAGCTAATCCACCACCACTAAAAATATCATTTCCTGAAAGTGCTAAAATACGATTATTCTTCATAACGAATCTCCTTCAAATACAAACCATTGGGTGCTGCAGTTGGACCTGCCAACTGTCTGTCTTTTTTCTCCAAAATCAGGTCAATCTGCTCAATTGGCATACGATTGTTGCCAATTTTCAGCAAGGTCCCAACCATATTTCGAATCTGCTTATAGAGGAAACCATTGCCTGAGAATGTAAAGGTCAAAAACTGACCTGTTTCGTCAACCCTAAGACTGGCTTCCGTGATCGTTCTTACCTTGTCCTCCACACTTGTTCCGGCAGCAGTAAAACCGGTGAAATCATGGGTTCCTTCTAATTTCTTCACAGCCTTTTGCATGCGTTCCACATCAAGTGGATAGGGATAGTGGGTGGCATAATGACGTCTCATAGGATTTTTAGGACGACCCCTATCCACGATAAACTCGTAGGTCTTGCTATGCTTGGCATAACGGCAATGAAAATCATCAGCCACTACCTCAATCGAAATGACATCTATATCTTCAGGACTTTGAGTATCGAGAGCAAAGCGAAGCTTTTCCTCATCCATCTGATAGGGAAGATCAAAGTGGATAACCTGCCCTAGCGCATGAACACCACTATCCGTTCGCCCTGCACCATGGATGGTAATGGCCTGCCCTTTATTTAATTTGGTTAAAGTTTTTTCAATTTCCTCTTGGACACTACGCGCGTGTGGTTGCCGTTGAAAGCCAGCAAAGGCGTAGCCATCATAGGAAATGATTGCTTTATATCTAGTCATGTATCTATTTTATCAAGAAAATTTCTCTGCAACAAGTTTGAAAACCAAAAATTGTACGGGTGCAGTTTTAGATATCAACTAGTCCTTACCTCGATTTTCTCATTATATATTTTCGTACAGGTACTTCAACCATTTGAACGATTTCAAATCCTTCTTTTTGGTAAAGATTGTAAGCTGTTTGATTTGCCTCGTAGACATTTAGAGAAATAGTATCTATGTCTTCATTTTCAAAGGCCAAACTAACAAATTTCCTTAAAGCCTGGCTACCTAATCCCTGCCCCTGTTTCTGAGGATTGATAAAAAATCTCCCGATATGAAGATTCCTGTCTTCTAGCCTGATTTTCTGGATAAGCCCCACAAACTCTTGTCCTTCAAATATTGAAAAAATTCCTTCCAGTTTTTGTAAGGATTGGACAATCAAGGGATAAGAAATTTTGGGTCCCATCCATTGCTTCTGAAAACTCTCTCCCAAAGCATTAGACCAGCGACAAATGAGTTGGGCATTTTCTATCTGAAGTCCTTTTTCAAAGTGAATTTTCATATTTGCTCCTAAAATTTCTCCTTTATCCAACTATTATACTCTTTCTCTTATTTTTTCCGAATTAATAAGTATGATTCATCTTTACTTTTTTCTTGTTGGAGCTATTCTTGCTTCCTTTCTAGGCTTAGTCATTGATCGTTTCCCTGAGCAATCCATTGTTTTCCCTGCTAGTCACTGTGATTCTTGTCAGACTCGCTTGAGACCACTGGATTTGATTCCATTTCTCTCACAGGTATTCAATCGCTTTCGCTGTCGCTATTGCAAGTCAAGCTATCCTGTCTGGTATGCTTTCTTTGAGTTGTCCTTGGGACTGCTCTTTCTAGCTGAGTCTGTGGGATTTTTAACTTTGGGGCAAGTCATCTTGATAACTGCCGGCTTGACTTTGGGCATCTACGACGTTCGTCATCAGGAATATCCCTTGATCGTCTGGCTAATTTTTCACTTAATCCTCATGTTTTTCTGTAGTTGGAATCTGGTTATGATTTTCTTTCTTATCTTGGGAATTTTGGCTCACTTCATCGATATCCGCATAGGTGCAGGGGATTTTCTCTTTCTGGCCTCTTGTGCACTTATTTTTAGCCTAACTGAAATGCTGATTTTAATTCAATTTTCTTCCACAACTGGCATTCTAGCCTTTCTCCTACTAAAGAAAAAGGAAAGACTACCTTTTGTACCTTTCCTCTTGCTTGCTGCTTGTATGATTATTTTTGGTAAGCTACTGCTTGCATGATAAAGTCAGCGATTTCTGCTACTTGTCCTTCATGTAGAGCCTTAACAATCTTGGATCCGACGATGACGCCGTCTGATACTGCATTAAAGCGTTCTACATCATCCTGTGTAGATACACCAAATCCTGTCAAGACTGGAATATCTGCTACTTGATGCAGTTGAGCCAAGTGCTTGTCCAAATCATCTCGGTAGTTTCCTGATTTCCCTGTGATCCCATTGATAGCAACGGCATAGACAAAACCTTCAGCTCCCTCAATGAGTTCCTTTTGACGCTCCATTCCTGTCGTCAAGCTGACAAGTGGAATCAGAGCAATGTCTGTACCTGCCAAGAAGGGCTTTACAAAATTAGCATGTTCATGAGGTAGGTCTGGAATAATCAAACCTTTAACCGCTGTATCAGAAAGGTCTTTAACCAATTTCTCCACACCGTACTGAAAGAGGGGGTTAAAATAGGTCATGATAACAAGTGGAACTTCTGTTTCAATAGTCTTCAAAGTTTCAACCAAAGCCTGGGTAGAGGTTCCGCAAGCTAGACTGCGCAAGCCTGCTTCTTCGATAACTGGACCGTCTGCAACAGGGTCTGAAAAGGGAACTCCTATCTCAATGGCAGACACACCCAAGTCTTCTAAAAAGTGGATTGTTTCAGCAAGTCCATTTAATCCTTTTTCATGGTCTCCAGCCATGATATAGGGAACAAAAATTCCCTTTTTTGCTGCTTTAAGAGTTGTCAATTTTTCGGTTAAGGTCTTAGGCATGAGCTTCTCCCTTCTTTGCTGCATCTGCTTCCAAGCGGTCTTTGACTTGAACCACATCCTTGTCTCCACGACCTGATAGACAGACGATCATAGACTTATCTGGTCCAAGTTCTTTGGCTAATTTCACCGCAAAGGCGATGGCATGGCTAGATTCCAAAGCAGGGATAATTCCTTCTACACGAGACAAGAGTTGGAATCCTTCCAAGGCCTCTTCATCTGTCACTGGTACATAGGTCGCACGTTTGATATCGTGGTAATGAGAATGTTCTGGACCGATACCAGGATAGTCCAAACCTGCTGAGATTGAGAAAGCTTCTAAGATTTGACCATGAGCATCTTGGAGCACATCCATAAGCGAACCGTGAAGAACACCTGGACGACCCTTGGTCAAGGTAGCTGCGTGGTGCTCTGTATCCACACCGAGTCCTGCTGCTTCAGCACCATACATAGCTACTGTCTCATCTTCCACAAATGGATGGAAGAGCCCGATAGCATTCGAACCACCACCAACACAGGCTACTAGGGCATCTGGCAGATTTTCACCTGTCAAATCACGGTACTGTTGCTTGGCTTCTCGACCGATAACACTTTGGAAGTCACGAACAATTTCTGGGAAAGGATGAGGCCCCAAGGCAGAACCAAGGATATAGTGGGTATCATCGATATTTGCAACCCAAGAACGAAGGGCTGCATTGACCGCATCCTTGAGCACGCGAGATCCATCTGTCACAGCCTCTACCTTAGCTCCTAAAAGCTCCATGCGGAAAACGTTGAGGGCTTGGCGTTTGACATCTTCCTCGCCCATGTAGATGGTACATTCCATGTTAAAGAGTGCCGCAGCTGTTGCAGTTGCCACACCATGCTGACCGGCTCCTGTTTCAGCGATAATTTTCTTCTTGCCCATGCGTTTAGCCAGTAAAACTTGTCCTAAGGCATTGTTAATCTTGTGGGCGCCTGTATGGTTGAGGTCTTCACGTTTAAGGTAAATCTTGGCTCCGCCGATATGCTGGGTCAAGTTTTTTGCGTAGTAAAGAGGAGTTTCACGACCTACATACTGGCGCAAAAGTTGGTTTAACTCCTCTTGAAAACTTGGATCTGCCTGACTTTCACGATAAGCCTCTTCCAATTCCAATACTGCTGTCATCAACGTTTCTGGGACAAAACGTCCACCGAATTTTCCGTAAAATCCATCTTTATTTGGTTCTTGATATGCCATTATTTACCCTCTCTATAAATCTTCTAATCTTTTCATGATCTTTTTGTCCGTTTGTTTCTACTCCGCTTGATACATCTACTGCAAAGGGAGAGAAATGCTGAATTGCTCTTGCTACATTGTCCTCATTTAGCCCGCCTGCGATGAAGAAAGGTTGGGCTAGTTCTGTCGTATCCAGTCGACCCCAGTCAAATGTTTGTCCACTCCCTGCGACAGGTGCATCAAAGAGTAGATAATCTGCCTGAGAATTGGGTACATGCCCCCTTTCATCGACCTGAACAGCCTGAATGCTGCCACAAGGTAAATTTTCAAATAGTTTATCTACTACCTGACCATGAACCTGCACCAAGTCTAAGCCAACCTTTTCAATCGCTTCTAGTAAGTCCTCCCGACTGGGTGAAACAAATACACCAACTTTATTCACATTTGTAGGAATGATCTTAGCCAGCTCTGCTGCTTGTTCCAAGGTCACCTGTCTTTTGCTAGGAGCAAAGACAAAACCAATGTAGTCTGCTCCAGCTGAAACAGCTGTTTTTACGGCTTCTTTGGTCGATAGTCCACAAATCTTAACCTTTGTCAATCTGCAACTCCTTGATTCTCTGGGCTACATCTTCTGCTTGCATGAGGGCTGTTCCTACTAAAATTCCGTTAAAGTATGGTGCTACTCGTTTTGCATCCTCCTCTGTAAAAATAGCAGATTCGGAAATGTAGAAGCAATCATCCTTAAAGTGTTTGGCCAACTCTACGCTGGTCTGCAAGTCGACTTCAAAGGTTGTTAAATTGCGATTGTTAACACCAATAATTTGAGCTCCAAGTCTATGAGCCACTTCCAGTTCAGCAAGATTATGAGTTTCCACCAAAACTTCTAGACCAAGATCTGTCGCGTAGTCGTAAAGCTCCTTGAGTCGTTTTTCAGATAAGGCCGCTACGATGAGTAAGATAACTGTTGCACCTGCATTGCGAGCACGGATGATTTGCTTTTCATCGATGATAAAGTCCTTGTTGAGCGTCGGAATCTCTACCTGACTGGAAATTTCCCGCAAATAATCCAAATGCCCTTTAAAGAAAACCTCATCTGTCAGAACAGAAATCATAACCGCGCCGTTAGCCTCGTAAGTCAGGGCCTGTTGTACGATATCCACATCAAGATTGATATCACCTAGACTTGGGCTTGCCTTTTTGACCTCAGCAATGATTTGCAAACGGTCTTGATGATTTTTTAAATATTCACTCAATCGATAAGTTTGACGCAAGGATTGAAGCTCCTCTCGCTCCATCTTTTCAACTTCACGCGCCTTTTGCTCTAGGATACGTGATAAAAATTCCTGACTCATCTTTGATACTCCTGTAATAGTCTGAGTTTTTCAAGGGCCTTACCACTGGCAATCACTTGACGTGCCAATTCAACTCCGTCCTTGATACTATCTGCTTTACCATTGGCGTAGAATCCTAGACCTGCATTTAAGACTGTTGTTTCCAAGAATGGACTTGGTTCGTTATTAAGAACACTGACAAGGATGGCTGCATTCTCATGCGCATTTCCCCCACGAATGTCCTCAATGGCAATACGTTCCATTCCCAAATCTTCTGGGGTAAAGGTTGACAAAGTGATTTCACCATTTTCAAGAAGGGCAATGCTGGTAGTACCATTCAAACCAGCTTCATCCAATCCTTCTGGACCAGCTACTACGATAGCACGTTTGCGGCCCATGTTTTTCAAAACCTGAGCTGTACTTTCTAGAAGTTCTGGACGACTAATTCCTAGAAGCTGTGTTTCCAAGACCATTGGGTGAATGAGTGGACCTGTCAAATTCATGATGGTTGGAATTCCCAATTCCAAGCGTGCTGGCATGATATATTTCATAGCTGGGTGCATGTTTTTGGCAAAGAGAAAGACGATTCCTGTTTGGTCAAATACCTTACCTAATTGTGCTGGTTTGAGGTCAATATTGATTCCCAAAGCTTGCAAGACATCTGCTGAACCAGATTTAGAAGAGATAGAACGATTTCCATGTTTGGCCATGTGGATGCCACCACCTGCTAAGACAAAGGCTGCAGTTGTTGAGATGTTAAAGCTAAATGACTTATCTCCACCCGTACCACAGTTATCCATAGCATCTTGAATGTTGGTTGGAATGTGTTGAGCATGTCCTCTCATAACTTGGGCGAGGGCTGTTCTTTCCTCAGGTGTTTCTCCCTTCATCTTGAGGGCTAAAAGGAGTGAAGCGATTTGTGCTTCTGTCACTCGCCCTGTTACGATGCGTTCGATCACATCTGTCATCTCAACACTTGATAAATCTTCAAAGTTCGCTAATTTTTCAATAATCTCTTTCATCCTAGTTTCCTCACTTTACAACCTTCTCGATAAAATTCCGAATAGAAGACAAGCCATCTGGCGTTCCGATACTTTCTGGATGGTACTGGAAGCCATAAATCGGCAGGCTTTTGTGTTGAATTCCCATAATAGCTTGGTCATCAGTCGAACGAGCTGTCACTTCAAACTCTTCTGGCATTTCTTCAATCAAAATGCTGTGATAGCGCATGACTGGACGACCATCCTCAATGCCTTGATAGAGAACAGATGGCGCTTCAAAGCTGATATGGCTCTGTTTCCCATGCATGACTTTTGGAGCCAAGCCTAGCTTCCCACCAAAGACTTCTGCGATAGCTTGGTGACCCAAACAAATCCCAAGAATTGGCTTCTTACCTGCAAAATCACGAATCATGTCTTCCATCTTTCCGGCATCCACTGGCCAACCAGG
The DNA here is from genome assembly GCF_019929665.1 of Streptococcus infantis. Classification (GTDB taxonomy): domain Bacteria; phylum Bacillota; class Bacilli; order Lactobacillales; family Streptococcaceae; genus Streptococcus; species Streptococcus infantis_H. Next base: position 22,327 of record NZ_JAHZPZ010000001.1, on the reverse strand, counting down.
ACCGGGAGAAAAGACCAGACCGTCTGCTTTTTCAGCTTCTTCATACAGCTTGGAATCATCATTTCTCAAAACCTGCACTTCTGCGAAATTCCCAATGTATTGAGCCAAGTTATAGGTAAAAGAATCATAGTTGTCAATCAATAAAATCATGGTCTTAGTTCTCCAATTCTAGTCATAGATTTAGCCTTGTTAATGGTTTCTTGGTATTCATTTTGAGCAATGGAATCATAAACAATCCCTGCACCAGCCTGTACGTAGGCTTTTTTATTTTTAAGAATCATGGTTCGAATTGCAATAGCGAAATCCATGTCTCCAGTTGCTGATAGGTAACCGATAGCCCCTGCATAGACGCCTCGTTTCTCTGTTTCTAATTCATAGATGCGTTTCATGGCCCGAATCTTTGGTGCCCCCGATACTGTTCCTGCAGGAAGAGTCGCCTTCAAGGCATCCATGGCAGTCAGTTCTGGTAACAAACGTCCTTTAACTACGCTGGTCAAATGCATGACATATCGGAAAAGTTCGACTTCCATATACTTGGTTACTTGGACACTTGCTGTTTCAGCAATTCTACCAATATCATTACGTCCCAAGTCTACTAGCATTCGGTGTTCTGCCGTTTCCTTTTCATCAGAAAGTAGGTCATTTGCTAAAGCTGCATCATCTTCATCATTGGCACCTCTAGGTCGCGTACCTGCAATCGGATTTGTTGTTACAATGCCGTTTTTTACGGAAACCAAACTCTCAGGACTGGCACCGATGATTTGATAATCTCCAAAGTTATAAAAGTAGAGGTAATTTGATGGATTTGTTACTCGGAGATTTCTGTAGAAGTCAAAAGGATTTCCAGTTACTTCTGCTGAGAAACGCTGACTGAGCACACATTGGAACATATCTCCATTGCGAATCAAGTCGCGCGCTGTTTCTACCATTTCTTCAAATTTCTGAGGTGCAATATGTGATCTAAACTGAAGTGGAGAAACGTCCAAGTCTTCAAATTCATTTGGAGCAGGGATTTTTAAATCCTCTAAAACCTGATCTAAAGCAACTTCTAGCTCATCATTGCTACGATTACTGTAGAGAGCATCCTCGATGATATGAATTTTTTCTTTCTTGTGGTCAAAAACTATGTAACTCTCATATACGAAGAAATGCATATCTGGTGTCCCAATCGTATCCTCCGGAAGCTGGCCAATTTCTTCATAGAGAGAAATCATATCATAGCCAACAAAGCCGATGGCTCCACCACCAAAAGGTAGGTCTGAATGGTGCTGGCTCTTATGAGTCACCTCATAGAGGAAATCCAAGGGTTCACGATCAATCACTTGACCATTTTGATAAAGAACTCCATTCTCAAACTTAATTTCAAAAACTGGGTTGTAGGCTAAGATAGAAAATCGAGCATTTTCCTTTTCTCTTGGGATACTTTCAAGTATGACCTTGTGTTCTCCGTTCAAGCGCATATACGCCAAGATTGGTGATAAAACATCTCCGTGAATGATTCGTTCCATTGTAATTTCCCTTTCAGTTCTTCTTAAATCCCGTGTTTATTCTACAAAAAATCCCCACGCAAAATAACTTGCGTGAGGACGAAATTCGCGGTGCCACCTCAATTATAGGATTTCTCCTATCTCTCATTCCTGTCTCAGAACCTTCTTGTAACAGGCTGTGCGATAAAGGGCACTCCCTTGAGAATCATGTTTTCTTCTCTCATTTCAGACGGACCCAACCTTACAGCTTTCTCTGCTTGTTTTCAGCAACCACAAGCTCTCTGTGAGAGAAATCTCTGTATCTTTTCCATCTTTTATTTTTTATCTTCAAGGTAGTCTGCAATAGCAGCTACGTCCTTGTCTCCACGACCAGAGACATTAATGACGATAATCTCGTCTTTACTTAGTTTTGGTGCTCGTTTGACTGCTTCTGCGATAGCATGGGAGCTTTCAATAGCTGGGATAATTCCTTCAGTCTTGCTAAGTAGAAGCAAGGCTTGGACAGCCTCTTCATCAGTCGCTGCAACATACTCTACACGACCAGAGTCTTTAAAGAAGGCGTGTTCTGGTCCAACCCCTGGATAGTCTAAACCAGCAGAGATAGAGTAAACAGGTGCAACATTTCCATCTTCGCCAAAGACTGCATAGGTTTTCATTCCATCGACAATTCCTACACTACCCTTGGTCATTGTTGCCGCGTGTTTGTCGGTATCTAAACCGTGACCAGCAGCTTCTACCCCAACCAATTTAACTTCTTCATCAGCTACATACTGCGAGAAGGCACCGATGGCATTAGAACCACCACCCACACAGGCAATGACGTAGTCTGGCAAACGTCCTTCTTTTTCCAAGATCTGACGTCGAGACTCTTCACTAATAACTTTTTGGAATTCATGAACAATCGTTGGATAAGGGTGAGGTCCTACAGCTGAACCTAAAACGTAGAAAGCTTCAAGGTCATTCATCCACGCACCAAAGGCTGCATCGACCGCATCCTTCAGAGTACGTGTTCCCGTTTCAACTGCATGAACAGTTGCTCCCATCATCTCCATACGGAAGACGTTAAGACGTTGACGTTCCACATCTTCTGCCCCCATGTAGACATCACAGGCCATACCAAATTTGGCTGCAGCTGCAGCTGTCGCAACACCGTGCTGGCCAGCTCCTGTCTCTGCAATCACACGTTTTTTACCCATGCGTTTGGCAAGAAGGATCTGCCCTAAAACGTTGTTAAGCTTGTGAGAACCCAGGTGGTTAAGGTCTTCGCGCTTGAGATAAATCTTAGCGCCACCTAAGTAATCTGTCAAACTCTCCGCAAAATAAAGCGGTGTTTCACGACCTGAATAATCCTTCAAGTAATGGCGAAATTCTGCCAAAAATTCTGGATCATCCTTGTATTTATCAAAAGTCACTTCCAACTCATCTAATAAAGCCTGAATTGGTTCTGGTACAAAACTACCACCAAACTGTCCAAAATAACCTTTAGTTGTCATAAATTTTTCCTCTTTTCCATTGTTCCAAAATATGAAAAAGCCCACACACGGAATTTACTTCCATGTGAGGGCGTTTGTAACGCGGTACCACCTCATTTGTAAAGAGAATATCTCCTTTACATCTCTGCCTTGTCTAACAACAAGTTGCACTGTAAGGTGTGCCTACCGAATTTTCATTGTTTCAAATTCACTTTTAAAATCAGCCCAATTTCACTAGTTTCAAACACCTGTTCACAGTAACCACAGGCTCCCTGAAGATCAAAAATAACTACTTTTCTGATTTGTTGAGTTAATTATATGTTATTGTTTTTTCTTTGTCAATCGTTTTCATTCATTTTTTACTAATTTTTTTAATTATTTTTGTGAAGTACCTAGAATTTCTTCAGAAACTCTGACAAAAGTCTCAATGATATAATCTACTTCTTCGTCCGTTAATTTCGTGTGAAGTGGTAGTGTAATCTCGTTTACAAAGAAGGCATAAGCTCGCGGATAATCTGCCATATCAAAGCCAAGATTCTTATAGGCTGTCAAAAGCGGAAGTGGTTTGTAGTGGACGTTACTTGCGATTCCTGCCTTGGCTAATTCTTGAATAATTTGGTTGCGTTGTTCGAGATTTGCTCCTTCTACATGGGTGATGTAGAGGTGACGACAAGATTCAACTGCATCTGTCTCATGAGCCAATGGGTGAATCCGAGTTCCTGTAAATCCACGGTCATAGCGAGTTACGATTTCTTTACGACGTTGAAGCAAGTCAGGATAACGATCCAATTGTACCAAACCAATTGAAGCCATGATATCCGTCATGTTGCACTTGTAGGCAGGAGTTACGATATCGTATTCCCATGAACCTAGTTGCATCTTAGCTAGCGCATCCTTCGTTTGACCATGAAGAGATAAGATTTGGAATTCCTTGTACATTTCTTCATCATCAATAGCTAGATTAGCTTTCCAAGTAGCACTTCCTCCTTCAGCAGTTGTAAAGTTCTTGACAGCGTGGAAAGAGAATGACGTAAAGTCTGCAATAGAACCAGCTGGTTGTCCCTTGTAGGTTGAACCTAAAGCATGGGCACTATCAGAGACAATCACAATACGGTTAAAGGCCTTTTGCCACTTGCTAGCCGCTGTAAAGAGGTCGCGTTTCTTTTCTACAACTTGGAACAAACGGTCATAGTCACAGATAATCCCTGCTAGTTCTACCGGGATGATGACTTTAGTCTTCTGAGTAATAGCTTGCTCAAGCTTGTCATAGTCCATTTCAAAGGTATCACCTTGGATATCAACCATAACTGGTGTCGCACCTACGTGAGTGATAACGCTACATGATGCTGTATAAGTCATAGCTGGAACGATAACTTCATCACCAGGCCCCACTTCAAGCACGCGCAAAATCAATTCAAGAGCTGCTGTTGCAGAGTTGAGGCAGACTGTCTTAGGCGTTTGAGTATAGACGGACAGACGACGCTCTAGTTCTTTTGTCTTTGGACCTGTTGTGATCCAACCAGAACGAAGGGTATCGGCTACTTCAGCAATTTCAGCTTCGGTAATATCGGGTGGTGAAAATGGAATATTATACTTTGTCATTGATTTACTCCTTTTACTGTATTCACTCTTGTGACTACTTTATTTTAAAACTTCAACTACAGTCTGGAACATGATCTTGATATCTCCGAAGAAATTAAAATCACGTAGGTAGGCTAGGTTAAAGTGCATTTTCTCTGGAAGGACTCTTTCCACATAAGCCTGGTCAACTGTCATACCTTTTGCAGTCATTTGACTGATGATGGCATCCTCATCCTTATAGTTAATGCTGGCAAGCGATGTAATCCCCGCAGGTAAGAGCAAGGTAGCCATCATTTCAGGGCTATACTGCTCTGTGTAGCGTGGTACTTCTGGGCGTGTTCCTACAAAAGACATCTCTCCTTTGAGGACATTGACCAATTGCGGCAATTCATCCAAACGAACACGTCGAATGAAATTTCCAACTTTTGTAATACGACTGTCATTTGCAGAAGTTACTAAACTTCCTTTCTTGTCCGCATCGGTTACCATAGTCCGGAATTTCCAAATTTTGAAATGACGGTTGTACTGGGTTACCCGCACTTGCTTGTAAATAACTGGACCCTTGCTATCTAGCTTGATCCAGATGCTTAGAATAAGAAATAAGGGGGAGGTCAAGATTAACAAGACTACGGCTAGAAACAAATCTAGACAACGCTTGAAAATCAGTGAGCCTTTTCTTCTAGACACAAGCTGGTAGTATGGTTTTACCTCGCTCAATTGCATTTCTTGAGGTAGTTCATCCCATTTCAGCATGCACATTCTCCTCTGTTTTTATATATAATCTTTATTAACATTCTACATTATACCACAAAATGAAAGAGGCAGTGCAAGAAATCTGTGTTTTAAAGGAATTCTTCCCTAGGAAAGAGCCCCTGCCTGCAAACTATACATCTTGTGATAGGTTCCACCTAATGCTAGGAGTTCCTCGTGGGTTCCACTTTCGATGATACGTCCCTTATCAAGAACATAGATACAATTAGCATCTTGAATGGTAGAAAGGCGATGGGCGATGGCAATGGTTGTCCGACCTTGTCTCATCTTGGCTAGTGAATTTTGGACCAGAGCTTCTGTTTCAGAGTCGATATTGGCTGTCGCTTCATCCAAAATCAGAATTTTAGGTTGACTGGCAACAGTTCTAGCAAAGGCAAGAAGCTGACGTTGACCACTTGAAAAACTCGAACCACGCTCAGATACAGGGGCATCATAACCTAAAGGAAGATCCTGAATGAAGGAATCTGCATCAACAAATTCTGCTGCAGCCTTGACTTGGTCATCGCTGATATCTTGGTACATAGCGATATTGGACTTAATGGTCCCATGATAGAGGAAGGGCTCCTGTAGAACCAAACCGATGTTTTTTCTCAGCTCATCTTGACTATACTCTCGAATATCCACACCATCTAGTAGTACCCGACCTGACTGGAATTCATAAAAGCGCATCAGAACATTGATAATAGAAGATTTTCCCGATCCCGTATGACCGACAAAAGCAATGGTTTCTCCTTTATTGACGGTAAAGGAAATATCATCTAGAATTTGGTGTTGCCCATCATAAGAGAAGGACACATGCTCAAAGCGAATATTTCCTTCTTGAATCTCGGCTTGTCCATTTTCTTGGACCGGTTCATAGTTTGACTCATCAATCAGCGCAAAAACACGTCCTGCTGACACCATGGAGGTCTGAAGAGTAGAAAAGTTTTGCGTTACCTCGATGAGAGGATCAAAGAGACGGTTGATGTACTGGATAAAGGCATACATAGTTCCTGCCGTTATTCCTAGATAAAGACCGCGATAGCCAAAGTAAGCCATCAAAACTGCATATCCCAACAGCTTCAACAAACTCATAGCTGGACGTAAAAAGAGAGAATCCAAGGCTACTGAACGATTAGCGTAGACTAGGTGTTCCTGGTTTATCTCATCAAACTCATCTTGCAGGCGTTTTTCTTGGTTAAAGGCTTGAATAATACGAATTCCTTCGATATTTTCGGTCAGCTTACTGTTAATATCTGACAGTAGACTTCTGGTTTTTTCAATGACCTTGACAGATTTTTTACGGTAGAGATTGACCAAAAGGAAAATCAAAGGCAGAAAGAGCAAGACTAAAGCAGTCAGACGATAGTCCAGAACTAACATGGTATAAAGGGTCGTCACGAATATAAAGACTGCCGAGATAAAGCTAGATAAGATCCCTGAGAACATATCACTGATAGTCTCGGTGTCATTTGTCAAACGAGAGACAATAGAGCCTGCAGGCGTTTTATCAAAGTAAGACATGCCTAGCTTCTCCATATTGTCAAAGGCATCACGTCGGATATCTCTAACGATGCTGTAGGACACGCGCGCAAAAAGGAGATTCCCCACATATTGGACAATAGTTTGAAGAATGTAGAGACCATAGTAAACTAGCAAAACTGTAACAGCAAGCTGATTAAGGTTGTTTAGATACTGGTCGATAAAGTGCGAAGCTACCAGGGGGATAATACTCTTAACAACAGTCGTCGCAAGGAGAAAAGCTAAGGCTAAAAAGGTGAGGAGCCCATAAGGCTTAAGATAAGACAACAAACGCTTTAATACAGCCCATTGTTCTTGTTTATTCCGCATCTTCTTCTCCTTTCATTTCTAACTGTTGAGACTGGTAGGTTTGGGCATACCAACCATCCAAGGCTAGTAAGTCCTCATGAGTCCCACGTTCGATAATCTGTCCATTTTGCATAACCAAGATCAAATCAGCATGAACAACTGCACTGAGACGATGGGCAGTGATGATAGTCGTTTTATCTTTGCGAGTTTCCTTGAGATTATCGATGATCGCGAACTCTGTCTTAGCATCCACAGCTGACAAGGAATCATCTAAAATCAAGATATCAGGATTTAAAATCATAGCCCGACTCATAGCCAGACGTTGCTTTTGCCCACCAGATAGACTGACACCTTTTTCCCCGATAACTGTATCAAACCCCTCAGGCATGGCTTGAATGTCTTGATAGACTTGAGCCAACTGAGTCGCTTCTTCTACTGCTGAGAAAGGTAGATCAGGATTCCCAAAACAAATATTCTCTAAGATAGAACTAGCAAAGAGAAATTGGTCCTGTGGGACGTATCCCATCAAACTTCGTAAGTCAGCTAGTCGATAGTCACGAATGTCATGACCATTTAGATAAATAGCTCCTTGGTCAACGTCATACTCACGTAGGAGCAATTTAATCAAAGCTGTTTTCCCTGAACCAGTCTGTCCAACCAAGCCCAAGGTTTGCCCTTTTTCGAGACTAAAATGTATATCTCTCAGCGTCTCTTCGTCTTCAAAGGCAAAACGATCAATGGCATAGTCTAAGCGCCCATTTTCAATCCCGTCAAGTGGAGATTCTGGGTCCTTGACAGGTGACTCTTGGGACAAAAGACTCTCGATTCGTTGATAAGAAACCTTCCCTCTTTGAGTAATATTAAAGAGAAAACCAATCGCCATCAAAGGCCATACCAACATATCCAAGTAAGAGATAAAGGTGACCAGATTACCAACGGTTACTTGTCCTGCTTGCACCATAAAGGCACCCACTAAGAGAGTTAAGGCATAGGAAGAACCAACAAAGAGTAGAACCATGGGGTCAAAGAGACTATCATATTTCATGGTTTGCAGATTCTTTTGGAAGGTCAAATCATTGACCTCCTGGAAAGATGCCAATTCATCAGACTGATAGCCAAAGGACTTGGTTACCTTGATACCTGATACAGATTCTTGAACCTTATTGTTGAGTTCAGAAAAGGCTGCTTGTGATTCTCCGAAAGCTTTATGGGTCTTTCTCCCCAGACGACTAGTCGCATAGGCCATAAATGGCAAAGGTAGAATGGCAACCAAGGTCATCTGCCACGAGATGCTAAAGAGCATGGTCAAGAGAGTCACTAAGGCCGTGATAGAGGCATCCACCGCCGACATGACACCACCACCTGCTAGACGAGTCAGAGCATTGATATCATTGGTTGCGTGAGCCATCAAATCCCCAGTTCGATAATTCTGGTAAAAAGCAGGCGACATTTTTGTAAAATGCTCAAATAGTCTTGAACGCATAATTTGTCCAAGTCGGTAGGAGGTCCCTAGGATATACATGCGCCAAACATAACGCAGGTAGTACATCCCGAAAGCTGCCAGCAGGAGATAAAAGAGATGAAGCAGGAGCTCATCTTGTGTTAATCGTCCCGAAGTAATGGCATCGATCACGCGCCCCATGACCATAGGTGGGATGAGGTTTAGTACAGAAACCAAAACCAAAGCTACGATTCCGATGAGGTAACGGCGTTTTTCTAATTTAAAAAACCACCAGAGTTTTTGGATGATGGACATAAAATTCCTTTCTAATGACAAATGGAAACCTGAGGCGACTGCCTCAGGTTTTTCCTATTCTTAGGTGATGACACTAACTTAAACTTTGTCATATTCAGCGATAAAGATACTCAAAGGAGTAACATTTCATTTATTTTCAATCTTTTACATAAATCATTCTTTATTATATAGGAATGACCTGGATTTTTCAAACCATACGCTGGGGAAATACTTCTTTTTCTGGTATAATATTGTCTATAATCTGAATGAAAAGGTACACACTATGAAACTTATCTCATGGAATATTGATTCCCTAAACGCTGCACTCACGAGTGACTCTGCGCGTGCGAAATTGTCACAAGACGTCCTCCAAACATTGGTAGCCGAAGATGCTGATATCATCGCTATCCAGGAAACCAAGCTTTCAGCTACAGGGCCTACTAAAAAACATCTCGAGGTGTTAGAAGAACTCTTCCCTGGATATGAAAATACTTGGCGTTCCTCTCAAGAACCTGCTCGTAAAGGCTATGCTGGAACTATGTTTCTCTATAAGAAAGAACTGACTCCAACTATTAGCTTCCCAGAAATCGGTGCCCCTTCTACTATGGACTCGGAAGGACGCATCATTACCCTAGAATTTGATACATTTTTCGTGACTCAAGTTTACACTCCTAATGCTGGAGATGGCCTCAAACGCTTGGAAGAACGTCAAGTCTGGGATGTCAAATATGCTGAATACTTGGCTGAATTAGATAAGCAAAAACCTGTCCTTGCTACAGGTGACTATAACGTTGCCCACAAGGAAATTGACCTTGCCAACCCAGCCAGCAACCGCCGTTCACCAGGATTTACAGACGAAGAACGTGAAGGATTTACAAACCTTTTAGCCAAAGGATTTACAGACACCTTCCGTCATGTCCATGGAGATGTGCCAGAACGCTATACTTGGTGGGCACAACGCAGCAAGACTTCAAAAATCAACAACACAGGCTGGAGAATCGACTACTGGCTCACAAGTAACCGTGTAGCAGACAAAGTTACCAAGTCAGACATGATTGACTCAGGCGCACGCCAAGACCATACACCGATTGTCTTGGAGATTGATTTCTAAGGAGAAAACGAATGGACTATCAAGCTGTCATCCCTGAATTTGTCGTATCGGATATCGAGAAATCGCGTCACTTCTACTGCGACTTATTGGGATTCTCTGTCGAATACGAGCGTCCAGAGGAAAAATTTCTCTTCCTTTCGCTTGAAAACTGCCAACTTATGCTAGAAGAAGGCAACGCAGAAGAATTATCCCAACTGACTTATCCTTTCGGGCGTGGTGTCAATATTTCCTTTGGTATCAAGGATGTCCCTAGGCTCCATCAGAAATTGTTAGAATCCAACTATCCTATTCATCGTCCTTTGACTAAAAGAGAATTTCGTGTTGGTGAACAATATATCTACCCTCATGAATTTGCAGTTTTAGACCCAGATGGCTATTTTTTAAGATTTAGCGAATAGAATGATAAATCATTAGAGTGGAAAAGTAATAAAAAAGAGGCATGTGCCTCTTTTTTTGTTTCCTATATCCTCACCTGTCTATCTTCAGATCGTTGTCCTGTGACAAACATGGTGAAGGTTGCCTTGCAGACATTTCGGCCATCTTGGTTGATGATGTCAACATCGACGACACAAGTGGTACGTCCTTGATGGACACATTCTCCTTTGATAGTGAGAACATCTCCTAGATTTCCAGCTTTCAGATAGTTGATGGAAGACTGGAGTGTCACCCCGTCTAATCCTAGCGAAATCACCACAAGTCCACTGATTTGGTCACATAGGGTAAAGAGATAGCCTCCATGAGCATTTCCATAGTAGTTGAGTGAAGAGTCCACTACTTTTGTTGTCACCACAACGTGACCGTCTCTCATTTTTTCAATTTCGTAATTTTCAAAGGCAGATATAGCGTCAAAGTGAAAATCTTTCATACGTTCCTCCTGATATTTCAAACGACACTATGATACTACTTTTCAAGACTCTACGCAAGAGACAAGCACTTATTCGGGCAAAATACCAACCTGCTCCACAAAGCGCATAAAGGCTGCTTGTCCTTCTTCGGTTTGCTTATAAACTCCTGCATCTTCCAACACCCGAGTAAAGATTTCACCCACAGATTCTTGGACAATTTCGAGAGCTTGGTCTTTATCAGTCAATCCAGGATGACTTCCCTTCAACTCATCTGCCCATTCTTGGTGATAATCCGCAATAGAAACATCCTCTCCGACTAGGTAAGCTGCTACTTGCTCCACTTCTTCCTTCAAGCGTGGTGGCAAGATAGCCAATCCCATAACCTCTATCAAGCCGATATTTTCCTTCTTGATATGTTGGACATCCTTGTGGGGATGATAGATACCATCTGGATGCTCTGGGGATGTTTGATTATCCCTCAAGACCAAATCCAACTCAAACTGTCCATCTCGTTTACGGGCTATTGGAGTAATGGTATGGTGCGGTGTTCCATCACTTTCTGCCAAGACCTGTACACTTGGATCAGAGTATTGACGCCAAGCTAGTAAGATTTTATCCGCTAGTTCTGTCAAATCCTCTTTAGAATCTGAAGTTAGTCGAATGACGGACATAGGCCATTGAACAATCCCTGCTTTAACCGTTTTAAAACCTACAAAGGTAACGCTTTTCTGAATAGGAGCCACTTCCATTGGGAATACATGGCGCCCACCTTGATAATGATCATGGGTCAGGATGGAGCCACCCACGATTGGCAAATCAGCATTTGAACCAGCAAAGTAGCCTGGAAACTGCTCCACAATTGCTAACAAACGCTCGAAGCTTTGGCGACTAATAGCCATAGGACGATGCTTGCTGTCTAGGAAAATACAGTGCTCATTAAAGTAAGCGTAAGGCGAATACTGGAAGCCCCACTCCTGCCCAGAAATATCAAAACGAATGATGCGATGATTGCTTCTAGCAGGATGATTGACACGACCATGGTAGCCTTCATTTTCCATACAAAGCTGACATTGAGGATAGTTACTAGATTTGACTAACTTGGCTGCCGCAATCTCCTTTGGATCCTTTTCAGGCTTAGAGAGATTGATGGTAATCTCCAGTTCACCGTAGTCAGACGGTACACGATAAGCAATATTCTTTGCGATGGCCTTTAGTTTGATGTAGTCATTCTTCTGACTGAGTTGGTAGAAGTCCGCAATTGCCTGCTCTGGTGACTGGGCATAAGTAGCCCAAAAATCACGATTAACCTGACTTGGACACGGCGTTACCAAGTCCATGAGGTCAGCTCCAAGAATTTCACGCGCAGCCAGACTATCTTCAATCTTCCCTAATCGAACGGCTTCCTCGACAAGCTGATCTTTAAGGTCAATCAACTTATCTTGGTCAGTCTTGACTTCGAGAACTTCATCTCCAACCAAAGCCAAGACACGATTGGTCAGATATATACGATCCAACTCTTCAAAGGTGCTTTCTGCAATGACTTTGGTAACAAATTTTTCTACTAAGGTCACTAGAAAACCTCCTTCTGACTTTCTAAATAGTCTCTAACAGCATCCAAATCCTGAAAAACTTGTTCTGTTTTATTTAAGAAAGACTGTGCTGGTATTTTTAAATCTGGAATACAAATAACTGGAATCCCAGCTCTAGATGCCGCTTCAATCCCTGCTTCACTATCCTCTAGTACCAAGCAATTCTCTGGTAAAACGTTCAAATCACTGCAGCCCTTTAAAAATATATCAGGGTATGGTTTACTTCGCTTCACATCTTTTGCAAAAACTAGATGGTCAAATAGGGATAGTATACCATTACTATCCAAGATCATTCTAGCTCGAGATTCAACACTTGATGTTGCTAAAGCGATTGGAACGCCTTCTCTTTGCAAATAAGTAAGCAAATTTTTAGCACCTTTTTTTAAATTTACACCTTGAGCTAAGATTTGAGCTTCCAGTTCATAAACTTTAGCCAAGGTTTGGTCAAAGTTCCAGGGTAAATCATAGGTATCCAAAAATCGTTGAACATTCTCCTCTTCCCTATGTCCACTGTAGTCTCTAGAATAAGTTTCTTCTGTGAAAGGAATTCCAAAATCTCTAAGCAATTCTTGATAAACTTTTAGAGAAATGATTTCAGTATCGGCTAATAAGCCATCTAAATCAAATATTACAGCTTCCATATCCTTCTCTCCTAATCTAAGACGCGAGTCCCACCTGCAACTTCAGCGATATAGAAGTTTGGTGCATAGCCAACAATTTCTTCGTAGTGCTTACCAACAGCTTCTTTAAAGGCCTCAACCACATCTTTTTGAACCAGGGCAATGGCACAACCACCAAAACCTGCTCCTGTCATACGAGCACCAAGAACACCTTCTTGAGCCCAAGCCGTATGAACAAGGGTATCCAATTCCAAACCAGTCACTTCGTAGTCATGTTCCAAAGAAACGTGAGACGCATTCATCAAACGACCAAACTTATCCAAATCTCCCGCTTGAAGTGCTGCTTGCGCTTTAAGGGTACGTTGGTTTTCAAGAACTGCGTGGCGAGCACGTTTCAAACGATTTTCGTCTTTGATCAGGTAGCTATATTCATCAAAAGCCCACTCGTCCAATTCACCTAAAGTCTGGATATCCAAGGCAACTTGAAGTTCTTCCACTGCTTTTTCACACTCAGCACGGCGTTCATTGTACTTAGAATCTGCTAGCTCACGGCGTTTGTTGGTATTCATAATCACAACGACATTGTCCTTCAAATCAAGAGGAACCAAGTCGTATTCTAGAGTGTTAGTATCTAGGTAAATAGCACGTTGGTCTGCACCCATACCGATAGCAAATTGGTCCATGATACCAGAGTTAACACCGATAAAGTTATTTTCTGTCAATTTTCCGATTTTAACTAAGTCTAGACGGTCCAATTTTAGGTCAAAGAGGTATTCTGCCACGACACCTGTCAAAAGCTCCAAGGATGCAGAAGAAGACAAGCCCGCACCATTTGGGATATTCCCAAAGACATAGAAATCAAAACCTTTGTCAATCACATGCCCAGCTTCTTGCAAGAAATGAAGGACACCTTTTGGATAGTTGGTCCAGTTGTGCTCTTTCTCAAACTTAAGGTCAGCTAGAGGAACTTCGATAATTCCTTTATCCTCAAAGTTTGCTGAGTAGAAACGCAAGACTTGGTCATCACGCTTGCGTGCGGCCCCATAAGTTCCTAGTGAGATAGCTGCTGGGAAAACATGGCCACCGTTATAGTCAGTATGTTCCCCGATCAAGTTGATGCGCCCTGGTGAGAAGAAGGTTTGGTCTGCTTCTTGACCAAAAACAGCAAGAAAATCCTTGCGAAGTGCATCAGCAGTAAGATGTTGTGTCATATGAATTCTCCTTTGACAATTTGTTAGGTAAAAAAGTTTACCTTGTAATCGTTTTCTTCTATTGTACCCAAGGGTTTTGCTTTGGTCAACATTTTTACCGATATTTTACTAAACTATGAGTAAAAAGTAAGAAAAATATGCTATAATAACCTAAAAAGGAGGGGAATTATGGCTACACTCAAAGATATCGCTCAGCTAGCCTCTGTTTCAATCGCAACTGTATCCCGTGTCCTCAATCGCGATCAGAGTCTATCTGTCACAGAAGAAACCCGACATCGTATTTTAACTGTCGCCGAAGAACTAGGCTACACCAAACATCTCAAAACAGGTGAATCACATAAACTCAAACAGAAAATCGCCATAATCCAATGGGTCAGTGAACAAGGAGAGTTAGAAGACCTCTACTACTATCAGATTCGACTAGGAATCGAAAATAGAGCCCAAGAGTTAGATTACGAAATCTTGCGTTATTTCAACGATCAACCTTTCACGCTTAGCGAAGAAGTCATTGGAATTCTTTGTATTGGAAAATTCAGCCAAGCACAGATTGCCTCATTTGAGGAATATCACAAACCCCTAGTATTTTTAGATAGTAATACAATTGCCCTTGGCCATACCTGTGTCATTACAGATTTTAATAATGCTGTTAGACAGGTGGTTGATTACTTTACAGACCACGGGATTAAGAAGATTGGTATCTTATCCGGTCTTGAAACTACTACTGACCAAGAAGAAGTCATCGCAGACAAACGCTTAGGTTACTTTAAATCCTATACACAAGAAAAAGGAATTTATAACGATAAATTCATTTTCCAAGGACTATTTACTGCCCAATCTGGATATGACTTGATGAAAGAGGCTATCGAAAAATTAGGAGATAAACTTCCACAAGCCTTTTTTGCAGCCAGTGATAGTTTGGCAATCGGTGCTCTTCGCGCCCTTCAAGAAGCCAGCATCAGCATCCCAGAGCGCGTCAGCATTATTTCCTTTAATGATACTATTCTAACCAAGCAAGTGTTCCCACCCCTTTCCAGTATCTCAGTCTACACCGAAGAAATGGGACGCACAGGAATGGATATTTTGAACAGAGAAGTTCTTCATGGGCGTAAAATTCCAAGTCTCACTATGCTTGGAACCAAACTGACGTTAAGAGAAAGCACCTTGCATTAAGCACAACACTTGAACATAAAAAAACCTAATAGAGATTCTCAAATCCTATTAGGTTTTTCTTTTTATACTCAATGAAAATCAAAGAGCAAACTAGGAAGCTAGCCGCAGGTTGCTCAAAGCACTGCTTTGAGGTTGTGGATAAGACTGACGAAGTCAGCTCAAAACACTGTTTTGAGGTTGCAGATAGAGTTGACGTGGTTTGAAGAGATTTTCGAAGAGTATTAATCCATCACAATCATAGACTTGATAGTCTTGCGTTCATCCATAGCCTTATAAGCTTGGTCGATATCTTTCAGTTTATAGCTTGAAGTAAAGACACGGCCTGGATTGATATCTCCATCAAGAACAGCTTTGAGCAAGAATTGCTTATTGTATGTTGTTGCAGAAGCTGCTCCACCCGCAACAGAAATATTCTGAGCAAAGGTCGAACCAAGGGCACGGTTATTATAGTGAGGCACACCAACAATTCCCATACGACCGCCATTATGAAGGACACCCAGAGCCTGTTCAACAGCCGCCTCAGTACCAACACACTCAAGTGATGCATCTGCTCCTCCTCCGAGGATTTCACGCACCTTTGCAATGCCCTCTTCACCACGTTCGGCCACAACAGCTGTCGCTCCTGACTCCAAGGCCATTTGTTGTCGATCTTCGTGACGACTCATAAGGATAATTTGTGAAGCTCCACGCATCTTAGCCGCAATGACAGCACATTGGCCAACAGCCCCATCCCCAATAACGACAACCTTGTCGCCTTTTTGCACATTAGCCACACGCGCTGCATGATAGCCAGTCGGCATGACATCAGCCAGAGTCAAGAGGGATTTAAGCATCCCTTCTGTATAATCGGACGGTTGTCCAGGGATTTTTACAAGTGCCCAATTGGCAAAATGGAAACGGATATACTCAGCCTGGACACCACCTGACCAGTTGGTGCCAATATGGCGGTCACAAGTCCCATCATAACCAGCACGACAGGCATCACACTCTCCACAACCATGAGTGAAAGGCGCGATGACAAAGTCACCTGGCTTGACCGTTGTGATGGCTTCTCCAGTTTCTTCAACGATTCCAATCGCTTCGTGTCCACTATTTTTATGTCCCGCTTTAATATCTGGATTTCGGTAACTCCATAAGTCTGAACCACATACGCAGGCACGAACCACACGGATAATCACATCATCCGCTTCTTGAATGCTTGGACGTTTGATTACCTCAATGCCAACCTGACCTGCTTTTGTGTAAACTGCTGATTTCATAAACATTTACCTCTCTGTATCTAACTTACTTCAAGTATACACTTTTTATGAATCTTTTGCTCACTTATACTACGCCTCATCAATGATGATGATCGTGATCATAGCTTCCTTCTAGCTCTGCCATATTGCGCTTATGGATTTGGTGACTTGCTAAGTCTGCATCTACCTCAATGGTAATATTTTGAAAACCACAATCTTTGAGTAAGTCTCGAATGGATTCTTTACAAACTTCCATATGTTTGACATTCTCGAGACAAACATGGATAATGGCATTTTTCTCCAAACCATCCATAGTCCAGAGATTGAGCTGATTGACACTAGCAACATATTCCAATTGCTCTAGGCGACTCTTGACTTGCTTGATATCTACTCCTTCTGGCACAGCATCCAAGAAAATCTTGAGAGTAGACCAAAAACGTGGAATGGCTTTTGATAGAATAAAGAAAGAAATGACAAGAGATAAGAGCGGATCTAAAATATACCAGTCTGTAAATCGGAGAATAATTGCCATCAGGATAACAGCCAGCCAGCCCAGAGTATCTTCTAGAAAATGCAGGCTAAGAATAGATTCATTCTTTGTTTTTCCTTTACGAACCACTAAACTTGCTAACACATTTATAGTAACCGCAATGATTCCAAGCCAGAGGATGCCCTTATCATTAACAGGTTGTGGATGAAACATTTTTGTGATATTTTCCAAAATGACAAGTACAGATCCTGTCATAAGAATCACAGCCGTTATCAAAGCTCCTAGGAGGCTAAATCGTTTGTAGCCCAAGGTGTAATGACTATCCTCTTCACGATTGGAGATTGTTTCTAGAAAGGCTGATAGCCCAATTGCGATTGCATCTCCCAAGTCATGAACAGAGTCAGCAAGAACAGCACTCGAACCAAATACTCCACCTGCGATAAATTCAACAATGGCAAAGCTTAGATTTAAGAAAAAAGCCAGCCAAACAGCACGATTTGTTGTCATTTTTTTATTCTCCTTTGGTATAATAGTAGTAGTATAATTATTATCTTTACTAGTATTATCTCTCATTCCAAAAAGAAAGGATAGGGGCTAACTGTTCGCTATGTACGTTACTGAACAGTTTGTTCAAATTGTCCATATGAGTACTCAAGATCGTCGCATTACCAAGACTCGAAAAGCCATCTATGCTGCTTTTTTGCAATTACTAAATCAAAAAAACTTTGAAACAATCACCGTTCAGGAGATAATAGACCTAGCAGATGTTGGTCGTTCCACCTTTTATAGCCATTATGAAAGTAAAGAATTACTCCTAGACGAGCTTTGCCGCTATCTCTTTCACCATCTTTTTGAACGCGAGGAAAATATTAACATCGAAGCATATTTGACACATATTTTTTTGCATTTTAAGAAAAATCAAGACCACGTGACCAGTCTTCTTTTCTCAAAAAATGACTACTTCCTCCGTCAATTACAGAAAGAACTGGAACACCATGTTTACCCTATGGTAGCAGAGGACTTGCAAGTTTCCTATCCTAACATTCCATCCTCCTTTCTCAAGCACTTTGTTGTAACTAACTTTATCGAGACATTGACCTGGTGGCTGAAAAAGGGGAAATCTTATAAAGAAGACCAAGTAGTGAGATTTTACTTAGACGTCATGGAAATGAAGTCTGAAAAAAAACTACTCTAGTTCTTACACTTTTAATTCTATTAGATTAGCTAATTGTATTTATTTCTTGACTTAAACTTACACAAAAACCCATCCTGCACAAAAGCAAGATGGGTTTATCATTCTAACTTATTTGAACAAGTTCGTAGCTAAAGCTAACTAGAGTTTACTTCTTCAACAATCCTTCCTGGACTAGAAAATCACGCGCCACTTCTTCAGCTGATTTACCTTCCACACCAACCTGATAGTTCATCTGACTCATCTGGCTCTCGGTGATTTTACCAGCTAGTTTATTAAGAATAACTTCCAACTCAGGATGTTTTTCGAGTAATTTAGCTTTCATGAGTGGAGCGCCCTGGTATGGAGGGAAGAGTTGTTTATCATCCTCCAAAACCACTAAATCATAGCGAGCAATTTCAGCATCTGTTGAGTAAGCATCTGTAATTTGAATGTCCCCTGACTGGATGGCTTGGTAGCGAAGAGCTGGCTCCATGGTTGCCACATTGAGATTCAATCCATAAACAGACTGCAAGCCCTTGTTTCCATCCTCACGGTCATTAAACTCTAGAGTGAATCCCGCCTTGAGCTGTCCTTCTACTTTTTTCAAGTCTGAAATCGTCTTAAGCCCATATTCTTGCGCAATTTTTTTGGGAACTGCTATAGCATAAGTATTTTGATAAGCCATGGGTTTAAGAAAGGCTAGTTGATCCTGTTTGGCAATGCCATCACGAGCCACCTCGTAAACCTTTTCTGGGTCATGCCCAATTTGTGGAGATGGTTGGAGGAGACTCTCTGTCACTGTTCCAGAAAATTCTGGATAGATATCGATATCGCCCTTTTTCAGCGCTTGATAAAGGAAATCTGTCTTCCCAAAGTTAGGCTTGACCGTCACCGTCATATCCGTATTTTCCTCGATGAGAAGTTTATACATATTCATAAGAATTTCTGGCTCAGGTCCCAACTTCCCAGCAATGACTAGATTTTCTTTTTCTTTCTGAGGAATCATGCTTGGAGCATAACTTGCTCCCAAACCAAGCACCATAACAGCAAAGGCTGCAACAATTGTACGCAACTTTGCCTTTTCCAACCATTTGAGAACAACATTAAAGAGAATGGCCAAAATAGCTGATGAGATTGCACCGATTAAAATCAGACTAGCATTCCGACGATCAATTCCCAAAAGGATAAATGAGCCCAATCCTCCAGCTCCCACAAGAGCGGCTAAAGTTGCTGTCCCAATGATCATAACAGTTGCTGTACGAACTCCCGATACAATGACAGGCATGGCAAGTGGAATTTCAAACTTCTTGAGTCGCTCCAACTTAGTCATTCCAAAAGCAATCCCTGCCTCCTCAAGACTAGGATCAATGCCGTTCAAGGCTGTAATCGTATTTTCTAAAATCGGAAAAATAGCGTAAATAACAAGGGCTGTGAGGGCTGGTAAGGTTCCAATTCCCATGAAAGGAATAAAGAGACCCAATAAAGCCATTGAGGGTATGGTCTGGAAGATACCCGCAACTTGTAGCACCCAATTCGCTACTTTTTTGTGACTATTTAGATAAACCGCAAGTGGGATGGTCAGAAAAATAGCGACCAATAAGGTCAAAAGAGATAATTGTAAGTGTTGTCCCAGAGCTATTACCCATTCACTAAATCGCTCCTGAAAGGTTGAAATGAAATTAGACATGAAGGCCACCTCCAAACAAGTTTGCTACAAAGTCTGTCGCAGGTGCTTGTAAAATTGTTTCAGGGTCAGCGACCTGGCAAATCTCCCCATCCTGTAAAACAGCAATTCGATCGCCTAATTTTAAGGCCTCGTCCGTATCATGAGTCACGAAAATAGTCGTCATACCAAACTCTTTGTGCAAGTCTTTGGTAAGAGACTGTAGCTGTTTGCGAGAAATAGCATCGAGAGCAGAGAAAGGCTCATCCATCAGTAAGATTTTTGGCTCTGCAATGATGGCCCGCACAATGCCAATCCGTTGTTGCTCCCCACCTGATAACTCACTAGGCATGCGCTCTGCATACTCTGCAGCAGGCAGACCCACCTTGTCCAAGAGTTCTTCTGTTTTAGAGGCTATTTGTTCCTTACTCCAGCCCTTCATCTCAGGAATCAATGCTATATTTTCAGCAACAGTCAAGTTAGGAAAGAGAGCAATGGCCTGCAAAACATAACCAGTAGAAAGACGTAATTCTCGTTCATCATAGTCCTTGATGCGTTTCCCATCCATATAAATATTGCCATCTGTCGGCTCCAAAAGACGGTTAATCATCTTGATCATGGTGGTCTTTCCAGACCCTGAAGGACCCACTAGCACCATGAATTCTCCATTTTCAATGCGGAGATTGACATCTTTTAAAATGTCCTTATCCGTGTAGCGCAAGGCTACATGTTTATATTCAATCATATTCTTCCTCACCATCTCCTTAAAAGCTAAGATCCTTATCTCACTTTTTATAAGAGTGTAATCGTTATCATAATATTGTAATACTAGAAATTACATCTGTCAACAATTTTGATTTGAAATCATATATAAGAAAAAGAGTTTGGCTAAGGCCAAACTCTCCATTATGATTGATTATTCTTCTTCCACCAAACGTTTAAACTCTGCTTGTATTTCTGTATTTTCGGTTGGTTTCAAGTACATAATCCCACCATTAGTTGTCGGTGAATGAAAAACAATCGCTTCTCCTGTATTGGTTATCGCAAAGAAGTAGCTGTGCACATCCGGATATTTATCCCAGTTACTATAGCGCTCCACGATTCTGTACTTAGCGTTCCCTAAACCTGTATCCGTGTATACAACATCCATTTTTTCGCTTGGTCCATTTCCAAAGGTATAGAGATTATCCGCACCAACATCTCCTCCTGAAATTCCCTTTTTGTAATTGGGTTGCCCAAGTCTTTCTCCCCATCCTTTAATAAAGGCTTCCAATTTCGCAGATTTATTGGTATTCCAAGGAGCCTTTTGTTTCTCACCAGAAATAGTCCTGCTAGTAGAAGTTTCGAATTTCTGCCAGTCAAGTTGCTTGAAATTCATTAAATCTGCCTCTGCTTTACCAAAGTCAGAATGCAAACTTTTGTTACCTGGTACACGAATGTCCTGTTCCTGGACTTTACTTGCTGCTTGCTGGCTAGAATTCAGATGATAAAGTACTCCCCTACCTTCACCTGTACCAGATGACCAGCTTAATTCTAAGATATCTCCATCCTTATAGATATTCATAGAATTTCTTGCCCCACCATGACCAGCTACAAATCCTTCTGCTAAAAGTATCGGTTTCTCATTTACGAGATAATAAAGACCGGAAATAAAATAATCACCATTAGATTGCTCAACGCCTATTAACAATTCCTCTACACCATCTTTATTAAGATCCGCATAAGCAAAACTCATCTTATCAGCTTGATAAACCGCATTTTCAACTGACCAACTATTGATCGGGCGTTCACCGCCTTGTAAAGTCTTATAGAGTTCAGCGATTGCATTTACATCCTTCGGTGTAGAAAGTATTTTTTGATAATTATCAAAAACTGGCTTGTAGAATTCTTTAAAATTTTTCTTAGCCTCTACGGATGTTTGTTCACTAGTATTTGATTGACTAACAGTTGTTGATAAACTAAGTCCCTGATTAGAATTTTCGGAACTATGATTACTACAAGCAAACATAAAAAGGCTTATAAATAGAACTAGTAAACCTCCTAAAATACTCTTTACTTCCATAACAAACTCCTTTATCGTTATCTAACTATTCTAGTAATGTCACTTACATTATATCAAATGTTTAAGAGTTATAAAAAGAATAATATAAGACTAAGGCAATAAAAAAAAGAGCTATAAAGCTCTTTAATTACGGAGAATAAGGGATTCGAACCCTTGCGCCGGTTACCCGACCTAACGATTTAGCAAACCGTCCTCTTCAGCCTCTTGAGTAATTCTCCTATTAATGGGCACGAGTGGACTCGAACCACCGACCTCACGCTTATCAGGCGTGCGCTCTAACCACCTGAGCTACGCGCCCA